>NZ_JBTJEN010000001.1:0-691212 GCF_054456575.1 Pseudomonas sp. Eth.TT006 | reverse complement strand
ACCTCAGCTTCACCCGACCAGTGGCCAATTGCTAACCATTCGCACCTCTGCGAGAATCGCGAACAATTCTCGTTGGTTAACCTTTCCCAATCGGTGCGTCTGGTGTCGTCAGTCCCAAGCCCTCACAGTGAACTCGTCGGTGCGTTGTATCGCGACCATCGCGGTTGGCTGCTGGCCTGGTTGCGGCGCAACGTGGCGTGCCCGCAGCGCGCCGAAGACCTGAGTCAGGACACCTTCGTGCGGCTGCTTGGCCGTGATCAACTGCTGACGCCGCGTGAACCCCGGGCGTTTCTGGTGGCGATCGCCAAAGGCCTGCTGTTCGACCATTTCCGCCGCGCGGCGCTGGAGCAGGCCTACCTCACCGAACTGATGCTGATACCCGAAGGCGAACAACCTTCAGTGGAAGAACAGCAACTGATCCTCGAAGACCTCAAGGCGATCGACCGGCTGCTCGGCAAACTGTCGACCAAGGCCCGCGCCGCGTTCCTTTATAACCGCCTCGACGGCCTCGGCCATGCCGAAATCGCCGCGAAACTCGGCGTCTCGGTGCCGCGGGTGCGGCAGTACCTGGCGCAGGGGATCCGTCAGTGCTACATCGCCCTCTACGGTGAACCGACATGAACCCGGCCAGCTCCAAGCCGGTCTCGGCCCAGGTGCTGGACGCGGCGATTGCCTGGCAGTTGTCGCTGGATTCCGGCAGCCCGCTGGAGCGCGAAGAGTTCGCCAAGTGGCACGCCGCTCATGAAGAACACGCCCGGGCCTGGCGCCAGTTGGGCATGCTCGATCAGCGTTTCAGCGTGGCCAACGGCCCGGCCCGCAGCGCCTTGCTGCAGTCACGCGAAGGTATTCGCCGACGCGTGCGCAAGCTGGGCAGTGGTCTGGCGAGCATTGTCGCGGTGGTGAGTCTGGCGCTGCTGTTCGGTGATCGTTATCTGCCGCTGGATTACTGGCTGGCCGATCAGCGCACCGCCACTGGCGAGCAACGCACGCTGCGGTTGGCCGACGGCACTGTGCTGAACCTCAACACCCACAGCGCGGTGGATGTGCGCTTTGATGCCCGGCAACGGCTGATCGTCCTGCAGGAAGGCGAGATTCAGGTGGAGACCGGGCATGGCGACGCGCGACCGTTTATCGTCGAGACCCGCGAAGGCAGCATGCGCGCGTTGGGCACGCGGTTTCTGGTCAAGCGCGAGGCGCAAGGCACTCGCCTGAGCGTGTTGCAGTCGGCGGTCGCCGCGCATCCGCAAGACCATCCTGAAGAACAGATTCTGCGCGAAGGCCAGCAAGTGCTGATCCGCAATGACCGCCTCGACCCCGTCGCTGCGCTCAACCCCGGCGCCGACGCCTGGACCCGCGGCATGCTGGTGGTGGATAACGCACGGCTGGCTGATCTGGTGCAGGAACTGGGGCGCTACCGTCGCGGCTATCTCGGCGTAGCCCCGGAGGTTGCTGACCTGCGCATCACCGGCAGCTTCCCGCTGCACGACACCGACAAGGCCTTGAGCGCCCTGCTGCCGACCTTGCCGGTGCAGATCGAGCGGCACACGCCGTATTGGGTGACGGTGGCGAAGGCTGATACCAAGCCCTGATTGATCTGGCGCTTGAGCGGCCGCCATCGCTGGCAAGCCAGCTCCCACAGAGATTGGTTTCGATTACCTGGTCTGTGAACAGCACTGAACCTGTGGGAGCTGGCTTGCCAGCGATGGGGCCGTCAGCCGCGCGATAAAAACAGGCTGGACACCCTCCCCAACTGCGCCGCTTCCAACCAACCAAAATTATTTTCCTCCAGCCCTATCACTTTTCAATTCTCGTCCGGCACACAGGCAATTGAGAAATATTTCCATTCAGGAGCCTTCGCATGTCCCGTTCGCTAGACACCTTGTTGCGCCCCAGTCTGTTGGCCGTCGCCATTGCGCTCGGCGCCCCGCTGCTGTGCAGCCCGTCGTTCGCCGCCGAGCAGGCGTCCAGCGTGCGCGCCTACAATCTGCCGGCCGCGTCGTTGTCGACCACGCTGAACCAGATCGCCAGCCAGGGCGGCCTCGCGTTGTCGCTGAATCCGGCGCTGGCCGCCGGTAAGACCTCGGCGCCGGTCAACGGTCAGTACGACGCCGCCGGCGCGCTGCGCGCGGCGCTGCAAGGCACCGGTCTGCAACTGGAACAAAGCAGCAGCGGCACTTACACCCTGGTGGCGGTGCCGGAAGGCACACTGGCGCTGCCGGAAACCGCGGTGATCGGCGTGGAAAACCTGGAAACCGCCTGGGGCCCGGTCGAAGGCTACACCGCCACTCGCACCGCTGCCGGCAGCAAGACCGACACCGCGCTGGTCGAGGCGCCGCGCTCAATCTCCGTCGCCACCCGCCAGCAAATGGACGACCGCAGCGTGCACAGCCTCGATGACGCCGTGCGCTACATGCCGGGCATCACCGCCAGCAGCTACGGCAGCGACACCCGCGCCGACTGGCTGCGCGTGCGTGGCTTCGAACCGACCCAATTCCTCGATGGCCTGCCGCTGCCAAAAGGCGTGTACGCCAACCCGAAACAGGAAACCTGGAACCTCGACCGCCTCGCCCTGCTGCGCGGCCCGGCCTCTTCCGTGTACGGCCAGACCCCGCCGGGCGGCTTGCTGGATATGGTCAGCCGCCGCCCGAGCGCCGAGGCCCGCAGCGAAATCCAGCTGCAGTACGGCAGCGACAACCACCGCCAGATCAACTTCGCCAGCACCGGCAAGATCGACGACGCCGGGCAGTTTCTCTATGGCATCAGCGGCGTGGTACGTGACAGCGACACGCAGATCGATCACATCGAAAACAAGCGCTACAACATCGCCCCGAGCCTGACCTGGAACATCGACGACGACACCAAACTCACTCTGCTGAGCCAGTTCACCCGTGACGATACCGGGGTCACCAGCCAGTTCTACCCGATCCAGGGCACCAGGATCGACATGCCGTTCGGCAAGATCTCCCATCACAAGAATCTCGGCGATCCTGACTACGACTACTACGACCGCACCTACTACGCGCTCGGTTATGCCTTTGAACATCGCCTCAACGATGTCTGGCAGTTCAAGCAGAACCTGCGTTACACCAAGTCGGACCTGTCGTTCCAGACCGTCACCGTCAACAGCTACAACCCATCGTTTGCCGGTTTCACCGTTGACGACCAAGGCAATGTCGGTCGCGGCACGACCAACGCCGATGAAGACATCAGCCAGTTCGCCGTGGACAACAACTTCCAGGCCGACTTCGCCACCGGCGACATCCGCCATACGCTGTTGCTCGGCCTGGATCACCAGCGCAGCAACACCAACTACACGTCGATCTTCGGCACCGCGCCGGACATCAACGTCAACCACCCGACCTACGGCCAGCCGATCACTCGTCCGCCGCGCTCTTCGGCCTTCTATGACTACGACCAGAAGACCTACCAGACCGGCCTCTACGTGCAGGACCAGATGGCGCTCGACCAATGGCGCCTGACCCTGGGCGGGCGTGAAGACTGGGTGCACACCAGCACGCAGTTCATCAACAAGGGCGACGCCACCAACACCCAACGCGACAAGGCTTTCAGTGGCAACGCGGCGCTGAGCTACGTGTTCGATTCGGGCTTTGTGCCGTACCTGTCGTACGCCGAATCCTTCCAGCCGACGACCGGTGCCGACGCCACCTCCACCGGCTCGCTCAAGCCAACCGAAGGCAAGCAGTGGGAACTGGGCATCAAGTATCAGCCGCCGGGCAGCAAAACCCTGTTGAGCGCTGCGGTGTATGACCTGACCCAGAAGAACGTCTCGGTCAACACCATCGTCAACAACGTGACCATCGCGAGTCAGGCCGGTGAAGTGAAGGTCAAGGGTCTGGAGCTGGAAGCGGTTTCGGACGTCACCGACAACCTGAAAGTCATCGCCGCCTACACCTTGGCCAAGTCGCAAGTGCAGAAAGGCGTGGACAAGGGCAATCGCCTGCAACTGATGCCCAACCAACAGGCTTCGCTGTGGACCGATTACACCTGGCACAGCGGCGTGCTCGACGGTTTCGGTATCGGCGGTGGCGTGCGCTACACCGGCAACACCTATGGCGACAAGGCCAACACCTGGCTGGGCAAGGCGGACGCCTACACCGTGTTCGATGCCTCGGTGCATTACGACCTCGGCCGCCTCGACAACAGCCTCAAAGGTGCATCGGTTGCGGTCAACGCCACCAACCTGTTCGACAAGGACTACATCTCCACCTGCGACGGGTTCTACTGCTACTACGGCGACCAGCGCAGCGTCGTCGCCAGCGCCACCTACAAGTGGTAAGCGCGTGAGCTGAACCGGTCCTGTCACCAAGCCGTCCCCGTGGGCGGCTTCGGTGTTTTTGAAGGTCATGAAATGAAAAGTAAAACAATCCGCCGCTGGTCGTTCATCCACACCTGGAGCAGCCTGATCTGCACCGTGTTTTTGCTGCTGCTGGCCTTGACCGGTCTGCCGCTGATCTTCCATCACGAGATCGAACACCTGCTCGGTGACGCGCCGCAACTGCGCGAGATGCCGGCCGACACGCCGCACCTGAATCTGGCGCAACTGGTCGCGGCCGCCGAACAACATCGTCCCGGCGACGTGGTGCAGTACTTCGGTTTCGAGGACGACGAGCCGAACGCGGTGCTGACGATCATGGCGAAAACCGCTGGCACCGAGCCGAATTCCTCGCACACCTTCATGCTCGATGCGCGCACCGGTGAGGCAGTGGAAACCCCGGCGGCCAATGGCGGCCTGATGCTGTTCATCCTGCGCCTGCATGTCGACATGTTTGCCGGACTGCCGGGCAAGTTGCTGCTGGCGTTCATGGGACTGCTGTTTGTGGTGGCGGTCATTTCCGGCACGGTGTTGTACCTGCCGTTCATGCGCCGGCTGGATTTCGGCAGCGTACGCCGGGACAAATCCACCCGCCTGCGCTGGCTCGACCTGCACAACCTGATCGGCGTCGTGACCCTGACCTGGGCGCTGGTGGTCGGCGTCACCGGGGTGATCAGCGCTTGCGCCGATCTGCTCATCGCCGCGTGGCGCAACGATACGTTGAACGCCATGGTCGCGCCGTACCGCGACGCCCCGCCGCTGACCCGTCTGGCACCCGCCACCCGCTTGCTGGACATCGCCCAGGAAGTCGCACCGGGGATGAATCCGGACTTCATCGCCTTCCCCGGCACACGGTTTTCCAGCGAACACCATTACGCGGTGTTCATGAAGGGCGGCACGCACCTGACCTCGCACCTGCTGACGCCGGTGCTGATCGACGCCAGCACCTTGCAGGTAACCGCCGTAGCCGAGCGCCCGTGGTACATGGACGCCATGGGCATGTCGCAGCCGCTGCACTTCGGTGACTACGGCGGCATGCCGATGAAAATCCTCTGGGCGACCCTCGACGTGCTGACCATCATCGTGCTCGGCAGTGGCGTGTATCTCTGGGTGGTACGGCGCAAGGCGGCAAAACCGCTGCCGGCGGAGGCCGCTGCATGAAGCCGCGTCGGAGCAATTTCTGGAAAGTCTTCAGCACCCCGCTAGTGATCGCCCTGCTGAGTGCGGCGGGGTTGTTTTCGGCATTGTTGGGGGATGGCATCTGGGATGCCTTGAGTTGGCTCGGCCTGGGCATCCCGGCATTTCTAGCCATAAGAGGCTTATTGCCGCGAAGCTGAAGCCCCTTGTAGGAGCTGCGGAACACTGCGATCTTTTGATCTTGATCTTAAAAAGAGGAGCAAGATCAAAAGATCGCAGCGTTCCGCAGCTCTTACAGCTAATCTGCTGCTCTTCGACGATCACCGAGGTTTGCCCATGTCCGCCCCCAGCATGACCCTGTTTCACAACACGCTCTCCCCGTTCGTGCGCAAAGTGATGGTGCTGTTGCACGAGACCGGCCAGCAGGATCGCGTCGCGCTGCAGGACTGCGTCCTCACCCCGGTCAACCCGCACGCTACGCTCAACGCCGACAACCCGCTGGGTAAGATCCCGGCCCTGCGCCTGGCCGACGGCAGCGTCATCCATGACAGCCGGGTGATCCTCGAATACCTCGACCAGCAGCACGTCGGAAACCCGCTGATTCCCCGCGAAGGCGCAGCGCGCTGGCGGCGCCTGACCCTCGCCTCGATGGCCGACGGGATCATGGACGCCTCGGTGATGGTGCGTTACGAGCTGGTGCTGCGCGCCCCGGAAAAACACTGGGACGAATGGCTCGACGCCCAGCGCGACAAAATCCGTCGCGCCCTGGCCTATCTGGAAAGTGACGCTATCGCCGAACTGACCAGCCATTTCGACGTGGCGGCGATCAGCGTGGCGTGCGCACTGGGCTACCTCGACCTGCGTCACCCGGACCTGGATTGGCGCAGCGCCAATCCGCAACTGGCCAGCTGGTTTTTTGAGGTGAGCCAGCGACCCTCCATGGTCGCCACCCAGCCCAAGCCTTAAATCGGCGGCGCCTGCTCCGGCCTCTTCGCTGGCAAGCCAGCTCCCACAATGGGTTTGGGTATGTCAGGGACCTCTGGCTCAACACAAATCCCGTGGGAGCTGGCTTGCCAGCGATGGCACCAGCTCGATTCCACTGGCAGCAACGCCATAATCCGTGTCACCAGCCCATCCTTCCAGCGCTGATCCTCGCGCAGTCCCAACAACCCACTCATTGCATCGCCCCCACATCAAACTCCAACGGCCTGGCCGGCTTCTGCCCGATTCCGTACCAGTCGAGTTTGCGCGTCAGCACCATAAACACCCCGAGCAAGCCGAACAGCAGCAGAGAGCCCATCAGCAGCGCGTAATCCTCAGCGTTCAACAACCCGTACAACAAGCCATACAACGCAGCCAATCCCACAGAAAAACTCAAACCATGGCGCACGCTGTGCAGCACGTGGCAGACATAAAACCCGATCAACAATACACAGCCACTGGCCGACAACAGATACGCCAGGGCAAAGCCGATGTGCTCCGACAACGACAGCAACAACAGATAGAAGAACGCCAGCGCCACCCCCACCAGCGCGTATTGCACCGGATGCACCGCGAGGCTCTTGAGCACTTCGAACAGGAAGAAACCGGCGAACGTCAGGACAATGAACAGCAGCGCATATTTGATCGCCCGATCGCTCTTCAGATACTGATCCACCGGGTCGATGAAACTCACCCCGAAGCTGCGCCCGTTGAACGCCTCGCAGTCATTGCCCATCACGCAGCGGCTCATGGCTTCCTGCAGGTTGGTGGAGAAAAACGAGGTCTGCCAATCGGCGCTGAAACCCTGATCACCGATCTCGC
Organism: Pseudomonas sp. Eth.TT006; assembly: GCF_054456575.1. Taxonomy (NCBI): domain Bacteria; kingdom Pseudomonadati; phylum Pseudomonadota; class Gammaproteobacteria; order Pseudomonadales; family Pseudomonadaceae; genus Pseudomonas; species Pseudomonas sp. Eth.TT006. The sequence goes on along the minus strand of NZ_JBTJEN010000001.1, from coordinate 683,939 downwards.
GTTTGCCCGGCAGGAAGTTGCCGATGAAGCTCGGGTGCGGCCAGTTCGCCGTCAGGCTGACATGGCTGGTCTTGCCCACCGGCAGCACCTGCAGCGAACCGGTGCCTTGCAGGCGTAGATCAAAACCGAAGGCCAGCTCCGTGGCTTTGCTGGCATCCAGCGCCGGCAGCGTGACCCGCACCCCTTCGCCGAGCCAGCCGACTTGCGTGCCGGGCACGAAGTCCAGACGCTGGCCGTCGAGTTCCAGTTTCAGCGCGTTTTCGATGCCGCGAATGTCGCTGATGCCCACCGCCAGAAACGGCGCATCAAACTGGTAATCGGCAAAATCCTCCTGGATGCCCAACTGCGTCGGCAACGAGAAATGCCCGGTGATGCGATTGTCGGCATGGAACAAGCGGGCCTCGTAGATACCGCGATTGCGCAGTTCGGTTTGTACCTGTCCGTCGAGCTCAAAGCGCTCCGGCAAAAAGTACAGACGACCGCGTTCTTCGCCGAGTTCTTCATAACGCTGATTGGTTTTCTCATTGGTCTTCCAGGTGCGCACTACCTTGCGATACGGCACCACCATCACCGGTCCGCTCAGTTGCTGGCTGTAGCTGGAGCTGCGAGCGATGTCTTCAAGCACGCCGTCGCGCAGTTGCTGACGGTCGTCGATGATGCCGTCGATCATCAGCAACGGAATCAGCAACAGCAGAATCAGCAGGGCAATCGCCCCGAGCTTTATGGTCAGATTTTTGTTCATGGGGACTCTCCCTGTTTGGATGGGGCAGAGTCTGGTGGTGATGTATGAGGGGAATGTGGGGCGAATATGGAGATTGTGTGGAAAAAGATCAAAAGATCGCAGCCTTCGGCAGCTCCTACAGAGATCGGTGTAGGAGCTGCCGCAGGCTGCGATCTTTTGACTTGATCAAGGCAGGCGCAAAATCACTTCCACACCGTTTTCGACATTGCGAATCTGCATCAACCCACCATGCAACGTCACCACTTCCTCGACGAAGTTGAGTCCAAGCCCGGTGCTCTTGCGCCCACTGTCCGGCCGCGGCAGCGAATAAAACCGCTCGCTCAAACGCGGCAACGCGTACTCGGGAATCGGCTCGGCCTGGTTGAACAGGCGCAGCTCGACCTGCTCCCCGACGCGCTCGGCACTGAAGCGCAGCACGCCGGCAACCGGGGTGAAGTCCAGCGCGTTATCCAGCAGGTTGCCCAGCGCCTGACGCAGCAGAAACGGTTCGCCGATCAGCAGCAGATCCGCCGCAATCGCCTGCTCGACCTTGAGCTGACGACCTTCGATCCGCGCCGCCTGCGCGCGTAACAACTCTTCAACCAGCGCCGCCAGCGGCACCGCCACTCGTTCTTCCAGCCCCTGGCGCTGCTCGACCTGCGCCAGGTTCAGCAAGCGCTCGATCAACTGCTGCATCCGTGCGCTTTCACTGTCGATGTTGCTGACAAAACGCAGGCGCTGCACCGGCGGCATATCACCTTGCAGCAACTCCGCGGCACCGCGAATCGCCGCCAGCGGACTTTTCAATTCATGGGTCAGGGTGTGTACATAACGCTCGACGTAAGCCTTGCCCTCCAGCTGGGTGCGCATCTGCTCCACCGCCGTGGCCAACTGTTCCAGTTCGCCGCCGCGATAATGCGGCACTTCGACCCGGCGGCCTTCGCTCACTGCTTGCGCATAACCGGTCAAACGGTGCAACGCACGGCTCAGCCACCACGACAACAGGGCGCCGAACAACAAGCCCAGACCGATCAGCCCGGCGCCGTAAAACAGCAAGCGCCGCTCGGTACGATCGACGTAAGGCTGCAAGGAGCTGTTGGGTTTGGCCACGGTGACCACGCCGATGATCCGCCCGTTATCACGGATCGGCGCGCCGACGTGCATCACCGACGACCCCGGATCGTTCGGATCGCTGCGGGTCGAGCGCGCACCGTATTCGCCGCGCAGGGTCAGGTAGACGTCATTCCAGCGCGAATAATCCTGACCGACCGCCACCCCGCTCGAGTCCAGTACCACCATGCCTTTGGCGTCGGTGACATAGATGCGATGGTTGACGTGGTTTTTTGGCAATCCCCAGATCGTCGCCTGCGGCTGACGCTCGCCGTAGGCACGCAGCAACTCGGGCCAGCGGTTTGCGCTGAGGGTCCCGGCCTTGAAATCATCACGGAGAATTTCCGCCATCAGGTTGGCGGTGTCGACCAGGGTTTCTTCGGTGGACTGACGCACACCGGGGCGGATTTCTTCCATCACGGTGTTGAGCACGAAGTAACCGGTCAGGCCAATAAACAGCACATACACCAGAAAGATCCGCAGCCCCAGCGACATCAGCTGTGCCCCGGGCTGTAGCTGTAACCGAGGCCGCGATGGGTCTGGATCGGCTCGGCATCGGCGTGCACCAGGCGCAATTTGGCGCGCACGCTTTTGATATGGCTGTCGATGCTGCGCTCGTAACCGGCATCGGCGGCAACCCCCAGCGCATCGAGCAATTGCTCGCGGCTGAATACCCGCTGCGGTTGCTCGAGCAGACACTGCAGCAAACGGAATTCGTGGCGGGTCAGGCTCAGTGGCTGGCCGCGGTAGGTGATCAGCACGCGCTCGGGATCGACGCGGAACAGCACCGAAGAGATTTCGCCCACAGGACGCGGTGCCATGCGTTTGAGGATCGCCCGGACCCGTGCCGCGACTTCCCGCGGGCTGAACGGTTTGACCACGTAATCGTCGGCACCGATCTCCAGCCCCACCACTCGGTCGATCTCGGCGTCCCGGGCGCTGAGAAACAGCACCGGCACTTCACTGAAGCGTCGCAGCTGTTTGCAGGTTTCGAAACCGCTGATGTCCGGCAGGCCGATATCGAGAATGATCAGATCGGCCGGGGTCTGGCGCTGATGCTCCAGCGCCGCCGCGCCGAGGCTCAGCCACGTGGTGGTGAACCCCTCGCCCTGCAGGGCAAAAATCAGCGTATCGGCAATCGCCGCTTCGTCTTCGACAATCAGGATATGAGGCATGGCGTCCGAGCCCATGGGTTAAGTGCGCGAACGGTGCCCCAAGCCCGACGTTACGTCAATCAGACCACTTGGTTCTTAGCAGTCCGGCTTGTCAGCCGTGAAGCGCCGCGCCGGGTTCACCGCGGCGCCGAACTCGCGCAGGGCCTTGGCGCCGATCAGCAGCGGGTAGTTGAAGTTGCTGCGGTCGGTCAGGTTGACCTCGACGGTGCGCTTGACGTTGCCCAGGCACAGCTCAAGATCGACCACCGGACGCTTGGCGACTTCGCTGCTGTCGCCCTCGTCCTCTTCATCCGAGCGCGTCTTGATCTTGCTGATCCGCGCGATCTTGTGTTCGTAGACCTTGTTGCTGGCGTCCTTGGTGCCGAGGCGGAAACGCACCCAGTTTTCGCCGTCGCGGGTGAAGGTCTCGATGTCCTTGGCCGACAGCGAAGCGGTCAGCGCGCCGGTGTCCATCTTGGCCTTGAGCACCTCGCCGCCAATTTCCGGCAGCGCGATGTATTCATAACGCCCGTACAGGGTCGGCTCGGCGGCCATGACCGGCAGGGCGACGAGGGCAAACAGTGCAAGGAGGGATTTCACGTAGAGGGCTTCCTTGAGAAATGAGGGCGTCAGACGCGAGATTTTAGACAGCCGGCCAGCAATTGGTTCGCCTTGAGTACGCCTTCGCGAGCAAGCCCGCTCCCACATTGGTTCTACTGCGTACATGCTGTCTTCAGCACACCACTCATCCCCTGTGGGAGCGGGCTTGCTCGCGAAGGGGCCAGACTGCCAACACAATAATTGGCTCCAGCATAGCTGCCCAAAGGTGAAACATTTGTCACCCCCGATTTGGCCTGTCGCCCGAAGCCACCTATCATGACGCCCATCCAATTTCATAGAGTTGCTTATGCGCCGCCTGCTCACCGGCTGTTTCGTCACCCTGCTGCTGTTGCTCAACACCCTGATCCTGATCGGGCCATTGCTGGTCTTTGCCCTGCTCAAGCTGATCGCGCCCGGGCGCTGGCGTGATTACGCGTCGTGGGCGGTGATGTGGATCGCCGAGACCTGGGCCGAGATCGACAAGCTGATCTTTCGCCTGTGCATTCCCACCCAGTGGGACATTCGCGGTGGCGCCGAGCTGCGCGGTGACACCTCGTATCTGGTGATCAGCAACCACCAGTCGTGGGTCGATATTCCGGCGCTGATCCAGACCCTCAACCGGCGCACGCCGTTCTTCAAGTTCTTCCTCAAGAAAGAGCTGATCTGGGTGCCGTTTCTCGGCCTGGCGTGGTGGGCGCTGGATTACCCGTTCATGAAGCGCTACAGCAAGGCGTTTCTGGCCAAACACCCGGAACTGGCGGGCAAGGATCTGGAGATCACCAAACAGGCCTGCGAGCTGTTCAAGCGCCAGCCGGTGACGGTGGTGAATTATCTGGAAGGTACGCGCTATACCGCGGCGAAAAGCGCGCAGCAGCAGTCACCGTTCAAGCACCTGCTCAAACCCAAGGCCGGCGGCGTGGCGTTTGTGCTGGCGGCGATGGGCGAACAACTGGATGCGCTGCTTGATGTGACTGTGGTCTATCCGCAGCCGAGGATTCCGGGGTTCTGGGATCTGATCAGCGGCAACGTGCCGCGCGTGATTGTCGACATCCAGACCCGCGAACTCGACCCGGCACTGTCGCAGGGCGATTACGAAAACGATCCGCTGTTTCGCCAGCAGGTCCAGAACTGGGTCAACCAGCTCTGGACCGAGAAAGACCAGCGCATCGCCGAACTGCGCGGCAAGCGCGGCTGAATCAGCTACCGGTGCCGGCGCCCCAGATGCTGCCCAGGCTTTGCAGAATCGGGCCGCCGACGCCCTGATCACCCAGGTACTTGAGCAGCACCGGGGCAAACTGGCCGACCATGCCGCTGTCCATGCCTAAGGCACCGAAGGCGTTGTTCAGGTCATTGGTATCCTTGACGTTGCCCAGGGCATTTTCCAGCCCGGCCGACTTACCCGACGAGCCGAGCAAACCGCTCAACGCCGCCAGGTTGCCGCCACCGCCCGACAACTTGTCGATGCCCGGCACTTCTTTGGCCAACTGCGAATAATCGGTGCTGCTCAACTGGTTCTTGGCCAGCCCCAGCATCGCGCTGGTGCCACCGACGGCCTGCTGCGGCGTCACACCCAGACCGGTGATAGCCTGCAGCAGCCCGGCGGTTTCCGACGTCGGCGCCGCAGCAGTCGCAGCGTTGCCGCCCTGCATGCTCGAAGCGGCTCTGGTCACGTCATCCAGACTGAAGCCGGCAAACACCGGGCTCGCGGCAAGGGTCATCAGTGAAGCCAGGGCAATACCGCGTGAAATCTTCATTCAGACATCCTCTTGCGCTGTGGTCACCGCCCGTGGAGTGGGCGGCAAAACTGCCGGTTTGACCGGGTATCCGCCGGCATGTTCCTTGTTGGTGGGGCCATTTTCAGGGGAGCTGCGTCTATAAAATGTGAAACCGTGGATAGCCGGGTGAAAGACAGATAGCAAAAAAGCAAAAGATCGCAGCCTTCGGCAGCTCCTACAGGGATTAGTGTAGGAGCTGCCGCAGGCTGCGATCTTTTGATCTAAAAAAGGCGACCCGAAAGTCGCCTTTTTCAATTACGCCGCACTGAACAACTTGTGCGGATCGATCACAAACTTCTTCGGCACGCCGGCATCGAACTCGCCGTAACCTTCCGGCGCCTGATCAAGGCTGATCACCTGCACGCCCACCACTTCGGCGATGTTGATGCGGTCCCACATGATCGCTTGCATCAGCTGGCGGTTGTACTTCATCACCGGGGTCTGGCCGGTGTGGAAGCTGTGCGACTTGGCCCAGCCGAGGCCGAAGCGGATGCTCAGGCTACCCATTTTCGCGGCGGCGTCCACGGCACCTGGGTCTTCGGTGACGTACAGGCCCGGGATACCGATCTTGCCGGCGACACGCACCACGCCCATCAGCGAGTTGAGTACGGTGGCCGGGGCTTCGGCTTTGACCCCGTCATGCCCGTGACCACGGGCTTCGAAGCCCACGCAGTCAACCGCGCAATCGACTTCCGGCTCGCCCAGCAGTGCGGCGATCTGTTCGTGCAGCGGCGTGTCCTTGGACAGGTCGACCACTTCGAAACCCTGAGCCTTGGCGTGCGCCAGGCGGATGGTGTTGACGTCGCCGACGATCACCACCGCCGCGCCGAGCAGACGCGCCGAAGCGGCAGCAGCCAGACCGACCGGGCCGGCGCCGGCAATGTAAACAGTGCTGCCCGGGCCAACGCCGGCGGTAACCGCACCGTGGTAACCGGTGGGCAGGATGTCGGAGAGGCAGGTCAGGTCGCGGATTTTCTCCATGGCCTTGTCGCGGTCCGGCAGTTTCAGCAGGTTGAAGTCAGCGTAAGGCACCAGCACGTACTCGGCCTGACCGCCGGTCCAGTCGCCCATGTCGACGTAACCGTAAGCACCGCCGGCACGGGCCGGGTTGACGGTCAGGCAGACGCCGGTGTGTTGCTCCTTGCAGGAACGGCAGCGCCCGCAAGCCACGTTGAACGGTACGGAGACCAGGTCACCGATTTTCAGGTTCTCGACGTCGGAACCCTTTTCGATCACTTCGCCGGTGATTTCATGGCCCAGCACCAGACCGGTCTGCGCCGTGGTCCGACCGCGCACCATGTGCTGGTCGGAGCCGCAGATATTGGTGGACACCACTTTGAGAATGACCCCGTGCTCGATCTTGCGACCGCGCGGGTCCTGCATTTTCGGATAGTCGATTTTCTGCACTTCGACCTTGCCAGCGCCGAGATACACCACACCACGATTGCCAGACATGCTTTCACCTCGCTGTTGTTTTTATGGAACCGCGTTGCCCAGGCAGGCAGCGCGTTGAGTGCTCGGGTACAGATGCTGATTGTTGTGTTGCCTGTTATGGCCTCTTCGCGAGCAAGCCCGCTCCCACAGGGGATTTGCGTTAAAACAAAGATCTCTGTCACACCTGAGATCAAACTGTGGGAGCGGGCTTGCTCGCGAAAGCGATCTAAAGAACGACGGTGCGATTGGCGTTGAGAAACACCCTGCGCTCAATGTGATAACCCACCGCCCGCGCCAGGGTCAGGCCTTCAATATCGCGCCCCTTGGCAATCAGATCCTCAGGGTAATGACTGTGATCCACCGCCTCGACGCCCTGGGCGATGATCGGCCCCTCGTCGAGATCGTTGTTGATGTAATGCGCCGTCGCGCCGACCAGTTTCACCCCCTTGTTGTAAGCCTGGTGATACGGCTTTGCGCCCTTGAACCCCGGCAGCAGCGAGTGGTGAATGTTGATCGCCTTGCCATCGAGCTTGCGGCACAGCTCCGGTGACAGCACCTGCATGTAGCGGGCGAGGATCACCAGTTCGGCGCCGGACTCTTCGATCACCTGCCACACCTGACGCTCTTGCGCCGGCTTGTCGTTGGGATCGAGGGGGAAGTGGTAGTAGGGAATCTGGTGCCAGTCGGCCAGCGGCTTGAGGTCCGGATGGTTGGAGACCACCGCCGCGACGTCCATCGACAACTGGCCGATGCGCTGACGGTAGAGCAAGTCGTTAAGGCAGTGATCGGCCTTGGAGACCATGATCACCACTTTCGGCCGGTAGTTCGGCGCGGTCAGCTCGAAGACCATGCCGAACGCCTGCCCGCGCTCGGCGAGGCCGGTGCGGAAGGATTGTTCGTCGAAGCCGTCGGGCTGACGGAATTCCACACGAATGAAGAAGCGGCCCGAGAGCCGGTCATCGAACGAGTGGTGCTCGGTGACGTAGCAACCCTGCTCGAACAGAAAACGCGTCACCGCGTCCACAGTGCCAAGTACGCTGGGGCAGTCGGCGGTCAGAATCCATGTGTCTGGGGCGCGGCTCATGGGGCGGTGACTCCTGTTCTTTGTGCGGGGTGTCAGGGGATTTTTCCCCTCACCCTAGCCCTCTCCCGGAGGGAGAGGGGACTGACCGAGGTGTTGTTTCGAACTACGCCGACCTGAAATTGCGAATGTGAATGCAGATCACAAAAACACCCGAAATCGGCTCCCTTTCCCCCTCTCCCCCCTGGGGGAGAGGGCTGGGGTGAGGGGGTGGCTTTTGCTCTTTCAGGCCTGAACGCTAAGCCCGTACTCAGCCGACGCATCCTGCAGCCACAACCACCAGTAATCCGAGAAGCTGCGGCGGATCAGCAGTTCCCAGGTGTCTTCGGCGGTGTGGCGAATCATCAGTTGCGACTTGGCGAACACCGTGCCGACCGCTTTGCCCACCGGGAAATTGTTCGGGTGCACGTCGTAGCTGGTGGACTTCATCAGCACCTGACGCACGTTCGACCCGCTCAGTTCGAGCACTTGCTGGCCACCGCTGACGTTGACGATCGCGATGTGCAGATCGCCCAGCGCTTCGCGCAGTTTCTGCTCGGCGGCGAACTCTTCACCGCTGGGCACGATCAGCAGCCACTCATCCGGGCCCATCCATTGCAGGCTGGTTTCGCCTTTGACGATCACGCTCAGCGCGCCGGGCAATTCGATGCCCAGGGCCTTGTGCACGCCAGCGGCAAACGCCGCGTCGTGGCCATCGCCACGAATCGTCAGGTGGCCGAGGAGTTTTTTCTCACGCACGATCACGCCGGCGTTCTTGCGACCCTTGCCGACCAGGCTGGCGAGGTCGGCATGGTGCAGCGACGACTCGGCCTTTGCCCCGGTGGTTGGGCGTTGTTGGTACACGTTGGCTGTGGTCATAAAGCACCTTTGCTGAATTCTGTGATGAATCTACTGACGCCTTCGCGAGCAAGCCCGCTCCCACATCTGGAATGCATTCCCCTGTGGGAGCGGGCTTGCTCGCGAAGGCCGCGACTCGGTCTGTCAGATGTTCTGCCGATCACCCTTCGGATCGAAGAACACCGAAGAAACAATCTCCGCCTCGATCACGCTGCCATCGGCCAGCGGTGCGAACACCCGCTCACCCATGCGCTTCAGGCCGCCCTTGACCACGCCCATGGCAAACGAATAGCCAAGGGAGTTGTGCGCGTAACTGGAGGTCACGTGGCCGACCATGGTCATCGGGATCGCCTGCTTGGTGTTGAACACCAGTTGCGCGCCTTCCGGCAGCCAGACGTTCGGGTCGATAGGCTTGAGGCCCACCAGTTGCTTGCGCTGATCTTTCACGCAGTCTTCACGGCTCATGCCGCGCTGGCCGATCCACGAGAACGGCTTGGTGCGACCGACACACCAGCCCATGTTCAGGTCGTCCGGGGTCATCGAGCCGTCAGTGTCCTGACCGACGATGATGAAGCCCTTCTCGGCGCGCAGTACGTGCATGGTTTCCGTGCCGTACGGGGTCAGGTGGTACTGCTTGCCAGCCTCGACGATTTTCTCCAGCACGCCCATCGCGTAGTCGGCCTGGACGTTGACTTCGTACGACAGCTCACCGGTGAACGAGATGCGGAACACCCGCGCCGGCACGCCGCCGACCAGACCTTCTTTCCAGGTCATGAACGGGAACGCTTCGTTGCTCAGATCGATGTCAGTCACGGCGCTGAGCAGCTTGCGGCTGTTCGGCCCGGACAGAGTCATGGTCGCCCAGTGGTCGGTGACGGAGGTGAAGTACACCTTCATGTCCGGCCATTCGGTCTGGTGGTACAGCTCCAGCCATTGCAGTACACGCGCCGCGCCGCCGGTGGTGGTGGTCATGACGAAATGGTTGTCGGCCAGACACGCCGTCACCCCGTCGTCGAAGACCATGCCGTCTTCTTTGCACATCAGGCCGTAACGAGCCTTGCCCACGTCGAGTTTGGTCCAGGCGTTGGTGTACACGCGGTTGAGGAACTCGCGGGCATCCGGGCCTTGAATGTCGATCTTGCCCAGGGTCGAGGCGTCGAGCAGGCCGACGCTGTCGCGCACGGCTTTGCATTCGCGCTTCACCGCGGCGTGCATGTCCTCGCCGTTTTTCGGGAAGTACCACGGACGTTTCCACTGACCGACGTCTTCAAACTCGGCGCCGTTCTTCACATGCCAGGCATGCAGCGCGGTGTAGCGCACCGGTTCGAAGATGTGCCCACAGTGACGGCCCGCGACCGCGCCGAAGGTGACCGGCGTGTAGTTGGGACGGAACATCGTGGTGCCCATCTGCGGGATGGTCACGTTCAGCGAGCGGGCGGCAATCGCCAGGCCGTTGACGTTGCCGAGCTTGCCCTGATCGGTGCCGAAGCCCAGCGCGGTGTAGCGTTTGACGTGCTCGACCGACTCGAAACCTTCGCGGGTCGCCAGTTCGATGGCGGCGGCGGTGACGTCGTTCTGCAGGTCGACGAATTGCTTCGGTGCCCGCGCAGTGCCTTTCTCATGCGGCACCTGGAACAGCGCCAGAGTCGCTTCTTCGAGACGGCTCAGAGCCTTGGGCAACGTGCCTTCGACCACACCGAAACCGGCTTCACTGGCCGCGCGCACGCCGCCTTCGAAACCATCGGCCAGCGAATCACCGAGACCGTAAACGCCGTTGATGCCACCCACGCACACACGCTTCTGCGGGGCTTCGCCCGGGACGAAACCGAGGATGTCTTCGCGCCAGATCGGCTTGCCGCCGAGGTGCGAGGCCAGGTGCACCACCGGGCTGTAGCCGCCGGAACTGGCGATCACGTCGCAGTCGAGCCATTCGCCCGGACTGGTCACGGCGTGCGCCTTGACATCGATCGCGGCGACGCGGGCAGCGGTCACGCGCTTGCTGCCACGGGCTTCGATCACGGCGCTGCCGGTGAGGATGCGGATGCCTTTGGCGCGCGCCTCTTCTACCAGCGCACCCCGCGGATTGCTGCGGGCATCGGCGATGGCCACCACTTGCAGGCTGGCGTCGAGCCAGTCCAGAGCAACGCGATAGGCGTGATCGTTGTTGGTCGAGAGCACCAGTTTTTTGCCCGGTGCCACGCCGTACCGGCGCACGTACGTCGAGACGGCACCGGCGAGCATGTTGCCCGGCACGTCGTTGTTGCCGTAGACCAGCGGACGCTCATGCGCACCGGTCGCCAGTACCACACGCTTGGCGCGAACCCGGTGGATGCGCTGGCGTACCTGGCCAATCGGCGCACGGTCACCGAGGTGATCGGTAAGGCGTTCGTGAATGGTCAGGAAGTTGTGGTCGTGGTAACCGTTGACCGTGGCGCGCGGCAACAGCAGCACGTCCGGGGTGTCCTTCAATTCGGCAATGACGCTGGCGACCCATTCCATCGCCGGCTTGCCGTCGAGGCTTTCGCGGGAGTCGAGCAGGCTGCCGCCGAACTCTTCCTGCTCATCGGCCAGAATCACCCGGGCACCGCTGCGCGCAGCGGCCAGAGCAGCAGCGAGACCGGCAGGGCCAGCGCCGACGACCAGCACGTCGCAGTGCTGGTTCATGTAGTCGTAGGTGTCCGGATCGACTTCGGTCGGCGAGCGGCCCAGGCCGGCAGCCTTGCGAATGTACTTCTCGTAGGTCATCCAGAACGATTGCGGGTACATGAAGGTTTTGTAGTAGAAACCCGGCGGCATCAGCTTGCCGCCGACCTTGCCGAGAATCCCCATCATGTCGTTATTGACGCTCGGCCAGCCGTTGGTGCTGGTGGCGACCAGGCCTTGGTACAGCGCCTGTTGCGTGGCGCGCACGTTGGGAATCTGCGTGGCTTCGGTGGCGCCGATCTGCAGCACCGCGTTCGGCTCTTCGGCACCGGCGGCGAAGATCCCGCGAGGACGCGAATACTTGAAGCTGCGGCCGATGATGTCGACGCCGTTGGCGATCAGTGCCGAGGCCAGCGAGTCGCCCTCGAAGCCTTTGTAGCTCTGACCGTTGAAGGTGAAGCTCAGCACTTTGTTGCGGTCGATCCGTCCACCGTTGGACAGGCGATTGGTCTGGCTCATACCTTCTCTCCCAGCGCCGTCGTGGCTGTTTTCGCCGAATCAGCCTTGTCGGTGAATTGCGGCTTGCTGCCGATCTTGTAGGTTTCGAGAATCTCGTAAGTCACGGTGTCGCGAGTGACGTTGAAGTACTGGCGGCAACCGGCAACGTGATCCCACAACTCGTGGTGCAGACCACGCGGGTTGTCGCGGAAGAACATGTAGTCGCCCCACTCTTCATCGGTGCAGGCGGCCGGATCCAGCGGACGCGGAATGTGCGCCTGACCGGATGCATGGAATTCCTCTTCGGAGCGCAGTTCGCCGCAGTGAGGACAGAAGATATGCAACATGGGGATTTCTCCTGTTAGTGGGCGACGGCAGCAGCGCCGTGTTCGTCGATAAGGGCGCCGTTGTGGAAACGGTCGATGGAAAACGGTGCGGCCAACGGGTGCATTTCACCCTTGGCCAGACTCGCGGCAAACACGTTGCCCGAGCCCGGTGTGGCCTTGAAGCCGCCGGTGCCCCAGCCGCAGTTGAAGAACATGTTCGGCACCGGGGTTTTCGAAATGATCGGGCAGGCGTCCGGCGTGGTGTCGACGATGCCGCCCCACTGACGGTTCATGCGTACCCGCGAGAGCACCGGGAACATCTCGACGATGGCCTGGATGGTGTGCTCGATTACCGGGTACGAACCGCGCTGGCCGTAGCCGTTGTAGCCGTCGATACCGGCACCGATCACCAGGTCGCCCTTGTCGGACTGGCTGATGTAACCGTGCACGGCGTTGGACATGATCACGCTGTCGATAATCGGCTTGATCGGCTCGGATACCAGCGCTTGCAGCGGATGCGATTCGATCGGCAGGCGGAAACCGGCGAGCTTGGCCATGTGCCCGGAGTTACCGGCAGTGACCACACCGACGCGCTTGGCGCCGATAAAACCCTTGTTGGTTTCGACGCCGATGCACACGCCGTTTTCCTTGCGGAAACCGATCACTTCGGTCTGCTGGATCAAGTCCACGCCCAAGGCATCAGCGGCACGGGCAAAGCCCCAGGCCACGGCATCGTGACGGGCCACGCCGCCGCGACGCTGGACGGTGGCGCCCATCACCGGGTAGCGGGTGTTTTTCGAGCAGTCGAGGTACGGAATCTCGTCGGCCACTTGCTTGGCGTTGAGCAGTTCGCCGTCGACGCCGTTGAGGCGGTTGGCGCTGACCCGACGCTCGGAATCACGGATGTCCTGCAGGGTGTGGCACAGGTTGTAGACGCCACGCTGGGAGAACATCACGTTGTAGTTCAGGTCCTGCGACAGGCCTTCCCACAGTTTCATCGCGTGCTCGTAAAGGTGCGCCGACTCGTCCCACAGGTAGTTGGAACGGACGATGGTGGTGTTGCGCGCGGTGTTACCGCCGCCCAGCCAGCCCTTCTCGACCACCGCCACGTTGGTGATGCCGTGTTCTTTGGCCAGATAGTAGGCGGTCGCCAGACCGTGCCCGCCACCGCCGACGATGACCACGTCGTAGACCTTCTTCGGCGTTGGCGTGCGCCACATGCGCTGCCAGTTTTCGTGGTGGCTGAGGGAGTGTTTGAAGAGGCCGAAGCCCGAATAGCGTTGCATAGTCAGTTACTCCAGAACACTCAGCGATAAACCGGGAAGTCTGCGCACAGGGCCGAAACCTGCTGGGCGACGTTGGCCTCGACATCGGCATCGCCGAGGTTGTCGAGGATGTCGCAAATCCAGCCAGCCAACACTTCGCACTGGGTCACCTTGAAACCGCGAGTAGTGACGGCCGGGGTGCCGATGCGCAGGCCCGAGGTCACGAACGGCGATTGCGGGTCGTTCGGCACCGCGTTCTTGTTGACGGTGATGTGCGCACGGCCCAGGGCGGCGTCGGCATCTTTGCCGGTCAGGCCCTGACGGATCAGGCTGACCAGGAACAGGTGGTTGTCGGTACCGCCGGACACTACATCGTAGCCACGTTTGATAAACACGCTGGCCATCGCCTGCGCGTTGTCGATCACTTGCTGCTGATAAGCCTTGAAGCCCGGCTCCAGCGCTTCCTTGAAGCACACGGCTTTACCGGCGATGACGTGCATCAGCGGGCCGCCCTGAGCGCCGGGGAACACGGCAGCGTTGAGCTTTTTCTCGATCTCTTCGTTGGACTTGGCCAGGATCAACCCGCCGCGCGGACCGCGCAGGGTCTTGTGGGTGGTGGTGGTGACCACGTCAGCGTACGGCAGCGGGTTCGGGTACAGACCGGCGGCGACCAGACCGGCGACGTGGGCCATGTCGACGAACAGCAGCGCACCGACCTTGTCGGCGATCTGCCGGAAGCGCGGGAAATCCAGAGTCTTGGAGTAGGCGGAGAAACCGGCGACGATCATCTTCGGCTTGCACTCGACGGCCAGGCGCTCGACTTCGTCGTAATCGATCAGCCCGGTGTCGGTGTTGATCCCGTACTGCACGGCGTTGTACAGCTTGCCCGAGGACGAAACCTTGGCGCCGTGGGTCAGGTGACCGCCGTGGGCCAGGCTCATGCCGAGAATGGTGTCGCCCGGCTGGATCAGCGCCAGGTACACGGCACTATTGGCCGAGGAACCGGAGTGCGGCTGGACGTTGGCGTAATCGGCGCCGAACAGTTGCTTGGCGCGCTCGATGGCCAGCGCTTCGACTTTATCCACATGCTCGCAGCCGCCGTAGTAGCGCTTGCCCGGATAACCTTCGGCGTACTTGTTGGTCAGGCCACTGCCTTGCGCTTGCATCACACGCTTGCTGGTGTAGTTCTCCGACGCGATCAGCTCGATGTGATCTTCCTGACGTTGCTCCTCGGCATTCATCGCCGCCAGCAGTGCATCGTCGTAACCCTGGATCTGGTCTTGCTTGCTGAACATCGCGTCTCTCCCAGCGGCTTCTGTGCGCCATTTTGTCTTGGTCAGGCCCGCCGCTTGCGACAGTGCCCTTTGATGCGATGGTATGACCGGCGCAGACAGCTCAAATGCCTACGGACGCCACGCAAAGGTGCGTTTACGACATGGCGGGAAATGGCTTGCCGGACACACTCATTGAATCGGCGCAGATCCCCTGTGGGAGCGGGCTTGCTCGCGAAGACCGAGTGTCATTCACCATCGCCGTTGACTGAACCAACGCTTTCGCGAGCAAGCCCGCTCCCACAGGGGTTATGTGCAGGCCGCGCGGAGGGCGAGTAGCAGGAGGAAATGCGCGGGATAGAGGGCGTAGGCCCAGCGGCGCATCGGCAGTGGATGAACGGAACCGGCGTGTTGCAACAAGAACAGCCCACACAGTGGCGCCAGCAGACAGGCCGCGATGCCGAACACCGCCACGTAGTTACCAAACTGCGCCGCCTCATACAGCACCTGCCACTGATTGCCCGCCAGACACACCAGCCCCGGCAGCAGGCTGAAATACCAGGGGCGGCGAATCACCAGCAGCAGCGCCAGCGGCAACAGCACCCCAAACGCGCCGAACATCAGCCACGGTGAAACCAGCACCGCCAGCAACAAGGCCACGGCGCCCAGCAGTCGCGATAGCAGCGCGCGATCCTGCCAGCCCCGCGCCACCAGCAGCCCCAGCGCCAGAGTGGGCATCACGTTCAAGGTGTCGGGATCAGGAATGTACGCGCGATAGGGAATTTCACTGACGGCGCTGAACAGCAGCAGCCAGCCCAGATAGCGCCATTCGGTCTTTTGCGCACCGACGCGGGCGAGGTTCGCCGCCATTGCCAGACAGAACCACGGGAACGCCAGGCGCCCCGGCACATACAGCCAATCGGCGCTGATCCCGACATATCGCAGGTGATCGAGCAGCATGCTCAGCAGCGCCAGCCACTTGAGCAGATCCAGCGCGCCGTCGCGTGTGCTCACGTGCATAATCGGCCTGCATCCCTGTAATGTTCTGACAGCGACATCCCGTGTGCTCCCCGGATGATCTTCGGTAAAGTGCGCACCATCATTGACCACCGCAGCGCCACAAGCGCCGCGATCACGGAAGCCGGCCATGACCGACAAGAGCCAACAATTCGCCAGCGACAACTACTCCGGTATCTGCCCTGAAGCCTGGGCTGCCATGGAACAGGCCAACCACGGCCACCAGCGCGCTTATGGCGACGATGAGTGGACCGCACGCGCGGCCGATCATTTCCGCCGTCTGTTCGAGACCGACTGCGAAGTGTTCTTCGCCTTCAACGGCACCGCCGCCAACTCGCTGGCGCTGTCGTCGCTGTGCCAGAGTTACCACAGCGTGATCTGCTCGGAAACCGCCCACGTCGAAACCGACGAATGCGGCGCCCCGGAATTCTTTTCCAACGGCTCGAAACTGCTGATCGCCGGTACCGAAAACGGCAAGATCACCCCGCAGTCGATCCGCGAAGTCGCGCTCAAGCGCCAGGACATCCACTACCCGAAACCGCGCGTGGTGACCCTGACCCAGGCCACCGAAGTCGGCAGCGTCTACACCCCGGAAGAAGTCCGCGCCATCAGCGCCACCTGCAAGGAACTGGGCCTGCACCTGCACATGGACGGCGCGCGTTTCTCCAACGCCTGCGCGTTCCTCGGCTGCTCGCCGGCCGACCTGACCTGGAAAGCCGGCGTCGACGTGCTGTGCTTCGGCGGCACCAAGAACGGCATGGCGGTGGGTGAGGCGATCCTGTTCTTCAACCACAAACTGGCCGAAGACTTCGACTACCGCTGCAAGCAGGCCGGGCAACTGGCGTCGAAAATGCGCTTCCTCTCAGCACCGTGGGTCGGCATCCTCGAAAACGACGCCTGGCTCAAATACGCCCGCCACGCCAACCACTGCGCGCAACTGCTGGCGGAGCTGGTCAGCGACATTCCGGGCGTGGAACTGATGTTCCCGGTGCAGGCCAACGGCGTATTCCTGCAACTCTCGGAACCGGCCATCGCCGCGCTGACCGCGAAGAACTGGCGCTTCTACACCTTCATCGGCAAGGGCGGCGCCCGCTTCATGTGCTCGTGGGACACCGAAGAAGAACGCGTACGCGAACTGGCCCGCGACATCCGCGAAGTCATGTCTGCCTGACCTGACTGCACGCTCCCCCCCTGTAGGAGCCGCCGCAGGCTGCGATCTTTTGACGTTGCTCTTTTAAGACAAGATCAAAAGATCGCAGCCTGCGGCAGCTCCTACAGGGATGGCGATGACTCTTGGTCTACATTGTCTGTCGAGCCTCCGCTCACATGACAACAAGCAGGAGCATCGGCATGTCGTTACAAGGCAAAACCCTGTTCATCACCGGCGCCAGTCGTGGCATCGGGCGTGAGATTGCGCTGCGGGCCGCCAGGGACGGGGCCAATATCGTGATTGCGGCCAAGAGCGCCGAAACCCATGCCAAATTGCCCGGCACCATCCACAGCGTCGCCGCAGAAGTCGAAGCGGCCGGCGGCAAAGCGTTGGCGCTGCAAGTGGATGTGCGCGATGAAGAGGCGGTCCGCCGCGCGCTAGCCCAGGCCAACGAACATTTCGGCGGGATTGATGCGCTGGTGAACAACGCCGGGGCGATCAAGCTGACTGGTGTGCAACACATCGAACTCAAGCGCTTCGATCTGATGCATCAGATCAACACCCGCGCGGTGCTGCTGTGCAGCCAGGCCGCCCTGCCCTACCTGAAAAAATCCGCCGGACACATCCTCAACCTCTCACCGCCGCTGAACCTGGCGAGCAAATGGTTCGCCCAGTTCAGCCCCTACACCGTGACCAAATACGGCATGAGCATGCTGACAGTGGGCATGAGCGAGGAATTCGCCAGTTACGGCATCAGCGTCAATTCGCTATGGCCGCAGACGATGATTGCCACCGCGGCGATCGAATTTCAGTTGGGGAGTCGTGAGTCGTTCAAGCACGCCAGGACCCCGGCGATCATGGCAGATGCGGCGCATGTGATTTTGAGCAGCAGTGGGCGGCAGATCACGGGACGGTTGTTGATTGATGAGGAGATTTTGCGCGAGAGCGGTGTGACTGAGTTCAATCACTACCGGTTTGAACCGGACAGCACCGCAACCCTGATGCCCGACCTGTTCATCGATTGAACGCACATCCCCTGTGGGAGCGGGCTTGCTCGCGAAGGCGTCGAATCAGCCAACACCAACGTTGAATGACCCAGCGCTTTCGCGAGCAAGCCCGCTCCCACATTGGAATGGCGTCGGCCATTAGAACTCGATGCGCACGTCGCCCTTCGGCACACTGCAGCACGACAGGATGTACCCCTCGGCCTCATCGTCCTCGGTAATCCCGCCGTTGTGCTCCATCTCCACTTCGCCACCGAGTTTCATCACCTTGCAGGTTCCGCAAATGCCCATGCCGCAGGCTTTCGGGATCATCAGCCCGAGCTTGGCTGCTGCCGCATGCACGGTTTCACCCGGGGCCACGCGAATGCTTTTGCCGGACGCGGTGAACTCGACCTGATGCAGATCCGCCACATCGACTTCCGGCGCCTCGGCGGCCTGTTCGGCTTGCTCCACGGCATCGGCACGGGCTTCCGGCGGCGTGGCGCCGAAAGACTCCTCGTGGTAGCGCGACATGTCGTAGCCGGCCGCTTCGAGCAGGCGCTTGACCGCAGTCATGTACGGCGTCGGACCGCAGCAGAACACTTCGCGCTCGAGGAAGTCCGGCACCATCAGTTCGAGCATCTTGTGATTGAGGTAACCGCGATAGCCGGCCCACGGCTCACCCAGACCGTGCTTCTCGCAGATCAGGTGCAGGCTGAAGTTGTCGATCCGCGACGCCATGTGCTCCAGCTCGCGGTGATAAATGATGTCTTTCGGCGACCGCGCGCTGTGGACAAAGGTCATGTCGACGTTGGCGTTGGTGTCGTAGAACCAGCGCGCCATCGACATGCACGGAGTGATCCCCACGCCGCCACTGAGATACAGCACTTTCGGGCTCGGGAAATCGATGGCGTTGAACAGCCCGACCGGCCCGTGCACCGCCAGTTCCTGGCCTTCATGCAAGGTGTCGTGCAACCAGTTAGAAACCTTGCCGCCCGGTACGCGCTTGATGGTCACCGAGAAGCTGTACGGGACCGATGGCGAACTGGAAATGGTGTACGAACGCATGATCGGCTGGCCTTCGATTTCCAGCTCCAGGGTCACGAACTGCCCCGGCTTGAAGAAGAACAGGATCGGCTGGTCGGCCATGAAGCAGAAGGTGCGCACATCCCAGGTTTCCTGGATGACTTTGACGCAACGGACGATGTGTCGGCCATTGGCCCAGGTCTGGGTGGTGACCGGATTCAGGAAGCTGTTGGACATGCTGTTCTCCACGGCCGACTGTCGGCCTTCATGTGGCGATTCTGCGTATAGCGCAGAGCGCCCGTTTACCTATTCGCGACATCGGCATACTTATCGCGACCAGCCCCCAACCGCCGGGGGTTGCGCGTCGGGAACAGATTGCACCATGTCGCCCATGGATAAGGTTGCGGGCCGCGCCGGCCCCACACTCGCCTCACACCAAGACGATTGCTTTACACCTTGCGTAGCACCCCTGATCAGCCACTTTTCATCGGCCACACAGAATGGCCTCGAGGATCACATCGATGGACGTCACCGCAAAAATCAGCCTGGGCGATCCGCTGGAACCCGCACGCAAGGCCACCGCACAGATGCTGCAGGAGCGCGAGCGCACCTTCTCGCTGCCGCAACCGTTCTACAGCGACGAGCGCCTGTTCGATATCGACATGCAGGAGATCTTCCAGAAAGAGTGGTTGATCGCCGGCATGACCTGCGAGATCCCGGCCAAGGGCAACTACATCACCCTGCAGATCGGCAAGAACCCGATCATCGTCATCCGTGGCGCCGACGGTGTGGTGCACGCCTTCCATAACGTCTGCCGCCACCGCGGTTCGCGCCTGTGCACCAGCGACAAGGGCAAGGTCGCCAAACTGGTCTGCCACTACCACCAGTGGACCTACGAGCTGGACGGGCGTCTGCTGTTCGCCGGCACCGAAATGGGCGCCGACTTCGACATGAAGCAGTACGGCCTGAAACCGGTGAACGTGAAAACCGCTGGCGGCTACATCTTCATCAGCCTGGCGGAGAATCCGCCGGCCATCGATGACTTCCTGTCTACCCTGAACCACTACATGGAACCGTACGACATGGAGAACACCAAGGTGGCGGTGCAAACCACCTTGATGGAGAAGGCCAACTGGAAACTGGTGCTGGAAAACAACCGCGAGTGCTACCACTGCGGCGGCTCGCACCCGGAACTGTTGAAAACCCTGCTGGAATGGGACGACGTTACCGATCCGCGCGCCGATCAGGCGTTCAAGGACCACGTCGCCGCCTCCGCCGCTGCCTGGGAAGCCGAGAAGATCCCTTACGCCCACGCCAGTTTCGGCCTGCGCAACCGTATCGTGCGCATGCCGCTGCTCAAGGGCACCGTGTCGATGACCATGGACGGCAAACAGGGCTGCGCCAAACTGATGGGCCGGATCAAGAACCCCGACCTCGGTTCGATGCGCATCCTGCACCTGCCGCACTCGTGGAACCACTGCATGGGCGACCACATCATCGTTTTCACCGTGTGGCCGATCAGCGCCCAGGAAACCATGGTCACCACCAAATGGCTGGTGCACAAGGACGCGGTCGAAGGCGTGGATTACGACGTCGAGCGCATGCGCCAGGTGTGGGACGCGACCAACGACCAGGACCGCCGTCTGGCCGAAGAGAACCAGCGCGGGATCAACTCCACCGCGTACCAGCCGGGGCCGTACTCCAAGACTTATGAGTTCGGTGTGGTCAACTTCGTGGACTGGTACAGCGAGCGGATGCTGAGCAACCTCGGGGCCGAGCCTGCGCCTTACCTCAAAGGTGTTCCTGTCCAGGGCTAAAAGCCAAAGCAAAGAGCTTCGCGAGCAAGCCCGCTCCCACATTTGGAATGCGTTCCTCCTGTGGGAGCGGGCTTGCTCGCGAAGACGTCCTGAAACTCACCGGTTCTGTGCTCCTGACTGGATAATTTCTGATCAACCTCTCTGCACACCATACCCATCGCGCCTCACAGACTTCCACAAACAAGTTACCCACAGACCCACGCACAACAATTGGGGACAAGTGTGGATGACTGGAAAATATCTTGCTGATTTGTAATGAAAAATCGTGACATTTCGAGAATCCCGGTTTCCAGAAACAATTGATTGTTTTTTGATCAAAGCTTTGTAAGCCACGTCTTACCTGATCTGTAGAGGACCGCAAACACCTTATCCACAGAAACGCCAACAGAGAACGGGGACAAGTTGGACGGTGCTGTGGAAAAGCTCCGCAGCCGTTGAAAATCGGGACGTCCGAGGGAGGTTGGCAAGCCTATGACGGTCATTTGATCATTTCTTGATCAAAACGCTACAAGCCACGTTTTATAAGTCTCGCAGCGTAGAGCGAACATCTTATCCACAGAGGCGCCAACAGAGATTGGGGGCAACTTACGGCGTTATCCCGGAGAAAAACCCATAAAAAACCACGACTTAGTCAGGTTGTTTTTTGATCAGGGCGCTGCAGGGGTTGATTGGCGTGGGCTACAGGCAGGGGCAAACACGTTATCCACAGATCCGCCAACAGGGATTGTGGGTAAACGGAACTCTTTGAAGCGACACGTTCCTGTAGGAGCTGCGGCACGCTGCGATCTTTTGATTTTGAAGATCAAAAGATCGCAGCGTGCCGCAGCTCCTACAGGGATTTGTCAGCGGACGACGCCTTCTTCGATAAGGAGCTTGAGAATGGCTTCGGCGCCGGCCTGTGGGGTCACCCCTTTGAGCACTTGCCCACCGCCGCCGCTGGCCTTGGCCGTTGCAGCCTTCATCCGGTCGGCGCCGCTCTTGGCCTTGATCACTTTCAGACGCTTGGGCCGGGGTTTGGCCGGTTGCAGCGTAGCGACCGCCAGCAGTTCGTCGTCCAGTACTTCCACGTCTTCGGCGTTCAATACGCCGCGCCGCGCTGGACCGTAGGCGCTCTGCCGAGGTTTCGGCGCGGCGTTATCCACAGTTGCCAGAAACGGCAGTTTCACCTTCAACCGGCGCCGCTGCCCGCGAGGCAAGGCTTGCAGCACCAGCGCCGAACCGTCGCTGATCGACTCGACCTGCGCCAGCCCCACCACCAGCGGCCAGCCCAGCCCTTCAGCGAGCAGAAACGGCAGCATGCCTGAACCTTCGCCGGTTTCCGCCTGGCTGCCGGTGAGCACCACTTGCGCACCGGCGTCGCGCAGGTACGCGGTCAATGCCGGCAAGGCGTCGGCGCCAGCCGGTTGCTCCAGCACCTGCAACTGTTCCAGGCCCATGCCCAGATAGGCGCGCAACGCCGGTTCCGCGATATCGCCAGCATGCAGCACTTGCAGGTTATCCCCAGCCAGTTGCAGGCCTAGCTCCACGGCGCGCGCATCTTGCTCGGCGCGGCGTGGCCGGCCCGAGGTCGGGTGGGCGCCGATGGAGACCAGACTGATGACATTGGTGTTCATAACTGTGTCCTTCCCTTAAGCCGCATCGCGCTTGGCGTCGTTGCGGTAAGCCGCTACCGCCGCGATCAAGGCTTGAAGAATCTCCGCGCTCTCGCCGATCACCGACAGGTCGGCGCGTTTGATCATGTCGCAACCGGGGTCGAGGTTGATCGCCACCACCTTGTCGCAGGCACCGATGCCCTGCAGGTGCTGGATCGCCCCGGAGATCCCCACCGCTACATAAACCCGCGCAGTGACCCAGGTGCCGGACGCCCCGACCTGCCGATCGCGGGCCATGAAGCCGTCGTCCACCGCCACCCGCGAGGCGCCTTCGGTGGCCCCGAGCGCCGCCGCCGTCTCGTGGAACAGCGCCCAGTCCTTGACCCCGTTGCCGCCGGAGAAAATGAACTCGGCTTCGGCCATTGGAATCGCCGCCGGGTCCACCGCCACCGCGCCGAGATCTTCGATCCGCGACAGGCTGCGCGCCACCGTTGTGGATAACTCCACCGGGAGCGCTTCGTGACGGGTTTCGCTGACCGGCTCAGCGCATTCGGCCGCAGCCAAAATCAGCCGCGCCAGCGGACGCGCGAGGTCTTGCAGCCCGGCACCGGCGCGACCGATGCACTCCTGATCCTTGACCTGCCAGACCCGCGTCGCCGGGCGTTCACCCAGTGCAGCGGCAAAGCGCCGACCGAGTTCACCACCACCGCTGCGGCTGTCCGGCAGCAGCCAATGGCGCGGATTGAACTGGTTATCCACAGCCCGCAGGCCTTGCACCCGTTGCTCCGGTGCATAACCGCTGAACTCATCACCTTCCAGGACCAGCAAGCGATCAACGCCGGCCGTCGCGAAGGCGTTTTCTTTGTGTTCGCCGAAAACCACCGCCAGCACCGCACCCTCGTTGCCGGCCAGTTGATGAGCCAGGCCCAGCAGGTCGCGGTCGTGGCTACTCAAGCGGCCGCCAACCATGTCTGGCACCACGCTGATGTAGAACGCCGGAGCCACTACCTGGTGCAGCGGCAATTGCACTTCAACCGTGGCCGAACGCTTGACCGCCCCGCCCTGTTGCGCGCCGCTGCGGTCAATGCGTTTGATGCCGTTGGGGCCGATGAATCCGATGCCGTGCAGGTTCTTGCGGATGATCCCGTTAGGCCCCATCCAGCTGTGCTGCGCCGGTTGCATTGCCGCGTGCAACGGGTGCAAGCGGTTACGGGCAATCCATTCGGCGCGTGGGTCGCGGCGGATAATGTCGCTCATCAGTGGGCCTCCGCAGGTTCACGTTTGGCCGGGGCCGCAGGTTTGTTCGGCGCGGCGTCTTCGAGCAGCGCATCGGCCACCAGTTCGGCAATGTCCTTGATCAGCGGACGCGGCTCGACCACGCCTTCGAGCATCGCCGTGCACTGTGGACAACCCACGGCCACCAGCTCGGCGCCGGTCTCGCGGATATCGTCCATGCGCATGTCGGGAATCCTCTGCTTGCCCGGAATGTCGGTGATCGGTGCGCCGCCACCGCCGCCACAGCAGCGCGAGCGGAAGCCGGAACGTTGCATCTCCTTGACCTCGATGCCGAGCGCACGCAGCACTTCACGCGGTGCCTCGTACTCGCCGTTGTAACGGCCGAGGTAGCACGGGTCGTGATAGGTCACGCTGTTGCCTTTGTGCTGGCCGAGGTTGAGCGCACCGGCTTGAATGATTTCCGCCATGTAGGTGCTGTGGTGCTGCACCAGGTAGTTGCCGTCGAAGGCGCCGTACTCGTTTTTCAGCACGTGGAAGCTGTGCGGATCGCAGGTGACGATGCGGTTGAAGGTGTATTTGGCCAGGGTCTGGATGTTGCGTTTGGCCAACAACTGGAAGGTCGCTTCGTCGCCCAGACGACGGGCCACGTCACCGCTGTCGCGCTCTTCGAGGCCGAGCACCGCGAAGTCGATTTTCGCTGCTTTCAGCACTTTGACGAATGCGCGCAAGGTGCGCTGGTTGCGCATGTCGAAGGCACCATCGCCGACCCAGAACAGCACGTCGGTGGACTTCTTCTCGCTGAGCAGACTGAGGTTCAGATCCGCCGCCCAGTTCATCCGCCCGCCTGGTGCAAAACCGCCAGGGTTATCGGTGGCGATCAGGTTCTCGAGGACTTCGGCGCCCTTGTTCGGGGTTGCGCCTTTTTCCAGCGTGAGATGGCGGCGCATGTCGACGATGGCGTCGACGTGCTCGATCATCATCGGGCATTCCTCGACGCAGGCGCGGCAGGTGGTGCACGACCACAGGGTCTCGGCATCGACCAGACCGTTGACGATCGGTTGGTGTGGATTACCGCCGTGTTCGCCCACAGGCTTGCCGGGATACGGGCTGCCGGCAAACTTGGCATCAGTGCCGCCGGCGAGGCCGACGACCATGTCCTGAATCAGTTTCTTCGGGTTCAGCGGCTGGCCGGCGGCGAACGCCGGGCAAGCGGCTTCGCATTTGCCGCACTGCACGCAGGCGTCAAAACCGAGCAGCTGGTTCCAGGTGAAATCCTTGGGTTTTTCCACGCCCAGCGGCGCGCTTGGGTCGTTGAGATCAAGCGGCTTCAGACCGGTGGAACGGCCGCCGCCAAAGCGCTCGGCGCGACGGTGCCACGCCAGGTGCAGGGCTCCGGCGAAGGCATGTTTCATCGGCCCGCCCCAGGTCATGCCGAAGAACAGTTCCGACACGCCCCACAGCACACCGACCGCGAGAATTGCCGCGAGCAGCCAGCCGCCGAAGTTCTCCGGGAGGATCCCGGCTACCGGAAGAGTCACCAGGAAGAACGAGGCCGAGAACGCCAGCAGGCTTTTCGGCAGGCGCATCCACGGGCCTTTCGACAGGCGGGCCGGCGGGTTGAGGCGGCGCCGGTAAACGAAGATCGCACCGACGAACATCACCGCCGTCATCAGCAACAGCGCATAGCCGAGGATGCGGTTATGCAGGCCGAAACCGTGTACCAGAATCGCCAGCACAATCGACGCCACCGCTCCGCCCGCCGTGGCGACGTGGGTGTTGGCGATGTATTTGTCCCGCGCCACCACGTGGTGCAGGTCGACCATGTAACGCTTGGGCATGGCGAACAGGCCGCCGAGCAGATCGACCTTCGCGGCCCGACCGCGACGCCACATGGCCACCCGCCGCAACGCGCCCAGCACCGCAAGGGCCAGGGCGGCGAACAACAGGATTGGAAGAAGGGTGTTCAACATGCTGAAGCTCCCACCAGTACAGCCTGGAGAAACACGGACTCTGTGTAAGAGCTGCCGCAGGCTGCGATCTTTTGATCTTGCTTTTAACAACAAAAGTCAAAAGATCGCAGCCTGCGGCAGCTCCTACAGGGTTGTGTGCAAAACCGTCAGAAATCCTTGCAGAGGCGCAGGGCGTCATAGATCGCGGCGTGGGTATTACGCTGCGCCACGCAGTCGCCGATGCGGAACAGCAGGTAGCCATCGCCCGCCTCGCTCAACGACGGTTGCGGCTGGATCGCGAACAACGCTTCGACGTCGATCTGGCCCTTGTTGCGCGAACCTTCCTTGAGCGCGTAGTAGATCGCCTCATCCGGACGCACGCCGTTTTCCACCACCACCTGATCGACCACCCGCTCCTCTTTGGCGCCGGTGTATTCGTTCTCCAGCACCGCCACCAGCTTGTCGCCTTCGCGGTAGACCTTCTCCAGCATCATGTCGCCGGTCATGATCACTTCTTTCGGGTACATGCTGCGGTAGTAGGTCGGGAACGACGTACCACCGATGGCCACGCCCGGTTTGATGTCATCGGTGACGATCTCGACCTGGCTGCCCTTGTCGGCAAGGAAGTCGGCCACCGACATCCCGGTGAATTCGCAAATGGTGTCGTAGACCAGCACGTTCTTGCCCGGCGCCACTTTGCCGTCGAGCACGTCCCAACTGCTGACCACCAGCCCTTCGGCGGCGCCCCAGTGTTCATTCTGCTCCAGGTACGGATGCCCACCGACCGCCAGCACCACCACGTCCGGACGCAAGTCGAGGATGGTCTCGGCATCGGCCGCGGTGCCGAGGCGCAGATCGACTTTCAGGCGCGCCAGCTCCAGCTGGAACCAGCGGGTGATCCCGGCGATCTGGTCACGTTGCGGTGCTTTCGAGGCGGTGGTGATCTGCCCGCCGATGAATTCTTTTTTCTCGAACAGGGTCACGTCGTGGCCTCGTTCGGCGGCCACGCGCGCCGCTTCCATCCCGGCCGGGCCGGCACCGACCACCACGACTTTGCGCTTCGGTCCGGTGGACTTCTCGATGATGTGTGGCACGCCCATGTA
Source organism: Pseudomonas sp. Eth.TT006 (assembly GCF_054456575.1). NCBI lineage: Bacteria > Pseudomonadati > Pseudomonadota > Gammaproteobacteria > Pseudomonadales > Pseudomonadaceae > Pseudomonas > Pseudomonas sp. Eth.TT006. The sequence goes on along the minus strand of NZ_JBTJEN010000001.1, from coordinate 657,351 downwards.
TTCACGGGAGGTCGCGGCGTTCTGGATGCACAGCACATCCAGGCCTTGGTACTGCCGGTCGATGCAGTAGTTGGCGCCGACGCACTGTTTGATCTGGTCGACCTGGCCCATCTTGATCTTGGCGATCAGGTGCGGGTCGGCGATGTGCGCGCGGGTCATGCCGACCATGTCGACGTAACCGCCCTCGAGGATGCGTGTGGCCTGGTTCGGGTCCTTGATGTTCTGCGCGTGCAGCACCGGCACCTTGACCACTTCCTTGATCCCGGCGGCCAGGTGCAGGAACGGCTCCGGTGGATAACTCATGTTGGGGATAACGTTGGCCAGGGTGTTGTGGGTGTCGCACCCCGAACCCACGACGCCGATGAAGTCGAGCATGCCGGTGTCGTCGTAATACTTGGCGATCTGCTTCATGTCTTCGTGAGACAGGCCGTCCGGGTGGAACTCGTCACCGCAGATACGCATGCCCACGCAGAAATCGTCACCGACCTCGGCGCGCACCGCTTTCAACACTTCCAGACCGAACTTCATCCGGCCTTCAAAGCTGCCGCCCCATTCGTCGGTACGCTTGTTGACGCGCGGACTCCAGAACTGGTCGATCATGTGCTGGTGCACTGCCGACAGCTCAACGCCGTCGAGACCACCAGCCTTGGCGCGGCGCGCAGCCTGGGCGTAATTGCCGATCACCCGCCAGATTTCTTCCGGCTCGATGGTTTTGCAGGTAGCGCGGTGCACCGGTTCACGGATGCCCGACGGCGACATCAGGGTCGGCCAGTGGAAACCATCCCAGCGCGAGCGCCGGCCCATGTGGGTAATCTGAATCATGATCTTGGCGCCGTGCTTGTGCATGGCGTCGGCCAGATTCTGGAAGTGCGGAATGATCCGGTCGGTGGACAGGTTGACCGAGCTCCACCACTGCTGCGGGCTGTCGATCGCCACCACGGACGAACCGCCGCAGATCGCCAGGCCGATACCGCCCTTGGCTTTCTCTTCGTAGTATTTGACGTAGCGCTCGGTGGTCATGCCGCCGTCAGTCGCGTAGACCTCGGCGTGCGCGGTGCTGAGCACGCGGTTGCGGATGGTCAGTTTGCCAATTTGAATTGGCTGAAACATTGCTTCGAAAGCCATGGCGGGTTCCTCGACTTACAACGGCTTGACGATGAACAGGCCGTCGTCGTGGCCTTCTTCGGAACCACCGTAGACCTGCTCGGCCACGGTGCGGATCTGGCTGCCGCGAGCGGCGAGGATCTGGTCCATCGCGCCGGCAAACCAGCCAGTGAACATGTAGTCGACCTTGCGCCCGACCTTGCCGTAGACGTAGACGAATGCCGAGTGCTCGAGCTTGACGCTGGCGGTGCCTTGGTCGAGGTCAATGTCCTGGATCTTGAACAGGCCCCAGCCGCGTTGCGACAGACGCTTCATGTAGTGCTCGAACACCGCAACACCTTCCAGACCGTGGCATTCGGCTTCTTTTTCACACCAGTGCCAGGCGGACTTGTAGCCGGCCTTGTAGAGGATTTCGGCGTAGGCTTCAGCGCCCAGCACTTCCTCGATGCCCATGTGGTTGTTGACGAAGAAGTGACGCGGCACATACAGCATCGGCAGGGCGTCGGAGGTCCAGACACCGGTTTCGCTGTCGACTTCGATTGGCAATTGCGGGGCGATCTTGGCCATGGAAACTTAACTCCAGAAAAAATAGTGGATTCGGTGGTGACCGCTGCCCTCACCCCAGCCCTCTCCCACAGGAGAGGGGGCAGATCGGCGGCGATCTTGAGTCAGCGTTACTCGCCCCAGACGTCCTTGAGGACGTTGACCCAGTTCTCGCCCATGATCTTGCGCACCACGCGCTCGGAATGGCCGCGTTTGAGCAGGGTTTCGGTCAGGTTCGGGAACTCGCCGACGGTGCGGATGCCCAGCGGGTTGATGATCTTGCCGAAGCTGGTCAGACGCCGGGCGTAGCCCTTGTCGTGAGTCAGGTATTCGAAGAAGTCCTGGCCGTGGCCCTGGGTGAAGTCGGTGCCGATGCCGATGGCGTCTTCGCCGACGATGTTCATGGTGTATTCGATGGCTTCGGCGTAGTCGTCGATGGTCGAGTCGATGCCTTTGGCGAGGAACGGCGCGAACATGGTCACGCCGACAAAACCGCCGTGGTCGGCGATGAACTTAAGTTCCGCATCGGACTTGTTGCGCGGGTGTTCTTTCAGACCCGACGGCAGGCAGTGGGAATAGCAGACCGGTTTTTTCGATTCGAGAATGACTTCTTCCGAGGTCTTGGAACCGACGTGGGACAGGTCGCACATGACGCCGACGCGGTTCATCTCGGCAACGATCTCGCGACCGAAACCCGAGAGGCCGCCGTCACGCTCGTAGCAACCGGTGCCGACCAGGTTCTGCGTGTTGTAGCACATCTGCACGATGCCGACGCCGAGCTGCTTGAACACCTCGACATAGCCGATCTGGTCTTCGAACGCATGGGCGTTCTGGAAGCCGAAGAGGATGCCGGTCTTGCCCTGCTCCTTGGCGCGACGGATGTCGGCGGTGGTGCGCACCGGCATCACCAGATCGCTGTTTTCGCGGATCAGCTTCTGGCTGGCGGCAATATTGTTCACAGTCGCCTGAAAGCCTTCCCACACCGACACGGTGCAGTTGGCCGCCGTCAGACCGCCCTTGCGCATGTCTTCGAACAGCTCGCGGTTCCATTTGGCAATGATCAGACCGTCGATAACGATGCTGTCGGCGTGTAATTCGGCTGGGCTCATCAGGCGTCCCCTTATTGGCGATTCATGCGCCGAATCGTCTGCCGGCGCTTTGGGGCCAGCATATGCCTCGGTGCCGGGGCGACCGGGTGCAAAAACGACAGGGGAATTGCCGAAAGCGTCAATCCGCGACAAAGGGTCGCCAGGCGCGCCGATCAGCTACCTGTTCAAGCCCGCCGGCTTGAGCCAGAATCTGGCGCATCTTGGATACACCACTGGATTAGAGCAGCGACCACCATGAAATCGATCGTCCTCGCCCTGGCACTGATTGCGACCGGCGTACACGCCGCCGAAGAGACTGACAACAACCCGTGCGACGCGGTGGAAAACGACGTCCAGACCCTGGAATGCTCGACCTACAGCCGCACCACCGCCGAAGACCTGCTCAAGGACAACTACGCCAGCCTCAACGAGCGCATGCAGGCCACCTACGGCAAAAACGCGGCACAACTGGCCGACATCACCGCCAAAATCAAAACCGCCCAGCAGCAATGGCTGAAGACCCGGGATGCCGACTGCGCCGTAGAGGCGTTCCCGGCCACTGAAGGCAGCAAGGCATTCAAGATTGCGCAAAATGATTGCGTGGCGCGGATGAGTGACGAACGGTCGGAGTTTTTGGAGTCGATTGGGCAGGAGTGAGGGTCAGCGCTGTAAGCTGCACCGCATATAGCCAATCAAGGGACACTCATGAACATCTGCGGCATCGAAATCAAAGGCAGCGAAGCGATCATCGCCGTGGCCTCCCTTGACGGGGCGACGTTGAGCCATGTGGCGCTCAACACCAAGAAAATCGCCCTCGACGATGATGACGAGGCAGCCAACGTCAAACGCTTCGCGGCGCAGGTGGCGTCGTTTGTGCGCGAGCATTCGATTGACCGGATTGCGATCAAGAAGCGCAGCAAGAAAGGCGAGTTTGCCGGTGGGCCGACGACGTTCAAGATCGAGGGGATGTTTCAGTTGCTCGAGGGTTGTGAGGTGATGCTGTTGTCGCCGCAGACGATCAATGCGCAGGCCAAGAAGCACAATTTCGAGCTGCCGGGAACGCTGAACAAGTATCAGCATGAGGCTTATAAAGCGGCGTGCTCGGCGCTGGTGAAGAAGTAAGCCGATCGTCCAGACCCAGAAGATCAAATGGTGGGAGCGGGCTTGCTCGCGAATGCGGTGGATCAGTCAACTCATGTTTCGACTGCCACCCCGCATTCGCGAGCAAGCCCGCTCCCACATTGGGTTTTACGTAACCCCATCAGGCCTGGGCGGTACGCCGGTCTTCGCGCGGGCAGCGGGCGAACTTCGCGCGGTAGCTGCGGGTGAAATACGACGGTGATTCGAAGCCGCAGGCGATGCTGACTTCCAGCACGCTCATATCGGTCTGGCGCAGCAACTGCCGCGCCTTCTCCAGCCTTAACCGCAGATAGAAATTGCTCGGCGTATCGTTCAGGTGCAGCCGGAACAAACGCTCCAGTTGCCGCCTCGTCACCTTGATCGATTCCGCCAGTTGCAGCGTGGTCAGCGGCGGTTCGCTGTGTTGCTCCATCTCGCCGATCACCTGCACCAGTTTTTTGTTGCTGATCCCGTAACGCTTGGCGACCTCCATGCGCTGGTGGTCCTTGCGCGGACGAATGCGCCCCAATACGAACTGCTCGCTGACCTGGATTGCCAGTTGCGGACCGTGGGCCTGGGCGATCAGATCGAGCATCAGGTCGATAGACGCGGTGCCGCCGGCCGAAGTGATGCGGCGACGGTCGATCTCGAACAGCTCCTGGGTCACGCTGAGCTGTGGATAAGATTCCTTGAACGCATCGATGGCTTCCCAGTGCAGGGTCAGACGATGGCCGTCGAGCAGGCCGGCTTCGGCGAGCACGAAGCTGCCGGTGTCGATGGCGCCAAGGGTTACGCCTTCTTTGTCCAGGCGTCGCAACCAGTGTTCCAGGGTTGGCGTGGCGAATTTCAGCGGCTCGAACCCCGCCACCACCAGCAGCGTCGCGCCTTTCTTCAGCGGCTCCAGCGCCGCGTCGGCGTTGACCGACATGCCATTGCTCGCCAGCACCGCCCCGCCATCGGCACTGAGCACATGCCAGCGGTACAACTCGCCGCGAAAGCGGTTGGCCACCCGCAGCGGTTCGATCGCAGAGATAAAGCCGATGGCGGAGAACCCCGGCATCAGCAGGAAATAGAAATCCTGGGACATGTGCGCACTCGATTCGCGGGTAACGAGAGGGAGGGGAGCGTGGATCGTTGATACGCCGATTGTCGCCAGCGTTCAAGAGCACAGGTCGCTACAGTGCAAGAGCCAGTCGCCGCAGTGCGCTTTCATGGGGCCATAGCTGCGTAACTTGGCATCACCGGCACGACAGATGCCGGAACTCACAACAAACATCCTGCCGAGGAACCCGACATGAAACGACTGATCAGCAGCTGTGTTCTTGCACTCAGCGGTACCGCTTTCTTGAGCGCCAGTGTCATGGCGGCCGAACCCGCCTCGTGCCAGAACGTGCGCATGGGCGTAGTGAACTGGACCGACGTGATCGCCACCAGTGCCATGACCCAGGTCCTGCTCGACGGCCTCGGCTACAACACCAAACAAACCAGCGCGTCCCAGCAAATCATCTTCGCCGGGATCCGCGACCAGCGGCTGGACCTGTTCCTCGGCTACTGGAACCCGCTGATGACCCAGACCATCACCCCGTTCGTCGAAGCCAATCAGGTCAAGGTTCTGTCAGCGCCGAACCTGAAGGACGCCCGCGCCACCCTCGCCGTGCCGACCTATCTGGCCGACAAGGGCCTGAAGACATTCGCCGACATCGCCAAATTCGAGAAGGAACTGGGCGGCAAGATCTACGGCATCGAACCGGGTTCAGGGGCCAACACGCAGATCAAAGCAATGATCGCCAAGAACCAGTTCGGCCTCGGCAAATTCCAGCTGGTGGAATCCAGCGAAGCCGGGATGCTCGCTGCGGTCGACCGCGCCGTACGCCGCAAGGAGGCCGTGGTGTTCTTCGGCTGGGCGCCGCACCCGATGAACGTCAACGTGCAAATGACTTACCTCACCGGCAGTGACGACGCCCTCGGCCCGAACGAAGGCATGGCCACGGTGTGGACCGTCACCGCGCCGAAATACGCCGACCAGTGCCCGAACGTCGGGCGCCTGCTGAGCAACCTGACGTTCACCGCCGAAGACGAGAGCCGAATGATGCAACCGCTGCTCGATCACAAGGACGCCTTCGAGTCGGCCAAGCAATGGCTCAAGGATCACCCCGAAGACAAGCAGCGCTGGCTCGACGGTGTGACCACATTTGACGGCAAACCGGCCGCAGAAAACCTGCAACTGACCAGTAAATAACCCTCGACTGAAATGCCCTCTCCCCGAGGGAGAGGGGATTGAATCACGCCTCGCAGCTCGAAAAAGGGCTGCGAACAGACCCATCACGCCTGAAGGAAACCGCACCATGAACCACGACGTCATCATCACCTGCGCACTCACCGGTGCTGGCGACACGACCGCCAAGAGCCCGCACGTGCCGGTCACGCCGAAACAGATCGCAGCCGCCGCCGTTGAAGCGGCCAAGGCCGGCGCCACCGTCGTCCACTGCCATGTGCGCGATCCGCAGACCGGCAAGTTCAGCCGTGACGTGGCGCTGTACCGCGAAGTGATGGAGCGCATCCGCGAGGCCGATGTCGACATCATCGTCAACCTCACCGCCGGCATGGGCGGTGATCTGGAAATCGGTGCAGGCGAGAGCCCGATGGAATTTGGCCCGAACACCGATCTGGTCGGACCGCTGACCCGTCTGGCCCACGTTGAAGAGCTGCTGCCGGAAATCTGCACCCTCGATTGCGGCACCCTGAACTTCGGCGACGGCGACACCATTTACGTCTCGACCCCGGCGCAACTGCGCGCCGGCGCCAAGCGCATTACCGAGTTGGGTGTGAAGGCCGAGCTGGAAATTTTCGACACCGGTCACCTGTGGTTTGCCAAGCAGTTGATCAAGGAAGGCCTGCTCGACAACCCGCTGTTCCAGCTGTGCCTGGGCATCCCGTGGGGCGCGCCGGCCGACACCACCACCATGAAAGCCATGGTCGACAACCTGCCCGCCGACGCGGTGTGGGCCGGCTTCGGCATCGGCCGCATGCAGATGCCGATGGCCGCGCAAGCGGTGCTGCTCGGTGGCAACGTGCGGGTCGGGCTGGAAGACAACCTGTGGCTGGACAAGGGTGTGCTGGCGACCAACGGCCAACTGGTCGAACGCGCCAGCGAGATCCTCAGCCGCCTCGGCGCCCGCGTGCTGACCCCGGCTGAAGGCCGGAAAAAGATGGGCCTGACCCAGCGCGGCTAAACGATCACCAAAAAATGGGCTCTGACTGCCCCTCAATTTCACCTGTAGGAGCTGCCGAAGGCTGCGATCTTTTGACTTTGATTTTTTTAAAGCAAGATCAAAAGATCGCAGCCTTCGGCAGCTCCTACAGGGTTCTGCGAACTCTTTAGGACGTGACCATGAGCTTTATCACCGAAATCAAAACCTTCGCCGCCCTCGGCAGCGGTGTCATCGGCAGCGGCTGGGTCGCGCGGGCACTCGCCCACGGCCTCGACGTGGTGGCCTGGGACCCGGCGCCTGGCGCTGAAGCCGCGCTGCGCAAACGCGTGGCGAATGCCTGGGGCGCACTGGGGAAAAACGGTCTGGCGCCCGGCGCTTCGCAGGATCGGCTGCGCTTTGTCGCGACCATCGAGGAATGCGTGCGCGATGCCGACTTCATCCAGGAAAGCGCCCCGGAACGCCTGGAGCTGAAACTCGAACTGCATAGCAAAATCAGCGCGGCGGCCAAGCCCGATGCACTGATCGGCTCCAGCACTTCCGGCCTGCTACCCAGCGAGTTTTACGAGAGCTCGACCCACCCTGAGCGTTGCGTGGTCGGCCATCCGTTCAACCCGGTTTACCTGTTGCCGCTGGTGGAAGTGGTCGGCGGCAAGAACACCGCGCCCGAGGCCGTGCAGGCGGCGATGAAAGTCTACGAATCCCTCGGCATGCGCCCGCTGCATGTGCGCAAGGAAGTGCCCGGTTTTATCGCCGATCGTTTGCTCGAAGCGCTGTGGCGCGAGGCCCTGCATCTGGTCAACGACGGCGTGGCGACCACTGGCGAGATCGACGATGCGATCCGTTTCGGCGCCGGTCTGCGCTGGTCGTTCATGGGCACGTTCCTGACCTACACCCTGGCCGGTGGCGATGCGGGGATGCGGCATTTCATGTCGCAATTCGGCCCGGCGTTGCAGTTGCCGTGGACCTACCTGCCAGCGCCGGAACTGACCGACAAGCTGATTGATGATGTGGTTGACGGCACCAGCGACCAGCTCGGCCGCCACAGCATTTCGGCGCTGGAACGCTATCGTGATGATTGCTTGCTGGCGGTGCTTGAGGCGGTGAAAACCACCAAGGAAAAGCATGGGATGAGCTTCAGCGAGTGATGTATCCGGCATGACATCGCGGCCCTCACCCTAGCCCTCTCCCAGAGGTAGAGGGGACCGTTCGCGGTGTTTATGCGAGCTGCACCGACCTGATCTATCGAGCCGAACTCAAGTTTGAAAGGCTCCCGATCTACTCCCTTTCCCCTCTCCCTGCTGGAGGAGAGAGGACTGACCGAGGTGTTTTTCGAGTTACGCCGACTTGCACCACCGAGTCGAACACAAGTTTTGAAAGGCCCCCGATCTGCTCCCTTTCCCCCTCTCCCCTTGGGGAGAGGGCTGGGGAGAGGGCTGGGGTGAGGGGGTAGCTCTTGATCTCAACGAACCGCCAACTGCCGGAACCCAATCATGCCCACCCTCACCACCTACCAAACCAGAATCATCCCCGACTGGGTCGACTACAACGGCCACCTGCGCGATGCCTTCTACCTGCTGATCTTCAGCTACGCCACCGACGCGCTGATGGACCGACTCGGCATGGACAGCAACAACCGCGAAGCCAGCGGCCATTCGCTGTTCACCCTGGAACTGCACCTCAACTACCTGCACGAAGTGAAGCTCGACGCCGAGGTCGAAGTGCGCACGCAGATCATCGGCCACGACAGCAAACGCCTGCACCTCTATCACAGCCTGCACCTGACCGGCGACGACAAGGAACTGGCCGGCAACGAGCAGATGCTGCTGCATGTCGACCTCGCCGGCCCGCGCTCGGCACCGTTCACCCCGGACACCCTGAGCCGCCTGCAAGCCATCGTCGCCGAGCAAAAAGACCTGCCCGCCCCGGCATACATCGGCCGCGTCATCGCCCTGCCACCCGCCCGGTAAATTCGCCTGTTACAAGGAGCCACCATGCATACCGCTGCCGCTGTTGCCGATTTCCGTACTTATCCGTTGATCAGCGCGCTCGGTAGCGTGCAGACCCTGGCGGATCACGTTGCCATTGAATGGGCTGACGGTCGTAGCAGCCCGTTTCACCACGTCTGGCTGCGCGATAACTGCCCGTGCGAACAGTGCGTCTACAGCGTCACCCGCGAACAGGTGTTCGAGGTTGTCGATGCAGCGCCGGATCTCGCCCCCGGCAGTGTCCACATCGACAGCGACGGCTGCCTGCGCGTCGACTGGCAGGACGGCCACCGCAGCCGCTTCGACCCCGGCTGGTTGCGCGCCCATGCCTACGACGATGCGTCCCGGATCGAGCGCCTGGCGGCCAAACCCCAACCCTGTCTGTGGCGCAGCGATTTGCAGTTGCCGGTGTTCGACTATGCCGCGCTGATGCATGACAACGCTGCCCTGTTGCAATGGTTGATCGCGGTGCGCGACATCGGCCTGACTCAGGTACGCGGCGTGCCCACCGAGCCGGGTTCGCTGAAGCTGATCGCGCAGCGTATTTCGTTCATCCGCGAGAGCAACTTCGGCGTACTGTTCAACGTGCAATCGAAGGCGGATGCCGACAGCAATGCCTACACCGCTTTCAACCTGCCGCTGCACACCGACTTGCCGACGCGTGAGCTGCAACCGGGGCTGCAATTTCTGCATTGTCTGGTGAACGATGCCGAGGGTGGCGAGAGCATTTTTGTCGACGGTTTTGCGATTGCCCAGGCGTTGCGTCAGGAAGATCCGGCGTCGTACAAGGCGCTGTGCGAGATCCCGGTGGAATTCCGCAACAAGGATCGCCACAGCGACTATCGCTGCCTGGCGCCGATCATCGCGCTGGATGCGCTGGGGCGGGTTGCGGAGATACGCATGGCGAACTTTCTGCGCGGCGCGTTCGATACCTCGGTGGAACGAATGCCGGTGTTGTATCGCGCCTATCGACGCCTGATCGCAATGACCCGCGAGCCACGGTTCCGGCTGATGCAGCGGCTCAATGCGGGTGAGCTGTGGTGCTTCGACAACCGCCGCACGCTGCACGCGCGCCATGCGTTTGATCCGGCCACCGGGGCGCGGCATTTTCAGGGTTGCTACGTTGATCGGGATGAGTTGTTGTCGCGGATATTGGTGTTGCAACGCTAGACCGCGTCAGCTTTATTCGCGAGCAAGCTCCCACATTTCACCGCGTTCCCATGAATGAACGCGGTCACCTGTGGGAGCGGGCTTGCTCGCGAAAGCGTCAGATCAAGCAACACACCTCTCCCGGAATCGCAGGCAAAAAAAGCCCCGATACAAGCCGTGACAGGATCGGGGCAGAGGGTACTGTTGAGGAGCTGCCAGTCGAGGGTGACCAAACCGTCTGTAGCAAGCTGGGGCCAGTGTGCCCACTCGCCGTTCGACCGAGTTAGCCGAAAACGACCTGTTCATAGCCGTTGCGGCCACTGCGACAAATCGCCCTTGCCGTCACTCCCCATGCCTAACAGAATCGAACCACGACCTCCGTTGCCGAAGAAGGATGCGCGTCATGATGTATGCCGATTTGATCGATCAGGAAGATTTGTTGGGCCAGCTCAAGGCTCTGGGGATTCAAGTGCCCAGTGGCACCACCGCCGATAAGGCCTGCGAGTGCGCCGTGCGCGGTCTGGATAATGTTCGCGCGTTTGAATTGCGCAAGATGGTCAAGGACATGTACACCAGCGGCGCGAGTATTCAACCGGCGGTACGTCAGGCGATCGACAAGCAGTTGTTGCCGGCGTTGGCGGATTATCAGCAGAGCCATAGCGCCTGACAGGCCGCATTCGCGAGCAAGCCCGCTCCCACATTCGACCGCGTCCGCCCATGAGAACGCGGTCGAATGTGGGAGCGGGCTTGCTCGCGAAGAACGGTGACGCGATCTACAGTCTTACGCTGGCAAACGTCGACTCGTTACGCGCCTGACTCAACGCCGACATCGGCCCCGACAGCGGCGACATCACGATCGCCTGTGGCAGTGGCAGCATCGCCACTTGCTGGGTGGTGTTGGAGCCTACGCGCTCGTCACGTGGCGGAATGCCGAAGTATTCGCGGTAGCACTTGGAGAAGTGCGGCGTCGAGACGAAACCACACACCGAGGCCACTTCGATGATCGACATCGGCGTCTGCTTGAGCAACTGCCGCGCGCGGATCAGGCGCAGCTTCAGGTAGTAGCGCGACGGCGAGCAGTGCAGGTATTTCTGGAACAGCCGCTCCAGCTGGCGACGTGACACGGCGACGTACACCGCCAGTTCGTCGAGGTCGATCGGCTCTTCGAGGTTGGCTTCCATCAGCGCGACGATTTCCTGCAGCTTCGGCTGGTTGGTGCCGAGCATGTGCTTGAGCGGCACGCGCTGGTGATCCTGCTCGTTGCGGATGCGTTCGTAGACGAACATTTCCGAGATCGCGGCGGACAGTTCACGGCCGTGATCGCGGCTGATCAGGTGCAGCATCATGTCCAGTGGCGCAGTGCCGCCGGAGCTGGTGAAGCGGTTACGGTCGAGGGTGAACAGACGGGTGCTCATTGCCACGCGCGGGAAAGCTTCCTGCATCGCTGCCAGACATTCCCAGTGCACGCTGCAATCGAAACCGTCGAGCAGCCCGGCGCAGGCCAGGGCCCAACTGCCGGTGCACACCGCGCCGAGACGCTTGGACTGCCGCGCCTGGCTTTGCAGCCACGACACGTGCTCGCGAGTCACGGTGCGTTGAATGCCGATCCCGCCGCAGACGATCACGGTGTCCAGGGGCGGCGCTTTGTGCATGGAGGCATCGGGGGTGATTTGCAGACCGTCACTGGCCCACACCTGACCGCCATCGACGGTGAGGGTGCTCCAGCGATACAGCTCACGTCCGGACAATTGATTGGCCATGCGCAGCGGTTCGACTGCGGAGGCCAGAGAAATCAGCGTGAAATTGTCCAGCAGCAGAAAGCCGATGGATTGAGGCGCACGGTTCTGGGGTTGGGCCCCGGAGTTGAACGTCGTCATCGCGGTATCTCCTCACACAAAGCGGGTGATGGCCTCAGGCGGAGGCTCTTGTTATTGCCGGCGTTCTCGCGTGGGAGACGGGCTTTGTTATGACAGAGCAATTGCCATGCCGAAAATTGAATGGCCGTTCAATAACTCCTGAAAACGACGTCGCGACGCGTCTATTCAAGACCCCCGGGCAGATGAGTTTCGAAGTGCCATCAGCGGCGTCGAGAGCCCTGCCCCGCTGCCTGTGAGCAGATCGGTAGCACTTGTGGGAACGGGCCTGCGCGCGGTTGTTTCGCAGTGTCACCACAAGCACGGGTGACGGACGGTAGAGGGTGTTGAACGTGCGGGTGAGTGGGAAAGGCTCTTATCTGATTGCGACGCGCTAAAAGGTGGCGTGATTTATCGTCTGTGTTCACTTGGTGAGCAGTTTTGACTGGTCTGGCGCCTTCGCGAGCAAGCCCGCTCCCACATTGGAACCGGGTGTTCACAAATTCTGTGTTCACTGTAGATCCACTGTGGGAGCGGGCTTGCTCGCGAAGAATTCCACTCGGTATTGCTGATTCAGCACTCAACCGCACTGACCGCCAACCCACCGCGCGACGTCTCTTTATATTTGTCATGCATATCCGCGCCGGTATCGCGCATGGTGCGGATCACCCGGTCCAGCGAGATGAAATGCTGACCATCGCCGCGCAAGGCCATCTGCGCCGCGTTGATCGCCTTCACTGCAGCAATCGCATTACGCTCGATGCACGGCACCTGCACCAGACCGCCGACCGGGTCGCACGTCAGGCCGAGGTTATGTTCCAAGCCGATTTCCGCCGCGTTGCACAGTTGCTCCGGTGTCGCCCCGAGAATCTCTGCCAACCCCGCCGCCGCCATCGCGCAGGCCGAACCGACCTCGCCCTGGCAACCGACTTCGGCGCCGGAGATCGAGGCGTTTTTCTTGCACAGAATGCCCACCGCCGCCGCGCCCAGAAAGTAGTCGACGACGTTGGCGTCGGTGACCGCTTCGCTGAACTTCATAAAGTAGTGCAACACCGCCGGGATGATGCCCGCCGCGCCATTGGTCGGTGCCGTGACCATGCGCCCGCCCGCTGCGTTCTCTTCGTTGACCGCGAGGGCGAACAGGTTGACCCACTCCATGGCGCTGAGGGTCGAGCCGATCACGTTGGGCTTGTTCAATTCCTGCAGGCTGCGATGCAACTTCGCCGCACGCCGCCGCACGTTCAGACCGCCGGGCAGGATGCCTTCGTGCTTGAGACCATGCTCGACGCAGTCCTGCATCGCCCGCCACAGCTTCATCAGCCCGGCGCGGATTTCTTCTTCGCTGCGCCAGACCTTTTCATTGGCCATCATCAATTCGGCGACGCGCAGGTTATGGCGCTTGCACAGCTCCAGCAGCTCTACCGCGCTGGAAAAGTCGTAGGGCAATTCGGTGCGATCCAGATCGACCACGCCGCTGGACGCCTGGGCCTGATCCACCACAAAACCGCCGCCAACCGAATAGTAGGTGTCACGATGAATCTCGCCGTGATCGCCTTCGGCAATCAGGGTCATGGCGTTCGGATGGAACGGCAGGTTCTCGTCGATCAGACGCATGTCGCGGGCCCAGACAAACGGCACCGACAGACGACCATCCAGCAGCAGGGTGTGGGTTTCACGCAGGGCCTGGATGCGCGGGCCGATCTGCGACGGGTCGATCGCGTCCGGCCACTCGCCCATCAGGCCCATGATCACCGCGTTGTCGCTGCCGTGACCGATGCCGGTGGCCGACAGCGAGCCGAACAGTTGCACTTCTATCCGCCGCACCTGTTCGAGCAGGTGCCGCTCGCGCAGTGATTCGACGAACAGGGCGGCGGCGCGCATCGGGCCGACGGTGTGGGAACTGGACGGGCCGATGCCGATTTTGAACAGGTCGAAAACGCTGATAGCCATTGCTGCAGAGCTCCTGAAGATGCCGTTCCCGGGCGTTAAGCGCCCGCTGGCGGAGCTGCTACGCTCAAGCTGCGATCCGCCGGAATGCCCGCATCATCAGGCTTTTGTCAGGTCGTCCGGCGTCTGACACCGACGCACTCATGCCCACCAGCGCCGCGCCGTTTTCGTCCCGCATTTGCGCCGTTTTTATGCAGTTCAGCGGGCTGATCGGGGCTGAAAAAAGCTGTAAACGACGTCACTGACACTAGATACGACCATCCCTGTACTGGATACGACGCACCCTGTAGGCGTCAGATTTTCACTGGTACATGATCGTTATGACTCGATTGCAAGGCGCCGTGGTAGAGCTGTCTCCAGAACGCCATCCAACCGCAACCTATAAGTGCGGTGGTCCACAGTCGGAACACTGCCAAAAAAAACACCAAGGAGTCCATCCATGAAAGGTTCCCCGTCGTTGTTGTTGGCCGCCATGCTGAGTCTGCCGTTACTGGCTCATGCTGCAGAACCGGCGCAGTGCAGTACCGTGAATTTCTCCGATGTCGGCTGGACCGACATTACCGCGACCACCGCCACCACCTCGGTGGTGCTCGACGCCCTCGGCTACAAGACCAAGACCACCATGATCTCGGTGCCGGTGACCTACAAGTCGCTGGCCGACGGCAAGAACATGGACGTGTTCCTCGGCAACTGGATGCCGACCATGGAAAACGACATCAAGGCCTACCGCGATGCCGGCACCGTCGAAGTGGTGCGCACCAACCTCAAGGGCGCCAAATACACCCTCGCCGTACCGCAAGCGCTGTACGACAAGGGCCTGCATGACTTCGCCGACATCGCCAAATTCAAGAAAGAACTCGACGGCAAGATCTATGGCATCGAGCCTGGCAACGACGGCAACCGTCTGATCCAGAGCATGATCGACAAGAACGCCTTCGGCCTCAAGGACGCCGGCTTCAAGGTCGTCGAGTCGTCCGAGGCAGGCATGCTCTCGCAAGTCGACCGCGCGCAGAAACGCGACACCGCGGTGGTCTTCCTCGGCTGGGCGCCGCACCCGATGAACAAACGCTTCAAGATTCAATACCTGACCGGCGGCGACGATTTCTTCGGCCCCGATTTCGGTGCCGCAACCGTGGCGACCAACACCCGCAAGGGTTACACCACCGAATGCAGCAACGTCGGTCAGCTGCTGAAGAACCTGGAGTTCACCGTCGACATGGAAAGCACCCTGATGGGCAACATCCTCGACGACAAGATGAAGCCTGACGCAGCCGCCAAAGCCTGGCTGCAAAAGAACCCACAGGTGCTCGATACCTGGCTCGCTGGCGTGACCACCATTGACGGTAAACCTGGCCTGGAGGCCGTGAAAGCCAAGCTCGCACAGTAATTGCCTTACGCCGGGCGAGTTCGCTCGCCCGGGCTGTTTATTCCTTGCATGCGGACGTTCACTACCATGCTGATTGATCAGAAAATCCCTTTAGGCCAGTACATCGCGGGCTTCGTTGAATGGTTGACGCAACACGGCGCCAGCACCTTCGACGCAATCGCCGTGACACTGGAAACGATGATCCACGGCGTGACGTTTGCGCTGACCTGGTTCAATCCCTTCGTCTTGATCGGCCTCATCGCCCTGCTCGCGCATTTCATCCAGCGCAAATGGGGGCTGACTGTTTTTGTGATTGCCTCGTTCCTGCTGATCCTCAACCTGGGGTACTGGCAGGAAACCATGGAAACCCTCGCCCAGGTGATGTTCGCAACCCTGGTCTGCGTGGTCATCGGCGTGCCGCTGGGCATCGTCGCCGCGCACAAGCCGATGTTCTACACGCTGATGCGTCCGGTACTCGATCTGATGCAGACCGTACCGACCTTCGTTTACCTCATTCCTACCCTGACCCTCTTCGGGCTGGGTGTGGTGCCGGGCCTGATCTCCACGGTGGTGTTCGCCATCGCTGCGCCGATCCGCCTGACCTACCTGGGCATCCGCGATGTCCCGCAAGAACTGATGGACGCCGGCAAGGCCTTCGGCTGCTCGCGTCGCCAACTGCTTTCACGGATCGAATTGCCGCACGCCATGCCGAGCATCGCGGCCGGCATCACCCAGTGCATCATGCTGTCGCTGTCGATGGTGGTGATCGCGGCACTGGTCGGCGCCGACGGACTCGGCAAACCGGTGGTCAACGCACTGAACACTGCTGATATCGCCCTGGGCTTCGAAGCCGGCCTGGCGATCGTACTGCTGGCGATCATGCTCGACCGTATCTGCAAACAACCCGACGCCAAAGCAGGGGGTGACGCATGAGCATAATTCGCTTCGATAACGTAGACGTGATCTTCACCAAGGATCCGCGCGAAGCACTGAAACTGCTCGATCAAGGTTTGACCCGCAGTGAGATCCTGAAAAAGACCGGGCAAATCGTTGGTGTGGAAAAGGCCAGCCTGGATATCAACAAGGGCGAGATCTGCGTGCTGATGGGCCTGTCCGGCTCCGGCAAGTCGAGCCTGCTGCGCTGCATCAACGGCCTCAACACCGTGAGTCGCGGCAAGCTGTTCGTCGAGCACGAAGGCAAGCAGATCGATATCGCTTCCTGCACCCCGGCCGAACTGAAGATGATGCGCACCAAACGCATCGCCATGGTGTTCCAGAAGTTCGCCCTGATGCCGTGGCTGACAGTGCGCGAGAACATCAGTTTCGGTCTGGAAATGCAGGGCCGACCGGAAAAGGAACGGCGCAAACTGGTCGACGACAAGCTCGAACTGGTGGGCCTGACGCAATGGCGCAACAAGAAACCCGATGAGCTTTCCGGCGGTATGCAGCAGCGTGTGGGCCTGGCCCGGGCGCTGGCGATGGACGCCGACATTCTATTGATGGACGAACCGTTCTCGGCACTCGACCCGTTGATCCGTCAGGGCTTGCAGGACGAACTGCTGGAACTGCAACGCAAGCTGAGCAAGACCATCGTGTTTGTCAGTCACGACCTCGACGAGGCGCTCAAACTGGGCAGCCGCATCGCGATCATGAAAGACGGCCGGATCATCCAGTACAGCGTGCCGGAAGAGATTGTGCTCAATCCTGCGGACGACTACGTGCGCACTTTCGTTGCTCACACCAACCCGCTCAACGTCCTGTGTGGCCGCAGCCTGATGCGCACACTGGACAACTGCAAACGCATCAACGGTTCGGTGTGCCTCGATCCGGGTGGCGATTCCTGGCTGGACCTGGCCGAAGGCAACACCATCAAGGGTGCACGGCAGAACGGGTCGGTGCTGAACCTGCAGAACTGGGCACCGGGGCAAGCGGTGGAAGCGCTGGAGCGCAAACCGACGTTGGTGGACTCGAACATCGGCATGCGTGACGCGCTGCAGATTCGTTACCAGACCGGCAACAAGCTGGTGCTGCACGATAACAACCATGTGGTGGGGATTCTGGGCGACAGTGAGTTGTATCACGCGTTGCTGGGCAAGAACCTGGGCTAAAACCCGCACACACAAAAACGTCGCGAGAGATCGCGACGTTTTTGTTCGTACAGATTATTCAGCACGGAACCTGTGGCGAGGGGATTTATCCCCGATGGGCTGCGAAGCGGCCCCAAATTGTCAATCGCGGTCATCCGGGAAAACTACGTTTGACGGTTTCAGGACTGCTGCGCAGCCCATCGGGGATAAATCCCCTCACCACAATAGTTCGGCGGTGTATTCACTACACCGCCGAACTCGGGCGTTAGCTGTACACCCGCCCCAGCAACTGCCGATGGCTTTCAAACTGATCGAGCACATCGCGGGTGATCTGATCCTGGGTGAAGCCCATCAGGTCGTAATCCTGGCTGCCGTTGTGCAAGTACACTTCGGCGCGATAGAAACGCTGGCGCGGCTCATCGGACTGCATCGACTCGGTCGGGGTTGCCAGATAGCCGTCCAGGCTCACTTCGTAGACGAAAGGATTGCCCTCTTCCATCTCGACGCGCACGCCCATGCAGCGCTTGGACTTACCCAACAGCGTCTGCACTTCCAGCCCCTGTGCACGCATCTGTGCGGCAGCGTCTTCCAGCGCCGGGCTAACCTGTTTGTCCATGAAGCGTTGCACCACCGATTGGCTCGGTTGCAGATCCAGTTGGGTCAGACGCTCGCTGAAACCACGACGACCACGCTCGGCCAGTTGCGCCTGCTCCTGTTCGATCTGCACGTCCTGGCGCATCGCCTTGTGCAGGCCGAACATGAAGAACACCAGCACCACCGAGAACGGCAGACCGGCCAGCACCACCATGGTTTGCATGGCCTCGAAGTTACCGGCAAACAGCAGGCCAATGGTCACCAGCGTGATCACCACCGACCAGAAGATCCGCAGCCAGTGCGGTGCATCTTCATCGACGTTACCGCCCTTGCAGGACAGATTGGCCATCATCACCGCGCCGGAGTCGGCCGGGGTCAGGAACAGCACGAAACCGACAAAGATCGACACCCCGATCACGACTTTCGACGCCGGGTAGTGTTCCAGCAGCTGGTAGATCGCCATTGAAGGCTGCTCCAGTGCCGTCTTGCCGAGTTCCACCGCCCCTTGGTTGATCACCAGTTCCAGCGCCGAGTTACCGAAGATCGACAGCCACGCCAAGGTGAAGCCCAGCGGAATCAGCAGCACGCCGGCCACCAGTTCGCGCACCGTCCGACCACGGGAAATCCGCGCAATGAACATGCCCACAAATGGCGCCCAGGAAATCCACCATGCCCAGTAGAACAGGGTCCACAGGCCCAGCCAGCGGTCGGACTTGGCGTTGTCGCCTTCATAGACATACAGATCGAAGGTCTTCAGTACCACACCGTTGAGGTAGTCGCCGATGTTCTGCACAAAACCGTTGAGCAGGTGCAGGGTCGGGCCGAACAGCAGGACGAAAATCAGCAGGCCGCTGAACAGCACGATGTTCAGGTTGGACAGACGACGGATGCCGTTTTCCACACCCGACACGGCAGCGATGGTCGCCACGGTGCTCATCACGATGATCACGATCAGCAGGTTGGTGTTGCTGTGCTCCATGCCGAACAGGTTTTCCAGACCGGAGGACACTTGCAGCGAGCCGATCCCCAGGTTGGTCACCAGCCCCAGCAGGGTCACGAACATGCCGAAGCCGTCCACCGCGTGACCGGCCGCGCCCTTGACCCAACGCTCGCCGACCAGTGGATACAGTGCCGAACGCAGGGCCAGTGGCTGGTTATGCCGGTAGGCGAAGTACGCCACGGCCAGACCGACCAGCGCATAGATCGCCCAGCCGTGCAGGCCCCAGTGCAGGAAAGTCAGTTGCACCGCCTGACGCGCAGCCAGGTTGGTGGCCGCTGCGCCTTCCGGCGGATTGAAGTAGTGATCCAGTGGCTCGGAGGCGCCGAAATACAGCAGCGAAATACCGATACCTGACGAGAACAGCATCCCCGCCCAGGCGCCGTAACTGAAATCCGGGGTGTCGTCCTTGCTGCCCAGTTTGAGTTTGCCGTACGAAGAAAACGCCAGGCCCACCACAAACACCAGGTAAGCGGCGATCACCACCATGTAGTACCAGCCGAAGCTGCGTGACAACCAGGCCTGAGCCATACCCAACATTCTGCCGGCCTCTTGCGGGGCGATAATCAGAATGGCGGTCAACAACAGAATCAGCGCGGTAGAGGTGTAGAACACCCAACCGTTGACCGTCACCTTCTCGGGCGGGGTCTTTATTAGCGAGGCAGAACTCATGGCACAAATGCTCCAGGCAGTGCGAGAGAAGAACACAAGGCAACACGGAACCCGACCAATCGGTTAGTTGGCAGCCGACCGGCGGGTGATATAAAGACATCCGAAAAAAAAGCCCGAACCTGCCGAAATGGCGCTGTGATAGCTGTCGTGGCCAAAGTCCCGACGTTCATCCGAAACCTGGCCTTGAGCGTCTTGCCCATTCAACACGTCCATCGAACAGCGAACCGCGCCATGCCCCACGCAGGTTTCAAGCATTTTCGGATGTCGGTTTATCGCCATTTACACGTAGGAAAAATATGTAAATCGCGACGATTTGTCGCAGATCTTATTCTTTGTTGATTGAACGTTCAATCAAAACAAAATAGACTGGCCCTCAATCCAGCAGGCGTTTTTCGTCTGCCGGAAGGCCTAAGGAGATGTGCAAGATGCCCAAGGTCGGTATGCAACCCATCCGCCGCCAACAACTGATCGAAGCCACGTTACAAGCGGTCGATCAGGTCGGGATGGGGGACGCCAGCATTGCGCTGATCGCCCGTCTGGCCGGTGTCTCGAATGGCATCATCAGTCACTATTTTCAGGACAAGAACGGCCTGATTGCCGCCACGATGCGGTATCTGATGAATGTCCTCAGCGAGAACGTCACCGCGCGCCGTCAGGCGCTGGCAGACAGCAGCCCGCGGGCGCATCTGCAGGTGATCATCGAAGGCAACTTCGACGCCAGCCAGGTCAATGGCCCGGCAATGAAAACCTGGCTGGCCTTCTGGGCCACCAGCATGCACCAGCCGTCTTTGCACAGGTTGCAGCGGATCAACGATCACCGTCTGTATTCCAACCTGTGCTGCGAGTTCCGCCGGGTGCTGCCGCTTGAAGATGCACGCAGCGCAGCGCGTGGACTGGCAGCGTTGATTGACGGTTTGTGGTTGCGCGGCGCGCTGTCGGGAGACGCTTTCGACACGGCGCAGGCGCAACAGATCGCTTACGAATACATGGATTTCCAATTGGCCAAGCAGGCGAGCCAGAGCACACAGAAAACGCTCGGCGCCTGAACGCCACCGCAGCGGCATCGCGGTGGCAACGCCAACCACTCATGCACTTGCGAGGACACTATGGCCCGTTTCGAACTGCAAAAACTCTACATCGATGGCGCGTACACCGACGCTGGCAGCGATGCCACCTTCGAAGCCATCAACCCGGCGACCGGTGAAGTCCTCGCCAACGTGCAACGTGCGACCAAGGAAGACGTCGAGCGCGCCGTGGTCAGCGCCGAAAAGGGCCAGAAAATCTGGGCCGCGATGACCGCCATGGAGCGTTCGCGCATCCTGCGTCGCGCCGTCGACATCCTGCGCGAGCGCAACGATGAACTGGCCGCGCTGGAAACCCTGGACACCGGTAAAGCCTTCTCCGAAACCAAATACGTCGACATCGTCACCGGCGCCGACGTGCTGGAATACTACGCAGGCCTGGTGCCGGCGATCGAAGGCGAGCAGATCCCGCTGCGTGACACTGCCTTCGTTTACACCCGTCGCGAGCCACTGGGCGTTGTCGCCGGTATCGGCGCATGGAACTATCCGATCCAGATCGCCCTGTGGAAATCCGCACCGGCCCTGGCCGCCGGTAACGCGATGATCTTCAAGCCAAGCGAAGTGACCTCGCTGACCACCCTGAAACTGGCCGAGATCTACACCGAAGCCGGCCTGCCAAACGGCGTGTTCAACGTGCTGACCGGCAGCGGCCGTGAAGTCGGTACCTGGCTGACCGAGCACCCGCGCATCGAAAAGATCTCCTTCACCGGCGGCACCGACACCGGCAAGAAAGTCATGGCCAGCGCCTCGGCTTCGTCGCTGAAAGACGTGACCATGGAACTGGGCGGCAAATCGCCGCTGATCATCTGCGACGACGCCGACCTCGATCGCGCTGCCGATACCGCGATGATGGCCAACTTCTACAGCTCCGGTCAGGTCTGCACCAACGGCACTCGTGTGTTCGTACCGGCTCATCTGAAAGCCGCATTCGAGGCCAAGATCGTCGAGCGCGTAGCGCGCATCCGCATCGGCAACCCGGAAGACGAAAACACCAACTTCGGCCCGCTGGTCAGCTTCGCCCACATGGAAAGCGTGCTGGGTTACATCGCCAAGGGTAAGGAAGAAGGTGCCCGCGTCCTCTGCGGCGGCGAGCGTCTGACCGACGGTGAATTCGCCAAAGGCGCCTTCGTCGCGCCGACCGTGTTCACCGATTGCACCGACGACATGACCATCGTCCGTGAAGAAATCTTTGGCCCGGTAATGGCGATCCTCTCCTACGAGACCGAAGAAGAAGTGATCCGCCGCGCCAACGACACCGACTTCGGCCTGGCCGCCGGTATCGTCACCAAAGACCTGAACCGCGCACATCGCGTGATCCATCAACTGGAAGCCGGTATCTGCTGGATCAACGCCTGGGGCGAGTCCGACGCAAAAATGCCGGTGGGCGGTTACAAGCAGTCGGGCGTGGGCCGTGAAAACGGCATCAGCTCGCTGAACAACTTCACCCGCATCAAATCGGTACAGGTCGAGCTGGGCGATTACGTCTCGGTGTTCTGATCTGACACAGAGTCTGGATGGGGCTCTCGTGGCGAGGGGATTTATCCCCGATGGGCTGCGAAGCAGCCCCCACCCAGACAATGCAAATATTCAGACAGAACTCATTCGCTGCTTTACGACTGCTGCGCAGCCGGTCGGGGATAAATCCCCTCACCACAGAGGATCTTCTCTACAGAGAGTTTCCTCCTCTGCTTAGGTTGTGCAGCGTTCCGGCGACCGCGACCTCACCAACTCTAAAGAGGGTGCATCCAATGTCCCAAGAATTCGATTACATCATCATCGGTGCCGGCTCGGCCGGTAACACCCTGGCGACCCGTCTGACTGAAGACGAAGGCGTCACCGTTCTGCTGCTTGAAGCCGGCGGCCCGGATTACCGCTTCGACTTCCGCACACAAATGCCGGCCGCCCTGGCCTTCCCGCTGCAGGGTCGTCGCTACAACTGGGCCTACGAAACCGATCCGGAGCCGCACATGGACGGTCGCCGGATGGAATGCGGTCGCGGCAAGGGCCTCGGCGGCTCCTCGCTGATCAACGGCATGTGCTACATCCGTGGCAACGCGATGGACTATGACGGCTGGGCGAAACTGCCAGGTCTGGAAGACTGGTCGTACCTCGACTGCCTGCCGTATTTCCGCAAAGCGGAAACCCGCGACATCGGCCCGAACGACTACCACGGTGGCGACGGCCCGGTCAGCGTGACTACGCCGAAAGCCGGCAACAACCCGCTGTTCCACGCCATGGTTGAAGCCGGCGTGCAGGCCGGTTATCCGCGCACTGAAGACTTGAACGGCTACCAGCAGGAAGGCTTCGGCCCGATGGACCGCACCGTGACGCCTAACGGCCGTCGTGCTTCCACCGCCCGTGGTTACCTGGACATCGCCAAAAAGCGTTCGACCCTGACCATCGTCACCCACGCCCTGACCGACAAGATTCTGTTCGAAGGCAAGCGTGCGGTCGGCGTGCGTTACCTGGTCGGCTCGGCCGAAGAACGCGTCGAAGCCAAGGCGCGCAAGGAAGTGCTGCTGTGCTCCGGCGCCATCGCTTCGCCGCAGATTCTGCAGCGCTCCGGCGTCGGCCCGGCGAAACTGCTGGAAAGCCTCGACATCCCGGTGGTTCACGACCTGCCGGGCGTCGGTGAAAACCTGCAGGATCACCTTGAGCTGTACCTGCAGTACGCCTGCACCCAACCGGTGTCGCTGTACCCGTCGCTGCTCTGGTACAACCAGCCGGCCATCGGTGCCGAGTGGCTGTTCAACGGTACCGGTATCGGCGCCAGCAACCAGTTCGAAGCCGGCGGTTTCATCCGTACTCGCGAAGAGTTCGAATGGCCGAACATCCAGTACCACTTCTTGCCGGTGGCGATTAACTACAACGGCAGCAACGGTGTTAAAGAGCACGGCTTCCAGGCGCACATGGGTTCCATGCGTTCGCCGAGCCGTGGTCGCATCCAGTTGAAGTCCAAGGATCCGCGTCAGCACCCGAGCATCCTGTTCAACTACATGGCCACCGAGCAGGACTGGCAGGAATTCCGCGACGGCATCCGCCTGACCCGCGAAATCATGCAGCAGCCAGCCCTCGACGCTTTCCGTGGCCGCGAAATCAGCCCGGGCATCGAAGTGCAAACCGATGAACAGCTCGACAAGTTCATCCGCGAGCACGCCGAAACCGCGTTCCATCCGTCCTGCTCGTGCAAGATGGGCACCGACGAGATGGCGGTGGTGGATGGCGAAGGTCGCGTGCACGGCATGCAGAGCCTGCGGGTGGTCGATGCCTCGATCATGCCGATCATCACCACCGGCAACCTGAACGCGCCGACGATCATGATCGCCGAGAAAATTGCCGACAAGATCCGTGGCCGCAAGCCACTGCCGCGCAGCAACGCTGCTTACTACGTGGCTGGCGGTGCGCCGGTGAAGGGCAAGCCGATGCGTGATGTCACGCCTGTTGCTCAGTAAGAGGTAATACCGAGGCGCGGCCTTCGCGAGCAAGCCCGCTCCCACAGTAGATCTCCAGTGAACACAAAATTTGTGAACACCCGGGATCCAATTGTGGGAGCGGGCTTGCTCGCGAAGGGGCCCTCAGATTCAACACAAATTCCCTCGCTGCACAGTAAATCCTCCTACAGTCCCTCTTCACTTGATCCTACCCCCACGCAGGCCTACTCTAGACCTCGCGCAATCGTTTCACCCCTCCCCGCCGAATCGCTCTACCCCGCAACTCCATAACAAGGAGGTTCCCGAATGTTCGATTTCCACCCCCAGCTCAAGCAGCGTTTCGCTGCCTTGCGCACGGGCGCCGAGTTCTTTTCCCTGCGGTATGTGCGCGAGTCCGGCCAGTACCTGTCGGTGCGCAAGAACGTCGCCGAGCCGCCGAGCCTGAGCCGCGACGAAGGCGCGATGCTCACGGTGCGGGTCAACGGTGTCGAGGCCTACGCTGCCACCAACGACCTGTCGCAGCAAGGCCTGCAAGCAGCCCTCGAACGCGCAGAACAACAAGCGCGGCGACTCAAGCCGCACGCCCTGCTCGACCTGCGCGATCAACCGCTGTCGAGTGATCGCGCTGATTACTTTTCGCCCAATCTCGAACAACCTTTCCCGTCCCTGAGCGAATGCTTCGAGCTGCTCGGTGCGGAATCCGCCTCGGTGCCCAAGGATGAGCGCCTGGTGAATTGGCAGGTGAGCATCGGCATTACCCACGTCGAGCAGATCTACCTGAGCAGCGCCGGGGCCGAATTGCGCCAGGCGCAGCGCTTCGTCTATCCGGGCCTCGACGTCACCGCTTACGACGGCAACGACAGCCAGACCCGCTCCCTCGGCCGCGAAAACTTCGGCCAGCAGGGCGGCGCGGACGTGATCAGCCGTTGCGGTCTGATTGGTGCCGGCCCGCAGGTGGCCGATCAGGCGCTGCAATTGCTGCTCGCGCCGAACACCCCGCAAGGCCCGCGCGACCTGCTGTTGATGCCGGACCAGATGATGCTGCAGATCCACGAATCCATCGGTCACCCGCTGGAGCTTGACCGGATCCTCGGCGACGAACGCAACTACGCCGGCACCAGTTTCGTCAAAACCAGCGACTTCGGCACTCTGCAATACGGCTCGAAACTGCTCAACGTGACCTTCGATCCGGGCATCCCGGAAGAGCTGGCCAGCTACGGCCATGACGACGACGGCAGCAAGGCCAGCAAACAATTCCTGATCCGCGACGGCCTGTTGCTGCGACCATTGGGCGGCGCGCTGTCGCAGTTCCGCGCCGGTCTCGACGGCGTCGCCAACAGCCGCGCCTGCGGCTGGAACCGCCCGCCGATCGATCGCATGGCCAACCTCAACATCGAGCCGGGCGACCAGCCGCTTGAACAGTTGATCAAAGGTATCGAGCACGGCATTTTGATGAGCACCAACCGCTCCTGGTCGATCGACGATGCACGCAACAAATTCCAGTTCGGCTGTGAATGGGGCCAGTTGATCGAAAACGGTGAACTGAAGGGCGTGGTGAAAAATCCCAACTACCGGGCGATTTCCGCGCACTTCTGGAAAAGCCTGCGCGCCGTCGGCGACGCCAACACCGTCAAGGTGCTGGGCACGCCGAACTGCGGCAAGGGTGAGCCGAACCAGGTGATTCGCGTCGGCCACGCTTCGCCGGCCTGCGTATTCAGCAACGTTGATGTGTTTGGGGGAGACGCCTGATGAGCATTTCGAAGAGTCAGTCCGACGCCTTCAAGGTCATGGTCGAGTGGCTGCGCGACAGTGTGCGCGACCCGGAACAATTCACCCTCAGCTACGCCGCAGAGTCCTCGGCGTTCGTGCGTTTCAATCACGCCAAGGTGCGTCAGGCCGGGCAGGTGCAGCAAGCCAACATCGTCCTGAAACTGATCAACGACGGTCGCCACGCCGACCTGCAGGTCACTTTGTCCGGTGATCAGGAAGCCGACTTGCAACGGCTCGCCGAAGGCCTGCAGCAATTGCGCGAGACCCTGCCGTTGCTGCCGCAGGATCCGTATCTGCTACTCAACCACACCGGATGGCAGAGCGAAAACGTGCAGGAGCATCCGCTGCCGGACACGGAGCAGGTGGTGGATGAAATCTGCGCTGCCGCTGACGGCCTGGATCTGGTGGGCTTCTATGCCGCCGGGCCGATCAGCCGTGGTTTCGCCAGTTCTTCGGGGGCATTTGGCTGGCATCAGGCCAACAGTTTCAACTTCGATTTCAGCCTGTTCCACACCAACGGCGAAGCGGTAAAAGCCAGCTACGCCGGGCATGACTGGAGCAGCGAAGGTTTCGCCCGGCGCTTTGCCCAGGCACGCGAGCAACTGGAATTTCTCGGACGCCCGCTGCGCACTCTGGCGCCGGGGCAGTACCGCGCCTACCTGGCACCGGCGGCGCTGGAAGAAATCATGAGCATGCTGAGCTGGGGCGGTTTCTCGGCCCAGTCGATTGCCAGCAAGAGCAGCCCGTTGCAGAAACTGTATGTCGGCGATCAGGCATTCAGTCCGTTGGTGTCACTGGATGAGAAGGTCAGCGAATCGTTGAGCCCGGCGTTTTCCGGCGAAGGTTATCCGCGCAGTGACTTGCGCCTGATCGTCGAAGGCAAGGCGGGTGATCAACTGGTCGGCTCGCGCAGTGCGGCCGAATACGGGCTGGCCGCCAACGGCGCCGGCGGCGGTGAGATGCCCAGCGCCTTGAACATGGCGGCGGGCGATCTGGCGCAGGAACAGATTCTCAAGCAACTGGGCACCGGGCTGTATATCAG
This sequence comes from Pseudomonas sp. Eth.TT006, assembly GCF_054456575.1. NCBI lineage: Bacteria > Pseudomonadati > Pseudomonadota > Gammaproteobacteria > Pseudomonadales > Pseudomonadaceae > Pseudomonas > Pseudomonas sp. Eth.TT006. The sequence goes on along the minus strand of NZ_JBTJEN010000001.1, from coordinate 630,310 downwards.
CAACCTGTGGTACCTGAACTACTCCGATCAACCGGCCGCGCGCATGACCGGCATGACCCGGTTTGCCACGTTCTGGGTCGAGAATGGCGAGATCCAGGCGCCGGTCAGCACCATGCGCTTCGACGACAGCGCCTACAGCCTGCTCGGTTCGCAGCTGGAAGCACTGACCGCCGAGCGCGAGTTGCTGTTGTCGGCGAGCACCTACAGCCAGCGCAATACCTCGTCGGCGTTGCTGCCGGGGGCGCTGGTGAGCCGATTGACCTTGACCTTGTAAATGAAACTCCAGCACACCCGGGGATCGAGCTGGAGTGGGTCCTGTGGCGAGGGGATTTATCCCCGATGGACTGCGCAGCAGTCCCCTGTATTTGATTTTAAAAGCGGGGCCGCTTCGCGCCCCATCGGGGATAAATCCCCTCACCACAGAGTTTCATGTTTGAACAAGTATCTGGATTAATTACTCGCTAGAGGTTCCATGCCCAACCGCCCGCCGCTCGACGCCATCACCGCCCGCTGGTTGCCGTGGGTCGTCGCCATTGCGTTCTTCATGCAGTCCCTCGACGGGACGATCCTCAACACCGCCCTCCCCGCCATGGCCCGGGATCTGGCCGAAGATCCGCTGCGCATGCAAGGCGTGGTCATTGCCTACATGCTCACCGTGGCGTTGCTGATTCCGGCCTCGGGCTGGATCGCTGATCGCTTCGGTACCAAGAAGATCTTCTTCGGCGCGATTCTGCTGTTCAGTTTCGGTTCGCTGCTCTGCGCGCTGTCCAGCAGCCTGAGCATGCTGATCGGCGCGCGGGTGATTCAAGGCCTGGGCGGCGCCCTGATGCTGCCGGTCGGACGCTTGGTGGTGCTGCGTGCCTACCCGCGTTCGGAACTGGTGCGGATCATGGGTTTCATCACCATTCCCGGGCTGCTCGGTCCGCTGATCGGCCCGACCATGGGTGGCTGGATGGTTCAATACCTGACCTGGCACTGGATCTTCCTGATCAATCTGCCAGTGGGCGTTGTCGGCTGCTACGCGGTGTGGAAATTCATCCCCGACCTGCGCGGCACGGAACGCACGCGTTTCGACAGCCTCGGCTTTCTGCTGTTTGGCGCGGCGATGATCCTCATCACCATCGCCATGGAAGGCCTTGGCGAACTGCACCTGCCGCACCTGCGGGTGATGTTGCTGCTGTTCGCCGGTCTGGCCTGTCTGGCGGCGTACTGGCTGCGCGCCGGGCATATCGAGAATCCGCTGTTCGCCCCGTCACTGTTCAAGACCCGGACCTTTGCCGTCGGCATTCTCGGCAACCTGTTCGCGCGGCTGGGCAGTGGCGCGCTGCCGTTTCTGGTGCCGTTGCTGCTGCAAGTGGCGCTGGGTTATTCGCCGTCCCAGGCCGGGATGAGCATGCTGCCACTGGCCGCTGCGGCGATGTTCGCCAAGTGGATGGCGCGTCCGCTGATCGAACGCCTCGGCTACCGCATCGTGCTCACCGGCAACACTCTCGCCTTGGGGATCATGCTGGCCAGCATGGGTCTGGTCAGCGAGCAGACGCCATATTGGCTGCTGCTGGGCCAACTGGCGATTCTCGGCGCGATCAACTCGCTGCAATTCACCGCGATGAACACCGTGACCCTGATCGACCTCGACGACGCCAGCGCCAGTAGCGGCAACAGTTTGCTGTCGGTGGTGGCGCAATTGTCGTTGAGCCTGGGCGTGGCCTGCGCCGGTGCGTTGCTGGGCGGGTTTACTGCAGAGATCGGTAACGACGGCGTGGAAACCGTGCTCGGCGCGTTCCAGCTGACCTTCCTCACCGTCGGAATCATGGCGATGCTGGCCGCGACGATCTTCTCGCAATTGTCGAAAGAGGATGGCCGGCGGGCGAAGCGGCCGGAAGAACACATCGAACACTGACTGCAATTTTTGCAGATGGCTCTATGGTCAGGGGGCTTTTGTGGTGAGGGGATAAATCCCCTCACCACAGATAAAACCCTTCACCACATGACTCCCCCTCCCGCCGGGTTTTAACCGCTGTTCGTCCAGAACTTTCGAGGAAACCGGCATGAGGCTGCTACACTGCGCGACATTTTGTTTTGCAGGCCAGTCCCGTGACCACCATCGCCACCGCTTTTAATACTCTGCCGCTGTCCGCCGCCATGCTGGCTAACCTCGAATCCCTCGGTTATGCCCAGATGACGCCGATCCAGGCGCAGAGCTTGCCGGTGATCCTCAAGGGGATGGACCTGATTGCCCAGGCCAAGACCGGCAGCGGCAAGACCGCCGCGTTCGGCATCGGCCTGCTCAACCCGATCAACCCGCGTTACTTCGGTTGCCAGGCACTGGTGATCTGCCCGACCCGAGAGCTGGCCGACCAGGTCGCCAAGGAAGTCCGGCGCCTGGCCCGTGCCGAAGACAACATCAAGGTCCTGACCCTGTGCGGCGGCGTGTCGTTCGGCCCGCAGATCGCTTCGCTGGAGCACGGCGCGCACATCATCGTCGGCACTCCGGGGCGTATCCAGCAGCACCTGCGCAAGGGTTCGCTGGTGCTTGACGGCCTGAACACGCTGATTCTCGACGAAGCCGACCGCATGCTCGACATGGGCTTCTACGACGCCATCGAAGACATCATCGAGCAGACCCCGTCGCGCCGGCAGACCCTGCTGTTCTCCGCCACCTACCCGGTGGGCATCAAGCAACTGGCGTCGAAATTCATGCGTGACCCGCAAACGGTGAAGGCCGAAGCGTTCCACGACGACACGCAGATCGAACAGCGTTTCTACGAGATCTCTCCGGAAGAGCGCATGAGCGCGGTGACCAAAGTCCTGAACCACTTCCGCCCGGCCTCGTGCGTGGCGTTCTGCTTCACCAAGCAGCAAGTGCAGGAAACCGTCGATCACCTGACCTCCAAGGGCATTTCCGCGGTCGGCCTGCACGGCGATCTGGAACAGCGTGACCGCGATCAGGTGCTGGCCATGTTCGCCAACCGCAGTACTTCAGTACTGGTCGCCACCGACGTCGCCGCCCGTGGTCTGGATATCGATGCGCTGGACATGGTGATCAACGTCGAACTGGCGCGCGATTCGGAAATCCACATTCACCGCGTTGGCCGCACCGGTCGCGCTGGCGAGAAAGGCATCGCGGTCAGCCTCGTCGCGCCGTCCGAAGCGCATCGCGCGCAAGCCATCGAACAACTGCAGAAAGCCCCGCTGAACTGGGATCAGATCGACAACCTCAAGTCCCAGGGCGGCGCGCCGCTGCAGCCACCGATGAGCACCCTGTGCATCGCCGGCGGGCGCAAGGACAAGGTCCGTCCGGGCGATATCCTCGGCGCCCTGACCGGCGACGCCGGCATCCCCGGCGCCCAGGTCGGCAAGATCGCGATCTTCGACTTCCAGTCGTACGTGGCGGTTGAACGCACCGTGGTCATGCAGGCGCTGCAGCGTTTGAACGACGGCAAGATCAAGGGCCGTTCGCTACGCGTACGCGTCTTGTAAGAACAACGCCCACCTCCTGTAGGAGCTGCCGCAGGCTGCGATCTTTTGACTTTGTTTTAAGAGCAAGATCAAAAGATCGCAGCCTGCGGCAGCTCCTACAGTTGGTTTTGTGGTGACATTTTGTGAGGACACCGTTTTGCGCTCTACCGAAGTCGTGATCATTGGCGCTGGCGCCGCAGGGTTGATGTGTGCACTGACCGCCGCCGGGCGCGGGCGTGAAGTGTTGCTGCTCGATCATGCGAACAAGGCCGGCAAGAAAATCCTGATGTCCGGCGGTGGCCGCTGCAATTTCACCAACATGTACACCGAGCCGGGCAATTTCCTCTCGCACAACCCGCACTTCTGCAAATCGGCCCTGGCGCGCTACACCCAGTGGGATTTCATCGGCATGGTCGGCAAACATGGCGTGCCGTACCACGAGAAGAAACTCGGCCAGCTGTTCTGCGATAACAAATCCAGCGACATTCTCGAAATGCTGCTCAACGAGTGCGATCAGGTCGGCGTCGAGCTGCACCTCGACACCTCGATCCAGACCATCGAGAAGGTCGAAAACGGCTACCTGCTCGACACCACCCTCGGCCAGGTTCAATGCCAGTCACTGGTGATCGCCACCGGCGGCCTGTCGATCCCGACGCTGGGCGCCACCGGTTTCGGTTATCAGGTGGCCAGACAGTTCGGCCATGAACTGCTGCCGACCCGCGCCGGACTGGTGCCATTCACCATCACCGATCAGCTCAAGGAACTGTGCAGCGAGCTGTCCGGAACCTCGGTCGATTGTCTGGTCAGTTGCAACGATCAAAGCTTTCGCGAAAACATCCTGTTCACCCACCGTGGCCTCAGCGGCCCGGCGATTCTGCAGATCTCGTCGTTCTGGGAACCGGGCGACACCGTCGAGATCAACCTGCTGCCGGATCACGACGCTGCCGCCTGGCTGCAACAGCAAGTGGTCGAACGGCCGAACAGCGAACTGAAAACCCTGCTCGGCGAGGTCTTCACCAAGAAGATGGCCAATCTGCTGGCGGACAACTGGTTCGTCTCCAAACCGATGAAGCAGTACACCCACGCCGAACTGGCGCAGATCGCCGACAAACTCGGCAGCTGGAAAGTGGTGCCGGCCGGCACCGAGGGCTACCGCACCGCCGAGGTCACGCTGGGTGGCGTCGACACCCGCGAAGTGTCGTCCAAGACCATGGAATCGCTGAAAAGCCCGGGCCTGTATTTTGTCGGTGAAGTGCTCGACGTCACCGGGCATCTGGGCGGCTTCAACTTCCAGTGGGCGTGGGCCTCCGGCTACGCCGCCGCGCAGTACGTCTAGCCAAAACAACATCCCCCTGTAGGAGCTGCCGCAGGCTGCGATCTTTTGATGTTGCTTTTTAAAAACAAGATCAAAAGATCGCAGCCTTCGGCAGCTCCTACAGAGATTGGGTTCATTCCGGACTTAGGCTCGGCACAAAAGCAGTCAGGAACACTTTTTGCTGTCAGATGTGATCGGCGCCATTGCGTCGGCGTCATTACTGGCTCAATTTAGCGGCATCGCCTCGGAAGGCCTTCGCACTTCATGTCCTCGACCTCGTTTCGTCAGTCTTTGCGGCGCCTGTGGGCGCTGGATAAATTCAGCTATAGCGTGCGGGTGTTCATCGCCCTGACCGGCAGCATGGCGCTGTGTTGGTATCAGGATGAAATGGGTCTGCTGATCCCGTTGTTTCTGGGGATTATCGCCAGCGCCCTGGCCGAGACCGACGACAGTTGGCAGGGGCGTCTCAACGCACTGGCGGTAACACTGGTGTGTTTCAGTATCGCCGCGCTGTCGGTGGAATTGCTGTTCCCCTACCCCATCGTGTTTGCCATCGCCCTGGCCCTGGCCAGCTTCGGCCTGACCATGCTCGGCGCGCTCGGCGAGCGTTATGGCGCAATTGCCTCGGCGACGTTGATTCTGTCGGTGTACACCATGATCGGCGTGGATCAGCGCGGCGGCGCGGTCACCGATTTCTGGCACGAACCGATGCTGCTGGTGGCCGGCGCCGCGTGGTACGGTCTGCTCTCGGTGCTGTGGCAGGCGTTGTTTTCCAACCAGCCGGTGCAACAGAGCCTGGCCCGACTGTTTCGCGAACTGGGCTTCTACCTGAAGCTCAAAGCCTCGCTGTTCGAGCCGATTCGCCAGCTGGACGTCGAAGCCCGCCGGCTGGAACTGGCGCAGCAGAACGGCCGCGTGGTGGCAGCGCTGAACAGTGCCAAGGAAATCATTCTGCACCGGGTCGGCAACGGTCGCCCGGGGTCGAAAGTCAGCCGTTATCTGAAGCTGTACTTCCTCGCCCAGGACATCCACGAACGCGCCAGTTCCTCGCACTATCCGTACAACGCGCTGGCCGATGCGTTCTTCCACAGTGACGTGCTGTTCCGCTGCCAGCGCCTGCTGCGTCAGCAGGGCAAGGCCTGCCGCGCGCTGGCCGAATCGATCCAGATGCGCCAGCCCTTCGTCTACGACGCCAGTTTTGCCGAAGCGCTGAGCGACCTCGACGCCTCCCTCGAACACCTGCGCATCCAGAGCAACCCGGCGTGGCGCGGCCTGCTGCGCTCGCTGCGCGCTCTGGCGGCCAACCTCGGCACCCTCGACCGTTTGCTCAGCGACGCGAGCAACCCCGATGCGCTGGCGGACGCCACCGACAGCAGCCTGCTCGACCGTTCGCCGCGCAACCTCAAGGACGTATGGGTACGCTTGCGCACGCAGCTGACACCGACCTCGTTGCTGTTCCGCCATGCCCTGCGCTTGCCGCTGGCGTTGAGTATCGGCTACGGCATGGTGCATTTGATTCACCCGTCGCAAGGCTACTGGATCATCCTCACCACGTTGTTCGTGTGCCAGCCGAACTACGGCGCGACGCGGCGCAAACTCGGGCAGCGGATTCTCGGCACCGCCATCGGCCTGACCGTGGCCTGGGCGCTGTTCGATCTGTTTCCCAGCCCGCTGGTGCAGTCGTGCTTCGCCATCGCCGCCGGGGTGGTGTTCTTTACCAACCGCACCACGCGCTATACCCTGGCGACGGCGGCAATCACCATCATGGTGCTGTTCTGCTTCAACCAGATCGGCGATGGCTACGGGCTGTTCCTGCCGCGCCTGTTCGATACCCTGCTGGGCAGCCTGATCGCCGGCCTGACGGTGTTCCTGTTCCTCCCGGACTGGCAGGGCCGACGCCTGAACAAGGTGCTGGCCAACACCCTGAGCTGCAACAGCATCTACCTGCGCCAGATCATGCAGCAATACGCCGCCGGCAAGAGCGACGACCTCGCCTATCGCCTGGCCCGGCGCAACGCGCACAACGCCGACGCGGCGCTGTCGACCACGCTGGCGAACATGCTGATGGAGCCGGGGCATTTCCGGAAGGAAGCGGATGTCGGTTTCCGCTTCCTGGTGCTGTCGCACACCCTGCTCAGTTATCTGTCAGGGCTGGGCGCGCACCGCGAAACCCAACTCCCGGCGGACGTTCGCCAACACTTGATCGATGGCGCCGGAGTGAAACTGGCTGCGAGCATCGACGACATCGCCCAGGGGCTGGCAAACAAGCAGCCGATTGCGATTCAGAGTGACGAAGAAGAAGCACTGGCCGATGAGCTGGAGCAGATGCCGGACGAGATCGATGAAGGGCAGCGACTGGTGCAGACGCAACTGGCGCTGATCTGCCGACAGCTGGGGCCGTTGCGGACATTGGCGGCGCACCTGATCAAGGATACCCGCGAAGTTTGAGGTGGCGGGACAGGCCCCATCGCTGGCAAGCCAGCTCCCACATGACTTGCGTACGCCGCGAAACCTGTGGGAGCTGGCTTGCCAGCGATGAGGCCATCAGCAACAATAAATTCCGGGTCAGAGCTCACATCCCATGCTGACGCAGCAACTTGTCATAGCTGCCATCCGCCTTCATCGCCGCAATCGCCTTGTCGAACCCCGCCACAATCTGCTCATGCTGCGGATTCTTCAGGCTGACCAGAATATGCAGGCTGTTCTCGCTCAGCGGCTTGGGCAGAAACTCCACCGAATTGCGCACTTTGGGTGATTCGCGCGCCAGGTAATACTTGGCCACATACTCATCCTCCAGAGTCAACTTGACCCGGTCCGCCGCCAGCATGCGCACGGCCATGGCGAAGTTATGCACAGGGACTTTCTGCAACGCCGTGTCGGCGTCGAACTGCGCGGAATAGGCATAGCCGCGCACCACCGCAATCGGATAGGTGTGCAGTTGTTCCAGATTGTTGTATTCGAGCGGCGCGTCTTTGCGCTTGATAAAGCGGATGCGGTTGAGCAGGTACTCGCCAGAGAACTGGCCGAACTTGGTGCGCTCGTCGTTGTACCAGGCGTTGACCAGCACGTCGTAGCGCCCCTCGCCAACCCCCAGCAGCGCCCGCGCCCACGGCACTTGCTCATAGTCACTGGCATAACCGGCCCGGGCCAGTGCAGTGCTGACGATATCGGTGGCGAGGCCGCCGTTGACCAGCGTGTCGTCGGTAAAGGGCGGCCAGATATCAAATACCAGTCGCAGCTTGTCCGCCGCGGCGGCTTGGGCCAGCAAGAGCAATCCGATCAAAGCAAAGGCTCGATGCGTTCGCGGCATGCTTGAAAATCCTTAGCGGGCGGGCGGCCCGGCGTGTTTTCCAGTCAAAACCCCAAGGCCCCTTACCGGCGAAACCCAGGCCCTAACATTAGCTCATTGCAGCCAGTGCACAGCGCTTTCCAGCAGATTACACAAAGCAGCCGCCGCCGCGCGAAAGGAATGATGGCATTTTGATCTTTGTCACAGACTCATCCGCCATACAGACATCCGGCATCGCTGCGCTTAGTATCGGACGCCAGCATTCAAGGAGCCGGAAGATGACCATCGAGTGGATCTGCACCCATCACAGCGATCTGGATAAACAGCAGTTGTACGCACTATTGAAGTTGCGCTCGGACGTGTTCGTGGTCGAGCAACAATGCGCCTACCCGGACCTCGACGGTCAGGATCTGAGTGGCGACACCCATCATTTGATGGGCTGGGACAACGACCAGTTGATCGCTTATCTGCGTCTGCTCGATCCAGCGTCCCTGGGCGGCGAGGTGGTCATCGGCCGCGTGATCATCGCGCCGCCGGGGCGGGGTAAAGGGCTGGGGCACGTGATGATGGAACAGGCGCTGAAACAGGCCGCCAAGCTGTGGCCGCAGGTGCCGATCTATCTGTCGGCGCAGGCGCATCTGCAGGGGTATTACGGCCGTTACGGGTTTGTCGCGCAGGGTGAGGAATATCTGGAGGATGACATTCCGCATATCGGGATGCGTCGTTCTTGAGGCCCTCATCGCTGGCAAGCCAGCTCCCACAGGTTTAACGGCCGCACACAAAATAAGTGTCCGGCTCAAATCCTTGTGGGAGCTGGCTTGCCAGCGAAGGCGTCAGCCCAATCACCGCAGGACTCAGGGATATTCAAGCACCGCCTTGATCTGCCGCAGATTGCGCTCGATCCACCCACGATCAATCGCCCCCCACTCGCGAATCCGGTAGCGCCCGGCATGATTGCGCGCGCCCTCCTCCTGTTCGAATTCGCAGACGATATCCAGATCCGCCAGCGCGGCGATGGTGTCCTGCGCCGTGCGTCGAGGCATGCCGGTGGCCTCGGTCAGCGCCGGCACGCTGGCGGCCAGACCGCTGTCGATCAGGTACGCCACGTACAGGCGGCGGTAGAAACTGCTTTTGGTTTTGCTGACGTCCATGCATGCACTCCGAATCGATTGAAGATCAAAAGATCGCAGCCTTCGGCAGCTCCTACAGGGCCGCGATCACTTGATCGGGAATTTCATTGCAGATCACGCCACGTCAGGTACACCCGCAAGTCGAACTCGACTTGGTGATACCCCGGCAGCATGTGTTCGCACAGTTTGTAGAAAGCCTTGTTGTGATCCGACTCTTTGAAGTGCGCCAGTTCATGCACGACGATCATCTTCAGAAACTCCGGCGCCGCGTCCTTGAACAGCGAGGCGATGCGGATCTCTTTTTTGGCCTTGAGCTTGCCACCCTGCACCCGCGACACCGTGGTGTGCAGGCCCAGCGCGCGGTGCGTGAGGTCGAGGCGGTTGTCGAACAGCACCTTGTCGATGGCCGGCGCGTTGCGCAGGTATTCCTGCTTCAGGTCCAGCGCGTAGCCGTACAGCGCCTTGTCGCTCTGCACATCGTGACGCCCGGGATAGCGTTGGCTCAGGTAATCACCCAGACGCCCTTCGGCGATCAGCTGGCGCACCTGATCCTGCAGTTGCGCGGGATAGGCCTGGAGGTATTTCAACGCAGTCATGGACACCGCAACACGCTTGGAAAAGAGCGCCAGTGTAGCGAATTCAAACGGGCAGCGCGCTCCAGTCAAACGGCTCGGCGAAGCTGGCGGCGTCATCGGCGATCATCGGCCGCGCCACCAGGAAGCCTTGCACGTATTCGCACCCATGAGCCTGCAGCCACTGATACTGCTCGACGGTTTCCACCCCTTCAGCGATCACCAGCAAACCGTATTGCTTGCACAGGCTGATAACAGTGCTGACCAGCGAGGCGTCGCGGGCAGAATCCGGCAACCGGGCGATCAAGTGCCGATCGAGCTTGAGTGTATCGAGTTCAAGATCGCGCAGATGCGCCAGCGAACACGGCCCCGAGCCGAAGTCGTCGAGCGCCACGCGCACCCCCAGATTGTGCAGCAGCCTTAACTGCTTACGGGTTTCATCGGGGTTGTGCATCAGTGCTTCTTCGGTGACTTCGACCTCCAGCTGCCGTGGTTGCAGGGCATGCCGCTCCAGCACCTGACGTAACTCGGTGACCAGATTGGGCAGGCTGAACTGGGTGTTGCTCAGACTGACGCCGAGCACCAGGTCTTCGGCAAACAGGGTTTCCCAGGCTTTGCGCTGGCCGGCGCCACGGTGATAGATCCAGCTGCCGAGCCGGCTGATCAACCGTGCTTCTTCCAGCAATGGCAAAAACAGCCCTGGCGGCACATCGCCGACACTTGGATGCTGCCAGCGCAACAACGCTTCGAAGCCGCGAATCTGCCCGCTGTCGATCGCCACCTGCGGCTGATACACCAGATTGAAATCACGGTTTTCGATGGCGGTGCGTACGCTCTCTTCGAGCATCAGACGCGAGCGCGCCCGGCCGTTCATGTCGTGATCGTAAAAGCGATACTGCTGGCGCCCGGCACGCTTGGCCTCGTACATCGCGATGTCGGACGCGCGCAGCAAGCCGTCGAGGTTCGCCCCGCAGTCCGGGTAAGTGGCGATGCCGATACTGGCGCCGAGGACGATGTCCATGCCCTCGATCTGCTGACAGACCGAGACCCGCTCGATGAGCTTCTCGGCAATCTTCGCCGCCTGCTCGGGAAACTCCAGATCGAGCAACGCGGTGAACTCGTCGCCGCCCATGCGCGCGAGGATGTCGAACGGCCGCAGGCAGGCTTTCAATTGTTCGGAGACCCAGCGCAACACCCGGTCGCCGGCATCATGGCCGAGGGAATCGTTGACTCGCTTGAAGCCATCAAGGTCGAGGTACAGCAGCACCCAACTGCTGTCGCTGCGCTCACCGCGCAATAGCAGATTCTCTACCGTCTGATAGAAGCCGCGACGATTGAGCAAACCGGTCAGCGGATCGGTCACCGCCTGAAACTCCAGTTGCTGATGCAAGTGGCGCACCACCGACATGTCCAGCACCGTCACCACCATCGCCTTCTGTTCCGCCGGCAACGGCGCACAAGACAATGCCACCGGCACTTGCTGACCGGGCGCGGTGCGCAACAACGCATCGTGCAGACGCAAGGTCTCGCCACGTTTGTAGCCGGCATACAGCTCGGAATCGGCCCACAACGGGATGTGCGGCTTCTGCAGAAAATCGAGAAACTCCTTGCCCTCAAGCTCTTTCACCGGAGCGTTGAGCAAGCGCGAAATCGCCGGATTGGCGTAACGAATCAAGCCATCCTCGCCCAGCACCAGAATCCCTTCGGCGGCGTTATCCAGCACCGACGCATTGAAGGCCCGGGCGACTTCCAGATCATGGCTCAGGCGTTGCAGCGCTCGGCGATTGCGCTGGTGCTCGAGCAGCGCCTGCACCTTGGGCTTGAGGATTTGCGGATTGAACGGCTTGAACAGGTAATCCACCGCACCGCTGGCATAGCCTTTGATCACGGCGTCCTGCGATTGCTCGTTGGCGGTGAGAAAAATGATCGGGGTGAGACGCGTACGCTGGCTGCCACGCATCAGCCGCGCGACTTCAAAGCCATCCATACCCGGCATCTGCACATCCAGCAGCACCAGGTCGACCTCGTGTTCGAGCAAAAGATTGAGCGCCTCGAAACCGGAGGCGGCGGTCATGACGTGCCAATCCTGACGCTGCAGCAACGCGCGCATGCTGATCAGATTTTCAGGGTAATCATCAACGATCAAAAGGACAGAGTTGCCTTCATCTGGCAGGGGTTGCGCGCATTCCATGCTGCTTCTCTTATCGGGACTTCAGGCCGGTTGCAAAACTAAAAACCGTACAGGTATTGAGCCTTCACTCTAGTCGCGGATCGCTGAAAGCAGTAGCTGTCATCGCGCCATCATCTAATCAAAGCGAGGTCTAGCCGACTAACGGTCAAGCCTGTAGCCCCCGGAATCCGGGAAAGGTGGCATTTCGACAGGATGTTGACGTCAATCATCTGCCAAACGGGCATTAACAAATACTTCCTCTACGCTTATAAATGCGCCCCGAAAAGCGCAGGCTAGAGCATCTGGCACTCGCGTTCAGGATGAATTGAGTGGAAGCACCGACATGATCGATCTCGCAACCTGGAACCTCAGCGTTCCCGTTGGCAGTCCGCCATACACCGTCGAAACCTCCAAACTGGTGAACGGCTTCAAGGATCAATACTTCCATTCCGACACCGGCACCCTGTTCTTCTGGTCACCGGTGACCGGCTCGAAAACCGAAAACGCCATCTACCCGCGCACCGAACTGCGCGAAACCTACAGCAACGGCACGTTGCGCAACTGGTACTACCCGGACGCCGACAACACCCTGCGCGCGACCCTCGCGGTAAACAAGGTGCCCAGCTCCGGCAAGATCGTCATTGGCCAGATACACGCATATGAAAGCCAGCGCCCGATGGTCAAGCTCGAATACCAGTACAAGGAAAAAACCCAGAGCGGCAATCTGGTGATCAAAGTCCGCATGCACCCGGATGACGAAGAAAGCCGCGTCATCACCCTCGCCAGCGGGATCAAACTGGACAACGAATTCAACTACCTCATCCACCTCAGCCCCGGCGGCGCGCTCGGTGTCAGCGCGGCGGGCTATCAGTGGGATTCACAGATCAGCGCAACCTGGCGCGACAAGCCGCTGTACTTCAAGGCCGGGGTATATGTGCAGGACAACAGCGGGTATACGAGTGAGGGTGGGCAGGTGACCTTTTCCAAGCTCGACATCGATCACGACAAGTAACTTTACCGAGATTGCCAAACCACCCATGAACCCTGTGGGAGTTGGCTTGCCAACGATAGCGCACGGAAAGCCGCCGCATATCTCGCAGACTGCTAGCCATCAAACTGTAGGAGCGAGCCCGCTCGCGATAGCGGAATGTCAGTCGCCAAACAGGCTGAAATGTCAGACCGCAATCGCGAGCAGGCTCACTCCTACAAAAGTTCATTTTGGGCGTCATTGCAGACCGTCAGCTTTTAACAGGTGCGCCACCGCATTGAAACTGAATAGCCCCGCCGTACTGTGTGTTAAAACTCATTGATGACGACTTCAAAAAACGCCCCAAGCAGTCCGCGGCATTTGCGTTAATGGCCATCTCCGATCGCAAGAGCAATTAATAAATCGATGTTCTTTTTCTCCCACTTCAACTCGCACACATCAACATAAAACTTTTGGAAGCGCTCGTTTGCGCATCAGCGCTGCCAACCTGATGCGTAATGACTTTCACATTATTGCGTGTGGGTGTCCCCGATAATTTTGCCTGGGCATAAAAAATATCATCCAGCGTATCCTTATCAACCACAGAAACAGCACAAAAACCAGGCGAGCCTTTAAATGCGCCATCTTTGAATACGATTTTATAATCCGAGAAATACCCGTCTCGTGGATTGTGCTCTACATGAGAGATCCAGACGGGCGATTGTTTCAAAACCTTGCCCTGGCTGGTGATCATAGCGGTATACATGACTTTCGGCGTATCAGCTGAAGCCTGGTTATTCAGCATTAGTAAACTGGCAGCAGCGAGGTTGATCAGTGTGTTTTTCCTATAAGCCATTGGTACTTTCCTTCATCCATGATTAGAAACCGCTTAACAAACAAAATCATTGGATTAGAGGGAGCAACCACCTGTCAAGACGAGAGAGAAAATACGGAAAGTGGCTTCACCAACAAGTACAAAGACCTACAGAACTTCAGCAGATTTCCTGTAACTTTTTGCCGCCAGCGAATAACTCTGAATCACAGATTTTTGACCCCGGCGATAAATCCACCTCTCTTTCCTGTAGAAGCTGCCAGTGGCTCGGGCCGCGATCGGACGATCTTCTGATCCCGTTTTTTCAGTATCAAAGCCAGATCAAAAGATCGCAGCCTGCGGCAGCTCCTACATTAAACGATGTCGTTTAGATTGGTTGGCGGTAACTTCCGGATGCCTACAACAGCTTGCGCCGTAGCCTACGGTTACGCCAGAATCCGCCGGCTTGTGCGCCTGGCGGGCCATCGGTAACTTGGTTCGCGTCACTGATTTCCAGTGGTCGGGTTTAGTAGCCCGTTGGTTTCAAGCTTTGTGCACAAGCAGCTGTCAGTCAGGTATTTCGCTACCTGCGCTTGATGGTAACTGTGCGCAGGGCACCTTCGGGTGCGCCGGCTTGCTCGAAACCCCGGTCTACTAACCTGCGTACAGTTGCCTCCACTTTGATTTAGTAGCCAGAGGGGGGCACTCCAATCAGGTTTCGAGCAAATGACAAAATCAACGCCTCACCCGCCGGTCACCGACCCGGCCTCCCCCTACGAATCCCTCGATTCAAAAAAGCTCAACGACGCCGCCGAGCGCGCCCTCGACCATTACCTCAAACCGTCCGCTTTCATCATGGCCAGTACGCACAAACCCGAGCCCATGTACCTCGCCAACCCGAAGTACAACACCGAGTCCCTGCTGGCCAACGCCAGCGAAACCCTGGGTTCAGCCAGCGAAATGCTCAACAACTTCGCCGCCATGCTCGACACCTCACACCGTAAGACCGCGCTGGGTATCGCGCAGGTGGTCATGCTCGGTGAACTGGCGGTGAACCAGGCGCTGGATCATGTGGACTTGAAGGAATAACCACCCACAAAAAACCCGCCTCACGGCGGGTTTCTTTTGAAACAGTCCAACACTCAGGCTTAGTTGACCTTGGCGTTCAACTCACCCTTCAGATAACGCTGATACATCGCTTCCAGCGAGATCGGCTTGATCTTCGAAGCATTGCCGGCAGTACCGAACGCTTCGTAACGCGCGATGCACACGTCACGCATGGCCTTCACGGTTTCGCCGAAGAATTTGCGTGGGTCGAACTCGCTCGGGTTGGTGGCCATCAGGCGACGCATGGCACCGGTGGATGCCAGGCGCAGGTCCGTGTCGATGTTGACCTTGCGCACGCCGTGCTTGATGCCTTCGACGATTTCTTCAACCGGTACGCCGTAGGTTTCTTTGATGTCGCCGCCGTACTGGTTGATGATCGCCAGCCACTCTTGTGGCACGGACGAGGAACCGTGCATGACCAGGTGGGTGTTCGGGATGCGCTTGTGGATTTCCTTGATGCGGTCGATCGCCAGCACGTCGCCGGTAGGTGGCTTGGTGAATTTGTAGGCGCCGTGGCTGGTGCCGATGGCGATGGCCAGGGCATCGACCTGAGTCTTCTTGACGAAGTCGGCGGCTTCTTCCGGGTCGGTCAGCATCTGGCTGTGATCCAGAACGCCTTCGGCGCCGATGCCGTCTTCTTCGCCGGCCATACCGGTTTCCAGCGAACCCAGGCAGCCCAGCTCGCCTTCAACCGAAACGCCGCAGGCGTGCGCCATAGCTACAGTTTGCTGGGTAACGCGGACGTTGTATTCGTAATCGGTCGGGGTCTTGCCGTCTTCGCCGAGGGAGCCGTCCATCATTACCGAGCTGAAGCCCAGTTGAATGGAGCGCTGGCAGACGTCAGGGCTGGTGCCGTGGTCCTGGTGCATGCACACCGGGATGTGCGGGAATTCTTCGATCGCGGCCAGGATCAGGTGACGCAGGAACGGGGCGCCAGCGTATTTACGGGCGCCGGCCGAAGCCTGGACGATCACCGGGGAGTCAGTCTTGTCAGCGGCTTCCATGATGGCGCGCATCTGCTCAAGGTTGTTGACGTTGAAGGCTGGAACGCCGTAGCCGAACTCGGCTGCGTGGTCCAGCATCTGGCGCATGCTGATAAGTGCCATTGTGTGTGTCTCTCCCGGTTGAGGGTCGTTAATCGTGCCAGCCTGCCGGAGCGGCGGCGGCTATTCAAGTGATTGCAGATCGGGGGTTGAGGCCCGGCCTGGTGATTCGATAAAGCAGATTCTCAAGAACTACACAGACACCCCTGTGGGAGCGGGCTTGCTCGCGATAGCAGTCTGACAGTCACTGCAGTGTTGACTGCAAAATGGCTATCGCGAGCAGGCTCACTCCTACATTTGGACCTCTGTACACCAATTCAATCGTGTTACTGCGCCTTGCAGCCCCGCCCGATCAGGTCATTGGTGGCGACCCAGTACACCAGGCCTTCGTCACCCTTGACGTGAAATGCCAGCATGCCGTCGCTGTACAGCGTGCCCGAGGCGCCCGGCTCTTCTTTCAGGCGATAGACCTGATCACCGCCGCCGAGTCGAACATCGACTTCCTGCTGGCCGGCATCGGCGTAGCGCCACAGCACTTTGGCCTGGCTGTCGCAGGTCCAGGTGGTCCAGTTATCCGCCGGGGCAGACGACTGGAACAGGTTCAACTGCGCGCAACCGCCCAACAATGCCAACGCCGCGATGGCGATCAAGCCTTTCATCCGTGTTCCTCGACTGACCGCCAACGGCGCCAGCCCTGAGTTAAAGAGTCAGACCGGTCAAGGGCAACCATGTTCCTTGGCCGGGGTTTGCGTCTCGTATTTGTCCAGACCGTCCGGCCCCGAACGCTTGTTCAGCACCGGGTTGGTCTCGGCCTGCCAGTCCGCCTGGTAGCAGCCTTTCTGCACCGCACCGGGTGCAGGCGTCGCCTCGGCCTTCGGATTACTCCCGCAGGCTGCCAGCGTAGCGGTCAGCAGCAACAGCGCTAACGACTTGACCATGTGAACACTCCTTTGCCTGGCCAAACGGGCGGCCTCAGGCCTTGGCCCGGCTTTCCAAGACCTCAACGGCCGGCAGCACCTTGCCTTCGACGAATTCGAGGAACGCGCCACCACCGGTGGAAATGTAGGAGATTTGCTCGGCCACGCCATATTTATCGATGGCCGCCAGCGTGTCGCCACCGCCAGCGATGGAGAACGCCGCGCTTTCGGCGATGGCCTGGGCCAGCACTTTGGTGCCGTTGCCGAACTGGTCGAATTCGAACACGCCGACCGGGCCGTTCCACAGAATGGTTTTCGACGACTTCAGCAGTTCGGCGAAGTTGGCTGCGGTTTGTGGACCGATGTCCAGAATCATGTCGTCAGCCGCGACGTCAGCGATCAGCTTGACGGTGGCTTCAGCGCTTTCGGCGAATTCTTTGGCAACCACTACGTCGACCGGCAGCGGCACGCTGACTTTGGCGGCGATGGCGCGCGCGGTGTCCAGCAGGTCCGGTTCGTACAGCGACTTGCCAACCGGGTGACCGGCAGCCGCGAGGAAGGTGTTGGCGATGCCGCCACCGACGATCAGTTGATCGCAGATCTGGCTCAGGCTGTTGAGCACGTCGAGTTTGGTCGAGACCTTGGAACCGGCGACGATGGCCGCCATTGGCTTGGCCGGGGCGCCCAGTGCCTTGCCCAGTGCGTCCAGCTCAGCGGCGAGCAACGGGCCGGCAGCGGCGACTTTGGCGAACTTGGCCACGCCGTGGGTCGAACCTTCGGCGCGGTGCGCAGTGCCGAAGGCATCCATCACGAACACGTCGCACAGCGCGGCGTATTGCTGGGCCAGGTCGTCGGCGTTCTTTTTCTCGCCCTTGTTGAAACGCACGTTTTCGAACAGCACGATGTCGCCGGCCTTGACGTCAACACCGCCCAGGTAATCGGCCACCAGCGGCACTTCGCGGCCCAGGGCCTTGCTCAGGTAGTCGGCGACTGGCTTGAGGCTGTTCTCGGCGGAGAACTCGCCTTCGGTCGGACGCCCCAGGTGCGAGCACACCATCACCGCCGCACCTTTTTCCAGGGCCAGCTTGATGGTCGGCAGCGAAGCCAGGATACGCGCATCGCTGGTGACAACACCGTCCTTGACTGGGACGTTGAGGTCTTCGCGGATCAATACGCGCTTACCTTGCAGATCGAGGTCGGACATCTTCAACACGGTCATGGGTCGCACTTCCTGAGTAACTGTTCTTAGAGAGCAGGTTTTTTTGAAATAGCCGTCTGCAGATAGTGGTCTGCAACGTCGAGCATTCGGTTGGCAAACCCCCATTCGTTGTCGAACCAGGCCAGGATGTTCACCAGTTTGGGGCCGGAAACACGGGTCTGACTGGCATCGACGATGGCCGAATGTGGGTCATGGTTGAAATCACAGCTGGCATGCGGCAATTCGGTGTAAGCCAACAGGCCTTTGAGCGGGCCGCTGGTGGCGGCCTCACGCAGAATCCGGTTGACCTCATTAGCATCCGTCGCGGTAGCGGTCTGCATCGTGATGTCGAGGCAGGACACGTTGACCGTCGGCACGCGTACGGCTTTGGCCTGAATTCGCCCGGCAAGTTCCGGCAGCAGGCGCTCGATGCCGCGCGCCAGACCAGTGGACACCGGAATCACCGACTGGAACGCCGAACGGGTGCGGCGCAGGTCTTCGTGGTGGTAAGCGTCGATCACCGGCTGATCGTTCATCGCCGAGTGAATCGTGGTGATCGACACGTAATCCAGACCGATCGCCTTGTCGAGCAAGCGCAACAGCGGCACGCCGCAGTTGGTGGTGCAGGAGGCGTTGGACACCAGCAACTCGTCGCCGGTCAGGCAGTCCTGATTGACGCCGTAGACGATGGTCGCGTCGACATCCGCCTCGCTAGCCATCGGCTGCGAGAACAGCACCCGCGGCGCGCCGGCGTCGAGAAAGCGCTGACCGTCTTCACGAGTGTTGTAAGCACCGGAGCATTCGAGCACCAGATCGACGCCCAGCGACGCCCAATCGATGCCTTCGGGGGTGGCACTGCGCAGGACCTTCACGCAGTCGCCCTTAATATGCAGACAGTCGCCGTCGACTCGCACTTCGCCGGGAAAGCGGCCGTGGGTGGAGTCAAAGCGTGTCAGGTATTCGATGCTGGCCATGTCGGCCAGATCGTTGATCGCGACAATTTCAAACCCGGCCTTCTCGCCACGCTCGAACAACGCACGCAAGACGCAACGACCAATCCGGCCATAGCCGTTGAGTGCAACTTTGTAGGGACGCGGTTGAGGCATGGGGTTCTCGATTACCGTTTGAATCCGTTATTGCAGTGGTGTCTGAGCCACCGATTTCGCGAGCAAGCCCGCTCCCACATTGGATCAGGGTTGTGAACACTGTTTGTGTCACACAACAAATCCCCCTGTGGGAGCGGGCTTGCTCGCGAAGGCGTCCGTCCAGACGACGCGACTCCTGGATCAGTCTTCCAGCAGCTCTTCAGCCTGACCCAGGATGTTTTCCAGGGTGAAGCCGAATTCTTCGAACAGTGCCGAAGCCGGCGCCGACTCACCGTAGGTGGTCATGCCGATCACGCGACCTTCAAGACCCACGTACTTGAACCAGAAGTCGGCGTGTGCCGCTTCGATCGCGATACGTGCGCTGACCTGCAACGGCAGAACCGATTGCTTGTAGCCAGCGTCCTGAGCGTCGAACACGCTGGTGCACGGCATGGAAACCACGCGCACCTTGCGGCCCTGCCCGGTCAGTTTTTCGTAGGCCTGAACGGCCAGGCCGACTTCCGAGCCGGTGGAAATCAGGATCAGCTCAGGCTCGCCTGCGCAGTCCTTCAGCACGTAGCCACCGCGGCTGATATCAGCGATCTGGCCGGCATCGCGTTCCTGGTGCTGCAGGTTCTGACGGGAGAAGATCAGCGCCGACGGACCGTCTTTACGCTCCAGCGCGTTTTTCCAGGCCACTGCCGATTCGACGGCATCGGCTGGACGCCAGGTGTCGAGGTTCGGCGTGGTGCGCAGGCTGGTCAGTTGCTCGATCGGCTGGTGCGTCGGGCCGTCTTCGCCAAGACCGATGGAGTCGTGGGTGTAGACGTGGATCACGCGCTTCTTCATCAGCGCCGACATGCGCACCGCGTTGCGCGCGTACTCCATGAACATCAGGAAGGTCGCGCCGTAAGGCACCAGACCGCCGTGCAGGGCCACGCCGTTCATGATCGCGGTCATGCCGAACTCGCGCACGCCGTAGTACATGTAGTTGCCGCTGGCGTCTTCAGCGCTGACGCCTTTGCAACCTTTCCACAGGGTCAGGTTGGAACCGGCCAGGTCAGCCGAACCGCCGAGCACTTCCGGCAGCAGCGGGCCAAAAGCGTTCAGGGTGTTCTGGCTGGCTTTACGGCTGGCGATGGTTTCACCTTTGGCCGCGACTTCAGCAATGTACG
This sequence comes from Pseudomonas sp. Eth.TT006, assembly GCF_054456575.1. NCBI lineage: Bacteria > Pseudomonadati > Pseudomonadota > Gammaproteobacteria > Pseudomonadales > Pseudomonadaceae > Pseudomonas > Pseudomonas sp. Eth.TT006. The sequence goes on along the minus strand of NZ_JBTJEN010000001.1, from coordinate 610,072 downwards.
CCGAGGCTTTTTCGGAGAAGTCAGCCGGCAGTTCGCCGCTCAGACGACGGATCAGTTCGTTGGCTTCGCTCGGGAACGCTGCGGAGTAGGCGGCGAAACGCTGATCCCACTCGGCTTCGGCCGCGCGACCTTTTTCCTTGGCATCCCACTCGGCATAAATGTCGGCCGGGATTTCGAACGGGCCGTAGTTCCAGTTCAGCGCCTGACGGGTCAGGGCGATTTCCGCGTCACCCAGCGGGGCGCCGTGGCAGTCTTCTTTGCCCTGCTTGTTCGGCGAACCGAAGCCGATGGTGGTCTTGCAGCAGATCAGGGTCGGCAGCGGGCTCTTGCGCGCGGTCTCGATGGCGGTCTTGATCTCTTCCGGATCGTGACCGTCGACGTTGCGGATCACCTGCCAGTTGTAGGATTCGAAACGCTTCGGCGTGTCATCGGTGAACCAGCCTTCGACTTCACCGTCGATGGAAATGCCGTTGTCATCGTAGAAAGCGATCAGCTTGCCCAGACCCAGGGTGCCGGCCAGGGAAGCGACTTCGTGGGAAATGCCTTCCATCATGCAGCCATCACCCAGGAACACGTAGGTGTGGTGATCGACGATGTTGTGCCCAGGACGGTTGAACTGCGCACCCAGGACTTTCTCTGCCAGCGCGAAGCCGACGGCGTTGGCCAGGCCCTGACCCAACGGGCCGGTGGTGGTCTCGACGCCCGGGGTGTAGCCGAATTCCGGGTGGCCCGGGGTGCGGCTGTGCAGTTGACGGAACTGCTTGAGGTCGTCGATCGACAGGTCGTAACCGGTCAGGTGCAGCAGCGAGTAGATCAACATCGAGCCGTGGCCGTTGGACAGCACGAAGCGGTCGCGGTCGGCGAACGATGGATTGCTCGGGTTGTGCTTGAGGTAGTCGCGCCAAAGCACTTCGGCGATATCTGCCATACCCATGGGGGCACCGGGATGGCCGCTGTTGGCTTTTTGCACGGCATCCATGCTGAGGGCACGAATGGCGTTGGCACGCTCACGACGGCTAGGCATCGCTGATCTCCTGGGTGTGAATAATTGAAACGGAAAAAAGGAGGGCATTTTCCCTCACCGGAGCGCTTCGGGGCAATGACAGATAGTCATCCGGAGGCGTTTTTCCCGTGGTTAACAGTGGATTCTGCAGGTGAAACCTTTCCGCTGCTGGTTTGTAGAGTTAACCAGTCAGTGGGAAGTGCCATCTATCGAGCAATATCAAAACTTTTTGATATTGCCCTTGCGAGGAACTACCCCCATCACTAGACTGCTGCCCCATGAACTTACGCGTGCCTTCCATTCGCCATGACGACTGCGACGAGCTGGCGGCCCTGTGCAAGGCCGGTGGCGATCCGCTGCGGCTGAATGTCTTGCGCGCGCTGGCCAACGATTCGTTCGGCGTGCTGGAGCTGGCGCAGATTTTCGGCATCGGTCAATCCGGCATGAGCCACCATCTCAAGGTGCTGGCCCAGGCCGATCTGGTGGCGACGCGGCGCGAAGGCAACGCGATTTTCTATCGTCGCGCCCTGCCCCACACCGAGCTGTTGGGCGGCAAGTTGCACGCGGCACTGTTAGAAGAAGTCGACAATCTGGCACTGCCGGACGATGTGCAGGCACGCATCACCCAGGTCCACGGACAGCGTGAAGCGGCCAGTCAGGACTTTTTCTCGCGGGTGGCGGAGAAATTTCGCGCCCAGCAGGATTTGATCGCAGGCTTGCCGCAGTACCGTGACAGCGTGCTGGCCCTGCTCGACAAACTGAACTTCAATGGTGCTGCCACGGCCATTGAAGTCGGCCCCGGCGATGGTGCTTTCCTGCCGGAACTGGCCCGCCGCTTCGACACCGTCACCGCGCTGGACAACAGCCCGGCGATGCTCGAACTGGCGCGTCAGGTATGTGAACGTGAACAGCTGGCTAACGTCAGCCTGCAACTGGCCGATGCATTGAATGGCACAAGCCTTCAGGCCGATTGCGTGGTACTGAACATGGTGCTGCACCATTTCGCCGCGCCGGCCGAAGCGCTCAAGCACATGGCCGGCCTGCTGCAACCGGGCGGTAGCCTGCTCGTGACAGAGTTATGTAGCCACAACCAGAGTTGGGCCAGGGAGGCCTGCGGTGATCTGTGGTTGGGGTTTGAACAGGACGATCTGGCCCGTTGGGCCACCGCTGCGGGACTCGTTCCCGGGGAAAGCCTCTATGTAGGCTTACGTAATGGTTTCCAGATCCAGGTTCGCCACTTTCAGCGACCGGCTGGCGACACTCACCATCGGTAAATTCAGGAAAACATCGAGATGAGCGAATACTCCCTCTTCACCTCCGAGTCCGTGTCTGAAGGACATCCGGACAAAATCGCCGACCAGATTTCCGATGCGGTGCTGGACGCCATTATTGCCCAGGACAAACACGCACGCGTGGCAGTGGAAACCCTGGTCAAGACCGGCGTGGCCATCGTTGCCGGTGAAGTGACCACCAGCGCCTGGGTCGACCTGGAGCAGATCGTTCGTGACGTGATCTGCGACATCGGCTACACCAGCTCCGAAGTCGGCTTCGACGGCGCGACCTGCGGCGTGATGAACATCATCGGCAAGCAGTCCCCGGACATCAACCAGGGTGTTGACCGTGCCAAGCCTGAAGATCAGGGCGCCGGTGACCAGGGCCTGATGTTCGGCTACGCCAGCAACGAAACCGACGTGTTGATGCCAGCACCGATCACCTTCTCGCACCAACTGGTGCAGCGTCAGGCCGAAGCCCGTAAATCCGGTCTGCTGCCTTGGCTGCGCCCGGACGCCAAGTCGCAAGTGACTTGCCGTTACGAAGGCGGCAAGGTTGTCGGTATCGACGCGGTTGTTCTGTCGACCCAGCACAACCCGGAAGTGTCGTACAAAGACCTGCGCGAAGGCGTGATGGAGCTGATCGTCAAGCACGTGCTGCCTGCCGAACTGCTGAGCAAGGACACCCAGTTCCACATCAACCCGACCGGCCAGTTCATCATTGGCGGCCCGGTAGGTGACTGCGGTCTGACCGGTCGCAAGATCATCGTCGACAGCTACGGCGGCATGGCCCGTCACGGCGGCGGCGCGTTCTCCGGCAAGGATCCATCGAAGGTTGACCGTTCGGCAGCCTACGCTGGTCGTTATGTGGCCAAGAACATCGTCGCTGCCGGCCTGGCTGAGCGCTGCGAGATCCAGGTGTCCTACGCCATCGGCGTCGCTCAGCCGACATCGATCTCGCTGAACACCTTCGGCACCGGCAAGATCAGCGATGACAAGATCATCAAACTGGTCCGCGAAGTGTTCGACCTGCGTCCATACGCAATCACCACCATGCTCGATCTGCTGCATCCGATGTATCAGGAAACTGCAGCCTACGGCCACTTCGGTCGTGCACCGCAGACCAAGACGGTTGGCGAAGACACCTTCACCACCTTCACCTGGGAAAAAACCGACCGCGCCGACGCTCTGCGTTCCGCTGCTGGCCTGTAAGACTCCCCGGCCGCACAAAAAGCCCCGCACGGTTCGCGCCGTGCGGGGCTTTTTCATGCCTTGAAGATCAAAAGATCGCAGCCTTCGGCAGCTCCTACAAATGAATACGTCCCCCTGTAGGAGCTGCCGCAGGCTGCGATCTCTTGACTTTAACCATCAGCAACACCCCGCAAAACACCCAGACAACCCACCTTCCAATCCTCTCCTAGCCTTAAAACATTCCCCCTGAGCAAGGACGCTCACCATGCTTGTCACGCTGCGCCGGCTTTCAATGCTTCTGCTGAGCCTCATCCCCCTGACCACTCACGCCACCTGCCCCGACTGGCCCGCCGCCACCGCACACAACCGGATCACCACCCTGCAAACCCAGATCAACCAATGGGACGACGCCTATCACCGCGAAGGCCGCTCGCTGATTGCCGACGACCTCTACGATCAGGCGCGCATGCGGCTCACCGAGTGGCGACAGTGCTTCCAGCAGCCACCCGCGCCCGACCCGGTGCGCAGCGCCTCTGGCTCAGTCATGCATCCAGTCGCCCACACCGGCCTGGATAAACTGCACGAAGCGGCGGCCGTACAAGCGTGGCTGCAGGACCGCCGCGATGTCTGGGTCCAACCCAAAGTGGATGGCGTGGCAGTGACGCTGATCTATCGGCGCGGCCTGTTGCAACAAGCAATCAGCCGCGGCGATGGCATCAGCGGTCAGGACTGGACGGCATCGGCGCAAAAGGTCGCGGCCATACCTCAACACCTGACGCAGCCCCTGGATTTGCTGGTGCAGGGCGAACTCTACTGGCGCCTGACCGAGCATGTGCAGGCCCGCTCCGGCAGCGTCAACGCCCGCGCCACGGTGGCCGGGCTGATGAGTCGTAAAACCTTGAGCGCGGAGCAGGCGGCGGGGATCGGCCTGTTCGTCTGGGACTGGCCGCAGGGAACGGCGAGCCTGCCGGAAAGAACAGCGACGCTGGCGAGATTGGGGTTCGCCACGACCGCAGCGTTCACTCAGTCAATCAACCACTTCGAGGACGCGCAAAAGTGGCGTGAGCACTGGTATCGATCACCTTTGCCGTTCGCCAGCGACGGCATTGTCCTGCGCCAGAGCCAGCGTCCACCGGCCGAGCGCTGGCAGGCGACTGCGCCGTATTGGGCGGTAGCCTGGAAATACCCGTTTGCCCGGGCGCTGGCCGAGGTGCGCAAAGTCAACTTCAAGGTCGGCCGCACCGGCCGCATCACGCCGGTGCTGGAGTTGGTGCCAGTAAAGCTCGATGACCGCGAGATCAAACGGGTCAGCGCCGGCTCACTCAAACGCTGGCAGACGCTGGACATCCGCCCCGGTGATCAAGTGGCAATCAGCCTGGCCGGGCTGACGATCCCCAGGCTCGACAGCGTGGTCCTGCGCACAGCCGAACGGGCCGACATCGACATCCCCCAGGCCAGCGATTTCCATGCCTTGAGTTGCTGGCAACCGACACCCGGCTGCGAAAGCCAGTTTCTCGCGCGCCTGAGCTGGCTCAGTGGCAAGCAAGGGTTGGCGCTGCCCCATGTCGGCACAGGCACCTGGGAGAAACTTGTGGAAACAGGTCGCCTGAACAACCTGCTGGATTGGTTGACCCTCGATGAGCCAGAGCTTGCTAACATTGCCGGCTTCGGCGAACGCAGCAGTGCGCGCCTGATACACAGTTTTCACAGCGCCCGCCAAAAGCCGTTCACCCAGTGGCTGAAGGCGTTGGGCCTGCCGCCGACCGGTGGCGCCCGACTCGAGGACTCATGGCAGGCGCTGGCACAACGCGACACCGAACAATGGCAGGCACACGCCGGTATCGGCCCGGGCCGCGCGGCGCAGTTGAGCGCTTTCTTCCGCGACCCGCAGGTGCTGGCCTTGAGCGAAACATTACGCGCCGCCGGAATCGACGGTTTCTGATTACGCATTCCCCCGGCAGCCGGGAACCCAAGGGTCTTCAGACGCTCAAACAGCGCAGTGCCCCCGACCCGACTGCCTTTGCACATGGAGCTTTTATGAAATTTCTCGCACCGCTCGCCTTGCTGACTCTCTGTGGCGTTCTGGCCGCTCCGGCGATGGCTGATGAAGATGCACCGGGCCTGACCGGTTGCGCCGCCAAGAAGCAGGGCATCATCAACCAGATCGAACAGGCCAGGTCCCGTGGCAACACCGATCAGCAGGCCGGTCTGCAAACCGCGCTGGATGAAGTGTCGAAGAACTGCACCGATGCCGGCCTGAAGAAAGAACGCGAGAACAAGGTGCTGGAAGCCAAGCACGAAGTCAGCAAGCGTCAGGCAGATCTGGACAAGGCGATGAAAAAAGGCGATCCGGAGAAGATCGACAAGCGCAAGAACAAGCTCGCCGAGTCACGTAAAGAACTGCAGGACGCGCTGGACGAAATCGACAAGTAACCCATGTCGAAGGAGATTTCCTGTGGCGAGGGAGCTTGCTCCCGCTGGGCCGCGAAGCGGACCCTCTCCATTCAACCGCGCTGTACCAGACTCAACGCGATTGAATGGGTTCACGACGGCTACGCCGTCGAGCGGGAGCAAGCTCCCCTCGCCACAGTGGTTCAGTTGCCTGCCAATCTCAGACAATCAATGATCCCGAAACTCTTTATGGCAAGCGCTGCAGGCATCTTCAACTTTCTGCACCGCCGGCCCCAGGTTACTGGCCTTGTACGGCTGAACCTTGCTGGCGACTACCAATTCACCGGTGGCCGCTTCAAGGTTGCGGGCCAGTTCCTGAAAGCGCGCCTGTCGCAGCCAGACGTCGTCCTTGGCACTGGTGTGATCTTCTTCGCGCACCTGCGGAAAATGCTTCCACGGTTCATGGGACAACGCATCGAGTTTCACCGCGCCGTCGGCGAATTTCGGTCCGTCGAATGGAATGCGTCCACGCAACATGCCACCCAGGTCTTCGCCGGTCTTGAGCATCTGCTTGAAGATCGCCTTGCGTTGACCCAGCGGAGAATTCGGATCGACCCCGCCACAGGCGGACAGGGTCAGACAGGCCAGCAATACAACAGCAATTCGTTCAAGAGTCATGGTGGCTTCAGGTCACGGAATTCGGCGGCCAGTATCCCCGCGTCACCGACAAACACCAATAGCCCTATTAAAAATACGGGTTGCCGCAGCGCATGGAGCACTTCGGCAACCGGCACAGGAATCACTCCATGAACAGCCGTTTCAAGGCCTGGCGTCACCCACTGATCGCAACCTTGCCGCTGCTGGCAATCCTTGCCGGCTGCACCGGCGGCGACACGGCCAAACCGAAAACCCATGCCCTGGCCACTTACTCCAGTGCCAGCTGGGAAGCCTTGCCGGCGGTGTCCGACAGCGATCTGCTGGCCGGTTTCGGTTCATGGCGTAGCGCCTGCACCCGACTCAAGGCCGATCCGGTCTGGGGCGGCACCTGCGCCGCCGCGGCCAGTGTGCCGCAGAGCGCCAACGAGATTCGCACGTTCCTCAAGCAGAACCTCGACGTGTTCGGCCTGCGCGCCGAGCATGACAATCCCAACGGCCTGATCACCGGCTACTACGAACCGGTCTACCCCGGCAGCCTGACGCCCACCGACACCGCCAATGTGCCGGTGTACGGCGTACCCGAGGACATGATCATCGTATCGCTGGAGAGCATTTATCCCGAGCTCAAGGGCAAGCGCCTGCGCGGGCGCCTCGAAGGGCGGGTGCTCAAGCCGTATGACGACGCCGCCACCATCGAATCCAAAGGCGTCAAAGCCCCGGTGGTGGCCTACCTGACCGATCCGATGAACCTGCAATTCCTGCAGATTCAAGGCTCCGGGCGGATTCAGACAGCCGACGGCAAACAGCTGCGTATCGCCTACGCCGACCAGAACGGCCATCCGTATCGCCCGATCGGCCGCTGGCTGGTCGAGCAAGGCGAGCTGAAGAAAGAAGACGTGACCATGAATGCCATCAGCAACTGGGCCAAGGCCAATCCGTCGCGGATTCCGGAACTGCTGGGCAGCAACCCGAGTTATGTGTTCTTCACCCGCAACCCGGACAGCAACGAAGGCCCGCGCGGTTCGCTGAACGTGCCGCTGACCGCGGGCTACAGCGCGGCAGTGGATCGCAAGGTGATTCCGTTGGGCAGCCTATTGTGGCTGTCGACCACCCGCCCGGACGGCACCCCGCTGGTGCGCCCGGTGGCGGCGCAGGACACCGGTGGCGCGATTGCCGGCGAGGTGCGGGCGGATCTGTTCTGGGGCACCGGCGATGCGGCCGGGCAACTGGCCGGGGACATGAAACAGCAAGGGCAGATCTGGATGCTCTGGCCGAAAGGTGCGGCGCTGCCGCAAGTGCCCCAAGTAGCGGACGCCCCCAAAGACAAATCCTGAGAGATTTGTTGCCTGATCAATCGCCATCGCGGGCAAGCCCGCTCCCACAGTAATTGATGGTGACCACACATTTTGTGTACACCAAAAAACCCTGTGGGAGCGGGCTTGCCCGCGATGAGGCCGTCAGCAACACCGACAATCAAACAGACACAAAGAAGAACGCCGCAATCAACCCCATCCCGACAAACCACACCAGCGACCGCAGAATCGCCCAGTCCGCCAGATAGCAAATGATGTACAGCAAGCGACTGGTGATAAACATCACCGCCAGCACATTCACCGTCACCAGCTGCGCGGTACCCACCAGGTGCGCGACGATCACTGCCGCGGCAAAGGCCGGGGTCACTTCAAAGCTGTTGAGTTGCGCCGCATGCGCCCGGCGCGCCACGCCGTTCAGACTCTCCAGAAAGTCCCGGGGATCATGGTTGTCGCTCAGTCGGTAGCCGCCCACGGCCTTGGCCACACCGGTGCAGATATAGGGCAGGAAAATCGCGATCAACACGCACCACAAAGCTACCGTCATAACGCCGTCCTTCTTCGAGTTGTAGGAAATGGCGGGCGGTCAGAACTTCATCACCAGCATGCCGATCAGCACCAACCCACAGGCTAAGAGCCGCGACCTGCCAAAAGGTTCTTTCAGGTAGCGCATGCCGAACAGCACCACCAGGATCACGCTGATCTCGCGCAAGGCCGCCGCCTCGGCAATCGAGCCCAACTGCATCGCCCACAGCACCAGAGCGTAGCTGAACAACACACAGAACCCGACCGCCAGCCCCAGCTTCCACTGCTCGCGCCAGAACAGCAGAAACGCCGGGCGCCGGGCCACCCACGCCAACAACGGAAACGGCCAGGCGCTGAGCAGCGTGACCCAGACCAGGTAATCCAGCGGATGCGACCAGCGGCGCAACGCCTGGCCATCGATGTAGGTGTAGCAGCCGATGCACAGGCCGATCAGCGCCACCACCGGCAGCATCGACCACGGCAGATGCCTGCCACCGCCGCCTTGCCAGAGCAGGCAGGCCATGCCCAGCGGGATCAGCATGATCCCGAAGATTTGCTGCGGGGTGAGCACTTCGCCGGCGAAGATCAGGGTCAGCGCCAGCACCACCAGTGGCGACAGGCCGCGCATCAGCGGGTAGACCAGCCCGAGGTCGCCAACCCGATAGGCCTGAATCAGCAGATAGCGATACAGCAATTCGAGCGCTGCCGAAGCGACAATCCACGGCCAGATGTCCAGCGGCGGCAGGCTGATGAAGGGCAACGCCAGCGCCACGACCAGCAGCGCCACCGTGTCCATGCACGCCACCACCAGCAACCGTTCGGCACTGAACTTGATCAGGGTATTCCACGTCGCATGCAACAGCGCCGCCATTAACACCAATGCTGTCGCCACCCGTTTTACTCCCTGTTGTTTGCGCTTGAACCTACACCAATCTCAGCGACTGACCAACCGCGGGGGCGATCATTGTGTCCCCGGCCGGCATCAGCCCATCCAACCCTTGCGCCGAAGAATCGGGGCGCAGTTTTCTCACCCCCCATCCAAAGGAGCCCGGATGCTTGAGCTTGTAGCCGCTTTTATCTGCCTCACCACCCTCCTCACCTTCGTCAATTACCGCTTCATCGGCCTGCCGCCGACCATCGGCGTGATGGTCACCGCGCTGATGTTCTCGCTGTTGCTGCAAGGCTTGAGCGTGCTCGGCTATCCCGGCCTCGAAGAGCGCGTACAGCAGTTGATCGGCCAGATCGATTTTGGCGATCTGCTGATGAACTGGATGCTGTCGTTCCTGCTGTTCGCTGGCGCATTGCACGTCAACTTGAATGACCTGCGCAGTTATCGCTGGCCGATCGGCCTGCTGGCGACCTTCGGCGTACTGATTGCCACCGCGGTAATCGGCAGCCTCGCCTATTACATTTTTGCCCTGTTCGGCTGGCACGTGAGTTTCCTGTACTGCCTGCTGTTCGGCGCACTGATTTCGCCGACCGACCCGATCGCGGTGCTCGGCGTGTTGCGCACGGCCAATGCGTCCAAGCCGCTGAAAACCACGATCGTCGGCGAATCGCTGTTCAACGACGGTACGGCGGTGGTGGTGTTCACCGTGTTGCTGGGCATCGCGCAACTGGGCGAAACGCCGACCCTCAGCGCCACGGCCATGCTGTTTGTTCACGAAGCGATTGGCGGCGTGCTGTTCGGCGGGCTGATCGGTTATCTGGTGTACCGCATGATCAAAAGCGTGCAGCAGCATCAGATCACGGTGATGCTGACCCTCGCGCTGGTGATCGGCGGTTCGGCGATGGCGACTGAGCTACATGTCTCGGCGCCGATTGCGATGGTGGTCGCCGGTCTGATCATCGGCAACCTGGGGCGCAACCTGGCGATGAACGACATGACCCGCAAGTACCTCGACGGCTTCTGGGAGCTGCTCGATGACATGCTCAACGCCCTGCTGTTCGCGTTGATCGGCATGGAGCTGTTGCTGCTGCCGTTCAACTGGGCGCACGTGGCGGCGGCCAGTTTGCTGGCGCTGGCGATTCTGCTCTCGCGCCTGCTCACCGTGGCCCCGGCCATCGTCCTGCTGCGCCGCTGGCGCACGGTGCCGCGCGGCACTATCCGGATCCTGACCTGGGGTGGTTTGCGCGGCGGTGTCTCGGTGGCACTGGCGCTGGCCCTGCCGCTGGGACCGGAGCGAGACCTGCTGCTGAGCATCACTTACATCGTGGTGCTGTCGTCGATCCTGTTGCAGGGCCTGACCATCGGCAGACTGGTCAAGCACGCCACCCGTGACGAGCCGGGCACTGTGGCCGAGCCCGCCCACCACTGATCATTTCTCGATCTGCTGCGGCTCAGGCTTCCCGGCCTGAGCCGCAGACTGTTTCGCCTTGCCTGTCTCCTTGGGCACGCCGATCTCGCTGCGGATCTGCGCATGGCTGATCAAGGCGAAGATGCAACTGCCGCCGATGATATTCCCCGCCAGCGTCGGCCCGGCGAACACCGCCCAGAAATCACTCCACGGCAGCTCGCCGGCAAACACCAGATACGACACTTCCGCCGAACCGACCACGATGTGGGTGAAATCGCCGAGCGCCATCAAGTAGGTGATGAGGATGATGATCCACATCTTCGCGCTCTCCATGGACGGGATCATCCAGACCATGGTGGCGATCATCCAGCCGGAGACGATGCCCTTGGCGAACATCTGGCTGGCGTGGTTTTCCATGACCTTGCGGCCGATTTCGAGGAAGGCGTGATCGGTCTTGGTGTCGAAGATCGGCAGCTCGAGCATCACGTACGCCACCAGTATCGTGCCGCACAAGTTGCCGAACAGCACCACGCCCCATAGGCGGATCAAGCGGCCAACATTTGCCAACGTCGGTTTGGACATCACCGGCAGGACCGCAGTCAGGGTGTTTTCGGTGAACAGTTGCTGGCGGGCGAGGATCACTGCGAGGAAACCCGCGCAGTAGCCGAAACTGGCGATCACCTTGAATTCGTCGCCCTCGGGCAGGCGTGAATTGAGCAAGCCCATGCCCATCAGCGACAGGCCCATGGTCAGCCCGGCGGCAAGCGCCGACCACCACAAGGCGGCGATGCTGCGCTCCAGTTCCTGGTCGCCCTGGGTACGGATAATTTCATGCAGAACCGCCGCGCGGGGCGGCTGGTTTTTCTCGACTTCCTGTTGCTCATCGGTCGAGAGTTCGGGGGTCTTGCCGTCGGTTGGCGTGGTCATGGCGTGAGAACCGGGTGGGGGCTTTCAGCTACGACCGCTGCGGTTCATGGCTGTTCAGTAGCCAGATAAATCTTCGGTGACTGCGCAACCGCATTCGCGAGCAAGCCCGCTCCCACAGGTACAGCGTGATTCTTGTGGGAGCGGGCTTGCTCGCGAAGGGCGCACCGCCGATGTCACTTGGTAACCAGCTCATCTTCCTTGAACTGATCCTTGACGTACTTGATCTCGGTCCGCCCGTGCGGCGCCGGCAGGCCGTCTTCGCCGAGGTTGACGAAGACCATCTTCTCGACCGTGAGAATGCTCTTGCGGGTGATCTTGTTACGCACTTCGCAGGTCAGGGTGATCGAGGTGCGGCCGAACTCGGTGGCGGTGATGCCCAGTTCGATGATGTCGCCCTGGCGCGAGGCGCTGACGAAGTTGATCTCGGAGATGTACTTGGTCACCACGCGTTGGTTGCCCAGCTGCACGATGGCGTAAATCGCCGCTTCTTCGTCGATCCAGCGCAGCAGGCTGCCACCGAACAGGGTGCCGTTGGGGTTGAGGTCTTCGGGTTTTACCCATTTGCGGGTGTGGAAATTCATGGGGGACGGACTCCGAGGTGTTTGGGCATTAGGTTTACGCCCCCAGCTTCAAGTTTCAAGCGGCAAGCTGCAAGTTAAAAACCGAGCCGCTGTTACTTGCCGCTTGTAGCTTGCCGCTTGCCACTAGCCGGATAAAGAAAGCTATAATCGCCCCCGATTCAGAACGGCTACTGCCGTTTTCCCGCCACCTGTCCGAGGGGCGCTGCAGCAGGATCAACCTGTCAGGCTCGGATGGGGCGTTGACTGGCCACGGCCGGACACTAAACGCACAACGGCGCCCATTCGCATACATTACGAATGGAGGCTCTTCATGAGCGCTGTTATCACGCCTGCCGATTTTACCGATTACAAAGTTGCCGACATGTCCCTGGCTGCCTGGGGCCGTCGCGAAACCATCATCGCCGAATCGGAAATGCCTGCCCTGATGGGTCTGCGCCGCAAGTACGCCTCCGAGCAGCCGCTCAAGGGCGCGAAAATCCTCGGCTGCATCCACATGACTATTCAGACTGCCGTGCTGATCGAAACCCTGGTGGCCCTGGGTGCCGAAGTACGCTGGTCGTCCTGCAACATCTTCTCGACTCAGGATCAGGCTGCTGCGTCCATCGCTGCTGCCGGCATCCCGGTTTTCGCCTGGAAAGGCGAGACTGAAGAAGAGTACGAGTGGTGCCTGGAGCAGACCATCCTCAAGGATGGCCAGCCATGGGACGCCAACATGATCCTCGACGACGGCGGCGACCTGACTCAGCTGCTGCACGACAAGTACCCACAGGTGCTGGACCGCGTTCACGGCGTGACCGAAGAAACCACCACCGGCGTACACCGCCTGCTGGACATGCTGGCCAAGGGCGAGCTGAAGATCCCTGCGATCAACGTCAACGACTCGGTAACCAAGTCCAAGAACGATAACAAGTACGGCTGCCGTCACAGCCTGAACGACGCGATCAAGCGCGGTACCGACCACCTGCTGTCCGGCAAGCAAGCGCTGGTCATCGGTTACGGTGACGTGGGTAAAGGTTCGGCCCAGTCCCTGCGTCAGGAAGGCATGATCGTCAAAGTCTCCGAAGTTGACCCGATCTGCGCCATGCAGGCCTGCATGGACGGTTTCGAACTGGTTTCGCCGTTCATCGACGGCATCAACGACGGCACCGAAGCGAGCATCGACAAAGCGCTGCTGGGCAAGATCGACCTGATCGTGACCACCACCGGTAACGTCAACGTGTGCGACGCCAACATGCTCAAAGCCCTGAAGAAGCGTGCTGTTGTCTGCAACATCGGTCACTTCGACAACGAAATCGACACCGCTTTCATGCGCAAGAACTGGGCATGGGAAGAGGTGAAGCCACAGGTACACAAGATCCACCGTACCGGCCCGGGCGCTTTCGACGCACAGAACGACGACTACCTGATCCTGCTGGCCGAAGGCCGTCTGGTGAACCTGGGCAACGCCACCGGTCACCCGAGCCGCATCATGGACGGTTCGTTCGCCAACCAGGTATTGGCGCAGATCTTCCTGTTCGGCCAGAAGTACGCCGACCTGTCGCCGGCCGAGAAAGCCAAGCGTCTGACCGTTGAAGTACTGCCGAAGAAACTCGACGAAGAAGTGGCCCTGGAAATGGTTCGCGGCTTCGGCGGCGTGGTCACCCAACTGACCAAGCAACAGGCTGACTACATCGGCGTCACCGTCGAAGGCCCGTTCAAGCCGCACGCTTACCGCTACTAAGAAAAAAGCAGCTGAGAGCTTTCAGCTTCAAGCGGCAAGTAAAGTCAAAAGCCGAACTTGCTGCACGAAGCCGGAAGCTCTGCCCCTATTTCAAAACAGTTTCAGGCCACAAGCTTCAGGCGCAAGAGACCCGCGCACCTCCGCGGCTCTTGCAGCTTGAAGCTTGCAGCTTGTGGCTGGAGGTCCCCTCCGATGTCTCAAGACCGTCGCTACAGCTTCGAGTTCTTCCCGACCAAGACCGATGCCGGGCAAGAAAAACTGCTCGCCACTGCCCGTCAGCTGGCTACTTACAACCCCGACTTCTTTTCCTGCACCTATGGCGCTGGTGGTTCGACCCGTGATCGCACCCTCAACACCGTGTTGCAGCTGGAAAACGAAGTCAAAGTACCGGCCGCACCGCACCTGTCGTGCGTCGGCGACAGCAAGGACGACCTGCGCGGCCTGCTGAACGAGTACAAGGCGGCCGGCATCAAGCGCATCGTTGCGCTGCGTGGCGACCTGCCGTCCGGCATGGGCATGACCAGCGGTGAGCTGCGTCACGCCAACGAACTGGTGGAATTCATTCGTGAAGAAACCGGTGATCACTTCCACATCGAAGTCGCCGCCTACCCGGAGATGCATCCGCAAGCACGCAACTACGAAGACGATCTCGCCAATTTCGTGCGCAAGGCCAAAGCCGGCGCCGACAGCGCGATCACCCAGTATTTCTTCAACGCCGACAGCTACTTCTACTTTGTCGACCGTTTGCAGGCGCTGGGCGTGGATATTCCGGTGGTGCCGGGAATCATGCCGATTACCAACTACAGCAAGCTGGCGCGCTTCTCAGATGCCTGCGGTGCGGAAATCCCGCGCTGGATCCGCAAGCAACTGGAAGCCTACGGCGATGACAGCCAGAGCATTCAGCGCTTCGGCGAGCAGGTTGTCAGCGAAATGTGCGAACGCCTGTTGCAGGGCGGCGCGCCGGGGCTGCACTTCTATTCCATGAACCAGGCTGAGCCTAGTCTGGCGATCTGGAATAACCTGAAGTTGCCGCGTTGAAGCAGCTGCAAGCTTCAAGCTGAAAGCTACAAGCCAAATCAAAAGATCGCAGCCTTCGGCAGCTCCTACAGGGGATGTCGCAGCTGCGATCTTTTGCTTTTAAATGCCCGTATTAGAGCTTGTGCAGGGACTTTCTGGCTCTTTCGCGTTTCTCGTCGTAATCTCAAGCCATGCCTTTGATCACGCAGTTATTCGCCGTGCTGGTTTTTGCTTGCCTGAGCTTTGCCGCTCGAGGCGAGAAGTTGCGTATCGTCACCGAACCCTGGGCGCCGTATGTCTACGAAGACGGCGACAGGAAACTCGGACTGGACTTCGAAACCACCGCCATCGTCTTCAAACGGCTGGGCATTGAGGTCGAGTGGCAGTTCCTGCCGTGGAAGCGTTGCCTGTCGATGCTCGAAACCGGCCAGGCCGACGGCGCGCTGGACATCTTTCACAGCGCTGAACGCGACGCCACCCTGCTTTACCCGATTGAACCGCTGTCGGACGTCGAATTCGTGATGTTCTACGCCAACGACCGGCCACATCCGTTTCATACACTTGAAGACCTCAAAGGTCTGACCATCGGCACCTCGCCGGGTTATCTGTACAGTCCGGACTTCAGCGAGTCGACGCTATTCATTCGCGAGCCGGCGCCCACCCACGAAGCCAACTTCGGCAAACTGCTGCGCGGGCGCATCGACTTGCTGATCACTGATCGACGCGTAGGTCAGCATTTGCTCGATGAGTTGAATATTCGCGATCAGATCAGCGAAAACCCCGTCGTCATCAGTCGCCAGAGCCAATATCTGGCGGTTCGGCGCAATGCCGGCATGGACCTGCTGGTGCAGCGCTTCGGCGCCGAACTCAAACGATTCAAGCGTGAACCGGCCTACGCCGAGCTCAGCGCGCGCTACGGAGCCGCCCCCGCTGGCCGCCCCTCAATGAACTCCGCCACGGCCAACGGCAAAACCGTTGAGCAGCAGGAAAGCAGCGCGCAGTGAATGCTCTGTTATACTCCGGCGTTCCCGCCAGGCTCACGCCCGGACGCCCGGAACCGTGACAGGCCTCTCGACCCGCTACAGCGCAGCTTTGCAGCCCGCGCGAGCGCTCCAGACGAGCCTTCGCAACCGCAGCAGGACCGGACGGGATCGCGTCCTCTTAAACGCGATTCGCGCCAGGCAAGACTCCCATTGGGCCAAGCCCTAACTAAAACAGGATTACTCATGTCCTTTGCTTCCCTCGGTCTCTCCGAGGCTTTAGTCCGTGCCATCGAAGATGCGGGCTATACCGAGCCTACTCCGGTGCAACAGCGGGCCATTCCCGCCGTGTTGCAAGGTCGCGACCTGATGGTTGCGGCACAGACAGGTACCGGTAAAACCGGCGGTTTCGCCCTTCCGATCCTGGAGCGGTTGTTCCCCAACGGTCATCCGGACAAATCCCAGCGTCATGGCCCGCGCCAACCGCGTGTACTGGTCCTGACCCCGACCCGCGAACTCGCGGCCCAGGTGCACGAGAGCTTCAAGATCTACGCCCGTGACCTGAAATTCGTCAGCGCCTGCATCTTCGGCGGCGTCGGCATGAACCCGCAGGTTCAGGCCATGTCCCGTGGCGTCGACGTGCTCGTCGCCTGCCCGGGTCGCCTACTCGACCTCTGCGGTCAGGGCAGCATTGACCTGTCTCACGTTGAAATCCTCGTCCTCGACGAAGCCGACCGCATGCTCGACATGGGTTTTGTGCACGACGTGAAGAAAGTCCTCGCGCGTCTGCCGGCCAAGCGTCAGAACCTGTTGTTCTCGGCGACCTTCTCCAAGGACATTACCGACCTTGCGGGCAAGTTGCTGCACAACCCGGAACGCATCGAAGTCACGCCGCCGAACACCACGGTCGAACGCATCGAGCAGCGCGTGTTCCGCCTGCCGGCCAGCCACAAACGTGCCCTGCTGGCGCACCTGATCACCGCCGGTGCCTGGGAACAGGTGCTGGTGTTTACCCGCACCAAGCACGGCGCCAACCGTCTGGCCGAGTACCTGGACAAGCACGGCCTGCCGGCTGTGGCGATCCACGGCAACAAGAGCCAGAACGCCCGCACCAAAGCGCTGGCCGACTTCAAGGCCGGTGAAGTACGCATCCTGGTCGCCACCGACATCGCCGCACGCGGCCTGGACATCGACCAGTTGCCACACGTGGTGAACTTCGAATTGCCGAATGTCGATGAAGACTACGTGCACCGTATCGGCCGTACTGGCCGCGCCGGTCGTTCGGGCGAGGCGATCTCGCTGGTCGCCCCGGACGAAGAAAAACTGCTGAAAAGCATCGAGCGCATGACCAAGCAGAAAATCGCCGACGGCGACCTGATGGGCTTCGATGCCAGCACCATTGAGGCCGAGAAGCCTGAAGTGCGTGAACGTCCGGACATGCGCAACCCGCGCAATTCCCGTGGTCCGCGTGGTG
The DNA here is from genome assembly GCF_054456575.1 of Pseudomonas sp. Eth.TT006. NCBI lineage: Bacteria > Pseudomonadati > Pseudomonadota > Gammaproteobacteria > Pseudomonadales > Pseudomonadaceae > Pseudomonas > Pseudomonas sp. Eth.TT006. Next base: position 592,728 of record NZ_JBTJEN010000001.1, on the reverse strand, counting down.
ACGGTCCGAATGGCGGCGGTGGCGGCGGTCGTAAAGACAAAGGCAAGGACAAGGGCAAGGAAAAGCCCGCCGGTGAACGCGGCGAGCGCCCTGCCCGTCAGCAGAAACCACGGGAAGGCACCCCGGCCCGCGAACAGCGCCCGAGCCAGCCACCGCGTGCCGCCGCTGATCGTGCACCGGACGAGTTCCTCGACGACGATATCGATAACTTCGGTAACCGCGTTGACTACGTGCCGAAAGCCGCTCCGGCCGGTGGCCGTGGTCGCCGTCCGGGCGCGCCAGCGCAAGGCGCAGGTTCGGGCACTCCTCGTGGCGGTCAGTCGCAGGGTCGCCAGAACGGTCCGCGCAACAGCAACGGTTCGAGCACCGGCACCCCGCCAGCCAAACGCAACGGCCCGCGCAACGGTGCACCGCGTGATGGTCAGTCGGGTCGTCGCGACGACTCCGCTTCGTCCTCGCGCAACCGTCGTCCAGCCCGTGACGACCAGCCACGCAGCGAACCGGCTGTACAGAACCCACGCAGCACCGGGCCGAAGATCATGCACAAGGAATCGAAAGCCGACCGCTTCCCGACGCCAGAGCAGCTCGATCAACTGCCAACCCGCCCGCGTGGCGAAAAACCAGCCTTGCTGACCCGCAATCGCTGATTTGCCGCGGCAATGAAAAATGCCCCGACTCGCGAGAGCCGGGGCATTTTTTTCGCCCGAATTCCTGCATCACCACAATCCCCCTGTGGGAGCGGGCTTGCTCGCGAATGCGTCGGATCAGTCGAAAACCAGGTGAATGGCACACCGCATTCGCGAGCAAGCCCGCTCCCACAGTGGATATGCGTGGGTCTCAAGTCATGTGACGGGCAATAAAAAACGCCCCCGGCCTTGCGACCGGGGGCGTTTTTTGTGGCGGCGAAATTTATTTCGCTTTCACACCTTCGAACGAGATGTACAGGTCGACGTTGTCGGACTGTGGACCCAGGTCCATCATCTTGCCGAAATCAGAGCGCTTGATGCTGGTGGTGCCTTCGAAGCCGGCACGGTAGCCGCCCCATGGATCCTTGCCTTCACCCAGGAACACGGCCTTGACCACGATCGGCTTGGTCACGCCGTGCAGGGTCAGGTCGCCGGTCACGTCGGCAGTGTCTTTGCCAGCGGCGTTCTTGCCGGTGGATTTGACGCTGGTGGAGACGAACTTGGCGTCAGCGTATTTGCCCACGTCCAGGAAGTCTTTGCTGGAGATGTGCTTGTCGCGCTCGGCGTGGTTGGTGAACACGCTGGCGGTTTTCACGTTGAATTCGATTTTGCTGTCTTCAGGCTTGGCGGCGTCAAAGCTGAACTTGCCGTCGATGTCCTTGAAGGTACCGGTGATGTAGCTGTAGCCCAGGTGGCTGATCTTGAAGTCAACGAAGGCGTGCTGGCCTTCCTTGTCGACAACATAATCAGCAGCCATCACGTTCGCCGACAGTACGGCCGAACCGATTGCCAGAGCGGCCAGAGTCTTTTTCAACATGCTTTCTTTTCCTTTGAGTCGAGGTTGAATTTCAGGCTTTGCGACCGAGCATTCGCGTCAGGGTCACATCACGATCGATAAAGTGGTGCTTCAATGCTGCCAACGCATGGAGGCCGGAAAAAATTACCAGCGTCCACGCCAGCCAGAGATGAATCACCCCAGCGGTATCTGCCTGATCCGGTAGCCCGGAAATCAATGCAGGAACGTCAAACAGGCCAAACACCGGAATCCCGACACCGTCTGCGGTGGAAATCAGGTAACCGGCAATCATCACAGCGAACAGCGCCAGATACAGAAACCCGTGGCCGAATTTGGCGCCAATGCGGGTCATGCGGCTGTAGCTTTGCAGTGTCGGCGGCGGTGGGCTGATAAAGCGCCAGAGCACCCGCAACACCATCACACCCAACAACACCAGACCGATGCTCTTGTGCAGATCCGGCGCGTCTTTGCGCCAGCTGCTGTAGTAATCCAGCCCCACCATCCACAGACCCAGCGCAAACAGCCCGAAGACCGCCAGCGCCACGCCCCAGTGCATGAAGATGCTGACCCAACCATAGCGTGAAGCAGAGTTACGTAGCTGCATTGCCCAAATCCTGTGAGAACTGCGAACCAAGACTAGCGAGTTATCTATCGAATTAAAGCGGAAAATTTTGCTTTGAAATATCGAGAAATACGATCAAGAGTCTTGGGGGTGGTGGTTAAGGAAAGATTAACGGGAAAGTGTGGCGGGATGTCAGGTGGTTAGATCCTGATGATGCGCTGTCTGGACGGACCTCTTCGCGGGCAAGCCCGCTCCCACAGTGGTCGGTGGCGTTCGCAAGTTTTGCGTTCACCGCCAAACCCTGTGGGAGCGGGCTTGCCCGCGAAGAGGCCCTTGCAGGCAAAAAAAAGCGCGGCATAAGAGCCGCGCTTTTTCATTCACCGCAAGACTTACTGCGCCTTGCTATCGCCGCTCGCCGCCGGAGCAGGAGTGGCTGCCGGTTTCGCCGCTGGCTTCTTCGCCGGTTCAGCCTTTTTCGCTGCAGGCTTGGCCGCCGCTTTCTTCGCGTCGGTTTTGGCCGCTGGCTTCTTCGCCGCAGGCTTGGCCGCTGCTTTCTTCGCCGGCTCAGCCTTCACCGGAGCCGCAGGCTTCGGCGCTTCTACCGGAGCTGGCGCAGGTGCCGGGGTCGGTGCAGGGGCTGGAGCGACCGGAGCAGGTGCCGGCTCTGGCGCCTTCGCAGGCTCTGGTTTCTTCTCGTCATCCGAGCCACCGAACAGGTTGGTGAAGAAGTTGCCCTTCTTCGCCGCCACGGCACCCGCCGCGCCTGCCGCTGCTGCAGCCGGCAGCACTTTGACCGGTTCAAACGACTTGCCAGCCGCCAGGTCTTCCACCTGACTGGCCGCACGCTGACCGGTGCGCAGTGCGCCTTCCAGAGTGCCCGGGTACAGGGTGTCGGTGTGTTCGCCGGCGAACGTCACACGTTGCAGCGGACGCTCCCACAGGCGCCAGAACTTGCTGATCTGGCCCGGACCGTAAGCCAGGTAAGCGCCGCCCATCGACGGGTCGGTGCTGTAACGACGGATTTCATAACCGGTGAACGAGCCACGGGCCTGTGGATAAAACGCGTGCAGACGGATCAGCACCTGATCGACCATCTGCTTGTCGCCGAACGCCTGCATCACCCGGGCGTTGTCGCCGGACAGGTTGATCACCACGTTGGCCCCGCCCTTCAGCGCCGGCTCGATCCAGAGCATGCCGAGGCCGGTGTTGCTGTAGATCTCGCCGGACATGCGCGCCTTGCTTTCCCATACCGGCGTCTTGAACTTGAGCATGATCTGGTCGCGCCAGCCGTAGTTGGTGCCCTTGATCGCGGCCTGGTGCTGAGCGTCCAGTGCCGGGGTCAGGGCAATCTTGTTCAGCGCGCGCAGTGGCACGGCCAGCACCACGTAGTCGGCTTGGTAGCCAACGCTGCCGACCTTGACGGTCACGCCGTCCTTGTCCTGAGTGATCGCCGATACCGGCGAGTTGGTCTTGATGGTCTTGATCTGCTTGACGAAGGCCTGCGCCAGTACCTGGCTGCCGCCGACCAGACGCGAGGCGCGCAGGTCACGGTCAGAGACGCCGCGATACACGCGGTTCTGCTGGGCGAAATACAGCAGCGACAGACGCGACGGCTCGTCGTAGTGAGTACGGATGTCCTGGTTGATCAGCTGACGCGCGGTGGCCGGCAGGTTCTGCTTGTCGAGCCAGCTCGAGACGTTGATCTGGTCCAGCGCATGCAGGGTGCTGGTCGCCGCCGGGTTCTGCGGATCGTCGATCGAGCGTGCCAGATCGTCGAGGGTTTTCTGGTAGCGCTTCAGGGCGTCGGCGGTGGCCGGCTGCTTGGTCGCCAGATCGGCGGCGGAGAAATACTCGCCGTCGATCAGATAACCCGGAGTACGCACGAATTCAGGCGCTGGCGTGGTGCTCAGCTTGAAGGTCGAGACGTACTTGTTCAGCACCGGCTGGGTCTTGTCGTTGCCGATCCACTCGCTGGTGGCCATGCCCGAGCGACCGCCCAGGCTTGGTTTGGCTTCCAGCAGGGTGACCTGCCAGCCCTTGTTCTGCAGCTCGTAAGCCGCGGTCAGGCCCGACAGGCCGCCGCCGATCACGATTGCGGTTTTATCCTTGGCCAGCGCCGTAACGCTGAACAGCCCCAACATCACCAGCGCACAGGCGCGCAGCCAACCGACAGACATTCAGCGAACTCCGGAAATACACGTAGGAAAAAGCAGTTTTGCGGATCAGTCGATCCAAAGAACCGCGAAGAATACGTCAGCCATCAAAACGCCGCCAGCGACGTCTATCGGCCCATACAAAGTAGCTCAATCGACACAATGGGTTGTCCCCGCACGACACATCTCATAGGCTTGCGCGATTGTTTGCCCGCGCCCGACGCGAGCCGCCTCGAGGAGACTGTAAATGGGCCTGAATAACCAGTGGATGCAACGCGACCTCGCGGTGCTGTGGCATCCCTGCACCCAGATGAAAGACCACGAACAGCTGCCGCTGATCCCGATCAAACGTGGTGAAGGCGTGTGGCTCGAAGACTTCGAAGGCAAGCGCTACCTCGACGCGGTCAGCTCCTGGTGGGTCAACGTGTTCGGCCACGCCAACCCGCGTATCAACCAGCGCATCAAGGATCAGGTCGATCAACTGGAACACGTGATTCTGGCCGGTTTCAGCCACCAACCGGTGATCGAGCTGTCCGAGCGTCTGGTCAAGATGACGCCGCAAGGCTTGAACCGGGTGTTCTACGCCGATAACGGCTCGTCGTGCATCGAAGTCGCGCTGAAAATGAGCTTTCACTACTGGCTCAACCGCGGCCAGCCGAACAAGAAACGCTTCGTCACCCTGACCAACAGCTACCACGGCGAAACCATGGCGGCGATGGCGGTCGGCGACGTGCCACTGTTCACCGAAACCTACAAAGCGCTGCTGATGGACACCCTCAAGGTGCCGAGCCCGGATTGCTACCTGCGTCCCGACGGCATGAGCTGGGAGGAGCACTCGCGCAACATGTTCGCCGCCATGGAGCAGACTCTGGCAGAGCATCATGACAGCGTCGCGGCAGTGATCGTCGAGCCGTTGATTCAGGGCGCCGGCGGCATGCGCATGTACCACCCGGTGTACCTCAAGCTGCTGCGCGAGGCCTGCGACCGCTATGGCGTGCACCTGATCCACGACGAAATCGCCGTCGGTTTCGGTCGCACCGGGACGATGTTTGCCTGTCAGCAGGCCGGCATCCGCCCGGACTTCCTCTGCCTGTCCAAGGCCCTGACCGGCGGCTACCTGCCGCTGGCGGCGTGCCTGACCACCGACGAGGTCTACAGCGCCTTTTACGACGACTACCCGACCTTGCGCGCCTTCCTGCATTCGCACAGCTACACCGGCAACCCGCTGGCCTGCGCGGCGGCGCTGGCGACCCTGGATATTTTCGAGCAGGACAACGTCATCGAGAACAATAAGGCCTTGGCTCAGCGCATGGCCTCGGCCACCGCGCACCTGACCGATCACCCGAACGTTTCTGAAGTGCGCCAGACCGGCATGGTGCTGGCGATCGAGATGGTCAAGGATAAAGCCACAAAAGAGGCCTACCCTTGGCAGGAACGCCGCGGTTTGAAAGTGTTCCAGCATGCGCTGGAGCGCGGCGCGTTGCTGCGGCCGCTGGGCAGCGTGGTGTATTTCCTGCCGCCTTACGTGATCACCCCGGAGCAGATCGACTTTCTTGCTGAAGTGGCTAGCGAAGGCATCGACATTGCCACGCGTGACAGCGTCAGCGTGGCGGTGCCGAAGGATTTCCACCCGGGGTTCCGCGATCCAGGCTGATTTCCAACTAAAGGTTAGAGAAGAACCCTGTGGTGAGGGGATTTATCCCCGATGGGTGGCGAAGCCGCCCCAAAATCAGCTATCGCGGTGAACCAGAATTACCGCACTCCATGATTTGACGACTGCTGCGCAGCCGATCGGGGATAAATCCCCTCGCCACAAAAGCAAGACATCAGTAAGCCGTCACTCTGAGCCATTTTTCTAGAGACCCACCATGAGACTGTCCCGCTTCTTTATCGACGCCCCCCTGAGCACCGGCGAACACGAACTGCCGGAAGCCCAGGCGCATTACATCAGCCGCGTGCTGCGCATGGCCGAGGGCGATGCAGTGCAGTTGTTCGACGGCTCCGGCCATGAGTTTCGGGGTTCGCTGCTGGAAGTGGGCAAGAAACGCGTGACCGTGCAGATCGACGAACAACTGCCCGGCCAGATCGAATCGCCGTTGCAGGTCCACCTCGGTCAGGGCCTGTCCCGAGGCGAGCGCATGGACTGGGCGATCCAGAAAGCCACCGAGCTGGGCGTGACTGAAATCACCCCGATCTTCAGTGATCGCTGCGAAGTCCGCCTCAAGGACGAGCGCGCCGACAAACGCCTGCTGCACTGGCGTCAAGTAGCGATCAGTGCCTGTGAGCAGTGCGGCCGTTCGCGAGTGCCGGTGATTCATCCGCCGGTTTTGTTGGCGGACTGGCTGAAGCAGACCGAGGCCGAGCTGAAACTGGTGCTGCACCCGGTGGCGGAGCCGTTGGTGAGCCATGCGAAACCGGCGACGCTGGCGTTCCTGATTGGCCCCGAGGGTGGTTTGACTGACGCCGAAGTCGAGCAGGCCAAGGGCAACGGTTTCCACGCCGCCCGCCTCGGCCCGCGCGTGTTGCGCACCGAGACTGCGCCGGTGGTTGCACTGGCGGTGGCCCAGCAGCTTTGGGGGGATTTCTAGGGCCTCTTCGCGAGCAAGCCCGCTCCCACAGTGGATCTCAAGCGAGCACAGATTTTGTGAGCACCCTGGATCAAATGTGGGAGCGGGCTTGCTCGCGAATGCGGTGTGTCATTCAGCAAAAATGTTGGTTGACCTGACGCCTTCGCGAGCAAACTCGCTCCCACAGGGATTGCAATTACAGGACATAAAACAGAATCGCCACAAAGTGCAGCAGACTCCCGGCGATCACGAACAAATGCCAGATCCCGTGCGCATGCCGCATCCGGTGATCCAGGGCAAAAAAGATGATCCCCACGGTGTACAACACACCGCCCGACGCCAGCCAGGCAAAGCCGGCCGTGCCCAACGCCGCGATCAACGGCTTGACCGCCACCAGCACGATCCAGCCCATCACCGCGTAGATCACAATCGACAGGATCCGCGCCTCCGAGCGCGGCTTGATCTCTTGCAGGATGCCGATCAACGCCAGCCCCCAGACAATCCCGAACAACGTCCAGCCCCACGGCCCGCGCAGGGTAACCAGACAAAACGGCGTGTAACTGCCGGCGATCAGCAGGTAGATCGAAAAGTGATCGACCTTCTTCATGATCGCTTTCTTGCGCCCGCGCACGCTGTGGTACACGGTCGAGGCGCTGTAGAGCACCAGCAAGGTGAATGCGTAGATCGCCACGCTGACAATTTTCCACGGACTGCCGTCGAGGCTGGCGATCACCAGCATCCATACGCCACCGATAAACGCTGCCACAGCCCCGACCAGATGCGTCCAGGCATTGAGTTTTTCCCCGTGATACATGTATCGCTCACCTCTATGTTCGTTACCGCAGCGCGCAAGGCTCGGGCCTTGAGCGTAAAAGCGCAATGTTTCCGTTCAACACCAGGATCAAAAGATCGCAGCCTTCGGCAGCTCCTACAGGGGATCGCATTCCAAAGGTAGGAGCTGCCGCAGGCTGCGATCTTTTGCTCTTCAAGGCACAATCGACGCATTCCAAAAAGAGTCCGCGCCATGCTGATCGACGAAGAATTGACCCTGAAAAAACTCGAGGTGTTCCTCGCCTTCATGCGCACCGGCAATCTGGCGCGCGCCGCGGCCGAGTTGCAGACCAGCAATGTCAGCGTGCACCGCGCGATCCACTCGCTGGAAAGCGCCCTGCGCTGCCCGTTGTTCAAGCACGAAGGGCGCAACCTGACCCCGCTGGAAAGCGCCTACGTGCTCGAAGAACGCGCACAAAAGCTTATCCAGGACGTGGTCGAAAGCGTGCGCCTGACCCGCGAAGCCGCTGGCTTCTCCGCTGAGCGCTTCAAGCTCGGCTCCCTGTATTCGCTGACGGTGAAGACCGTACCGCAGCTGATCATGGGCCTGAAGCTGCGCCGCAGCGAACTCAATATCGACCTGATCCTCGGTTCGAACATCGATCTGCTGTACAAGCTGAAAAACATGGAAGTCGACGCAATTCTGGTGTCGCTGGACGACAGCGTCAGCGACCCGGACTGCGAACAGATCCCGCTGTTCTCCGACGATATTTTCCTCGCCACACCGGCGGATTCAAAGTTCGCGCAACGCAGTGAAGTCGATTTGGCCGAAGTGCGCGATGAAACTTTTATCACCTTGACCCAGGGCTTTGCCACCCATCAGGACGGCATCCGGGTGTTCAGGCAGGCGGGGTTCGAGCCGAAAGTGGCGATGCAGGTCAACGACATCTTCACCCTGCTGAGCATGGTCAGCTCGGGGGTCGGTTATGCGTTGCTGCCGGGGCGGATTGCGGCAGTGTACGAGAATCGGGTGAAGCTGATTCCGCTGCAGGAGAAGTACCGCTTGCAGCAGCACATTGGTGTGGTGTTTCTGAAGGCCAAGGAGAGGGATCCGAATTTGCTGGCGTTGTTGGCGGAGTGTCGGATGTATGCCAATCGGCAGGCTTGATACCGAGTCGCGCCCTTCGCGAGCAAGCCCGCTCCCACAGGGGAACGCATTCCAAATGTGGGAGCGGGCTTGCTCGCGAAAGCGTCAGCTCAGACAACTGAAATTCCGGATCTAGCCCACGATCCCGCGAACAATGAAGAACAACAGCGAAGGCCCCAGCAGACACCCAAGCCCGGTATGAAACGTCGCCGTCAACGCCCCATAAGGCACCAACCGCCGATCCGTCGCCGCCAGCCCTGCGGTCACACCACTCACGGTACCGGCCAAACCACCAAACACCATCGCCGAACGCGGGTTATCCAGGCCCATCCAGCGTGCCGCGACCGGCGTGCCGACCATCACCAGAATCGCCTTGATCAACCCGGTGGCAATCGACAGCGCCATCACATCCGAGGTCGCGCCAATCGCCGCACCGGTCACCGGGCCGACGATATAAGTCACCGCACCGGCGCCGATGGTAGTCATGCTCACCGCATCGCGATAACCGAAGGCCCACGCCATACTCGCGCCAACAATGAACGGCAGGATCGTGCCCAACAGCAGCGCGATCACGCCGATCATCCCGGCCTTTTTCGCTTCGGTCGCTTGCACTTCAAACGCCGTCGCGACAATCGCGAAATCCCGCAGCATCGCCCCGCCCATCAGGCCGATACCGGAGAACAGCGACAGATCCGCCAGGCCTTTCTGGCCGCCAGTCATGGTGCCGCCGACCCACGCCAGCACCAGACCGATGACGATGGCAATCGCCGAGCCGTGAATGCGCCCGAAAGTCAGGCGTTTGGAGAGAATCACCGAGACCCACATGATCACGCCGACGAAGGCAAACGCGGTGACCAGACCGTTGTGTTCCAGACCGTTTTCAATGAGTGCCCACATGTCAGCGACCTCCTACCGGGGTGCCGACCGGCGTGACTTCCACCGGTTCGTCGGGCAGCGGTTCGCCTTTATGCGTGCGACTGATCAAGGCAATGGTGCAACCACAAACCACCACCGAACCAATCGCCGCCAGCACCGCCACCGGGCCGCCGTGCAGCGCGGTGACGACGTTCTGTTGCGCGGCCATCGCCACCACCACCGGGATGTACATTGCACCCCAGAAGCCGACGCCCATCTCGCAATCCTTGGTCATGCCGCCGCGCTTCTGCATCCACAACCGCGCGCAGATCAACAGGATCATGGCGATGCCGACCCCGCCGACGTTGGATTTGACGCCCAGCAACACGCCGAGCATGTCACCCATGATCACCCCTGCCAGCGTACAGATCGCCAACAGCGCCACACCGTAAATAATCATTGTTGTAGTCCTCAAAGTGCATCGTCGAATGTTGTTTTTGTTGTTCGAAGCCTGAGTCGCGGCGGTTTATGGTCGGCGGCCACCCTCCTCTCGCAACAGCGCCTGCAAGGTGTCGAGCCGCGCACTGTCGAAGGCAGTGACAGTGCCGGATTCGAACACCCGGCGCGCCAGCCCGGTCAGCACCGCACCGGGCGGCAGTTCGATCTGTAGCCGCACGCCGCGCTCGTAGGCGCTTTGCACGGTGCCGCGCCAGTCCACCACGCGGCACATGTTGAAAGCGAGGTCGTCGCGCAGGGCATCGGGCTTGATCACCGGACGCGCGCGACTGCCGCTCAGGTAGGCGATTTTCGGAGTCTGCAATTCAACCTGGGCGAAGGCCTCGGCCAAGGATTGCGCCGGAGTTTCCAGCAACGGACAGTGCGACGGCACGCTCACCGCCAGACGTTTCGCCAGACCGGCGCCCCGATTGCGCGCCAGCTCGGCCACGGCGTGCATGGCCTTGTCGCTGCCGGCAATCACCATCTGGTTATCGGCGTTGATATTGGCCAGATACACCGGCGAATCTTCGCGGTGCACCTGCGCCAGCAGCGTTTCGACGGTGGATAACTGCAGGCCGATGATCGCGGTCATGCCGTAGCCCTGTGGATAAGCCTGCTGCATCAGCTCGCCGCGCAGGCTGACCAGATGCAGTGCATCGCTGAAGCTCAAGGCCCCGGCGACCACCGCAGCCGGGTACGCGCCGATGGACAGGCCGGCGACGTAGTCCACGTCTAACTCATCGCGCAACAATTGCCGTGTGGCTGCGACTCCGGCGATCAGCAGACAAAGCTGCACCGCCCTCGTCGTGCGCAATGCTTCGCTGGAATCCAGCAACAACACATCTTCACCCAGCACATCGCTGGCCTCGACCAGGGTTTCCCGCGGCAAACGCTGAAGCATGCCCGGTTGCTGCGCGCCCTGGCCGGGGAACACCAACAGACTGCTCACGCTGCCTGCTCCTGCGGGTTCCACGGGTCAGTTACCAGACAGGCCTGATGCTGATTTTTCAGCAGCACCCGTGCAGAGCTGCCGGCCCATTCGCGCAACGCCACCGCACCGAAGGGCGTCTGCAATTGCAGATCGACCCGGCACACGGCTTGATCGAACAGCTCGACCAATTTGCGTGCCTGATTGCGCGTGATCAGCTGCGGTGTACGTAGAATCAGATCGAGATCGCTGGCCGTGTGCATCGCGGTAAAACCACTGGCCAGCTCAAACCCGACACTGCCGCTGACACCCCAGACCCAACCGCAATCATCGAGTATCGGCCGCAGTTGCTTGAGCGCCTGCATCACCGGCAGATCGCGCTCGCACTCAACATGACAAAGCGCTTCGGGACTGACCCGACAGGTAATCGAATCAAGCGCCATAAACGCCGCCAGCCGCTGCTCGCGCAATGCACCGCGCACGCCAACCGCGACGCAGCCCTCGTCACTCAACGCCCGCCGCACCACCACCGGTTGCCCGGCAGCCAGCGACTCGACGGCCCACTGCGGCGCATCCGCCGGCAACTGCGCCGGGGTCATGCCCCACAGCAGGTCGTGGGCCAGAGGCGTGTTCACCACTGCGCCCTCAGCAGCTCGCGGACGCGGCTGGAGGCTTGGCGATTTTTTGCGCCGAGACGATTGCTCAAGTCAGTGCTGGCGATATCGCTGATGGCTTGCTTCAGGCATTCGCTCACCCGCGCCAGATCCTCCGCCGTCGGCTGTTCAATCTGCTGCACCGACAGGGTTTCCCAGAGCAATCCGAGGCTGGCATAGCTGTCGATGTCATAAGCCATCGGCGGCACACTGGCGGCCAGCGCTTCCAGTTCTTCAACACTGCGCAAGGTCACCCGCGCCGCCGACGCCTTGCCCATCGCATGCACCATCACCCCGGGATCGCGCAGCGCGATCAAGCGGTTGGCCTGATAACCGTGGGCCAGAAACGCCCCGGACATCGCCTTGCCCACCAGCAATGCAATCACCGGATGCCCGGCCAATCGGGCGCGGGCATAAGCGTCCGCCGCACCGGCCAGCGCCTGATGAATGCCGAGCGCTTCTTCGCGGCGCCCGTAAGCCTGGCTCGGCACATCGACGATGGCGATAATCGGCCGTTTCAGCGTTTTGTCGCGATCGGTACTGATCGCGTCATCCACAGCCTTGGCCAGGCCCCAGCCTTCGAGCAGCCCCACTTCGCCATTGCGCGCGCGGGGGAAACGGTTGTCCGGGTCAGCGACCACGGCGATAAAACGCCCCAGCTCGCCATCCGCCACCTTTAACGACGGCGGCAAACCTTCAACCGCTTTCGCCCCGTCGCTCAAAGCGTTGAACCAGTGCAAACCACGCAGGGGATAACCGCTCATGAGCGCTCTCCTTGATACAGATCGCGAACCACCGACGGTTCGATTTGCGGCTCAGTGTTCAGACTGCCGAGGCGTTGCAGGAACCACTCGGCGCGCTGACTGCGCGGCTGTGTCGGCAAACCCTGCTGCAGCAATTGGCCAACCTGCTGACGAATCTGCGCCACATCATCGGCGACATAGCGGTCCACCAGACCACTGGCAAACCGCTGCTCGCCACCGGTCAGGCTCCAGATAAACGGCCGGTCGCGGGAGTCGTATTCTTCGATCCCGGCTTCCTGCTCGATCACCTGCGGGCCGTTCAAACCGAGGCGTGCTTCCTGGGTCACCAGCAAATAGCTGCACAACGCGGCGGCAATCGACATGCCGCCGAAGCAGCCGACGCTGCCCGCCACCACACCGACCACCGGCTGGTATTGCTGCAACTCGACAATTGCCGCATGAATATCAGCAATCGCCGCCAGCCCGAGGTTGGCTTCCTGCAAGCGCACACCACCGGTTTCCAGCAGCAGGATGGCGCGGGTGGGAATGCCTTTGCGGTTGTCCTCGGCGGCCAGTTCCAGCGCGCCGGCAATCTTCGCCCCGCCAACTTCGCCGAGGCTGCCGCCCTGAAACGCACCTTCAATCGCCGCGATCACCACCGGCAGCCCGTCGAGGCTGCCCTTGGCGATCACAACGCCGTCATCCGCTTGCGGTACCACGCCCTGGCGTTCAAGCCATGGCGACATCACCCGTTGAAACGGGTCGAGCAATTCGCGAAAGGTCCCCGCATCGAGCAAGGCTTTCGCCCGTTGCCGTGCGCCGAGTTCGACGAAGCTGTGTTTGTGCAGAAGCGCTGCGCTGTCAGTCATGGCCGATCTCCTCGAAACCTTGTTCCAGACGCAAACGCACCACGCCCGGCGTGGCGCCGAAATCGTGGATATCGATGGCCATTGCCGGCGGCGTGGTGCCGTCGAACATACGCGCAAACAGGTGCTGCCAGCGCTGCTGCGCACCGTTGACCGAGGTCTGTACATGGATCGTCAGCTTGCCGGCCAGCCCCGGTTCGATCAGCACTTCCAGATCGCCCGAGCCGACACAACCGACCAGCGCGCGCCCGCGTGGCGGCTGCCCGGCGGGGAATTCAAAGGATAAGGTTTCCATCAAAACGCTCCCTGAAGGATGCCGTCGCGCTCGATTCGGTCGAGCAGCAGCGTGGCGGCGAGCAAGTCGGCGGCGCCACCGGGTGAGGCATTCAATGCGATGAGTTGTTGATCCAGTTCATGCAGACGCCGACGCCCGGTGAGGCTGGCGCTGCCGCCGGCGTCGAGCACCGCTTGCGCGCCCTGCTGCATGGCATGCAGCCCCGGTTCACCGGCGCGATAGAGCACGCAGGTGTCAGCGAGGTCGGTCATGATCGCGAGCAAGGCGTCGAGCCGGGCATTCTGTTCGCCGTGGCCGTTGGCGCGACTGCGTTTGAGTTGTGGAAGGCCGCGTTGCAGCACCGAGGGGAAGCCGAGCTGCGCTTCTTCCCGGGCACCGCGTGCGCCGTAGCGCAGAGCGACCTGCGCGCCGTGGCTCAAAGGTTTGGGGGCGTGACGATCATCGAGCAAGGCCAGACGTGCAGCGCGCAGGGTCACGGCACTGGCGCTGGAGGATTGCGGTTCCAGGGCAGCGGCGGTCACCAACAAACCCAGCGCCCAAATGGCGCCGCGATGGGTGTTCACGCCGTTGGTGGTCGCGAGCATGGCTTGTTCGCCTTCACGGCCGATCCGCCCAATCGCTTCGCGCAAGGTTGTATCGACTTCGCCGACTGCAACCGCTGCTTCGGCCATTTCCTTGAACGCCGGCCACAACGACAATGCCGAAGCGTGCATCAGCCCCAAGTGCAGATCGGTGTGCGCGCCATTGCCACGACGGTCGACCAGCGCCGGTTTCGGCGACAGATCGGCTTCGTCGATTAGCGCATCCACTGCCAGATCGGCCAGTTGATCAGCCAGGGACAGCGGTTTCGCTTGCAGGTTAAATGCGTGCATTACCAGCTCCTGAATTTGGCGGGCGGGTTGTACAGGCCGCCGGACCACTCGACCAGATCGGCCACGCTTTTCGCCGCCAGCAGTTCGCGGGTGGCGTCGGTGCGGCGGATGCCGAGGTCTTCGGGCAAGGCAATCAGGCCTTCGCGGCGCATGCGTTCGGTGTCTTTCGGGTTGTGCCGCAGGCCGATCGCGGTGACGCCGGCCACCGCAGCGATCATCGCCTGGCGTTCCTCCAGCGAGCGCGCCTTGTACAGGTAGGCGATGCCCTCTTCGGTGAGCAGGTGGGTGACGTCATCGCCGTAAATCATGATTGGCGCCAGCGGCATGCCGCTTTTCTTCGCCACCTCCACCGCGTCGAGGGTTTCGACGAAGGTCGGTTTGCCGCCCTCCTGAAAGGTCTCGACCATTTGCACCACGAGTTTCTTGCCGCGTTCGAGCATCGGTTGCGGCGAATCGCTGTGGCGCATATCGAGCCACGCCGGAGTGCCGTGACGCCGCCCGCGTGGGTCGTGGCCCATGTTCGGCGCACCGCCGAAACCGGCGAGACGACCACGGGTCACGGTGGAGGAATGGCCGTCGCCATCGACCTGCAACGTCGCGCCGATAAACAGATCCACCGCGTATTGCCCGGCGAGTTGGCTGAACATGCGGTTGGAACGCAGCGAGCCGTCGCGGCCGGTGAAGAACACGTCCGGGCGAGCGGCGATGTAGTTTTCCATGCCCAGTTCGGTGCCGAAGCAATGCACGCTTTCGACCCAACCGCTTTCAATCGCCGGGATCAGCGTCGGGTGCGGGTTGAGTGTCCAGTTGCGGCAGATCTTGCCTTTGAGGCCGAGGGATTCGCCGTAGGTGGGCAGGATCAATTCGATGGCGGCGGTGTTGAAACCGATGCCGTGGTTGAGCGACTGCACGTTGTGTTTTTCGTAGATCCCGCGAATCGCCATCATCGCCATCAACACGTGCACCGGTTTGATGTGGCGTGGATCGCGGGTGAACAGCGGTTCGATGTAGAACGGCTTGTCGGCGACCACCACGAAATCCACCCAGGATGCCGGGATATCGACGCGGGGCAGTTCGCTGACGTCATCCACCAACTGGTTGACCTGAACGATGACGATGCCGTCGCTGAACGCCGCCGGTTCGATCAGTGCCGGGGTGTCTTCGGTGCTGGGGCCGGTGTAAATGTTGCCGGCGCGATCGGCCATGAACCCGGCCGAGAGCACGACGTTGGGGATCAGGTCCACCACCAGCCGCGCGTAGAGTTCGATGTAGGTGTGAATCGCGCCGACTTCCAGCAGACCGTCTTCGAGCAACTGGCTGATGCGCAGACTCTGGGTGCCGGCGAAGGAGAAATCGAGTTTGCGAGCGATGCCGCGCTCGAACAGGTCGAGGTGTTCGGAGCGGCCGACGCTGGGCATGATCATGTGCAGGTCGTGGAGCTTTTGCGGATCAGCCTTGGCCAGCGAACGCGAAAGGAAATCCGCCTGCTTCTGGTTGTTGCCTTCCAGCACCACACGGTCGCCGGGATGGATCAGCGCTTCGAGTGCGGCGACGATCTTTTCGCTGGGCAACACCACACCGTCGGCCAGCCCGCGCACCTTGTCGAGCCGCCGCTGCTTCTCGTCACGCCGCCGCGTCCAGCGCGAGTCGGGGGAATTTATTGTTGTCATGCTCACTCCACGGGGTTCGCTGTCGTGGCGCTAAGGTAGGCGTGTGGGTGGAGGGCATCAATCAAGCGCGGTGGTGAATCGTTACGGTGAGCGTAACGTTCACTGGCCTCATCGCTGGCAAGCCAGCTCCCACAGGATTTGTAGTGATTCACAAAATTCGAAAACAAATCGGACACTGTGGGAGCTGGCTTGCCAGCGATAGGGCCAGTCAAGACACCGCAAAGATTGGATCAGTCTGTGGGCACCCACTTATCCAACACCCGATTCACCGCCATCTCCGCCACCATCACCACCTGCGCAATCCCCTGCAGGGTCTTGCGGTGCGTGCCTTGCACCAGCGCCGCATGGTTGTTGAGCATGACCGTGGCCGAGCCGAGCGATTCAACAGCGTCGGCCAGCAGGGATTCACAATTGGCTTCGGGGTTGGCCATGTACAGGGTGTTGGGGGTGTACGGCGCGGCCATCAGGTCGGGGGACGGCGGGCCGAGGTAATGGTCGAGGGCGCGTTCGGCGGCTTCGTGGAATTTCTTTGAATCGGGGGATTCGTAGGGAGATGCCGCGTCGGTGGGCGGCGGGTTTGGCGTTTCTTTGATCATTCTCAGGTTCCAAAATAAAGCTGGAACCGCTTCTCTGCTAAAAGAAGGGGTGGCAGCTGAACGCAGGTTAGCAGACCGGGGAACCTAAGGAAGCCGGCGCGCCGAAGCGCCCTGCGCACAGCCGCCATCGAATGCAGGCACTGAGCCTGACGATGATGCATGTGCACCCTTAGATTAACCATGGGCTGCTAAACCCGATCACTGGAAATCAGTGACGGGATTAAGTTACGCAGCCTGCCGAGGGCGCACAAGCCGGCGGATTCTGGTGCATGCGTAGGCAGCGGCGCAAGGATTTGTAGGCTAGAGAGGCGTAACACTGAGTGTCTTTAAACAGCTGGGCTGAAAGGTGTTTATTGGGCTGCGGGAGTTGAGGATTCACCTGTCGGAATTTGGTGATGCAACTGGCCCCATCGCTGGCAAGCCAGCTCCCACAGTGCCGGAGTTGTATTCAAATTCTGTGAACCACACAAAATCCTGTGGGAGCTGGCTTGCCAGCGATGGGGCCATTTTGACCAACACAAAACCTGGATCAGTGCAACAGCCCCGCCTCCACCAACAACTGCTCCAACCCCAACAAATCCGGCACCTTCGCCACCTGTTCCCCGACCTGCACCGCCGCCTGCTCCAGCGCACATAAAGGCACGTCGACATAACTCAACTGACTGTCGAGCTTGTACGAGCGCGGTATCCCCTGCACCAGCAGGGCAATGAACTTGAGCTGCGGCAAGCCGCCGAGGGCGTTGAGGATGACGATGCGGGCGCGTTCGCCGATGACGATTTTCTGCCCGCAAGCCGACTCGAAACTCAGCAGCGGAATCTGCCGTTCGCGCCAGCTCACTCGCCCCAGGTACCACGGCGGGGTGTCGAGGTCGAAGGTGCTGGCCTGGTAGTCGATCAGCTCGGCCACGGCGACGTTGGGCAGGATCAGGTTGCGGTCGGCCAGCGGCAGCAGCAGACCGGTGAGGCTGGTGCGCGCGTTGTTTCGGCGCTCATGCATGTTTCTTGCTCCAGTGGGCGATGCTTTCGAGCAACACCGACTCCTGATACGGCTTGCCGAGGTAGTCGTTGACGCCGATGGCCATCGCGCGGTCGCGGTGTTTCTGCCCGGTGCGCGAGGTGATCATGATGATCGGCAGGTGTTGCAGACGTTCGTCGTGGCGCACTTGAGTGGCGACTTCGAAGCCGTCCATGCGCGGCATTTCGATGTCGAGCAGCATCAGGTCGGGCATATGTTCTTCGAGCAGCAGCATCGCATCGACCCCGTCCTTGGCGGTCAGCACGTTCATGCCGTGGCGTTCGAGCAAACGGCTGGTGACCTTGCGCACAGTCACCGAGTCGTCGACCACCAGCACCAGCAGTGGCTTTTGCGGTTCGCTGTCGATGTCGGCATGCGCCGCAGGCTGCGCAACCCGCGCCTGCATCGCGCGGATCGGCGCCAGCAGGTCGAGAATCAGCACCACCCGGCCATCGCCGAGAATCGTCGCCCCGGAAACGCCCTGCACTGACGCGAACTGCGGGCCGAGGCTCTTGACCACGATCTCGCGGGTACCGGCCATGGCGTCCACTTGCACCGCGATGTGCCGGTCGTTGCACTGCACCAGCAGCACCGGCAACGGCAGACTCTGTCCGAGCAATTTGGGACGTGGCGCAGTTTTCAGCAGCTCGCCCAGGTAGCACAGCTCATAGCGCTGGCCGGCGTAATGGTAGCTCGGCGGATCGTTGCGGAAGTGTCCTTCCAGATCATTCGGCAGCACGCGGACGATGCCTTCGATGGTGTTCAGCGGAATCGCGTACTGATCCTCGCCGCACTGCACCATCAGCGCGCGGTTGACCGACACGGTGAACGGCAGGCGAATGCGGAAATGCACGCCCTGCCCCGGCACCGAATCGATGCTCATGGTGCCGCCGAGCTGGCGTACTTCTTCGTGGACCACGTCCATGCCAACGCCGCGCCCGGAAATCTGGGTGATTTTTTCGGCGGTGGAGAACCCCGGCTGCAGGATGAATTGCAGCACGTCGCGGTCGCTGATCTCCGCGTCTGGCGCGAGCAAGCCACGCTTGATCGCCTTGCGCCGCACTGCCTCCAGCGGCACCCCGGCGCCATCGTCGCGGATATCGAACACGATGTCGCCGCCCTCACGGGACAGGTCGAGGCTGATCGTGCCTTGCGCCGGCTTGCCCGCCGCCAGCCGCACTTCGGCAGATTCCAGACCATGATCGACGGCGTTGCGCAGCATGTGTTCCAGCGGCGCGGCCATGCGCTCCAGCACGTTGCGATCCATCTCGCCTTCGGCGTTGTCGATGATGAACGCGACGTCCTTGTGCAGCTCCTCGGCAACCTGCCGCACGATGCGTTTGAGCCGTGGCAGCATGCGTTCGAACGGCACCATGCGCGTGCGCATCAAGCCTTCCTGCAGCTCGGTGTTGATCCGTCCCTGCTGCTGCAACAGGTTCTCGGCGTCGTGGTTGCGGCGGTCGAGGGTTTCTTTGAGGTCGAGCAGGTCGGACGCGGATTCGAACAGCGCCCGCGACAGTTGCTGCAACTGCGAATGGCGGTCCATTTCCAGCGGATCGAATTCTTCGTAGCCGAGGCGTTCGCCATCGGCCTGCTGACGGCTGAGAATCCGCCCCTGGGTTTCGGTGTCGAGCCGGCGCAACTGATCGCGCATGCGCTCGATGGTGGTTTCCATCTCGTTCAGGGCAACTTGCGCATCGTTGACTTGCTGTTCGATACGGCCACGGAAAATCGAGGTTTCACCGGCCAGATTGACCAGTTCATCGAGCAGTTCGGCGGAGACCTTGACCATGTCCGCACCAGCATCGGCAGCCGGTGGCGCCGCGTCAGTCTTGACCGGGGCAGGTAGCACTGGCGGCGTTTCTACCGTCACCGGATGACTGAAATTCTGAATCGCATTGATCAGCCGATCCGCCGGCGGGCACGGTTGCCCGGCGCGTACGCCATCGAGCATTTGCGCCAGGCGGTCATGCCCGCGCTGCACCAGCGCGAACAGTTCGGTAGACGGTTGCAACACGCCAGCGGCGAGGCTTTCGTAGAGAAATTCCAGCTCATGAGCGAGGTCGCCGATCGGGCCGATTTCGACCATCCGCGCGCCGCCCTTGAGGGTGTGCAGGTCGCGCAGCAGGGTTTCCACTTCCTGGCGATTGCCCGGCTCGGCCTGCCAGCGCAGCAAGGCCGCGCCGGAGCTTTCGATGATGTCGAAACCTTCTTCGAGGAAGATCTCTAGCAACTCCGGATCATGCGCGGCGCTGTCGTGATCGGCGCTCGGCGGCGCGGTTTCCGCGGTGCCGGATGCGCCGCTGTGGCGGAACTGGCGAATCGTCTCGATCAGATCCTGCGCCGGGCGCAGCGGTTGATGCGCCTGCAACTGCTCCAGCAACAAGGCCAGGCGCTCATGGCTCTGCTGCAGCAAGCGGCCCAGGGATTCGCTGTGGCTGTAGCGCCGATCCACCAGCCCGGCGTAAAGCACTTCCAGTTCGTGGGCCAGATCGCCAATCGCCTCGACTTCGGCCATTCGCGCGCCGCCCTTGAGCGTGTGCAGATCGCGTTGCAGCGACGACAGCGGCGCAGCGTTATCCGGATCATTCAGCCAGCGCTGCAAGGCCTGGCCGGCGCTGTCGAGAATGTCCACCGCCTCTTCGATAAAGATCTCGACGATCTCGTCGTCCGGTGCAGTCTCGGCCTTGGTCTGGGCAAGTTCGGCGGTCGCGGCGCCCAGTTCATGGATGCTCAGGGTGCGGCTGCCATCGCTGCGGATCAGCCCCATGGATGTCGGGTCGAGGCTTTCTTCGAGCAAGTCGTGCAGGGCACGAATGCGCTGCGGTTGCGGGGTGACTTCCTGGCCCGCGGCCAGTTCGTCGAGCATGTTGATCAGCGCTTCGTGGGCCTTCTGTGCTTCCTGGAAAAACCGCTCACTGACCGCCAGACTGCTTTCTTCTACCGCGCCGTACAGATCGAGCAAGGCTTCGCACAACACGTCTACTGGCAGCAGATCAGCGAGGTGCGCGCCTTCGCCGAGGGTGGTCAGTTCATCCAGCAGCGCACTGAGTTCCTGGCGCTCGCCGGGGTGCTGCTGCCAACGCTGCAACAGGCTTTCGGCGTCGAGCAGGATGTCCATGCCCTGAGCGAGGAAGTTGTTGATCAGTTGCGGATCGCGCTTGATCCGCAGCCCGGTATTCGGCGCACTGAGAATCGCTTCAAGCCGTGCGGCGAGCAGTTCGCCGCTGCGTTTGATCAGTGACTGCGCACCGACAATCGGCGCCAGCGGATCGTGCTTGAGCTGACGCAGGCCGACCCGGAACAGGCCTTCGGCTTCGAGCAGCAATTCCACTTCGTCCAGGTCGAGTGGCAACTGGTGCGCCTTGAACTCGCGGGCCAGTTGATCCAGCGGCGCCGCCAGTTCGGCAATCGGCAGCACGCCGGCCATCGACGCACTGCCCTTGAGCGTGTGCAAGGCGCGTTGCAACTCGTCGCTGGCCTGCAGCGGCACATGCTCGGCGGCCTGATCGAGAAAACGGTTGAGGCTGGCGAGGTGGGTTTCGGCCTCGTTGCGGAAGATCTCCAGCAGCAGCGGATCCAGCGCGGCCACGTCGGCGAGGTCTTCCTCGGCCGGTGTCGCAGCGCCTTTGGCCAGGGCATGCGCGCGGGCCGCGAGTTGATCGACATCACGGCGCTGACGCTGGCGTTGAGTGGCGAATTCGTTGATCAGCTCCGGCAGCAACAGCAGTGTGTCGCTGAGCAGTTGTGGCACCGCCGAACCCGGTTCGACGCTTTGCTCAAGCACCCGATTGAGCAGGTTTTCCACGGCCCAGGCCAGTTCGCCGAGGATCAACGCGCGCACCATGCGCCCGCTGCCCTTGAGCGTATGGAAGGCTCGACGTAGTTCGGTCAGGGCGGCGCGGTCCTGCGGATGGGCGGTCCAGCGCGGCAGGTATTCGTGGAGGACGTCGAGGACCTCGTCGGTCTCTTCGAGGAACACTTCGCGCAGTTCATCGTCCACCGGTTCTTCGTCGGCGGGCGGCGGCAGCAGGCTGCCGGGCGTGATCAGCGCCGGCGGGTTGAGCGCCGACACCGGGCTGGCCAGCACGGCGGCCAGCGACTGCACGGTCTCGGGGTCATCCAGCGCTTGCAGGTCCTGCATCACCTGCGCTTCGCCGGGGCTGAGCACGTCGTCGAGCAGCGGCACAGGCTGCTCGCCGGCCTGCTCGGCGGGAAAGAAGCCGAGGCTGGCGAGGCCTTTTTGCGCGACGTCGAGCAGGTGTTCATTCGGCACTTGCGGATCGTCACTCAGGCGCTCGAGGTAATACTCGAGGCTGCTGATGACATCGGCCAGATGATCCAGTTGCTGCCAGCCCGGCTCGTGCGGATCGAGCAGCAGGTGTTCGCGAATAAAGCGCTTGCAGGCTTCGACCAGACTCGCCGCGCGGCTCAGTGGAATCATCGCCAGCGCGCCGCGCACCTGGTTCAGCAGCTCCGGCAACGCTTGCAGTTGCTGGCGATCCCAATCGGCGTCGATGTAGTCGACGATCATGTCCTTGGCCTGTTGCAGGCAGATGCGCGCTTCCTTGATCACGATCTGATGAATCTGCGTCAGGTCGGTGGTCGGCAGACGCGCGTCTTCCGGGCTTTCCGGCTCGACCGTGCCGACCATCCCGGCCAGATTCGCTTCGACGTAGAGCAAGGCGCCGGCGACGTCCATCAGCGTGGCGTCGTTCGGTTCACGTTGGCCCTGAACGAGGCTGAGCACCACCGCCAGTTGATCGATGATCACCTTGCGCGGCTGGCCGAAACCGAGCACCGCGAGGGTGTCGGCGATTTGCCGCAGCGGCGCCAGCAGGCTTTCCAGATCGGCGGTGTGCTGGCGGTCGCTGCGCACGAACAGGTCAAGGCGTTCCTTGACCCGCACCAGTTCTTCGCAGAGCGCCGCCAGCACCGAGCGCATCGCATCGCGGTCAGGACCGGCCAGGCGCGTGCGTTCTTCGTCGACCATCGCGCTGTCGGGCAACGCGTCGTCCAGCGAGTAGCGATCTTTCATGGTCAGCATCTGCCCGGTGGGATGTTCGGCTTTGGCAATATAGAACAGCAGGCTTTTCAGCAGCTCTGGCGGTGGCGGCTGATTGAGGCCGGCCATGCCCTGTTCGAGCAGGCGCTTGAGCTCCTTGTCAGCATCCTTGAACAGGCTGCGCAGCGCCGGACTGTTGGCGATGACGCCTTCGCGCATGCCTTCGACCAGCGCCGAGGCGACTTGCCACAACGGGCCCAGCGGCGCATCAGCGCTCAGCGCTTCAAGGCGCGTGAAGACTTTTGCCAGATACTCCAGGTGCGTCTGATCATCCTGCTCGCGCAGCAAACCGACCAAGGCCATTTGCAGCATCTGCCGCAGTTTGCGCAGCACGTTCGGCAGTTCCGCCGGCTCCAGCTGCGCCAGCGTTTGCTCGCCGAGTGGCGGCAGCTCCGGCAGTTGCGGGCTGAACAGGCTGGTTTCCGAAAGCAGGCTTTCGCCACGGGCGCTGCGCAGGTCGTTGATCAGCGGCAGCACCACCAGCGGCAAGTCGCGGCGCGCGCTCTGCACCCGGTCGAGGTAGATCGGCAGTTGGCCGAGGGCTTGCAGCAACAGGTGCAGGGCTTCATCGCGATGGCTGACACGTTCATGCTGCAGCGCTTCGACCAGATGTTCCATTTCTTCGGCGAGCAACGCCGCGCCGTAGAACTCGACCATCTGCAGGCTGCCGTGGACCTGATGAATGTAGTCGTGGCACTGGTCCAGCCCGGGAAACGCCTGCGGGTCATCGAGCACGGCTTCGATCGCCTGATGCGCCAGCTTCAGCGTTTCGGCAATTTCGCCCTTGACCCACTCAAGGGCCACGTAGTCGTGCCGGTCACCCATAACCACTCCACTCACGCCTTATCCGTCGCGGACGCCGACGGCAAGGTGAACCCGGACACCGAACGGCGCAGCTGACTGGCCATTTTCGCCAGGTTGCCGATGCTTTCGGCGGTGGCAGTGGAGCCGGACGAGGTCTGCGAGGTGATCTGCTGGATCACGTTCATCGTCAGGGAAATCTGCCCGGCCGACGACGTCTGCTGCTGCGCCGCGTTGGAAATGCTTTGAATCAGCGCCGCCAGAGTTTTCGACACGCCTTCGATTTCTTCCAGAGCCACACCGGCATCCTGCGCCAGTCGCGCGCCGCGCACCACCTCGGTGGTGGTCTGCTCCATGGAAATCACCGCTTCGTTGGTGTCGGTCTGGATCGCCCGCACCAGGGTTTCGATCTGCCGGGTGGCGGCGGACGAGCGCTCGGCCAGACGCTGCACTTCGTCGGCAACCACCGCGAAACCGCGCCCGGCATCCCCGGCCATCGATGCCTGAATCGCTGCGTTGAGGGCGAGGATGTTGGTCTGGTCGGCAATGTCGTCGATCAGGCTGACGATGTCGCCAATCTCCTGCGACGACTCACCAAGGCGTTTGATGCGCTTGGCGGTGTCCTGAATCTGTTCACGGATGTTGTCCATGCCGTGGATGGTGTTGTGCACCACCTCGTTGCCCTTGTTGGCGATTTCCACCGAACGCTCGGCCACCGCCGAGGATTCAGCGGCGTTGGCCGACACTTGGTCGATGGACTGGGCCATGTCGCTGATCGCCGTCGAGGCTTCGGAAATCTGCTGCGCCTGATGTTCCGAGGCCTGGGCCAGATGCATCGCGGTGGCCTGAGTTTCCTGCACGGCAGCGGCGACCTGGCCGGCGGTGAGGTTGATGGTGGCGACCAGATCGCGCAGTTGGTCGACCGAATAGTTGATCGAATCGGCGATGGTCCCGGTGAAGTCTTCGGTGACCGAGGCGGTCACGGTGAGGTCGCCGTCGGCAAGGTCTTCGATTTCGTCGAGCAGGCGCATGATCGCATTCTGGTTGCGCTCGTTCTTCTCGGCGGTCTCGCGCAACTGGCGGTTGGTCTCGCGGACCATGACCAGGCCGATCAGGATGATCGAGGCCAGCGCCAGCAAACCGAGCACATAGCCACCGATGGTGTCGGTGCTGCGCCCGCCGGCAAGGTTTTCGAAACCGGTGGCGAGGTGCGAGGCTTCATCGAGCAGGGTCTGCGACAGGCTGAAGATATTGCTCGCCGACTCCCGGACCTTGAACAGCTCCGGTGAGGTTTCGAGGATTTCGTCGACAGAGCCGGAGACGAACTGGAACAGCTCGGAAATTTCACTGAGCCGCGCGCGGGCGTCGCGGTCTTCGACCTGGCTGATTCTCAGGCTCGGGTTGCCTTGCAGCATGCCATTGAGCACCTGGCCGAAACGGGTGGCGTCGCGCCCAAAGGCGTCGGCGGCCTGCTGCGAGTTTTCGTCGCCGGCGAGCACGGTGTTGACCGCGCCGAGGATACGTTCGGCGAGCAACGATTGGCGCTGGGCCATGGCCACTTGCGCCGCCGGCGCGCCGCGTTGCAGGAGGATCTCGACGACTTTTTCGTATTCGATCTGCAACTGCGGCACGGTTTCGGCGAGGGTTGCGGCAACCTGATGCAGCGACAGCACGGTCTGTTCGCTGGAGAGAATTGCATCGGTGTTTTTCAGCAGGCGCTCCCAGTCCAGCTGCACGGCGCGCATTTCCGGGCGCACGGTGGCCGGCGCGGGGGGCAGACCGGTTGCCGGGTCGCCCTTCTTCAGGTAACCCCAGCGCTGGGCAAAATCGTTGCGCGCATCGCTCAGCAACTTGAACGCGGCGGCCTTGCCGGCAGCGGCTTCGGTGGCGTTCTTGGCGATGCGTTGCGACAGCACGCGCAGCTCACCGGCGTGGCCGATGTACTGCTTGTCGTAGTTGGCCTGGGTGTTGAGGTAGGCGAAGTTGGCGAACAGCAGCATGATGAACACGATCAGTGCGATGAACAGCACGACGATCTGCGAGCGACTGCGCGACCCTTCGGCCGACTTGCCTGTTTTTGCTTTTGTCATCGGTCCTCGCCTGTTTGGATGCTCACCGAAGCACCTGTGAAAACTCGCCTTGCGATGAAGATGTTGTGGCGAGGGGATTTATCCCCGATGGTTGGCGAAGCCGACCCAAAACCTGCATTCGAAATGTATTTGATACAGCTCGAATCCTGGGGCCGCTGCGCGCCCCATCGGGGATAAATCCCCTCGCCACAGGTTTCCCTTACCACACAATCTCACCATCACATGACCCATCCCCACATGGGGTTTATGGTGTTTCGACTATATCGCGACGCTCATGAACACCGGCGATCTGGCCAGCGCAAACAGGCTGAACACCCGCCAGTTCTGCTCGCGCCGAAAATAGCCTTTGACGAACTCGGCCTTGGAGCCCTGGCGTTTGCTGATCGAGATCGGCTCGAAACTGTCCTGCTCGAAATGCTGCAAACCGAACACCTCATCCACCAGCAGCCCGGCGAACACCTCCTGATGTTCCACCACCAACACCCGCCGCTGTTTGCGCAGCGGCGACAGTTCGTGGCCGAAGAACCCGCACAGGTCCATGATCGGCAGCAAACGCCCGCGCAGGTTAGCCACGCCTTTGACCCACGGCTTGACCCCGGGCAACTGGGTGAAGCGTGGCTCGTGCAGCACTTCGCTGACTTCGCCCATCGGCGCCACGTACCAGTGCTCGCCGAGGCGAAATCCGATGCCGCTCCAGCGATCCTGACGCCCGGGCTGCGACGGCAGGTCCGCCGCCAGCAGGCGACAGCGCTGGTCGATCTGCCACAGCAGTTCGAACGCGGTCAGCGATTCGCTCATGATTGCGCGATCAGCCTTTGAGCACGTTGTTCAGGGTCTTGATCAGCATGTCTTCTTCCACCGGTTTGGTCAGGTAATCCTTGGCGCCCTGACGGGTGCCCCAGACCTTGTCGGTTTCCTGATCCTTGGTGGTGATGATGATCACCGGGATGTGGCCGGTTTCCGGGTCTTTGGTCAACTGACGGGTGGCCTGGAAGCCGTTGAGGCCGGGCATGACGATGTCCATCAGCACCGCGTCGGGTTTTTCCAGACGGGCCAAGGCTACGCCGTCGGCGCCGTTCTCGGCCTTGAGCACTTCATGGCCATGCTTTTCCAGCATGCCGGTGAGTTTGTACATTTCAGTCGGCGAATCATCGACGATCAGGATACGTGCCATGGTTTTCCCCATTTTCTTGTCGACATCCCGGCCCGCTGGCCGAGCGTCACTGTACGTGTATTACTGCGGCAATACGGCGGCGAAGCCCGGAACGTGGGCCTGAATCGCGTTGAGCAGTTCTTCCTTGCTGAAAGGCTTGGTCAAAAATTGATCAGAACCGACAATCCGTCCCTTGGCCTTGTCGAACAGCCCGTCGCGCGACGACAGCATGATCACCGGCGTGGCCTTGAACGCACTGTTGTTCTTGATTAAAGCGCAGGTCTGATAACCATCCAGACGCGGCATCATGATGTCGACAAAAATGATCCCGGGGTGGTGGTCGGCGATCTTCGCCAGGGCGTCGAAACCGTCGATGGCGGTGATGACTTCGCAGCCGACATTCTTCAACAGCGTTTCGGCGGTGCGACGAATCGTTTTCGAGTCATCGATCACCATGACCTTCAAGGCGCTGGACTGCTGTTCCATAAGAGGGTTCTACCGTCGCCTTTGCGAATCAAATTGTCCGTTTTGCGATGAGTAATGGCGCCAAACCCTTGATGCTCAAGGGTCAGCGCGCTATGCCAGCCTTTTTAGCACAGTCTCCAGATGCAATCTATCGACGGGTTTTTCCTTGACCGAAAACCCTGCCAGCGCCACTCTGGCGGCACTTTTTCAATACCGATCCGGTAGCCAATTTTCGAGGAAAACCCAATGAGCGTTCGCGTCGGGATTGTCATGGACCCTATCGCCAGCATTTCCTATAAAAAGGATAGCTCGCTGGCCATGCTGCTGGCCGCGCAGAAACGGGGCTGGGAACTGTTCTACATGGAACAGCGCGACCTGTATCAGGCCGAAGGTCAGGCCCGGGCGCGGATGAAGCCGCTGAAAGTCTTCGCCAACCCGGAAAAATGGTTCGAACTGGACGCCGAGCAGGACAACCTGCTGAGCGATCTGGACGTGATCCTGATGCGCAAGGATCCGCCGTTCGACATGGAGTTCGTCTACTCAACCTACCTGCTGGAACAGGCTGAAACCGCGGGTGTGCTGGTGGTCAACAAACCGCAGAGCCTACGCGACTGCAATGAAAAACTGTTCGCCACGCTGTTCCCGCAGTGCACGCCGCCGACCATCGTCAGCCGCCGCGCCGATGTGCTGCGTGAGTTTGCCGCCAAACATGGCGACGTGATCCTCAAGCCGCTGGACGGCATGGGCGGCACTTCGATCTTCCGTCACCGTGCGGGCGATCCGAACCTGTCGGTGATTCTGGAAACCCTGACCGCCCTCGGTGGCCAGCAGATCATGGGCCAGGCCTACCTGCCAGCGATCAAGGATGGCGACAAACGCATCCTGATGATCGACGGCGAGCCGGTGGATTACTGCCTGGCGCGGATTCCGGCGCAGGGCGAAACCCGTGGCAACCTCGCGGCCGGTGGTCGTGGTGAAGCGCGTCCGCTGACTGAAAAGGATCGCTGGATCGCCGCCCAGGTCGGCCCGACCCTGCGCGAGAAAGGCCTGCTGTTCGTGGGTCTGGACGTGATCGGCGAAAACCTCACCGAAATCAACGTCACCAGCCCGACCTGCATTCGCGAAATCGACAATGCGTTCGGCACCGATATCGGCGGAATGCTGATGGATGCGATCGAAAGCAAGCTGCAAGCTTCGAGCCGCAAGCTGCAAGCCTGACGGCACGCAGCAAGCTGCAAGCTGCAAGCTGCAAGCTGCAAGCTGCAAGCCACAGACTTTGAGCCACGCGCTTTTAACTTGCCGCTTGTCGCTTGAAACTTGCAGCTGCTCCTCTATCGCTTGCAGCTAAAAACCAACATTGCGTTATCATGCCGAGCCTTTAAAAACGCGATGTTGGTTTTTCTGTCATGACCCTCCCGTCCGATCTGCCCGCAGAACTCGCCCATCGTGGCGTGCGCCCGGCCGATCGCCTCGGATTTACCCTGTTTCTCGCGGCGCTGATTCATTTGGCGCTGCTGCTCGGCGTCGGCTTCAGCATGGTCGAGCCCAAGCAGATCAGCAAAACCCTGGAAATCACCCTCGCCACCTTCAAGAGCGAAACCAAGCCGAAAAAGGCTGACTTCCTCGCTCAGGAAAACCAGCAAGGCAGCGGCACCCTGGATAAGAAAGCGATCCCCAAGACCACCGAGGTCGCGCCGTTCCAGGACAACCAGGTGAAGAAGGTCACCCCGCCACCGGCCGCCAAGCCGGAAGTGCGCGAGGCCGCGCCCAAGGCTGCGGTGACCACGGTGGCGCCGAAACAGCAAAAGGCGCCGACCAGGAAAGAAGAAACCAAGACCGAGACCAAACCCGCCGTCGACGCGCCAACGTTCGACAGCTCGCAGCTGTCCAGCGACATCGCCAGCCTCGAAGCGGAACTGGCCAACGAACAACAGCTGTACGCCAAGCGCCCGCGTATTCACCGCCTGAGCGCCGCCTCGACCATGCGCGACAAGGGCGCCTGGTACAAGGATGAGTGGCGCAAGAAGGTCGAACGGATCGGCAACCTCAATTACCCGGAAGAAGCCCGGCGCAAGCAGATCTACGGCAACCTGCGGCTGATGGTCTCGATCAACCGCGACGGCTCGCTGTATGAAGTGCTGGTGCTCGAATCCTCCGGCCAGCCGCTGCTGGATCAGGCCGCGCAGCGCATTGTGCGGCTGGCGGCACCGTTTGCACCGTTTACCGGCGATCTGTCGGATATCGACCGACTGGAAATCATCCGCACCTGGAAATTCGCCCGGGGCGACAAACTGTCCAGTAATTAAGGGCCAGATCAAAAGATCGCAGCCTTCGGCAGCTCCTACATTGGGCCTGCTTACACCCTGTAGGAGCTGCCGAAGGCTGCGATCTTTTAAAGCCTCAGCTTGTCAGTTCGCCCCTTGAACGCCACACTATCGCTCATGAAAAACCTCAGCCCCAGCTACCTCAAGCATCATTTCCTGATCGCCATGCCGCACATGGCCGACCCGAACTTTGCCCACACCTTGACCTACATCGTCGAGCACTCGGCCAATGGCGCCATGGGACTGGTGGTCAATCGACCGCAGGAGCTGAATCTGGCTGACATACTTGAGCAACTGCGCCCGGACATCGATCCGCCAGCGCTGTGCCAGCATGTGCCGATCTTCATTGGCGGGCCGGTGCAGACCGATCGCGGTTTCGTCTTGCATCCGGCGGGCAAAACCTTTCAGGCCACCGTCGAACTCGACGGTGAGCTGGCGCTGTCCACCTCGCAGGACGTGCTGTTCGCCATCGCCGACGGTGTCGGTCCGGCAAAAAGCCTGATCACCCTCGGCTACGCTGGCTGGGAAGCCGGGCAACTGGAGGCCGAACTGGCCGACAATGCCTGGCTGACCTGCCCGTACGACGCTGACATTCTGTTCAACACCAGCAGCGAACTGCGTCTGGAAGCAGCGGCCAAGCACCTGGGGATCAACCTTAATCTGCTGACCAGCCAGGCGGGGCACGCCTGATGGCCCTGCGCCTGATTCTCGGCTTCGACTACGGCACCAAACAGATCGGCGTTGCAGTCGGCCAGGTGATTACCGGCCAGGCCCGCGAGCTGTGCACGCTGAAAGCGCAGAACGGGGTTCCGGACTGGAACCAGGTCGATGCGCTGTTCAAGGAATGGAAACCCGACGCTGTGGTGGTCGGCCTGCCGCTGAACATGGACGGCACGCCGAGCGAAATGTGCCTGCGCGCAGAGAAATTCGCCCGCCGCCTCAACGGTCGCTTCAATGTGCCCTTCTATACCCATGACGAACGCCTGACCACCTTTGAAGCCAAGGGTGAGCGACTGGTGCGTGGCGGGCAGAAAGGCAGTTACCGCGACAACCCGGTGGACGCCATCGCCGCCGCCCTGCTGCTGCAGGGCTGGCTCGATGAAAACACTGCATTGTTTGAATCCTGACAAGCGCTTCGGCGCTTTTCTTTTGAGCTAAGAACCGAGCCGCGTCCGAGGACCCGGCTCGCCCCCAAGAAGGAGCAACCATGAGCCTGCCCAATCCCGCCGATCTGATCAGCCAGATGGCGACACGCCTCAAGGCGCACCTGGCCCAGCGTGAGATCAGCGAACCGCGCTACATCGGCATCCGCACCGGCGGCATCTGGGTCGCGCAGGCCCTGCTCAAGGAATTGGGCAGCGATGCGCCGCTGGGCACGCTGGATGTTTCCTTCTACCGCGACGATTTCAGCCAGAACGGCCTGCACCCGCAAGTGCGCCCCTCGGCCCTGCCCTTCGAGATCGAAGGCCAGCACCTGGTGCTGATCGACGACGTGCTGATGAGCGGCCGCACCATCCGCGCCGCGATGAACGAACTGTTCGACTACGGCCGCCCGGCCAGCGTGACTCTGGTCTGCCTGCTCGACCTGGACGCCGGCGAGCTGCCGATCCGCCCGAACGTGGTTGGCGCGACCCTGTCGCTGGCGGCCCATGAGCGGGTCAAGCTGTCCGGCCCGGAGCCGCTGACCCTCGAACTTCAAGACCTGAATCCTTAATCCGCCCTATTGAGAGTCCCCTTCGCGATGACGCCTCTAGATACCAAGCGCCCGCTGCAGCTCAATGATCAGGGCCAGCTGCGCCACTTCCTCTCGCTCGACGGCCTGCGCCGCGAGTTGCTGACGGAAATCCTCGACACTGCCGACTCGTTCCTCGAAGTCGGTGCCCGGGCGGTGAAGAAGGTCCCGTTGCTGCGCGGCAAGACCGTGTGCAACGTGTTCTTCGAAAACTCCACGCGCACCCGCACCACCTTCGAACTGGCAGCCCAGCGGCTGTCGGCGGACGTGATCACCCTGAACGTGTCGACCTCGTCGGCGAGCAAGGGCGAAACCCTGCTCGACACGCTGCGCAACCTCGAAGCCATGGCCGCCGACATGTTCGTCGTGCGCCACGGCGATTCCGGCGCCGCACACTTCATCGCCGAGCATGTCTGCCCGCAAGTGGCGATCATCAACGGCGGCGACGGCCGGCATGCACACCCGACCCAAGGCATGCTCGACATGCTCACCATCCGTCGGCACAAGGGCGGTTTTGAAAACCTCTCGGTGGCGATCGTCGGCGATATCCTGCATTCGCGAGTCGCGCGCTCGAACATGCTCGCGCTGAAGACTCTTGGCTGCCCGGACATCCGCGTGATCGCGCCGAAAACCCTGCTGCCGATCGGCATCGAGCAGTACGGCGTCAAGGTCTACACCGACATGACCGAAGGCCTGAAAGACGTCGACGTGGTGATCATGCTGCGCCTGCAGCGTGAGCGCATGACCGGCGGCCTGCTGCCGAGTGAAGGCGAGTTCTACCGTCTGTTCGGCCTGACCACCGCGCGTCTGGCCGGCGCCAAGCCGGATTGCATCGTCATGCACCCGGGGCCGATCAACCGGGGTGTGGAAATCGAATCGGCAGTGGCCGACGGCCCGCATTCGGTGATCCTCAACCAGGTCACTTATGGCATCGCGATCCGCATGGCTGTGCTGTCGATGGCCATGAGCGGGCAAACCGCGCAACGTCAATTCGAGCAGGAGAACGCCCAGTGAAGCTCAGCATTCTCGGCGCCCGAGTCATCGATCCAAGCAGCGGCCTGGATCAAATCACCGATATCCACGTTGAAGCCTGCAAGATCGTCGCCCTCGGCGCCGCACCGGCCGGTTTCACTGCCGTAGAAACCATCGACGCCCAGGGCCTGGTGGCCGCGCCCGGGCTGGTCGATCTGAACGTGGCCCTGCGCGAGCCGGGTTACAGCCGCAAAGGCAGCATCGCCAGCGAAACCCGTGCGGCAGCGGCCGGTGGCGTGACCAGCCTGTGCTGCCCGCCGAAAACCAGACCGGTGCTCGACACCTCGGCAGTGGCCGAACTGATCCTCGACCGCGCCCGCGAAGCCGGCAACACCAAGGTGTTCCCTAGTGGCGCGCTGAGCAAAGGCCTGGACGGCGAACAGCTTGCAGAGTTGGTGGCTTTGCGTGACGCCGGCTGCGTCGCGTTCGGCAATGGTCTGGAGAGTTTCCGCAACACCCGCACCCTGTGCCGGGCACTGGAATACGCGGCGACCTTCGACCTGACAGTGATTTTCAACTCGCAGGATCACGATCTGGCGGACGGCGGCCTGGCCCACGAAGGCGCAGTCGCCAGCTTCCTCGGTCTGCCGGGCATCCCTGAAACGGCGGAAACCGTAGCCTTGGCCCGCGACCTGCTGCTGGTCGAGCAAACCGGCGTGCGCGCGCACTTCAGCCAGTTGACCAGCGCTCGCGGTGTGACCCTGATCGCCCAGGCGCAGGCCCGTGGTTTGAAGGTGACGGCGGATGTCGCGCTGTACCAGTTGATCCTCACCGATGAAGCGCTGATCGACTTCAGCAGCCTGTACCACGTGCAACCGCCGCTGCGCACCCGCGCCGACCGCGATGGCCTGCGCGAGGCAGTGAAATCCGGCGTGGTGTCGGCGATCTCCAGCCACCACCAGCCGCACGAACGCGACGCCAAACTGGCGCCGTTCGGCGCGACCGAGCCGGGCATCAGCAGCGTCGAACTGTTGCTGCCGCTGGCGATGACCCTGGTTGAAGATGGCTTGCTGGACCTGCCGACCCTGCTCGCGCGCCTGAGCGCCGGCCCAGCGAACGCGCTGCGCCTGCCAGCGGGCAAACTGGCGGTGGGCGGTGCGGCGGATATCGTGCTGTTCGATCCGAAGGCCTCCACCGTGGCCGGTGAACGCTGGCTGTCGAAGGGCGAGAACTGCCCGTTCCTCGGCCACACCCTGCCGGGCGTGGTGCGTTACACCCTGGTGGATGGGCGGATCAGTCACCAGGCTTGATACCGAGTAGCCCCATTCGCGAGCAAGCCCGCTCCCACAAGGATCACTGCGAACCCTGTGGGAGCGGGCTTGCTCGCGAAGGCTTACTGGAAGGCGCCTCTGCCCTCGGCGTTGCGTACAGACACCTGATCATTCAGCGTCCAGAAGTCATACAGCACTCCGACAAAGAACAACCCGCCGGTCAGCAGGTACAGCAACCCGCTGATCCACTTGCCTTGGTACATCCGGTGCACGCCGAACACGCCGAGGAATGTCAGCAGAATCCACGCCACGTTGTACTCGATCGGTCCGGCGGCAAAACGCAGGTCGGCTTCACGGTCCATGGCCGGGATCAGGAACACGTCGATCAGCCAGCCGATACCCAGCAAGCCGAAGGTGAAAAACCAGATCGTCCCGGTGACCGGTTTGCCGTAATAGAAGCGGTGAGCGCCGGTGAATCCAAAGATCCACAGCAGGTATCCGATGATCTTGCTGTGGGTGTCTTTTTCCTGCACACGGGGTAACTGATAGCTGTTCATGAAGACCTCGATGCACGCGATAGATAAATATTCTTTAAATCTTTGTGACTTTTTTACAGGTTGCCGACGTATGGCAAATGGTACCGTGTCTACCGTCAAAGCCTTATAACACCTGACTCCTGTCGGACAATCGCGTCCATTTGCCGCCTGTTTGGTTCCGTTGCCGCCGGATTGAATCGACCAACGGCCTCGGAAGGGACCAAAAAGCTGTTATAAAGTTGCGCGCTACCACCTGAGAGCCACGCCTAATGCGACCTTTTTTCAAGACATGGCTAACTATTTGCCTATTAATGCCACTGGCCGCCCACGCCACCAATCGTGAGCAACGTCTTCCCAACGTTAACGGTTTCACCCCTAAATCCCATGCTTCGGCTCCTTCGAGCAAGAGCAGCAAACAGACGAAACACACCACGCTCGCCAGCAACAATCACGGCAAGCTGGTACCGCCGATGGCGAACAAGGAAAGCAGCAACGTCCTGAGCCGTGCGGTGAACGTCCTCGGTACTCCTTATCGTTGGGGCGGCAGCAGCCCAAGTAAAGGTTTCGACTGCAGCGGTCTGGTGAAATATGCGTTCAACGACGCCACCTTCGACCTGCCACGCACCTCCAACGCCATGGCCAGCGGGCATGGCGAGAAAGTCGAACGCAAGGATCTGAAGCCGGGCGACCTGATTTTCTTCAACATCAAGAGCCGTCGGGTCAATCACGTTGCCATCTACCTGGGCAACGACCGCTTCATCCACGCCCCGCGACGCGGCAAAGCGGTGAGCATCGACACGCTGAACAAGCCGTATTGGGAACAGCATTACGTGGTTGCCAAGCGGGTGTTGCCGAAAGAGCCTGCTGGCAAGCAGATGCGCGTCGTTCAGCGCTGAGTTGACTGATCCTGAATCTGCTCATGCAGTACTGACCCCTTCGCGAGCAAGCCCGCTCCCACAGGTGAATGCATTCCAACTGAAGGAATGCCATCAAATGTGGGAGCGGGCTTGCTCGCGAAAGGGCCGGTGAGAACACCGAAAATCCCTTTCAGAAATTATCCGGCGTACGCGCCTTCTCCCGCGCATGCTCGCGACTGATCAAGCCCTTGATCACCAGCTCCTTCAGGCACATGTCGAGTGTCTGCATGCCCAACGACCCGCCGGTCTGAATCGCCGAATACATCTGCGCCACCTTGTCCTCGCGGATCAGGTTACGGATCGCCGAAGTGCCCAGCATGATCTCGTGCGCCGCCACCCGTCCGCCGCCGATCTTCTTGATCAGGGTCTGCGAGACCACCGCCAGCAACGATTCCGAAAGCATCGAACGCACCATGGACTTCTCGTCCCCCGGGAACACATCCACGACCCGGTCGATGGTTTTCGCCGCAGAGGTGGTGTGCAGGGTGCCGAACACCAGGTGCCCGGTCTCGGCAGCGGTCAGGGCCAGGCGAATGGTTTCCAGATCGCGCATCTCGCCGACCAGAATCACATCCGGGTCTTCACGCAATGCTGAACGCAAAGCGGTGGCGAAACTGCGGGTATCGCGGTGCACTTCGCGCTGATTGATCAGGCA
This sequence comes from Pseudomonas sp. Eth.TT006, assembly GCF_054456575.1. Taxonomy (NCBI): domain Bacteria; kingdom Pseudomonadati; phylum Pseudomonadota; class Gammaproteobacteria; order Pseudomonadales; family Pseudomonadaceae; genus Pseudomonas; species Pseudomonas sp. Eth.TT006. Next base: position 557,074 of record NZ_JBTJEN010000001.1, on the reverse strand, counting down.
TTTGCGCGATTCGTGGACAAACTCGATCGGGTCTTCAATGGTGAGGATATGGTGATGGCGATGGGTGTTGAGGTAGTCGATCATCGCCGCCAGCGTGGTCGACTTGCCGGAGCCGGTCGGCCCGGTCACCAGCACCAGCCCGCGCGGCGCATCGGTGATCTTGCGAAAGACATCGCCCATGCCGAGGTCTTCCATGCTCAGCACCTTCGAGGGAATGGTGCGGAACACCGCGCCAGCGCCACGGTTGTGGTTGAACGCATTGACCCGAAAACGCGCGACACCGGGGACTTCGAACGAGAAATCGGTTTCCAGGTGTTTCTCGAAGTCGACCCGCTGGGTGTCGTTCATGATGTCGTAGATCAGTTCGTGCACTTGCTTGTGATCCAGCGCCGGCAGATTGATCCGCCGTACATCGCCATCGACGCGGATCATCGGCGGCAGACCAGCCGACAGGTGCAGGTCGGAAGCGCCCTGTTTGGCGCTGAACGCCAGCAGTTCAGTGATATCCATAGCGTCCCTCAATTCCAGTAGAATGCCGCGAACCTTCAGACCGCCGGCGCCTCTTGATGTCCACGATAGCAGACAACATTCTTCAGGTTAGTTCGCGTATCCAGACCGCGACCCAGGCCGCACACCGACCTGAAAACAGCGTTCAGTTGCTGGCCGTCAGCAAGACCAAACCTGCCGAGGCCCTGCGTGAAGCCTACGCCGCCGGCCTGCGCGACTTTGGCGAGAATTACCTGCAGGAAGCGCTGGGCAAACAGCTCGAACTGGCCGACCTGCCCTTGATCTGGCACTTCATCGGCCCCATTCAATCGAACAAGACTCGCGCGATTGCCGAGCATTTCGACTGGGTGCACTCCGTGGATCGTCTGAAAATCGCCCAACGCCTGTCCGAACAGCGCCCGGCCGAGCTGCCGCCGCTGAACATCTGCATTCAGGTCAACGTCAGCGGTGAAGCCAGCAAATCCGGTTGCACCGCGGCCGACCTGCCGGCGCTGGCCGAGGCCATCAGCGCCCTGCCGCGCCTGAAGTTGCGCGGGCTGATGGCGATTCCCGAGCCGACCGACGATCGTGCCGCCCAGGACGCCGCTTTTGCTGCCGTGCAACGTTTGCAGGCCAGCCTGAACCTGCCGCTCGACACACTTTCCATGGGCATGAGCCACGACCTCGAATCGGCCATCGCCCAAGGCGCCACCTGGGTGCGGATCGGTACCGCCCTGTTTGGTGCTCGCGACTACGGCCAGCCCTGACATGGCTGACAAACCTCTGAATAAGGACCTGACATGAGCAACACACGTATTGCCTTTATCGGTGCCGGCAACATGGCCGCCAGCCTGATCGGCGGCCTGCGCGCCAAGGGTCTGCAAGCCAGCCATATCCGCGCCAGCGATCCGGGCGAAGAGACGCGCCAACGCGTCAGCGCCGAGCACGGCATCGAAACCTTCGCGGACAACGCCGAAGCCATTGAAGGCGTCGACGTGATCGTGCTGGCGGTCAAGCCACAGGCGATGAAAGCCGTGTGCGAAGCCATCCGCCCAAGCCTGAAGCCGCAGCAGCTGGTGGTCTCGATTGCTGCCGGCATCACCTGCGCCAGCATGACTGCCTGGCTCGGCGAGCAGCCGATCGTGCGCTGCATGCCGAACACTCCGGCGCTGCTGCGTCAGGGCGTCAGCGGTTTGTATGCCACCAGTGAAGTGACCGCCGAGCAGCGTCAGCAGGCTGAAGAACTGCTGTCCGCCGTGGGTATCGCGCTGTGGCTGAATGAAGAACAGCAACTTGACGCGGTCACTGCGGTGTCCGGTTCCGGCCCGGCGTACTTTTTCCTGCTGATCGAAGCGATGACCGCCGCCGGCGTCAAACTCGGTCTGCCCAAGGAAATCGCTGAGCAACTGACCCAGCAGACCGCTCTGGGCGCCGCGCACATGGCCGTTTCCAGCGATGTCGACGCTGCCGAGCTGCGCCGCCGCGTGACCTCGCCAAACGGCACCACCGAAGCCGCCATCAAATCGTTCCAGGCCAGCGGCTTCGAAGCCCTGGTGGAAAAAGCACTCGGCGCCGCCGCGCACCGCTCGGCCGAAATGGCCGAACAACTGGGCAAATAAGGAGCCTTACATGATTGGATTGAACACCGCAGCGGTTTACGTGCTGCAAACCCTGGGCAGCCTGTACCTGCTGATCGTGTTGCTGCGCTTCGTCCTGCAATTGGTGCGGGCGAACTTCTACAACCCGCTGTGCCAGTTCGTGGTCAAGGCCACGCAGCCGCTGCTCAAGCCCCTGCGCCGGATTATCCCGAGCCTGTTCGGCCTCGACATGTCGTCGCTGGTGCTGGCGATTCTGGTGCAACTGGCGCTGATGGCCCTGACCCTGCTGCTGACCTACGGTACCACCGGCAATCCGCTGCAGCTGTTTATCTGGTCGATCATCGGCGTCACCGCGCTGTTCCTGAAGATCTTCTTCTTCGCCCTGATCATCAGCGTGATCCTGTCGTGGGTCGCTCCGGGCAGCCATAACCCGGGCGCCGAGCTGGTCAATCAGATCTGTGAACCGGCCCTCGCGCCGTTCCGCAAGATTCTGCCGAATCTCGGCGGTCTGGACCTGTCGCCGATTTTCGCCTTCCTCGCGCTGAAGCTGATCGACATGCTGGTGATCAATAACCTCGCGGCGATGACGATGATGCCGGAAATCCTGCGCCTGCTGATGTGAGCTGGTTTCGCTGGGACGGGGACGATCTGATCCTCGAATGTCATCTGCAACCGGCAGCCCGCAGCGATGATTTCGCCGGGCTGCACGGCGATCGCCTGAAGATCCGCCTGACCGCACCACCGGTGGAGGGCAAGGCCAATGCGTATCTGCTGGGCTTTCTGGCCAAGGCTTTCGGGGTGTCCAAGAGCCAGGTGAGTTTGCTCAGCGGCGAGTTGAATCGGCAGAAACGGGTGAAGATCTGTTCGCCGAAGAAGCTGCCGGAGTTGCCGGGGTTGGTTGGGCGCTTGCCTTGAATGTTGCGGCGTCCGTGCCCCTCACCCCAGCCCTCTCCCCCTGGAGAGGGAGCCGACCTATGGTGTTTTCAAAACTTGGGTTCGACTCGATATCCCACGTCGGCGTATCTCGAACATCCACCCCAGTCAGTCCCCACTTTCTCCGGGAGAAGGAGCCGATTTGGGTGATTTTCAAGGCCTGAGTTCGACTCGATAGATCAGGTCGGCGTAGCTCAAAAGAGCACCTCGGTCAGTCCCCTCTACCTCTGGGAGAGGGCTAGGGTGAGGGCCGCTTGCCGCTAACCCCACCGGTCTTTAGACTTACGCCTCATTTCAACGAGAGCAGGGTCGATGCCAGCTGCCTTTCCCCCCGATTCTGTTGGTCTGGTGACGCCGCAAACGGCGCACTTCAGTGAACCCCTGGCCCTGGCCTGCGGCCGTTCACTGGCCGCCTACGACCTCATCTATGAAACCTACGGCACGCTGAACGCACAGGCGAGCAACGCCGTGCTGATCTGTCATGCCCTGTCCGGGCATCACCATGCCGCCGGCTATCACAGCGTCGATGACCGCAAGCCCGGTTGGTGGGACAGCTGCATCGGCCCCGGCAAGCCAATCGACACCAACAAGTTCTTTGTGGTCAGCCTGAACAATCTCGGCGGCTGCAACGGCTCCACCGGGCCGAGCAGCATCAACCCGGACACCGGCAAGCCGTTCGGCGCCGATTTCCCGGTGCTGACCGTGGAAGACTGGGTGCACAGTCAGGCGCGTCTGGCGGATCTGCTTGGCATTCGCCAGTTTGCCGCAGTGATCGGCGGCAGCCTCGGCGGCATGCAGGCCCTGCAGTGGACCATCACCTACCCGGATCGCGTGCGGCACTGCCTGGCCATCGCCTCGGCACCCAAGCTGTCGGCGCAGAACATTGCTTTCAACGAAGTGGCGCGGCAGGCGATCCTCACCGACCCTGAGTTCCACGGCGGTTCGTTCCAGGAGCAAGGCGTGATCCCCAAGCGCGGGCTGATGCTGGCGCGGATGGTCGGGCACATCACTTACCTGTCCGACGACTCCATGGGCGAGAAATTCGGCCGTGGTCTGAAGAGCGAAAAGCTCAACTACGACTTCCACAGTGTCGAGTTCCAGGTCGAAAGCTACCTGCGTTATCAGGGCGAAGAGTTTTCCGGGCGTTTCGACGCCAACACTTATCTGTTGATGACCAAGGCGCTGGACTACTTCGATCCGGCGGCGAACTTCGACGATAACCTGGCGAAAACCTTCGAGAACGCCACGGCCAAATTCTGCGTGATGTCGTTCACCACCGACTGGCGCTTCTCCCCGGCCCGCTCGCGCGAGCTGGTGGACGCACTGATGGCGGCGCGCAAGGACGTCAGCTATCTGGAAATCGACGCTCCGCAGGGCCACGACGCCTTCCTGATTCCGATCCCGCGCTATTTGCAGGCGTTCGGCAATTACATGAACCGAATTACGGTGTGAACAAGCCATGAGAGCTGATCTGGAAATCATCCAGGAATGGATCCCCGCCGGCAGCCGCGTGCTCGACCTCGGTTGCGGCGACGGCGAACTGCTGACCTGGCTGCGCGACCACAAGCGGGTCACCGGTTATGGCCTGGAAAACGACCCGGACAACATCGCCGAGTGCGTGGCCAAGGGCATCAACGTCATCGAGCAGGACCTGGACAAGGGCCTCGGCAACTTTGCCAGCAACAGCTTCGACATCGTGGTGATGACCCAGGCCCTGCAGGCCGTGCATTACCCGGACAAGATCCTCGACGAAATGCTCCGGGTCGGGCGCCAGTGCATCATTACCTTCCCCAACTTCGGCCACTGGCGCTGCCGCTGGTACCTGGCGAGCAAGGGGCGGATGCCGGTGTCGGAGTTTCTGCCATACACCTGGTACAACACGCCGAACATCCACTTCTGCACCTTCGAAGACTTTGAAGAACTGTGTCGCGAACGCGATGCGAAGGTCATTGATCGGCTTGCCGTGGATCAACAGCACCGCCACGGGTGGGCCAGTAAGCTGTGGCCTAATCTGTTAGGTGAGATCGGTATCTACCGCGTCAGCAGCCCGGTGCTTGCAGATCATCGGCTCGCCGTCTGAACCACGATATCTGGAGGAGAATGAGCATGGGTCGTCTAGCGTTGTTGGTAATAACCGCCTGCCTGAGCGTCAGCGCCCTGGCAGCCGACGTCATCAAGGGCGAGCGCAAGGAAGTGTTCAGTGACGTGACCGTGCATTACAACACCTTCAACTCCACCTATTTGCAGCCGGACATCGCCCGGGCCGCCGAGCTGATCCGCAGCAAGAACCAGGGCGTGATCAACGTCTCGGTGATCAAGGACGGCAAACCGCTGATCGCCACCGTCACCGGCACGGTCAAAGACCTGACCAGCAACAGCGTGCCGCTGAACTTCCGCCAGGTCACCGAACAGGGCGCGATCTACTACATCGCCCAGTTCCCGGTGGAGCAGCAGGAAACCCGCACCTTTGAAATCAAGGTGCAGAACGGCGACAAGATCGACACCATCAATTTCAACCAAGAACTCTTTCCCGGCGAATGATGAACATCAAGCAACTCGTACTGGCCAGCCATAACGCCGGCAAACTCAAGGAACTCCAGGCCATGCTCGGCGATTCGGTGCAACTGCGCTCGATCGGCGAATGGAGCAAGGTCGAGCCGGAAGAAACCGGGCTGTCGTTCGTCGAGAACGCAATCCTCAAGGCGCGCAATGCCGCACGCATTTCCGGCTTGCCGGCGCTGGCTGACGATTCCGGTCTGGCGGTGGATTTCCTCGGCGGCGCCCCGGGCATCTATTCCGCACGTTATGCCGATGGCAAGGGCGATGCAGCGAACAACGCCAAGTTGCTCGATGCCCTTAAAGGTGTGCCGGAAGCCGAGCGCGGCGCGCAGTTCGTCTGTGTGCTGGCGTTGGTGCGTCACGCCGACGATCCGTTGCCGATCCTTTGCGAAGGCTTGTGGCACGGGCGCATCCTCACCGCCGCCAGCGGCGAACACGGTTTCGGCTATGACCCATTGTTCTGGGTGCCAGAGCGTGACGTATCCAGCGCCGAACTGAGCCCGGCCGACAAGAACCAGATCAGCCACCGCGCCCGCGCAATGGCGTTGCTGCGCCAGCGTCTGGGCCTGCAATGACCGACAGCCCCTCCGCGTCGTCGCTGATCATCGGCGGCGCCGCCTCCTCGCCTCGGGCGCCGCTGCCAACGCTGCCGCCCTTGGCGCTGTACATCCACATTCCGTGGTGTGTGCGCAAATGTCCGTATTGCGATTTCAACTCGCACACCGCCAGCCCGGTGCTGCCGGAGCAGGAATACGTCGACGCCTTGCTGGCCGATCTCGATCAGGACCTGCACGCGGTGTACGGCCGGGAAATCAGCTCGATCTTCTTCGGTGGTGGCACACCGAGCCTGTTCAGCGCCGAAGTGCTGGGCCGTCTGCTCAAAGGCGTCGAGCAGCGAATTCCGTTCGCTGACGACATCGAAATCACGCTGGAGGCCAACCCCGGTACCTTCGAACAAGAGAAATTTGTCGCCTACCGCAAACTGGGGATCAATCGCCTGTCGATCGGCATCCAGAGTTTCCAGCAGCAGAAGCTGGAAGCGCTCGGACGCATTCACAACGGCGACGAAGCGGTACGCGCGGCCGGCATGGCGCGGCAGGCCGGGTTCGATAACTTCAACCTCGACTTGATGCACGGCTTGCCCGATCAGTCGCTGGAAGATGCCTTGAGCGACCTGCGCCAGGCCATCGAACTGAAACCAACGCACATCTCCTGGTATCAACTGACGCTGGAGCCGAACACCGTATTCTGGAATCAGCCGCCGGTGCTGCCGGAAGACGACACACTGTGGGACATCCAAGAGGCCGGGCAGGCGCTGCTGGCCGAGCACGGTTATGCGCAATACGAAGTATCGGCCTACGCCCAACCCGGTCGCCCGGCGCGGCATAACCTCAATTACTGGAGTTTCGGCGACTTTATCGGCATCGGTGCCGGCGCTCACGGCAAGCTCAGCCATCCGGACGGGCGCGTCGTGCGCACCTGGAAAACCCGACTGCCGAAGGACTATCTGAACCCGGCCAAAAGCTTCCAGGCCGGCGAGAAAACGCTGAGCAACGACGAGATGCCGTTCGAGTTCCTGATGAATGCCCTGCGCCTGACCGCCGGGGTCGAATCGCGCCTGTATACGGAGCGCACCGGCCTGCCACTGGAAAGTCTCGCCGAGCAGCGCCGCGAGGCCGAACAAAGCGGCCTGATGCAGGTCGAACCGTCACGTCTGGCGGCCACCGAGCGCGGACAACTGTTCCTCAACGATTTGCTGCAGACATTTCTGAGCTGAGCCCAGCTCAAACGGCTGCCCTAAGGAAAACCGCATGGATTTGATACTCGACCTGCTCGCCACCGTGTCCCGCTGGAGCCGCAGCAACCTCTCGGAAATCGCCCTGGCCCTGGTCGGCTGCCTGCTGGTGCTGTTCGGCGCTGACTTCAAAGGCTGGGTCGAGCAACGTCTGGGCAGCATCGCCGGCGCCTTGCGCGTACCGCTGATGTCGCTGCTGTGCGTGATCGGCAGCGGCGCGGCGCTGATCTATGCCACGCCTTGGGTGGTCAAGGGTTTGAGCCAGTTCAACAACTACAGCCTGGCGCCGGTGTTGTTGGTGGTGCTGGTGCTGATCGGCGTGGTTGCTGATCGCCGCTGACTTGCCAGCCGATTGAGCGTTCCTACGCTTCGCGTGGGAACGATCAGATCAAAAGATCGCAGCGTGCCGCAGCTCCTACAGCGCGTGGTTCTTCCTTTTTTACTGTTAGTCAGGGACGTTCATGAGTAAAAAAACGCTGGACGAGACAAGCAAGTTTCTCAGCTTCGTGTTGCGTCACGAGCCTCAAGCGATTGGTCTTACGCTGGATTCGGATGGCTGGGCAGATATCGACGCACTGATTAATGGCGCTGCGCGTGACGGTCGTAACCTCGATCGCGATTTGATTGAAACGGTGGTGGCAAGTAGCGACAAAAAGCGTTTTGCGATTTCTACTGACGGCTTGTGCATCCGCGCTGTTCAGGGCCACTCGACGAAGACTGTCGAGTTGCAGTTCGACGAGAAACCCCCACCGCAAACGCTGTATCACGGCACCGCGACGCGTTTTCTCGATTCGATCAATGAACAAGGTTTGATCCCTGGATCACGCCATCACGTGCATCTTTCGGAAGAGATCGCCACTGCCACTTCCGTAGGTCAACGCTACGGCAGCGTAGTGATCCTCGCGGTCGCCACGCAGCAGATGCTGGAAGAAGGCTTCAAGTTCTATCAGGCCGAAAATGGCGTCTGGTTGACAGAGCAGGTGCCCGCTCGATTTCTTGCGCCCCTGTAATCTCCTAATACACAAACAACTGTTAGAGCGAATCTGCTCGCGAAGGCGTCTTAACATCCAACAACATCGTTGATTGTCAGACCGCTTTCGCGAGCAGGCTCGCTCCCACTATTGGGCCTTGGTTCAATGATTCTTCGATAAGCGGCTCTGCGCCTGAAGGATCGCCTTGAGGCCAACGGAATCCTTGCAGCCCAGCGCTATCGCTTTATCGAAGTGTTCGATATTGCCGCTGTCGCGCATATCGCTGCCGTTCACACGAGTCAATGCGAGTATGTAGTAGGCCTCAGCCCGAAACTGGTCTTCGGACAATACCAAGCCAGCTGCGCGGGCTCGCATGGCGGCCATCGGCCCGACCTTGCCGGCAGGCGCCCCGTGTTCTTCGAAACACAGCGAACGTTTGGCCTGCAACGGATAGTCGTCAGCATGCGTATCAGGCTTGAGCAGCAACTGCTCGAGAGACTGCAAGAATTTCAAATGATCAGGATTTTGCGCATCAAATCGTTCATACGCTTTGTCGCACAAATGGTAATAGCCCACCGCAGCCGCTAACAATCCATCATCCATGGCCTGCTGATAAAGACCACAGGTCTGTAAGCGCGTCTGCTCGGAAAACATCGGGTTGTCCTGCAGGCTGGCCAGAACATAGGTGGCCAGCGTGTGCCCGCCGTCCGACGCATGCTTGAGGTTGTCCACAAGAGCCTCGAGATCACCTTCGGCAACGCGCAACTGTTCAGGGGTGTATTGCACGCTTTCCCCGGCGGCCTCACGCTTGATCCGGTCATTGGCGTCGCGCTCGATCTTTGCCGCCGTTCTCTGCGCACTCGCGAAGTATTCCTCGGGGCTGACTACCCGTTCGCACGCTGCGCAACAAATGAGACCCAGAACCAGCGTGCAGGCAAAAATGGTTTTCAAGATTTGTCGTCCTTTACAAATGGGGGCCTCGAGCTTTCGGCGGATCATAGCCAAACTTGAGCAAACTCCAGAAACAGCTGTAGGAGCTGCGGCACGCTGCGATCTTTTGATCTTCAAATCCAGATCAAGAGATCGCAGCGTGCCGCAGCTCCTACATTGAGTGTTGCGTAGCGCTTACGACAGTTTTTCGAACTTCAGGTCCCACACGCCATGCCCAAGACGTTCGCCGCGGCGTTCGAACTTGGTGATCGGGCGTTCGGCCGGGCGCGGTACGCATTTGCCGTCTTCGGCGAGGTTGCGGTAGCCCGGGGCGACGTTCATCACTTCCAGCATGTACTCGGCGTACGGTTCCCAGTCGGTGGCCATGTGCAGGATGCCACCGACCTTCAGCTTGCTCCGTACCAGTTCGGCGAAGGACGCCTGAACGATACGACGCTTGTGGTGACGGCTCTTGTGCCATGGGTCCGGGAAGAACAGCATCAGGCGATCGAGGCTGTTGTCGGCGATGCAGCGGTTGAGCACTTCGATCGCGTCGCAATCGTAGACCCGCAGGTTGGTCAGGCCCTGGGTCAGCACGCCATTGAGCAGCGCGCCGACACCCGGACGGTGCACTTCCACACCGATGAAGTCCTGATCCGGCGCAGCGGCGGCCATTTCCAGCAGCGAGTGGCCCATGCCGAAACCGATCTCCAGCGAGCGCGGTGCCGAACGGCCGAACACTTGATCGTAATCCACCGGCGCGTCGGCCAGCGGCAGCACGTACAGCGGCGCGCCCTGGTCCAGGCCGCGTTGCTGGCCTTCGGTCATGCGCCCGGCGCGCATCACGAAACTCTTGATGCGGCGGTGTTGGCGCTCGTCGCCCTCTTCCGTCTGGATAGGCGTGTCGTTCGATTCAGTCATCAATGGCTCTTACTTGATCAGACCATCCAGCGGCGAAGAAGCGCTGGCATAGAGTTTTTTCGGCATACGGCCAGCGAGGTAGGCCAGGCGGCCTGCAACGATGGCGTGTTTCATGGCTTCAGCCATCATCACGGGCTGCTGCGCATGGGCGATCGCCGAGTTCATCAGCACCGCATCGCAACCCAGCTCCATGGCGATGGTCGCGTCGGACGCAGTACCGACACCGGCATCGACCAACACAGGAATTTTCGCTTCTTCGAGGATGATCTGCAGGTTGTACGGGTTGCAGATCCCCAGGCCGGAACCGATCAGACCGGCCAGCGGCATCACCGCGATGCAGCCGATTTCCGCCAGCTGGCGCGCGATGATCGGATCATCACTGGTGTAAACCATCACGTCGAAGCCTTCCTTGACCAGCGTTTGCGCGGCCTTGAGGGTTTCGATCACGTTGGGGAACAGGGTTTTCTGGTCGGCCAGCACTTCCAGCTTCACCAGATTGTGGCCGTCGAGCAGCTCACGGGCCAGGCGGCAGGTGCGCACGGCTTCGATGGCGTCGTAGCAACCGGCGGTGTTCGGCAGGAAAGTGTAGCGCTCCGGCGACAGCACATCGAGCAGGTTCGGTTCGCCGGCGATCTGGCCCAGGTTGGTGCGGCGCACGGCGAACGTGACGATCTCGGCACCCGAGGTCTCGATGGCCTGACGGGTTTCTTCCATGTCACGGTACTTGCCGGTACCAACCAGCAAACGCGACTGGTAAGTACGACCGGCCAGAACGAAAGGCTTGTCGCTACGAACGATGCTCATGGGGAATCCTCTTGAGGGGTGAGGGTCTTGCAGAATGCTGTGCCCTTGCGCGCCGGACGATCAGCCGCCGCCGATGGCGTGTACCACTTCGACGTTGTCGCCGTCGTTGAGAACGGTGTCGGCATGCTGGCTGCGCGGGACGATATCCAGATTGAGTTCGACTGCCACCCGGCGACCGGTCAGGTCCAGACGGGTAATCAGGGCCGCAACGGTCTCGCCGTCGGGCAGTTCAAGGGATTCGCCGTTCAACTGAATGCGCATGCCGGATGCCGCCATCATTTTTAGGGGCTGGCATTCTAGCCCGATCAGTCAGACTGACCCAAGCCATTCGTCTTGAAAGCCAGTGCCCCGGTGAAATGCCTGACCATGCACGCGTGCAGGAGCTGCCGCAGGCTGCGATCTTTTGATTGTGTTTTTCAGGATCAAAAGATCGCAGCCTGCGGCAGCTCCTACAGTATTGGCGGTGGGCTCAGGTCAAGCGCCAGGCGGCGAGACCCAGGCACAGCCAGCCGATCAGAAATGCGAGGCCGCCGAACGGGGTGATGATGCCGAGCTTGCTGATGCCGGTGGTGGTCAGCAGGTACAGACTGCCGGAGAACAGCAGGATGCCGACGCTGAACAAGGCACCGGCCCAGGTGATCAGACGTCCCTGAATCTGCGTGGCCAGCAGCGCTACGCCGAACAACGCCAGAGTGTGCACCAATTGATAGGTCACGCCAGTATGGAAGATCGCCAGATACTCGGGCGTGAGGCGGCTTTTCAGGCCATGAGCGGCGAATGCGCCGAGGGCGACGCCGGTAAAACCAAAGAAAGCGGCCAGCATCAGAAAGCCACGCAGCATGTGGAACTCCAGTCAGACTCGTTCGGCAGGGTCTGTATAATGGCTCGCTCTATCGGTTCGGCCAAGCCATCTCTATGCTGCGTTCACTTTTGCGTCGTCTCACGAAGGCCCTGCTCTGGTTCGCGGGTGGCAGCGTTTTGCTGGTATTGATCTTTCGCTTCGTACCGCCGCCAGGTACAGCGCTGATGGTCGAGCGCAAGATCGAATCCTGGGTCGACGGCGAGCCGATCGACCTGCAGCGCACCTGGAAACCGTGGGACGAGATCTCCGACGACCTCAAGGTGGCGGTCATGGCCGGCGAAGACCAGAAGTTTCCCGAGCACTGGGGTTTCGACTTCAGCGCGATCCAGGCCGCGCTGGCCCACAACGAACTCGGCGGCTCGATTCGCGGCGCCAGCACCTTGAGTCAACAAGTGTCGAAGAACCTGTTCCTGTGGTCCGGTCGCAGCTATCTGCGCAAAGGCCTGGAAGCCTGGTTTACCGCATTGATCGAAGTGCTCTGGCCCAAGCAGCGGATTCTTGAGGTGTACCTCAACAGCGTCGAATGGGACGACGGTGTATTTGGCGCCGAAGCGGCGGCACGGCATCACTTTGGCGTGAGCGCGAAGTCGCTGTCGCGCCAGCAAGCAAGTTATCTGGCGGCGGTGCTGCCCAATCCGCGAGTGTGGAGCGCCAGCCATCCGACGGCGTATGTGTCGCGCCGGGCGGGGTGGATCCGCCAGCAGATGAGCCAGTTGGGCGGGACCAGCTATTTGCTGGGGCTGGATGATTCGCGTCGGGCGCCTTGGTCTGAATAGCGCTGAAGATCACCTGTGGGAGCGAGCTTGCTCGCGAATGCGGTGGATCATTCAGCACTGGCGGTGACTGACACTCCGCCTTCGCGAGCAAGCTCGCTCCCACATGGGTTTTGTGTGGAGCCCGAAATGAAAACGCCCCGATCATCGCTGATCGGGGCGTTTTTTTATTGCCGGGGCGCCGGTCAGGCGGCAATCGACAACTTGAGCTTGTTCATCGCGCTCTTCTCGAGCTGGCGGATCCGCTCGGCCGACACGTTGTACTTCTGCGCCAGGTCGTGCAGCGTGGCTTTCTCTTCTGCCAGCCAGCGCTGGTAGAGGATGTCACGGCTACGTTCGTCCAGCACTTCCAGCGCTTCGTGCAGGTTGTGGTTGGAGTTGTCGCTCCAGTCGGCATCTTCCAGCTGACGGGCCGGGTCGTACCGGTGGTCTTCCAGATAGTTGGCCGGCGACTGGAAAGCGCTGTCGTCGTCCGCTTCTGCGGCCGGGTCGAAGGCCATGTCATGGCCGGTCAGGCGACTTTCCATCTCGCGCACTTCACGCGGCTCGACGCCAAGGCTTTCCGCCACACGGTGGACTTCCTCGTTGTTCAGCCACGCCAGACGTTTCTTCTGGCTGCGCAGGTTGAAGAACAGCTTGCGCTGGGCCTTGGTGGTCGCGACCTTCACGATGCGCCAGTTGCGCAGGATGAACTCGTGAATTTCCGCCTTGATCCAGTGCACGGCGAACGACACCAGACGCACACCCATTTCCGGGTTGAAACGCTTCACGGCCTTCATCAGGCCGACGTTGCCTTCCTGGATCAGGTCAGCCTGAGCCAGACCGTAGCCGGAATAGCTACGGGCAATGTGTACAACAAAACGCAGGTGGGCGAGCACCATCTGCCGAGCCGCCCCCAAATCCTGCTCATAGTAGAGACTCTCGGCCAGTTCACGCTCCTGCTCCGGCGTCAGCAATGGAATGCTGTTGACGGTGTGCACATAGGCTTCCAGGTTCGCACCCGGAACCAACGCGTACGCAGGTTGCAAAGAATTGGTCATGCGAAAAAACCTCCGACTTACATACTCGTGCCTTTCGGCACTGCGAAAAATTGACCGGGAACTCAGGTACAAGTTCCCAAAAACCTACAAGGCCAATCACGCGCAAAAAAGATTCTATTTCGGCGCCAGCTCCCTGAGATGACGCGCGACTGCAATCCATGCACCGATATAACCCAACAGCACCGCGCCAAGCAAGAGCGACAGACCGTCGGCAACTGGCACTCCGGCCAGCGCGAAATCACTGCCGTACAAGCCGGCCAGTCCAACCACCGCGTCGTTCAGCCAGTTCAGGCCGAACGCCAGCACACCCCAGGACAAGATACCCGCACCGAAGCCATACAACGCGCCCATATACAGGAAGGGACGACGCACATAACTGTCAGTGCCGCCGACGAGTTTAATCACTTCTATCTCTGTGCGGCGGTTTTCAATATGAAGACGAATGGTATTGCCTATCACCAAAAGTAATGCAGAAACCAGAAGCACCGTCAGACCGAAGACAAAGCGGTCGCCGAGCTTGAGGATCGCTGCCAGACGCTCGACCCAGACTAGATCAAGTTGCGCCTGTTGTACCTTGGGCAGCTCGGAAAGTTTTTGTCTTAATGCTTCCAGGGTCGGCTTGTCGACCTCCTTCGGGGTTACCAGCACCACGCCCGGCAGCGGGTTTTCCGGCAGTTCGCGCAGGGCTTCGCCCAGACCCGACTGCTGCTGAAACTCCTCCAGCGCCTGATCACGCCCGACATATTCGGCATCAGCAACCCCGGGCATGCCTTTGATCTGCTCGCGCAATGACTCGCCTTGCGCCGGTGTGGCATCGAGCTGCAGGTACAGCGAAATCTGCGCCGCACGCTGCCACGAACCGCCGAGACGCTCGACATTGTTGATCAGCAGCGACAGCCCCATCGGCAGGCTCAGCGCCACGGCCATCACCATGCAGGTGAAGAAGCTGCCGATCGGCTGCTTGCCAAGCCGACGCAGACTGTCGAGCAGGCTGGCGCGGTGACTTTCGAGCCACGAATGCAACAGCGTGGAGAAATCCGGGCCGTCGTCATCGTCGTGTTTTTTCTTTTTCGGCGGTTGCGGGTCGGCGGCCTTCGGAGCCACGCGTTCGGAAACCTTCGGACTGCGTGTCGCACTCATACGCCGGCCTCCCCGTCGCCGATCAAGCGGCCGCGTTGCAAGGTCAGCATGCGGTGGCGCATGCGGGCAATCAGGGCCAGGTCGTGACTGGCGATCAGCACACTGGTGCCGAGCCGGTTGATATCTTCGAACACACCCATGATCTCGGCTGCCAGACGCGGGTCGAGGTTACCGGTCGGTTCGTCCGCCAGCAGCAGCGCCGGACGGTGCACGATGGCGCGGGCGATACCGACACGCTGTTGCTGACCGGTGGACAGGTCGCCCGGGTACAGCTCGGCTTTATCCGAAAGCGCCACGCGGTCCAGCGCCGAATCGACCCGCTTGGCGATCTCGGCTTTGGACAGCCCGAGAATCTGCAGCGGCAGCGCGACGTTGTTGAACACCGTGCGATCGAACAGCAACTGATGGTTCTGGAACACCACGCCGATCTGCCGACGCAGAAACGGAATCTGCGCATTGCTGATGGTGCTCAGGTCCTGCCCGGCCAGCAACAGTTTGCCGCTGGTCGGACGCTCCATCGCCAGCAACAGGCGCAACAACGTGGATTTACCGGCACCGGAGTGGCCGGTGACAAACAGAAACTCGCCACGACGGACTCGAAAGCTCAGCTCATGCAAGCCGACGTGACCGTTCGGGTAGCGTTTACCGACCTGTTCGAAACGAATCATGAACGCTCCCGCTCGGCAAACAGTGCCTGGACAAAGGGTTCGGCTTCAAAGGTACGCAGATCGTCGATGCCTTCACCGACGCCGATGTAGCGGATCGGCAGGCCAAACTGCTTGGCCAGGGCGAAAATCACCCCGCCCTTGGCGGTGCCGTCGAGCTTGGTCAGCGCCAGGCCGGTCAGTTCGACAGTCTGGTTGAATTGCTTGGCCTGATTGATGGCGTTCTGACCAGTACCGGCGTCGAGCACCAGCAGCACTTCGTGCGGTGCGTCGGCGTCGAGCTTGCCGATCACCCGGCGAACCTTCTTCAGTTCTTCCATCAGGTTGTCTTTGGTGTGCAGACGACCGGCGGTGTCGGCGATCAGCACGTCGATGCCACGGGCCTTGGCGGCCTGCACCGCATCGAAGATCACCGAAGCGGAGTCGGCGCCGGTGTGCTGGGCGATCACCGGGATCTTGTTGCGCTCACCCCAGACCTGCAGTTGCTCAACGGCAGCGGCACGGAAGGTGTCACCGGCGGCGAGCATGACTTTCTTGCCTTCGAGTTGCAGCTTCTTCGCCAGTTTGCCGATGGTGGTGGTCTTGCCGGCGCCGTTGACGCCCACCACCAGAATCACGAATGGCTTGTGCTGCGAGGCGATTTTCAGCGGCTGTTCGACCGGTTTGAGCATTGCGGCCAGTTCGGCCTGCAACGATTTGTACAGCGCATCGGCGTCTGCCAGTTCCTTGCGCGCGACCTTCTGGGTCAGGCGTTGGATGATCTGCGTGGTGGCTTCGACGCCCACGTCGGCGGTGAGCAGGCGGGTTTCCAGATCGTCGAGCAGATCGTCATCGATGGTTTTGCGGCCGAGGAACAGGCTGGCCATGCCCTCGCCGATGCTCGCGCTGGTTTTCGACAGACCTTGCTTGAGACGGGCGAAGAAGCCGGCTTTGGTTTCTTCGGTACGCGGCGCTTCGACTGGCGTTTCAGCGACCACTTCAACCGGCGCGACTGGCGCAGCGGCAACCGGTGCAGGTGCAGGTGCAGGTGCAGGTGCAGGCTCGGCAGGTTGAACGACCGGAGCAACTGGAGCAACGAATACTGGCGCAGCGGGCTCAGGAACAACCGGCGCAGGCTCGACAACCGGTTCAACCACCGGAGTCGCAGCAATTTCAGGGACAACTGCAGCAGGCGCCGGAATCGGTGGCGTCACGTGCGGCGCGGCCTCTTCGACCAATGCCACCGGCTCTTCCTCCACCGGCAAGGTCAGCCATGGCTGAGCCGCCGGCGTCAGCGGCAATTCTGGCGCCACGAGAGCTTCAGGCTCAGGCTCGGGCTCGCTCGGTTGCAGCACCGGCTCGGTAATCGGCAGAACGATCGGCGCCGGCTCTTCTTCTATTACTGGCGCCGGCGCAGGAGCTGGCTCAGGGGTCGCGGGCGGCTGTTCGACGACGGGTTCCTGCGGTTTCTTACGCAGCCATCCGAACAGGCTTTTCTTCTCGCCAGCCGCAGCTGGGGTCTTCTTGTCGTCGTTGGAACCAAACATGGAGGACGGCTATCTCACGGTAGCGACGCGCCATAAGGGCGCCCCGGCAAATAAATATTCGATGCAGAACAGACTGTGTTTCATCCAGCTTGTTCACGCGCAACATTTTGTCGAGGCGCCAGCGGCACCTCAAAGATTCGTATTAACGAAGGACTAAACCGGAAAAATCGGCGAAAAAGCGAAGTCTAGTCGATAAACCGCAGCTTTCTGCCGCCAACCTATACAGCCGCATCAGGACTGAAATCCTGATAGGCGTGGTCGCCGGTAAAACGGATCAGTATCCTAGCACCTCCTCGCCCGCCTAGGCTAAGACCAAGCGGGCAGCCCAACAGGTTAAAAAACGAATGAATGCTCTAGCCCGCCGCGCTGCAGGCCTGCTGCTCAGCACAGTCTGCCTGCCCCTTTCGGCCTTGGCGGCCGACCCGCAACCGACCCACGAATTCACCCTCGACAACGGCCTCAAGGTCGTCGTGCGCGAAGACCATCGTGCGCCAGTGGTGGTGTCGCAGGTCTGGTACAAGGTCGGTTCCAGCTACGAAACCCCGGGGCAGACCGGTCTGTCCCACGCGCTTGAGCACATGATGTTCAAGGGCAGCGAGAAAGTCGGCCCCGGCGAAGCCTCGTTGATCCTGCGTGACCTCGGCGCCGAAGAGAACGCGTTTACCAGCGACGACTTCACCGCTTACTACCAGGTGTTGGCTCGCGATCGCCTGGGCGTGGCCTTTGAACTGGAAGCCGACCGCATGGCCAATCTGCGCCTGCCGGCAGACGAGTTCGCCAAGGAAATCGAAGTCATCAAGGAAGAGCGCCGGCTGCGCACCGACGACAAGCCAATGTCCAAGGCCTACGAGCGCTTCCGCGCCATGGCCTACCCGGCCAGCGGCTACCACACGCCGACCATCGGCTGGATGGCTGACCTCGACCGGATGAAGGTCGAAGAGCTGCGCCACTGGTATCAGTCCTGGTATGTGCCGAACAACGCCACGCTGGTGGTGGTCGGCGACGTCACCCCGGACGAAGTGAAAAACCTCGCCCAGCGTTATTTCGGGCCAATCGCCAAGCGCGACGTGCCGCCGGCGAAGAAACCGCTGGAACTGGCCGAACCCGGCGAACGCCAGATCACCTTGCATGTGCAAACCCAACTGCCGAGCCTGATGCTCGGTTTCAACGTGCCAAGCATCGCCACCGCTGAAGACAAGCGCTCGGTCAACGCCCTGCGCCTGATCTCGGCACTGCTCGACGGCGGTTACAGCGGACGCATTCCGACGCAATTGGAGCGCGGCGAAGAGCTGGTGTCTGGCGGCTCGTCGAGCTACGACGCCTACACCCGCGGCGACAGTCTGTTCACCCTGTCGGCAACCCCGAACACGCAGAAGAAAAAGACCATGGCACAAGCCGAAGCCGGTCTGTGGAAACTGCTGGAACAGCTGAAAACCACCGCACCGTCCGCCGAAGAACTGGAGCGTGTACGAGCGCAGGTCATCGCCGGCCTGGTGTTCGAGCGCGATTCGATCACCAGCCAGGCCACCGCTATTGGTCAACTGGAAACCGTCGGTCTGTCGTGGAAACTGATGGACAGCGAACTGGCTGATCTGGAAAGCGTGACCCCGCAAGACATCCAGAGCGCCGCCAAGCAGTATTTCACCCGCGAACGTCTCAGCGTCGCCCACGTCCTGCCACTGGAGGCGACTCATGAGTAAGCGCAACGCCCCACGCCTGCTGCTCGGCCTGATCGCCGTGGCGGTGATCGGCTCCGCCGGGTTTTACCTGATGCCCGGCGTCAAGACCGACGCCAGTGAAGCCCTCGACAACGCCAAGACCAGCCAGAAACTGCAATCGCTGACTGAGCTCGATGGCAAGGCCCCGGCCAGCCGCAAGCTCGACGTGCAGACCTGGAACACCGCCGAAGGCGCCAAAGTGCTGTTCGTCGAAGCCCATGAACTGCCGATGTTCGACATGCGCCTGATCTTTGCCGCCGGCAGCAGCCAGGACGGCAACGCACCGGGGCTGGCAGTTCTGACCAACGCCATGCTCAACGAGGGCGTGGCCGGCAAGGACGTCGGCGCCATCGCCCAGGGTTTCGAAGGCCTCGGTGCGGATTTCGGCAACGGTGCCTACAAGGACATGGCGCTGGCTTCGCTGCGCAGCCTGAGTGCCGCCGACAAACGCGAGCCGGCGCTCAAGCTGTTCTCTGAAGTGGTGGGCAAACCGACGTTCCCGGCCGACTCCTTCGCGCGCATCAAGAATCAGTTGCTCGCCGGTTTCGAATACCAGAAACAGAACCCCGGCAAACTCGCCAGTCTGGAGCTGATGAAGCGTTTGTACGGCGACCATCCGTACGCGCATTCCAGCGACGGTGATACGCAGAGCGTGCCGAAGATTACCCTGGCGCAACTGCGTGAGTTCCACGCCAAGGCCTACGCGGCCGGCAATGTGGTGATCGCGCTGGTCGGCGACCTGTCGCGCGCCGAGGCCGAGGCGATTGCCAATCAGGTCTCCGGTGCGCTGCCCAAAGGTCCGGCACTGGCGAAAATCGCCGCGCCGCAGGAACCCAAGGCGAGCATCGGCCATATCGAATTCCCGTCGAAGCAGACCACCCTGTTGCTCGCGCAACTGGGCATCGACCGTGACGACCCGGATTACGCCGCGCTGTCGATGGGCAACCAGATCCTCGGTGGCGGCGGTTTCGGCACCCGTCTGATGAGCGAAGTGCGCGAGAAGCGCGGCCTGGCCTATGGCGTGTACTCCGGGTTCAGCCCGATGCAGGCCCGTGGTCCGTTCATGATCAACCTGCAGACCCGCGCGGAAATGAGCGAAGGCACGCTGAAACTGGTGCAGGACGTGCTTGCCGATTACCTGAAGACCGGTCCGACCCAGAAAGAACTCGACGACGCCAAGCGCGAATTGGCCGGCAGCTTCCCGCTGTCCACCGCGAGCAACGCCGATATCGTCGGCCAACTCGGTGCCATGGGCTTCTATAATCTGCCGCTGAGCTATCTGGATGACTTCATGCGTCAGTCGCAGAGCCTGACCGTCGAGCAGGTCAAGGACGCGATGAACAAACACCTGAGCACGGACAAACTGGTCATCGTCAGCGCCGGCCCGACCGTGCCGCAAAAGCCGTTACCGGCCCCATCTGATAAACCTGCCGAGCAACCGCTCGGGGTTCCGGAGCATTAATGGCGACTCGCCCGAAAAAACCTGCGCAGAACGTCCACAACGGTGTGAACCAGCTGCGCATCATCGGCGGCGAATGGCGCAGCCGCAAACTGAGCTTCCCCGACGCGCCGGGCCTGCGCCCGACGCCGGACCGGGTGCGCGAAACCCTGTTCAACTGGCTCGCGCCGTATGTCGCCGGGGCCAAGGTGCTGGACCCGTTCGCCGGCAGCGGCGCGCTGTTTCTGGAGGCCCTGTCCCGTGGCGCGGCCATGGGGCAGGCGCTGGATGCCAGCCATGTGGCCGTGTCCAGTCTGAAAGAACACCTCGGCACCCTGCGTTGCACCAACGGTCAGGTGCAGACCGCTGACGCGCTGCGTTATCTGGAAACCCAGGTCGCCACGCCATATGACCTGGTTTTTCTGGATCCGCCGTTCAATCAGAACCTGCTGCCTGCGGTCTGCACCTTGCTGGAAGAACGCCAATGGCTGGCAGCGGATTCGTGGATCTACACTGAAAGTGAAACCGCGCCTTCAACGCTGGGCCTGCCGGGCAACTGGCGCCTGCACCGCGAGCAGAAATCCGGGCGGGTCTACTACGCGTTGTGGCAACGTCTGGCTGCGGGCACCGCTTAACTGAAGGTTTGCGCCAGACCTGTGGCGAGGGAGCTTGCTCCCGCTGGGTCGCGAAGCGGCCCTTTTTCAGAAGCGAGGCCTGTTGCGCAGTCCAGCAGGAGCAAGCTCCCTCGCCACAAAAGCGTGCTTACTCTGCCCACAAAGCTGCATCGAGAACCATCGTGCCCGCTTCTTCAGAACACTTCACCCCCGCCTTCGGCCTCGGCAATCCGCACATGCAGACCTTGTGGGGGCCGCTGTGGCGCAAAACCGTGCACCTTGATCGCCAACGCGAACGCTTGTGGCTGGACGACGGAGATTTCCTCGACCTCGACTGGTACGGCCCGCACAGCGCCGAGGCGCCGCTGGTGTTGGTGTTGCACGGGCTGACCGGTTCATCCAACTCGCCTTACGTCGCCGGCATCCAGGCTGCGCTCGACGCGCAAGGCTGGGCCAGTGTCGCGCTGAACTGGCGCGGCTGCTCCGGCGAACCCAACCTGCTGCCACGCAGTTACCACTCCGGGGCCAGCGAAGACCTCGCCGAAGCCATCCAGCACCTGCGTGCCAAGCGACCGCTGGCGCCGCTGTATGCGGTCGGTTATTCCCTCGGTGGCAACGTGTTGCTCAAGCATCTGGGGGAGACCGGCAGCGCCAGCGGTGTGCTTGGAGCGGTGGCGGTGTCGGTACCGTTTCGTCTCGATCAGTGCGCCGACCGCATTGGCCAGGGTTTTTCCAAGGTCTATCAGGCGCACTTCATGCGCGAGATGGTCGCCTACATCAAGAACAAGCAACGTCAGTTCCAGCACGACGGCCGCGAGGATGGTCTGGCGGCACTGGCGGCGCTCGGTTCGCTGGAGAACATGCGCACGTTCTGGGATTTCGATGGCCGGGTCACCGCGCCGCTGCACGGTTTCAGCGATGCCGAGGACTACTATCGGCGGGCGTCGAGCCGTTATTTTCTCGGTGAGATTCGCACCCCGACCCTGATCATTCAGGCCGCTGACGATCCGTTTGTATTCCCCCACAGCCTGCCGACAGCCGAAGAACTGTCCGCCACCACGCAGTTCGAGCTGCAGGCCAAGGGCGGGCATGTCGGGTTTGTCGATGGCACGTTGCGCCAGCCCGGTTACTACCTGGAGCGGCGCATCCCGCAATGGCTGGCCGGCGTGACACCATGAACAATCAGGGCGAGTCGATCCGATTCTGGCAAACCGCGCCACTGGCCGGGGTCGAATTGCTGTCGGCGCGCTACATCGATCATCGCTTCGCCCCGCACGTCCACGACGGCTATGTGATCGGCATGATCATGGCCGGCGCCCAGCGCTACCGTTATCGCGGCGCCGAACACCTGGCCGGCAGCGGCACGCTGGTACTGATCAATCCGGACGAGTTGCACACCGGATACAAGGGCACTGAGGACGGCTGGCGGTACCGGGCGTTTTACCCCGACACCCGGCAGATCGTGTCCTTGCTCGAAGAACTGGAACTGCCCATCCTGCCCATGCCGGCGTTTGGCGCGACGCTGTATCGCGACCCGGATCTGGTCAACGGCTTCAGTCAATTGCATCGTTTGCTGGAAAGCCCCGCCACGGCGCTGCAACAGCAGACGATATGGCGCGAGATGATGATGTTGCTGTTGCAGCGTCATGCGGCCGTGCAGATCAGAGGCAAACCGGGCAAGGAACATCGCGCGGTGGTGATGGCCAAGGAGTTGTTGCATGCGCGACTCGCCGCGCCGCCGTCACTGGAAGAACTGGCGGCCGCGGTGAACCTGTCGCCCTTCCACTTCGCCCGGGTATTCCGCCGCGCCACCGGAATGCCACCGCACACCTGGCTGATGCAACAACGTATCGCCCAGGCTCGCGCACTCCTGCAGCACGGCTGCTTGCCGGTGGACGTCGCCCTGCAACTGGGCTTTGCCGACCAGAGTCATTTGAGCCGGCAGTTCAAGCAGGTTTATGGTGTCGGGCCGGCGGCGTATCGCAGTGCCCGACAATCGATTGGCAACGATTAACCCCTGTGGGAGCGGGCTTGCTCGCGAAAGCGGTGTATCAGCAGGCATCACTGTGACTGACACACCGCTTTCGCGAGCAAGCCCGCTCCCACGGGGGGGGGATGGTAACTTTATTCGCCGGTGGCGATCTCGCGAGCCGGGTCGTTGATCCACTCACTCCACGACCCGGCATACAACGAACCCAGCGGATAACCTGCCAGACACAGCGCAAACAGGTTGTGACACGCCGTCACCCCGGAACCGCAATAGGCCACCAGGTCCGCTGGCGAACGATCGCCGAGCTTCGCCGCAAAGCGCTGTTTGAGCTGTTCTGCCGGCAGGAAGCACCCGTCGCTGCCAAGGTTGTCGGTAAACGCCGCGCATTGCGCGCCGGGAATGTGCCCGGCAATCGGGTCGATCGGCTCGACTTCGCCCTTGAAGCGCGGCAAGGCGCGGGCGTCGAGCAAGGTCAGTGACGGCTGGGCGAGGCGCTGCTGCAATTGTTCGGCGCTCAGCAGCAGGGTCATGTCCGGCTGGCCGCTGAAATTGCCGCGACTGACCACCGGCGCATCCAGACTCAACGGCAAACCCGCTGCGTGCCAGGCCTTGAGTCCGCCGTCGAGAATGAACACGCCGTCGCGTTTTCCCAGCCATGCCAGCAGCCACCAGGCGCGCGCCGCGTAGGCGCCGGGGCCGTCGTCATAGAGAACCACTTCGCTGTCGGCATTGATGCCCCACGCTTGCAGGCGCTCGATCAACGCCGCCGGCTCGGGCAGCGGATGGCGACCAGTGACGCCCTTGGTCACTTTGCCACTGAGGTCTCGCTCAAGGTCGGCGAAACGCGCGCCGGCAATGTGCCCTTCGGCGTAGCTGCGCTGCCCGTAATCCGGGTCTTCGAGGGCAAAACGACAATCGAGAATCACCAGCCCCGGCTGCTCCTTGCGGGCATCCAGTGCGGTCGGGCTGATCAGTTGCGCAATCGACATAACGGACTCCTGTGAGCGACTTCGAAAAGGTTAGCGCCCTTCCTCAAGGGCCTGGGCCAGCGGCACGTAGAACTCGTCGAACAAGGCATTCACCTCGTCACGGGCCTGATCGGTGACGAACCCGGCTTCCAGCACCAGCACCTGGTACACGCCACGCTTGATGGCCTGCTCGCTGAGGTGATTGGAGTTTTCCCGGGTGGTGCACAGAAAGCGTACCCATGAGGTGAGGATGATCCAGGCATTGATCGTCAGGGATTCGATCTGCACCCGATCCATCTTCAGAATGCCGGCGGCGACAAACCCTTCGTAGATCGCCATGCCCTGAATCACACAGCGTTGGGAAAACCGCCGATAACGTGCGGCGAGGTCCGGGTCGCTGTCGAGCAGGTGTTCCAGATCGCGGTGCAGGAAACGGTAGCCCCACATCGCCGACAGCAGTTCCTTGAGGTAGTAGCGCTTGTCTTCGACTGTAGCGGCGCGCCCTTGGGGCGGGCGCAGGAAGCTGTCCACCAGACTCTCGTACTCACTGAACAACACGGCGATGATCGCCTGCTTGTTGGGGAAGTGGTAGTACAGGTTGCCTGGGGAAATCTCCATGTGCGCGGCAATGTGGTTGGTGCTGATGCTGCGCTCGCCCTGCTGGTTGAACAGCTCCAGGCTGTTCTGCACGATGCGCTCGCTGGTTTTTATTCGTGGGGCCATGGCTTGAGCTTTAATCCAGAGTGCGGTGAGGGGCATCTTACGACCTAACCGGAAATGGATAAAACAAAGCTGTGTCGGGAAGTCATTTGACTTTCTAGAGTCCAGACTCTAAAAAGTCCTCACTACAATAAATCCGGAGCAGACGATGACTGCCGACATTGCTTACCTGCAAACGCTGCAACAGCCCCTCGATGAGCTGAACCGGCTATTCGCGGCACAGCGCGCGGCCTATGCCGCCAACCCGATGCCGGCAGCGGCGCAGCGTCAGCAATGGCTCAAGGCATTGCGCGACTTGCTCAGCGATGAGCGCCAGGCCCTGATCGGTGCGATCAGCAGCGACTTCAGCCATCGCAGCGCCGATGAAACCCTGCTCGCCGAATTAATGCCGAGTCTGCACGGCATTCATTACGCCAGCCGCCACCTCAAAGGCTGGATGAAATCTTCACGACGCAAAGTCGGCCTGGCCTTTCAGCCGGCGTCGGCCAAAGTGGTGTATCAGCCGCTGGGCGTGGTCGGCATTATCGTGCCGTGGAACTACCCGCTGTATCTGGCCATCGGCCCGTTGGTCGGCGCGCTGGCGGCGGGTAATCGGGTGATGCTCAAGCTCAGCGAGTCGACCCCGGCCACCGGGCAGTTGCTCAAGACGCTGCTCGCGCGGACTTTCCCCGAAGACCTGGTGTGCGTGGTGCTCGGCGAGTCGGACGTTGGCGTGGCGTTTTCCCGCCTGCGCTTCGATCACCTGTTGTTCACCGGCGCTACCAGCATCGGCAAACACGTGATGCGCGCCGCCGCGGAAAACCTGACCCCGGTGACCCTCGAACTGGGCGGCAAATCCCCGGCCATCGTCTCACATGACGTGCCGCTCAAGGACGCCGCCGAACGCATCGCCTTCGGCAAAACCCTGAATGCCGGGCAGACCTGCGTCGCCCCCGATTACGTGCTGGTGCCACAAGACCGCGTCGGTGCGTTCGTCGAAGCCTATCGCCAGGCGGTCAACGCTTTCTACCCGACCCTCGCCGACAACCCGGACTACACCGCAATCATCAACGAGCGCCAACTGGCGCGGCTCAACAGTTATGTCAGCGACGCCACCAGCAAGGGCGCGCTGCTGATCCCGCTGTTCGAACAGGGCCAGGGCCGGCGCATGCCGCACAGCCTGCTGCTGAACGTGACTGACGAAATGATCGTGATGCAGGACGAGATCTTCGGCCCGCTGCTGCCGATCGTGCCGTATCAGGACCTCGACCAGGCGTTTGCCTACATCAATCAGCGCCCTCGTCCTCTGGCCCTTTACTACTTCGGCTACGACAAGCGCGAACAGAACCGCGTGCTGCACGAAACCCACTCCGGCGGCGTGTGCCTCAACGACACCCTGCTGCATGTGGCGCAGGACGACATGCCGTTCGGTGGGATTGGCCCGTCAGGCATGGGCCACTATCACGGCCACGAAGGATTCCTGACCTTCAGCAAAGCCAAAGGCGTGTTGATCAAACAGCGCTTCAACGCGGCGAAGCTGATTTATCCGCCGTACGGCAAATCGATCCAGAAACTGATCCAGAAACTGTTTATTCGTTAATCGTCGTCATCGCCGGGTAATAACAACAATGCACCCAAGCCTGACCGAAACACCTGCGCTGTCGCGCCGTGGCCTGCTGAAATTCAGCCTCGGCGCCACCGCGTTTCTTGCCACCGCCGGCCTTGGCGCCAGCCTCAGTGGTTGCTCATCGAATGTCGCGGCCAACGGCTTTGTCGCTCTGCGCGACGGCGACCTGTTGTTCCTGCGCGCCTTGATTCCGGTGATGCTCGACGGCGCCGTGGTCAGCGACAAAATGCCCGCAGCCGTCGAGGGCACCCTCAAGTCGCTGGATTACAGCCTCAACCATCTTTCGCCAGAGATGCTCAAGCTCACTCGACAACTGTTCGATGTGCTCGGCATGGCGGTCACCCGCGGGCCGCTCACCGGCATCTGGGGCAGTTGGGAAAACGCCAGTCCCGAGGCGCTGCGCCACTTCCTCGAACGCTGGCGGAACAGTTCGTTGAGCCTGTTGCGCATGGGTCACAGCTCCCTGCTGCAGATGGTGATGATGGCCTGGTACACCCGCGCCGAGTCCTGGGCGCACTGCGGTTATCCCGGGCCGCCTGCGGTTTGAAATCGGGGCGCGGCCTTCGCGAGCAAGCCCGCTCACACAGGGACATGCATTTCAATGTGGGAGCGAGCTTGCTCGCGAAGGCGCCATCAGCCTCACCACCACACCCAGAATAATAAAGAGAACCTGATCGATGCCCGTACCCGACCTGTTCCGCGAAGGCCTTGCCCGTGGCTGGAAAACCTACAACGGCGCACAACTGAGCGACGACCTGACGCTGCACGCCGACGTCGCCATCATCGGCAGCGGCGCCGGTGGCGGCACCACCGCGGAAATCCTCAGCGCCGCCGGCTACAAAGTGCTGCTGATCGAAGAAGGCCCGCTCAAGACCAGCTCCGATTTCAAGCTGCTCGAAGACCAGGCCTACAGCAGCCTCTATCAGGAAGGCATCGGCCGCATGAGCAAGGACGGCGCGATCACCATCCTTCAGGGCCGGGCGGTGGGCGGCACCACGCTGATCAACTGGACCTCGAGCTTCCGCACCCCGGAACCGACCCTCGAACACTGGGCCAGAGAGCACAACGTCAAAGGCCACAGCCCGGCCGAAATGGCGCCGTGGTTCGAGAAAATGGAGCAACGCCTTGGCGTCGCGCCGTGGATGGTCCCGGCTAATGCCAACAACGACGTGATCCGCAAGGGCTGCGAGCAGCTCGGCTATAGCTGGCACGTGATTCCGCGCAATGTGCGCGGTTGCTGGAACCTCGGTTACTGCGGCATGGGCTGCCCGACCAACGCCAAGCAATCGATGATGGTCACCACCATTCCGGCAACGCTGGAAAAGGGCGGCGAACTGCTTTATCTGGCGCGCGCGGAAAAACTGCTGATCAGCGGCGACAACATCACCGGTCTGCAATGCGTGGCGATGGACGAACGTTGCGTCGCATCGACCGGACGCGAAATCACGGTCAAAGCGCGGCATTACGTGCTGGCCGGCGGCGGCATCAACAGCCCGGCGCTGCTCCTGCGCTCGGACGCGCCCGATCCGCATCAGCGCCTCGGCAAACGCACGTTTCTGCATCTGGTGAACATGTCCGCCGGGCGCTTCGACGAGGTGATCAATCCGTTCTACGGCGCGCCGCAGTCGATCTACTCGGATCATTTCCAGTGGAAGGACGGCACCCGTGGGCCGATGGGCTACAAACTCGAAGTGCCGCCGCTGCAGCCGGCACTGGCGGCGACGCTGCTCGGCGGCTTCGGCCAGCAGAACGCCGAACACATGGCCGATCTGCCGCACACCCACGCGATGCTCGCGTTGCTGCGCGACGGATTCCACCCGGACAGCCCCGGCGGTAGCGTCGAGTTGCGCGGCGATGGCTCGCCGGTGCTCGACTACCAAGTCTCGCCTTACGCCTGGGAAGGTTTGCGCCGCGCCTTTCACAGCATGGCCGAGATTCAGTTTGCCGGTGGCGCGAAAGCGGTGATGCCGATGCACGCCGATGCGCGGTACGTGAATACCCTGGCCGAAGCGCGCACGCTGATCGACGGTCTGAGTCTTGAGCTGTACCGCACGCGCCTGGGCAGTGCTCATGTGATGGGCGGTTGTGCCATGGGCGAAGATCCGAAAATGGCGGTCACCGACAGCCTCGGCCGGCATCACCAACTGCGCAATCTGTCGATCCACGACGGCTCGCTGTTCCCCACCAGCATTGGCGCCAACCCGCAGCTGTCGGTGTATGGACTGACCGCACAACTGGCGACGGCCCTCGCCGATCGGTTGAGAAATCCGTGAAAAAAACGCTTTATCGCGGCGTCTATAGTGCTTTCTTACCCAACACGCGACTTGGCCGACCGGGACGGCTGCGATACCATCCGACTCCCCAACGGACTCCCGCCAGGACGACGCGATGAACCGAGTGTTGTACCCAGGTACCTTCGACCCTATTACCAAGGGCCATGGCGATCTGGTCGAACGCGCCTCGCGCCTGTTCGATCACGTGATCATTGCGGTCGCTGCCAGCCCGAAGAAAAACCCGCTGTTCCCGCTGGAACAACGGGTCGAACTGGCTCGCGAGGTCACCAAACACCTGCCGAACGTGGAGGTGGTCGGCTTCTCGACGCTGCTGGCGCATTTCGCCAAGGAGCAGAACGCCAATGTGTTCCTGCGTGGTCTGCGCGCGGTGTCGGACTTCGAATACGAATTCCAGCTGGCCAACATGAACCGTCAATTGGCGCCGGACGTCGAGAGCCTGTTTCTCACGCCGTCCGAGCGTTATTCGTTCATTTCCTCGACACTGGTCCGGGAAATCGCGGCGCTGGGTGGCGATATCAGCAAGTTCGTGCACCCGGCCGTGGCCGATGCCCTGACCCTGCGCTTCAAAAAGTAGGCGCTGCCGCAGGCTGCGATCTTTGGCTTTCAAAGATTGCAGTCGCGTGCCCTTGATCGCAGCCGCGTGCACTGCGCTCGCCAATGCGGCACAATTGCGCGCATTGATTTATAGCGCCCGGGCCTGCCGCCCCGGCTGGAGTTAGCATGTCCCTGATCATCACCGACGATTGCATCAACTGCGACGTCTGCGAACCCGAGTGCCCGAACGCCGCCATTTCCCAAGGCGAAGAGATCTACGTGATCGACCCGAACCTGTGCACCCAGTGCGTCGGCCACTACGACGAACCGCAGTGCCAGCAGGTCTGCCCGGTGGATTGCATTCCACTGGACGAAGCCCATCCGGAGACTGAAGAACAGTTGATGGAGAAGTACCGCAAGATTACCGGCAAGGCCTGAACTCTTAAGCGCCCGTTCCGCCGCCATCGCGGGCAAGCCCGCTCCCACAGTGTTCTGTGGTGGAACACACATTGTGCAACCACCCAATACCTTGTGGGAGCGGGCTTGCCCGC
Organism: Pseudomonas sp. Eth.TT006; assembly: GCF_054456575.1. Taxonomy (NCBI): domain Bacteria; kingdom Pseudomonadati; phylum Pseudomonadota; class Gammaproteobacteria; order Pseudomonadales; family Pseudomonadaceae; genus Pseudomonas; species Pseudomonas sp. Eth.TT006. The sequence goes on along the minus strand of NZ_JBTJEN010000001.1, from coordinate 527,638 downwards.
GATGAGGCCGTCAGCAGCACCACAAAATCCTGACCCGCTCACTCGCGCTGTTCAAACCCCTCTCCCGTACATCCCAGGCAGCGCACAAACGCCGCTTTCGCCGGGTCGACCACCAGCGCCTGCCCCGCATCGCCCACCCCGCCACCCAGCGCGGTAAACGGCAACGACACCACAAACGCGCCCGCACCGATCACCGTCGCCACCACCAATAAAGGTCGGGCGATCAGCAAATCGCCGATCATCGCGTAGGCCGGGGGATTCTGGATGGTATAGCGTGGGTCACCGCTGCCGCTTTCCGTGGCCGCAACAGCCAGACTGGAACACAACAGCAGCGCAACTAAGAGCACTTGCAGGGACTTCATGGCACGATCCTTCGGGCTGAACAGTGAGACAACTCACTATAGACCGTAGGACTTTTTCAGCCGTTTGCCTCAGGTCTGGCAGCGCGGGCAGAACACGCTAGCCCGCTGGCCGAGCTTGACCTCTCGCAGGCCAGTGCCGCAAACCTTGCAGTGCTCACCGCCACGGCCATAGACAAACAGCTCCTGCTGGAAATAACCCGGCTGCCCGTCACCCCCGATGAAATCACGCAACGTGGTGCCGCCGCGTTCGATGGCGGCGGCGAGGATGCGTTTGATCTCGATCGCCAGCTTCAGATATCGCCCTCGAGAAATGCTCTTTGCCTCACGGCGCGGGTCGATCCCGGCGGCGAACAGCGCTTCGGTGGCGTAAATGTTGCCGACACCGACCACCACCGCGTTGTCCATGATGAACGGCTTGACCGCCATCGAACGCCCGCGCGACAGCTGGAACAGACGCTCGCCGTCGAACAGATCGGTCAAAGGCTCCGGCCCGAGGCGAATCAGCAGTTCGTGATTGAGCGGATCGCTGCTCCACAGCATCGCACCAAAGCGGCGCGGATCGGTGTAGCGCAACGCCAGACCGGATTCCAGCTCGATATCCACGTGTTCATGCTTCAACGCCGGCAATCCGGACTCCACCAGACGCAGGTTGCCCGACATCCCGAGGTGGCTGATCAGCGTACCGGCTTCGGCGTTGATCAACAGGTACTTGGCTCGCCGCTCGACCAGCACGATGCGCTGCCCGGACAGGCGCACATCGAGGTCTTCGGGGATCGGCCAGCGCAGCCGGCGATCCCGCACGATCACCCGGCTGACGCGCTGGCCCTCCAGATGCGGGGCAATGCCGCGACGGGTGGTTTCGACTTCCGGCAGTTCAGGCATGACGTCCTCTGATCAATGCGCGCCGAGGTCGCGGATCGTTTGTTTGAGGGTTTCGAAGTCGTAGTCCGACAGCCCGATGTACTCGAGCACCAGCGGCCCGACGGCCTGCCATTCGTAATCTTCGGTCTGGTTGCCCAGCACCCGATACGACGCGCAGATATGCTCGGCCATCTTGAGGATCGCCAGCAGGTTTTTCATCTGCGTGTTGCGCGAGGTCTCGTCGCTGAAAATCGCCAGGGCATTGTGGTGGTTGGCAATGGCCGCGCTGACATGCTCCGGCAGGCGCCACGACTTGGCGGTGTAGTAACCGACCACCGCGTGGTTGGTGTTGAACTCGGCGTTTTCGGTGTCCACCACCCGGCACTCGGCACCGGCGTTGGCATAGGCCTTTTCCAGAATCGTCATGTAATTGGGGAAGCGTTGCAGCATCAGCGGCACGCCACAATCGTGGAACAGACCCAATGCGTAAGCCTCGTCACTGGCCTCGGTACCGACGCGCTTGGCCAAGGTCAGGCAGGTCATGGCCACATCCTGGGCGGTATCCCAGAAACGATTGAGGGTGACGATGGTGTCGTCGTTCATCTCGCCCTTGATCGACTGGGCGTTGATCAGGTTGATGATCGAGCGACTGCCCAACAGGTTCACCGCGCGCTTGATCGAGGTGATCTTGTTGCTCAGGCCGTAATAAGGCGAGTTGACGATTTTCAGCAGCGAGCCGGACAGGCCGGGATCCTGGGCGATCAGTTTGGCAATCGTGTCCAGATCCGGGTCGGGCATGTACTGCTCCATTTGCAGATCCACCATGATCTGCGGCTGCGCCGGCACGCTGATGCCTTGCAGGGACTGTTGAATCTGTTCGGTGGTCAGCTCTTGGGACATAAGTACACACTCTGGGACAGGCGGCGATTCTAACCTCTAAAAACCGCACGACGACACACCAGTGGGTAATTGTCAGGAACTTTCATTAACGCGCTGGCTTCGGAACCTGTAAGGCCCTCGGGACGATTGCGCTCCCGTACGGCGACAAACTTCCACAGACTCAGGAGCTTAGCGATGGACACTTCCCTCAACGGCAAACGCGTCGCCATTTTGGTAACAGACGGTTTCGAGCAGGTCGAACTGACCGGCCCCAAGCAGGCTCTGGAGCAGGCTGGCGCGCAAGTCGACATCCTTTCTGCCGAGGCCGGCAAGGTCAAAGGCTGGAACCATGACAAACCGGCGGACGACTTTCAGGTCGACCAGACCTTTCAAGGCGCCAGCAGCGAGCAGTACGACGCGATCGTCCTGCCCGGCGGCGTGCAGAACTCCGACACCATCCGTATCGACCAGGACGCCCAGCACCTGGTCAAGACCGGCGCCTCCGCCGGCAAGCCGATTGCGGTGATCTGCCATGGCGGCTGGCTGCTGATTTCCGCCGGGCTGGTCAACGGCAAAACCATGACCAGCTACAAGACCCTCAAGGATGACCTGGTGAACGCCGGGGCCAACTGGGTGGACAAGGAAGTGGTCAAGGACGGGCACCTGATCAGCAGCCGTCAACCGGATGATATTCCGGCGTTCAGCAAGGAGCTGATCAGCGCGCTTTCGGCCTGATCTGCCGACTTGTAAGTTTATGTGGTGAGGGGATTTATCCCCGATGGACAGCGCAGCTGTCCCAAATCGACTCACGCGGTCCTTTCAGAAAACTGCGATGGGGGTTTGCGGCTGCTACGCAGCCGATCGGGGATAAATCCCCTCGCCACAGGTCCACTCACCCGCCAATCAGACCGGGCAACACGCTATACTCCCGCTCTTTTTTCCGGAGCGACGTCATGTCCCTGCCTAGCCTGCGCCTCAAAGCCAACGCCGACCGTCGCCTGCGCAACGGCCACTTGTGGGTCTACAGCAACGAAATCGATGTGGCCGCCACGCCACTGCACGGCTTCAAGGCCGGCGATCAGGCGATCCTCGAAGCGGCCGGCGGCAAAACGCTGGGCATCGTCGCCATGAGCCCGAACAACCTGATCTGCGCGCGCCTGCTGTCGCGCGACATCAAACTGCCGCTGGACAAATCGCTGCTGGTGCACCGCCTGAATGTGGCCCTGTCGCTGCGCGAGCGCCTGTTCGACAAGCCGTTCTACCGTCTGGTCTACGGTGACTCCGACCTGCTGCCGGGTCTGGTGGTCGACCGTTTCGGCGACATCCTTGTGGTGCAGATCGCCTCGGCGACCATGGAAGCGCATAAAGATGACGTGATCGCCGCACTGACCCAAGTGCTCAAGCCAAGCGGCATTCTGTTCAAGAACGATTCCGCCGCGCGCGATGCCGAAGGCCTCAACCGTTACGTCGAAACCGTGTTCGGCCTGGTACCGGAGTGGGTCGCCCTGGAAGAGAACGGCGTGAAGTTCGAAGCACCGGTGATCGAAGGCCAGAAAACCGGCTGGTTCTACGACCACCGCATGAACCGCGCCCGCCTCGCGCCATACGCCAAAGGCAAACGCGTCCTCGACCTTTATAGCTACATCGGGGGCTGGGGCGTACAGGCGGCCGCTTTCGGTGCCAGCGAAGTGTTCTGCGTCGACGCGTCGGGTTTCGCCCTCGACGGCGTCGAGCGTAATGCGGCGCTGAACGGCTTCGCCGACAAGATGACCTGCATCGAAGGCGACGTTTTCGAAGCCCTGAAAGAGCTCAAGGCCAGCGAAGAGCGCTTCGACGTGATCGTTGCCGACCCGCCGGCGTTCATCAAACGCAAGAAAGACATGAAAAACGGTGAAGGCGCCTACCGTCGTCTGAACGAGCAAGCCATGCGCCTGCTCACCAAGGATGGCATCCTGGTCAGCGCCTCGTGCTCGATGCACCTGCCGGAAGATGATCTGCAGAACATCCTGCTGACCAGCGCCCGCCACCTGGACCGCAACATCCAGATGCTCGAGCGCGGCGGCCAGGGTCCAGACCACCCGGTCCACCCGGCCATCGTCGAAACCCGCTACATCAAGAGCATCACCTGCCGCCTGCTGCCGAACAGCTGATCGGCAAATAATACGGGGAGCCCAAGGGCTCCCCGTTTGCTGTTCTGGCGATGCAACGTCGCCGACTGTCTGCTCTCTATCCCGTCCTACACACAACTTCCTAAACCAGTGAAGGAAATTTCCCTGCATTTTCGATGTGGCAACTTATCACTTACAAACATACTTTGCCCCCACGACCACTCCGACAAAATTACTCGAATTTTCCTACTTAATAATCACTTGCCATTAATCCATTACAAACTATGATTAAGTTGTCACCACGAGGTGGCATTCACTATCACTGAACATGGAGTTCACACTATGAAAGCAATTACTCTGGAAGCTAACAAAATCGCAAACCTGGCTTTTCTGGTTGCCCCTAAAGCCCGTTAAGTAAGGTGGACGCTGGGGAGTGCCGGCACCCCAGCGTCCTTTTCGACTTTGTCCAGAGCGAAGAACCCCCATGCATATCAATCCTTATTTCTTCATACTGCCGCGCACGCCCGGACTTATCATCTGGAACTACAAAGACCACATCCAGTACGAACTTGATTTCGATTATTCGTCGAGACTTGTCAAACTTATTCACGACCCAAACCTGTACAACCACAACAACACAATAGATGCACAACTGTTAAATGCAAAAATATTAACCATTACAAAGATAGACAGCCCAAAATGGGGCTGGGATGAACTATCGAAGATTTACCATATCGGCACACAGAACATACCCTGTGAACAAGTGCCGCAGAATATCCACGAGTGGTCCCTGCAGTACCTGGATCATTGCAATGAAGTACTGGCCTCGAAGGCGCCAGACAGCGAACGCCCGGTAATGCCTGTCGAGCAACGCATCAAACTGCCTGCACCCGCCGTCCTGACTGACAGCAGCCTGGGCAATGCGCTGCTGCAACGAAAAACCTGTCGCGCCTTTACCGGTGAAGCCATCACCCTTGAGACCGTTGCCACGCTGCTGTATCTATCCATCGGTTATCTCGACGAACGCGACCCTGATCGCGATGCCTGCGTTGCCAAAGGACTCGGCGCACGACGCAGCAGCCCCTCCGGAGGCGGATTGAATGCCTGCGAAGGTTTTGTGCTGGCCCAGAACATCAGCGGCCTGGAGCCGGGCATTTACGCTTATCACCCCGCAGAGCACGCCTTGAGTCTGGTCGGCCCCTTGCCCGAGCCGGAACTCGGCCACCTGCTGGCCGGGCAACATTTCATCAATAACCTGCCATTGGGGCTGTTCATCACCGCGCGCTTCGACCGGCTCTGGTGGAAGTACCAGCATTCGCGGGCCTATCGCATGGCCTTCGTTGAAGCCGGCCATCTTTCGCAGTCATTCCAGTTGGTGGCCACAGCCTTGGGACTCAACACCTGGCTGACAGGCGCCTTTGGCGATCGTCAGGTCGAATCCCTGCTGGGCATCGAAGGCAGTGCCGAACAACCGCTGTTCTTTGTCGGCTGTGGTGCAAGCGGCGGTCAGGCAATGTGTCAGGAAATGAAGGATCTGCTCGGGGAGACGCAGACATGACGGCCCCCTCCGCAGGCTCATCTCTGGCACCTGTGTCCTGGGCGCATCGCTTTACCCTCGGCGACTGGGACAACCACGCTTCAGTACGCACCAGTCAGCATGACTACCTGCTGCCACCCGACGTGCAGGAGCAACTGCAAACCCGTTTCTGGTTTCCGCCGGCCTTCCTGCCTTACCTGGCGCACCCCGCCATCCAGGCCGCAGGTGCGACCGTCATGCACCGCCTGACGGCCAATCATCTGGTGCATTTTCTCGATTACACCACCCTGCTGGAACATCGCATCGTCAACCGGGCAGTGGAAACCATTGTCCACGGTGAATTGCCTGCCTACATCCCGCCGCGGATGAAAACCGCGGCGCTGCAGCTCTATACGGACGAGGGCTACCACGCGTTGTTTTCCGATCGTCTGGCCAGTCAGATCGCCGATTTGCACGGTTTCGCCCCACGTCCGGTGATGCCTCTACGCATCAGCCGAATGAACGCCCTGATTGCCCGCACGGCTGAAAACAATCGCCCACTGGCATGGTTTCTGCTCGGTTTCGTCTCGGAAACCATCATTGCCCGGGAGTTGCTGGAAGTCTGCCGCGAAACGCTGGTCACCAGTGTCAATGACATGCTGCGCGATCACCTGAGCGATGAGGCCCGCCACAGTCGCTACTTCAGCGAGGTGTTTCATTATCTGTGGCTGACCCTGAACAGCCGCCAGCGCACCTTCACCGCCAGAACCCTGCTGGACGTCATCGGGATTTTCTTTGAAGTCGATGAACGCTGGTTGCGACAGAGCCTGCGGGACGCCGGCATTGCCGAAATCGAGGCGGCCCAGATTGTCGGCGGCCTCGCAACGGCGAAGGCCAACCGGCAACGCGCGCGATCAGGTGCCGGCGCCACGCTGCTGGCATTGGAAAAGGCAGGTTTCTTTGCGCTGCCACATAACCGCGCACTTTTTGTCAGGGCAGGACTGATCGATGGATAACCAAGCGAATACAACACGCAGTGCCCGACAACGCCGCGGTGCAGTCAGCCTGTTGCTGATCATGGTGCTGCTTGGGGTCTTTCCTCTGGATGTGCTGCTGCCCTCTTTTCCGGCACTGGCCGAACATTTTCGTGGTACCTCGGCGGACATTGCCCTGTCGATAAGTCTGTTCGCCGTAGGAATCGCGTTTGCACAGTTGCTGATCGGGCCACTCTCCGATGTGATCGGACGCAAGGGCCTGCTGTTGGCTGGCATGGGCGTGTCGATGCTGGGCGCACTCGGCTGCACCATGACCCAGGACTACACTCTTTTCCTCACCTTCAGGTTGTTGCAGGCGTTGGGCTGCGGCTGCTTCGTGCTGTCCCAGGCGCTGATCCAGGATCTGTTCGAGGGCGAGGCGCGTGACCGCTTGCGCATCCTGATGGTGACCGCAACGGGGATTTTCATTTCAGTGTCGCCACTGGCCGGCAGTTTTCTGCAGGCCACCCTCGGCTGGCGCGGCAGCTTCTGGGTGTTCACTGCGCTGGCTGCAGTGGTGCTGATCCAGGTCTGGTTTTTCCTGGATAACAGCCGACCGGGTGCCCGAAGCACACCTCTGAATTTCCTCAACGCGTATCGCCGGGTGTTGGGCGATTTCGAATTCGTCGGCTACTGGCTCACCTCTGCGTTTGCGTTTGCCTGCCACTTTTCGTTTATCGTCATCTCGCCGCTGATTTTCATGGATCAACTGCACCTGTCGGCCTTTGAGTTCTCGCTGATTCTGCTGATCTACGGTGCGGCCTATGTTGTGGGCGGGATTGCCGCTGCGTTGTTGAGCCGGCGCATCAGCCCGGCACAACAGATCGTCACCGGGTTGAGCCTGATTCTGCTGGCGGGGCTGGTGATGCTGTTCCTGTCGCAGCACTTCGCACTCTCGCCCACCACGGTGCTGATTCCGATGCTGATCTGCACCGCTGGCACCACCATTGCCCGCCCCGCCGCCACCTCGCGGGCGATGGGCATGTTCCCGGAGAGCGCCGGCACCTCGGCTTCGGCCGGCAGCACGATCATCTTCGTCTGTGGCGGTTTGATCAGCGCGCTGATCAGCCTGAGTCCGAATAACCTGCAGGCGACCCTCGGTTACTGTTTTGTCCTGCTCAGTTGCATTGCCTTGGCGTTGAACAAGCGAATCAACCACCGCGCCAGCGTCCTCGACAAGAGCGCCATCACCTCCACTAACGGCGATTGAGCCTGCCGGTCGTCATGCCACATGCACCGTCGGCACTGGAACAATGCTTTGCGCCATTCCCTCCAGACGCCAGCGGTGTAGAATCGGCTGATTCATCGCCATTCATCCCCCGGCGGGTTTATGAGCTCAGGCTGAGGCAAGCGGCGATCCCGCAAAGTCATCGGCAACATCCAGGACACACGGCCATTTCTGAGTGTTCCAGACGTCAATAGAAGCTCACTTCCCTTTTGATACCTGATTTAGCCGCCCGGAGTGCTTCATGCCAGATTACCGTTCGAAAACATCCACCCACGGCCGCAACATGGCCGGCGCCCGCGCACTGTGGCGCGCCACCGGGATGAAAGATGACGACTTCAAGAAGCCGATCATCGCCATTGCCAACTCCTTCACCCAGTTCGTTCCGGGCCACGTGCACCTGAAAGACCTCGGTCAACTGGTTGCCCGTGAAATCGAACGCGCCGGTGGCGTTGCGAAAGAATTCAACACCATCGCCGTGGACGACGGCATCGCCATGGGCCACGACGGCATGCTTTATTCGCTGCCAAGCCGCGAGATCATCGCCGACTCCGTCGAGTACATGGTCAACGCTCACTGCGCCGACGCCATCGTGTGCATTTCCAACTGCGACAAGATCACCCCGGGCATGCTGATGGCCGCCCTGCGCCTGAACATTCCGGTGATCTTCGTATCCGGCGGCCCGATGGAAGCCGGCAAGACCAAACTCGCTTCCCACGGCCTCGACCTCGTCGACGCCATGGTGATCGCCGCCGACTCCAGCGCTTCTGACGAGAAAGTCGCCGAGTACGAGCGCAGCGCCTGCCCGACCTGCGGTTCGTGCTCCGGCATGTTCACCGCCAACTCGATGAATTGCCTGACCGAAGCCCTCGGTCTCGCGTTGCCAGGCAACGGTTCGACCCTGGCCACCCACAGCGACCGCGAGCAACTGTTCCTGCAGGCCGGCCGCACCATCGTCGAGCTGTGCAAGCGTTACTACGGCGAGAACGACGAATCGGTACTGCCGCGCAACATCGCCAACTTCAAGGCGTTCGAGAACGCGATGATGCTCGACATCGCCATGGGCGGTTCGACCAACACCATCCTGCACTTGCTGGCTGCCGCCCAGGAAGCCGAGATCGATTTCGACCTGCGCGACATCGATCGGCTCTCGCGCAGCGTGCCGCAACTGTGCAAGGTCGCGCCGAACATCCAGAAGTACCACATGGAAGACGTGCACCGCGCCGGCGGCATCTTCAGCATCCTCGGTTCGCTGGCCCGTGGCGGCCTGCTGCACACCGACCTGCCGACCGTGCACAGCCGCAGCATGGAAGAAGCCATCGCCAAGTGGGACATCACCCAGACCAGCGATGAAGCAGTGCACCACTTCTTCAAGGCCGGTCCGGCGGGCATCCCGACGCAGACCGCGTTCAGCCAGTCGACCCGTTGGGAGACTCTGGATGACGACCGTGAAAACGGCTGCATCCGCAGCTTCGAACACGCCTACTCCAAAGAAGGCGGCCTGGCCGTGCTGTACGGCAACATTGCTCTCGACGGCTGCGTGGTGAAAACCGCCGGGGTCGACGAGTCGATCCACGTCTTCGAAGGCAACGCGAAGATCTTTGAAAGCCAGGACAGCGCGGTTCGCGGCATCCTCGTCGACGAAGTGAAGGAAGGCGACATCGTCATCATTCGCTACGAAGGTCCGAAGGGCGGCCCGGGCATGCAGGAAATGCTCTACCCGACGTCGTACCTCAAATCCAAAGGCCTGGGCAAAGCCTGCGCCTTGCTCACCGACGGCCGTTTCTCCGGCGGCACCTCGGGTCTGTCCATCGGCCACGCTTCGCCAGAAGCTGCAGCCGGCGGCGCGATCGGTCTGGTGCAGGACGGCGACAAGGTGCTGATCGACATTCCAAACCGCTCGATCAACTTGTTGGTCAGCGACGAAGAACTGGCTGCACGCCGGGTCGAGCAGGACAAGAAAGGCTGGAAACCGGTCGAACAGCGTCCACGCAAAGTGACCACCGCCCTCAAGGCCTATGCCCTGCTGGCAACCAGCGCCGACAAGGGTGCCGTGCGTAACAAGGCGATGCTCGACGGGATCTAAAAAGCCGCAAGCTGCAAGCCAAAAGCGGCAAGAAAGAGCAGAGTTGCTCTTTCTTGCCGCTAATAGCTTGCAGCTTGCAACTGCTTTTATTGAATTTCTTCAGGCTTTACGATCACCCAGTTCTTGTCCGCCGTCACCGGCAAGCCTTCCTTGGCCTGCGCCGCAGCGTGCTTGGCCATCATGCCGTTGAGCTGCGTCATGTATTTGTCCTTGCGGTTGACCCACAGGTGGATACCGCCCTTGGCCACGTCCACATCGTGGAACAGCATGTAGCCGTCGCTGCTCGGCGTGTCGCCGCCCACCAGTACCGGTTTTTTCCATTCGTCGATGTAGGTCAGGATCGCGGCATGCTTGCCGGCCATCCAGGTCGCCGGGGTCCACAGATACGGGGTCAGTTCGAGGCCGAGGTTGGCCTTCTCGTCATACTTGCCGGCGCTGATCTGTTTGCGTGCGGTGGTCAGCTCGCCGGTTTCGCGGTTCTTCAGCAGCGTGGTCACGCCGATGACGTTCTGCGGTTTGACGTTGTAGCCGTACTTCGGATCCGCTGCGACCATACGCACCAGTTCTTCGGAGGCGGCGGTCATCACGTAGACCTCGATGCCGTTCTCCATAAGCTTGTTGTACAGCTCGGCCTGGCCGGTGAAGACTTTTGGCGGCTGCACGTCGAGGTTCTTCACCACGTCGCCGTCGTAGTAGGTGGTCGGAACCGGTTTGCCCGAGGCCATCAGCTCATCGACGTAGCCTTTGAGTTCCTTGAGGGTAAAACCGGAGAACACTTGCGCCACCCACGGGTAGCAGACCATGTCGTCGACTTCGCACAGGCGATAGTAGTAACTGAACAGACTTTCCTTGTGGTCGGCGGTGTCCTTGAACGGCATCAGTTTCAGCGAGGGATCGAGCTTGTCACGTGTGATCAGGCCCTTGTTTTCCATGAACGGCAGCAACGACTCTTCGAGGTCGTAGCGGTAACTGGTGTTGTCCATGTCGAACACCGCGAAGTTACCCTTGTTGGCGTTGGCCGCGATCATCGCGTCCAGTGCCTTTGCCTGATCCGCTGGCCAGTGTTTCAGGTCGGTGGCGAACGCCTGACCCGCCAGACCCAACCCTAACGTGATGGCGACAGCCAGAAACTTCGGTGCGATTTTCATCGGCGCTTTCTCCCCAGGTGTGAAGATATCGACGCTAACAAATAAGTGTGACAGTCCTCGTCTGCCAGCGACCGTCCGCGTCCACTTCGCGCCATGTGCATTCCCGAGAACGACCGGCGCTTATTCCAAAAGCGACTATTTCCATGCGTTTTCGGTATTAATTCATTGGAAATCAAGCTGTTAGGCTTACCGGTTCGCAGTTGCCCCAGAAGGCGACTGGCACAAGTCTTATCGGAGTGTTCATGAATCTGCCGCTGATCCTCAATCTGCTGGTGTTCCTCGCCCTGCTCCTCGGTCTGGCGCAAACCCGCCACACCACCTGGAGCCTGGCGAAAAAAGTTCTGCTCGCGCTGGTTCTGGGCGTGGCGTTCGGCGTTGCGCTGCACAGCATTTACGGCGCCGGCAACCCGGTGTTGAAAGCCTCGATCGGCTGGTTCGATCTGTTCGGCAACGGTTACGTGCAGTTGCTGCAAATGATCGTCATCCCGCTGGTGTTCGCCTCGATCCTCAGCGCCGTGGCACGGCTGCACAACGCCTCGTCGCTGGGCAAGATCAGCTTCCTGACCATCGGCACCCTGCTGTTCACCACCGCGATTGCGGCGCTGATCGGTATCGGCCTGACCAACCTGTTCGGCCTCACCGCTGAAGGTCTGGTTGCCGGCACCCAGGAAATGGCCCGTCTGCAAACCATTCAGAGCGACTACGCCGGCAAGGTTGCCGATCTGAATGTGCCGCAATTGCTGCTGTCGTTCATTCCGCAAAACCCGTTCGCCGACCTGGCGCGGGCCAAGCCGACCTCGATCATCAGCGTGGTGATTTTCGCTGCATTCCTCGGGGTCGCGGCGCTGCAACTGCTCAAGGATGACGTCGAGAAAGGTCAGAAAGTGATCAACGCCATCGACACCCTGCAAGCCTGGGTGATGCGTCTGGTGCGTCTGGTGATGAAACTGACCCCATACGGCGTACTGGCGCTGATGACCAAAGTGGTAGCCGGTTCCAACCTGCAAGACATCATCAAACTCGGCAGTTTCGTGGTGGTTTCGTACCTCGGCCTGGGCCTGATGTTCGTGGTGCATGGCTTGCTGGTGTCCGCCGCCGGGATCAACCCGCTGCGCTTCTTCCGCAAGATCTGGCCAGTGCTGACCTTCGCCTTCACCAGTCGCTCCAGCGCGGCGAGCATTCCGCTGAGCATCGAAGCGCAGACCCGACGCCTGGGGATTCCGCAGTCAGTGGCGAGTTTCGCCGCGTCGTTCGGTGCGACCATCGGCCAGAACGGTTGCGCCGGTCTGTACCCGGCAATGTTGGCGGTGATGGTGGCGCCCACCGTGGGCATCAACCCGCTGGACCCGCTGTGGATCGCGACGCTGGTGGCGATTGTCACATTGAGTTCGGCCGGTGTGGCCGGGGTTGGTGGCGGTGCGACGTTTGCCGCCCTGATCGTGCTGCCAGCTATGGGCTTGCCGGTGTCTCTGGTCGCGCTGCTGATTTCGGTCGAGCCGCTGATCGACATGGGCCGTACGGCGTTGAACGTGAGTGGTTCGATCACGGCGGGCGCGATTACCAGTCAGGTGATGCAGCAGACCGATAAAGCGCTGCTGGATGCGGATGAGCATGCGGAGTTGGCGCAGGCTTAAATATTCATTGCCTGATCTGGCCTCTTCGCGAGCAAGCCCGCTCCCACATTTGGAATGCATTCCAAATGTGGGAGCGGGCTTGCTCGCGAAGCTCTTAAGCTTTTTCCCAGACTTCGAAGTTGTACGCGGGCTTGTCGCCCTCAGCCGGGTTAGCGACGTTCGATACCAGTTTCCACTGGTCCGGATCGAACTCCGGAAACCACGCATCGCCCTCCGGGCTCAGCGCCACGCGGGTCAGGTACAGCCGATCGGCCTGCGCCAGCCCTTGCGCATACAGCTGCGCGCCGCCAATCAGCATCAACTCATCGACGCCCTGCGCTTTCGCCCATTCTTCGGCGCGAAGCACCGCGGCTTCCAGCGACGGATACACCTCGGCCCCCTCCAACACCAGATCGGCCTGACGGCTGACCACGATGTTCAAGCGTCCCGGCAGCGGCCGACCGAGGGAATCCCAGGTCTTGCGGCCCATGATGATCGGCTTGCCCAAGGTGGTGGCCTTGAAGTATTTGAAGTCCCCCGGCAGGTGCCAGGGCATGCTGTTGTCGACGCCGATCACGCGGTTTTCACCGAGGGCTGCGATCAGGCTAAGGGGGAGTGATTTAGTCATGCCGGCGAGGATACCAGAGCCTCGCTTGACCCGATAAGCGCCACAGCGGTTATGCTCACGGCTCAATTGAGCAACGGAATGGCGCGTGACTGAACTGACTCCCCTGCAAAACCTCTGGCTCAGCGAAACCATCCGCCTGCGTGAAGAACACGCAGGGCCGCTGGAGGATCTGGAAGCCAATCGCCTGGCCCGCGCGGCTGGCGGCGATCTGCCGAGCCGGATTCAACGCCGGGCGTTGTGGCTGGCCGAGCGCGACGGACTGAAAGCTGCGCTCAGCCACTGGCTGCAAGGCGCACGTCTGGCGCTGGTGCTGCTGCTGATCTTCGCCGTGCTGAGCGGCGCCGGCCTGGCATTCGCCGCGCTGAGCCAGACACCGGTCAACGTGTTCTGGGCCTTGGGCAGCCTGCTCGGGCTGAACCTGATTCTGCTGTTGAGCTGGGCGCTGGGACTGATCTTTGCCAGCGAACACGGCGCCACTCTTGGACGCGCGTGGCTGTGGCTCAGCGAAAAATTCGCCCGGGACGCCAAAGCCGCGCAACTGGCACCGGCCCTGCTGCTGATACTGCAACGGCAAAAACTCAACCGCTGGGCGCTCGGCACGCTGGTCAACGGTTTGTGGCTGCTGGCGATGCTCAGCACCCTGGTGCTGCTGCTGACGCTAATGGCAACCCGGCGCTACGGCTTCGTCTGGGAAACCACAATCCTTAGCGCCGACACTTTCATCAACATGACCCAGGCCCTCGGCGCGCTGCCGGCGCTGCTCGGCTTCAACGTGCCGACTGTGGAAATGATCCGCGCCAGCGGCGCCGGTGCGCTGGACATTGAAAGCGCGCGACAGGCCTGGGCGACCTGGTTGGTCGGCGTGTTGGTGGTCTACGGCGTACTGCCGCGCCTGCTGCTGGCGGTGTTCTGCTTCTGGCGCTGGAGCCGAGGAAAAGCCGCACTGCGCCTGGACCTGAACCTGCCCGGCTACGCGCAACTGCGCGAACGTCTGATGCCGACCAGCGAACGTCTCGGCATCAATGACGCGGCGCCGGAACAATTGCATCGGGTCGAAAGCCACGTCAGCGAACAGGCCAGCGACGGTGCGCTGCTGGTGGCCATCGAACTCGACGACCAGCGCCCATGGCCACCGGCCCTGCCGAAAACCGTGAGCAACGCCGGCATTCTCGACAGCCGCGAATCACGCAACAAACTGCTCGAACAACTCAGCCGTTTCCCTGCGGCGCGCCTGCTGATCGCCTGCGATCCACGGCGCTCGCCGGACCGCGGCAGCCTCGCGCTGATCGCCGAACTGGCGCGCAACGCCAGCGCCACCCGGGTCTGGCTGCTGCAGGCGCCGCCCGGTGAAGCGCTGGACAGCGCGCGCCTCGGCGACTGGCATGCGGCGCTGCACCAGTTGGAACTGCCATTCGCCGATTGCGCGCCGTTGAACTGGCTGGAGAACGGTCATGACTGATGCCCGCAAAGCGCCGCTGAAACTTGCGGTGGTCGGCCATACCAACGTCGGCAAGACCTCGTTGCTGCGCACCCTGACCCGCGACGTCGGTTTCGGCGAAGTCTCGCACCGGCCGAGCACCACCCGGCATGTCGAAGGTGCGCGGCTGTCGGTGGACGGCGAGCCGCTGCTCGATCTGTACGACACGCCTGGGCTGGAAGACGCCATTGCGCTGCTGGATTTTCTGGAACGTCTGGAGCGTCCCGGCGAACGCCTCGACGGCCCGGCGCGGCTGGCACGGTTCCTCGACGGCAGCGAGGCGCGTCAGCGTTTCGAACAGGAGGCGAAGGTGCTGCGGCAGCTGCTCGCCTCCGATGCCGGACTGTATGTGATTGATGCCCGCGAACCGGTGCTGGCCAAGTACCGCGACGAACTCGAAGTGCTCGCCAGTTGTGGCAAGCCGCTGCTGCCGGTGCTGAATTTCGTCAGCAGCGCCAACCATCGCGAGCCGGACTGGCGCGAAGCCTTGGCACGCCTCGGTCTGCATGCGCTCGTGCGTTTCGACAGCGTTGCCCCGCCGGAAGACGGCGAGCGGCGCCTGTATGAGAGCCTCGCGCTGCTGCTGGAAAATGCCCGACCACAACTGGAACGGCTGATCGCCGATCAGCAAGCCCAGCGCCTGGCGCGCCAACAAAGTGCGGCGCGCTTGATCGCCGAGTTGCTGATCGATTGCGCGGCGTGCCGGCGCAGTGTGGTCAGCGAGGCCGCGCAGGAACAGCAAGCGATCAGTGAACTGCGCAAGGCCGTGCGCCAGCGCGAGCAGAAATGCGTCGAGGCGCTGCTCAAGCTCTACGCGTTCCGCCCACAGGACGCGGCGGCCAGTGACTTGCCGTTGCTCGACGGGCGTTGGGGCGATGATCTGTTCAACCCGGAAACCCTGAAGCAACTGGGGGTGCGGGTCGGCGGCGGGATTGCTGCAGGTGCTGCGGCCGGGGCTGGCGTTGATTTGCTGGTGGGCGGGATTACCCTCGGGGCTGCGGCATTGGCCGGTGCAATCGCTGGCGGAGCGCTACAGACGGCGCGCAGTTATGGCAGTCGCCTGCTCGGCAAGATCAAGGGCCAGCGGGAATTGACCGTGGATGACGGCGTGTTGCGGCTGTTGGCGTTGCGTCAGCGGCAGCTGCTGTCAGCGCTGGATCAGCGCGGGCATGCCGCGATGGACGCGGTTCAGGTTGCCACCCCGCAAGACAAGACCTGGCGCGAGGGCAAATTGCCGGAGGCGTTGAGCAAGGCGCGGGCGCATCCGCAGTGGTCGTCGCTCAATCCGCAGGCAAAGTTGAATCAGGCGGAGCGGCAGGAGCAGATTGACTTACTGGCTGCAGATCTCTAGCGCCCGATCCGGCCCCATCGCTGGCAAGCCAGCTCCCACAGTGTCCGAGGTGATGCACATAATGTGTGAACACCCGGATCCTTGTGGGAGCTGGCTTGCCAGCGATAGCCGCGCCGCGGTGAGACGGCTTACGCCGCCAACAGCCGCAGCGTTTTCTAGCCGCGCCAGGCGCTCGCTGAAACCCGCCGCACGGTTCCGCGCCCCGCCGGCTTCTGCGCTGCCAGCGTGCTGCTGCCGAGACGGGCGACCATGTAAAACGCTTTCAGCTCGGCACTCAGCACAGCCATCCCCCCATCGTTTACTTGCGCAGCAGACGCAAGCCGTTGAACACCACCAACAGGCTCACGCCCATGTCGGCGAACACCGCCATCCACATGGTGGCGAGCCCGGCGAAGGTGACCCCAAGAAAGATAGCCTTGATCACCAGCGCCAACGCGATGTTCTGTTTCAGAATGCTCGCAGTGTCGCGCGAAAGGCCGATGAACGCCGGGATCTTGCGAAGATCGTCGTCCATCAGGGCGACATCGGCGGTCTCGATCGCGGTGTCGGTACCGGCCGCCGCCATGGCGAAACCGATCTCCGCGCGGGCCAGCGCCGGGGCGTCGTTGATGCCGTCCCCAACCATGCCCACCCGATGGCCTTGTGCATAAAGCGCTTCGATGGCTTGCAGCTTGTCGGTCGGCAGCAAGTCGCCCTTGGCCTGATCGATGCCGACCTGCTCGGCGATGGCCTGCGCGGTGTGCACGTTGTCACCGGTGAGCATCAGGGTTTTCACGCCCAGTGCGTGCAACTGACGGATCGCCTCGCGGCTGCTCTCCTTGACCGTATCGGCCACGGCGAACAATGCCAGCGGGCCGGAGCTGTCGAGCAGCAGCACCACGGACTTGCCCTGTTTCTCCAGGGCAAACAGTTTCTCCTCCAGTTGCGGCGAGCACAGCCCCAGTTCTTCGACCAGACGGTGATTACCCAAGTGATAGGTCTGACCGTTGACTTGCCCCTTCACCCCGCGCCCGGCCAACGCTTCGAAGTTATCCACATTCAGCGCGGCGAGGTTTTTATCCACAGCCGCGTGGGCGATTGCCAGCGACACCGGGTGATCGGAACGCCCGGCCAGCGCCGCAGCAATAGCTGGAGCGGTGGCTTCGGCGGTTGGGTCCAGCGCCAGGTAATCGGTCTGCAGCGGTTTGCCGTGGGTGATGGTCCCGGTCTTGTCCAGCGCCAGATAATCGAGCTTGAAACCGCCCTCCAGATACACGCCGCCCTTGACCAGAATGCCTTTGCGCGCCGCTGCCGCGAGGCCGCTGACGATGGTCACCGGGGTGGAAATCACCAGCGCACACGGGCAAGCCACCACCAGCAGCACCAGCGCGCGGTAGATCCAGTCGAACCACACCGCACCCATAAACAGCGGCGGAATGATCGCCACCGCCAGCGCCAGTACGAACACCACCGGGGTGTAGATTTTCGAGAACTGATCGACAAAGCGTTGCGTCGGGGCACGTGCGCCTTGCGCCTGTTCGACGGCATGGATGATCCGCGCCAGGGTCGAGTTGTTCGCTGCAGCGCTCACCGTGTATTCCAGCGAGCCGGCCTGGTTGATGGTGCCGGCGAAGACTTTGTCGCCCACGGTTTTCTCCACCGGCAGGCTTTCACCGGTGATCGGTGCCTGGTCGATGGTCGAGCTGCCGCTGACCACTTCACCGTCCAGCGCGATACGCTCGCCGGGTTTTACCCGCACCCGCGCACCGAGTTCGACGCTTTTCACCTCCTTTTCCAGCCAAGTGCCGTCGGCCTGCTGCACGGTCGCCTGCTCGGGCGTCATCTGCATCAAGCCACCGATGGCGTTACGCGCACGGTCCAGCGAACGCGCTTCGATCAGCTCGGCCACGGTGAACAGGAACATCACCATCGCCGCTTCCGGCCACTGGCCGATGAGGATGGCGCCGGTTACGGCGATGCTCATCAGCGCGTTGATGTTGAGGTTGAGGTTCTTCAGGGCGATCCAGCCCTTTTTATAAGTGGCCAGGCCACCGCTGAGGATCGACACCAGCGCGATGACCGCCACCACCCAGGTTGGTGCGGCGTTGGTGAAGTGGATCACTTCGGCGGCGAGCGCACCGACACCGGACAGCGCCAATGGCCACCAGTGTTTTTTCACCGGCGCCGGGGACGATGCTTCGACGCCCGCCTCCAGCGGTTCGGCGTGCATGCCCAAGGAAGAAATGGCCGCGGTGATCGGTGCGGTGTCCGGCAGGTTGTGGGTCACGCCGAGCACGCGGTTGATCAGGTTGAATTCCAGTTGTTGCACGCCGGCCAGTTTGCCGAGCTTGTTCTGGATCAGCGTCTGCTCGGTCGGGCAGTCCATCGCCTCGATGCGAAAACTGCTCAGGCGGGCGTCGGCGCTTTTTGCCTCGCTCAGTTGAACCAGCGACGGAACGACGGCTTTTGCTGAACAGCAGGAATCAGCGCCGTGATCATGTTTATGCACAGGCTGCAATTTATGACTGTGGTCATGCCCCGCGTGGGGATTGTGAATGTGCCGGGAATCGCTCATTGGTTGCGTCCGTAAAGGTGCCTGTTGCCAAGTAAAGACCCTGTAGCCACTATAGGGTCAAGCACCCATTTGGAGATTGCCGTCATGAAGATTGGCGAACTGGCGAAACTCACCGACTGCGCCGTGGAAACCATCCGCTACTACGAGCGCGAAAACCTGCTGCCGGAACCGGCGCGCAGCGACGGCAATTACCGCGTCTACACCCAAGCCCACGCCGAACGCCTGACCTTCATCCGCAACTGCCGCACCCTCGACATGACCCTCGAAGAGATTCGCAGCCTGCTGGCCTTGCGCGACAGTCCGCAGGACCAGTGCGAAAGCGTCAATGCGCTGATCGACGAGCACATCCAGCATGTGAAGGCGCGGATCGACGGGTTACTGGCGTTGCAGACGCAACTGCTCGACCTGCGCCAACGTTGTGGCGAAGGGCCGGAAGCGGATCAGTGCGGGATTTTGCAGCGGCTGGAGGTGAGTGGCGGAGTTGTCGCAACCGAAGTCGAACCCTCCCACGTAGGCCGCAGCCACGGCCATTGAGCCCTACGCAAAACCAAATGTAGGAGCTGCCGCAGGCTGCGATCTTTTGATCTTATAAACAGCAAGATCAAAAGATCGTCCGAACGCGGCCCGAGCCTTCGGCAGCTCCTACATAGGGCACTGCGTATTGCTTGTCAGACCGCCATCGGCGCCGTCATCGGCGCATGGTGCTCGTAACCTTCCAGCGAGAAGTCACTCGGTTCCACCAGTTCCAGCCACTCCGGCTGATACACGCCAGTCTTGGCAAACTCCGGCACCCGATCCGAGATTTTCAGCTTCGGCATGGCGAACGGCTCGCGCTTGAGCTGTTCGTTGAGCATGTCCAGATGATTTTCGTAGACGTGCGCATCACCGATGAAATAGGTGAACCAGCGCGGCGTGTAGCCGGTCAGGCGTCCGATCAGGCTCAGCAGCGCGGCGCCTTCGGTGAGGTTGAACGGCGTGCCCAGGCCCAGGTCGTTGGAGCGGATGTAGAGGGTCAGGGAAATTTCTCTGGTCTCGACATTCGGGTGGAACTGGTACAGCAGATGGCATGGTGGCAAGGCCATTTCATCGAGCTGGGCGCAGTTCCAGCCGTGGAACAGGATGCGCCGGCTGCCAGGATCCTTGATGATCGTGTCGACGCACTGACGCACCTGATCGATGGCTTTGTACAGCACCACGTAGGCCTGGCCGTCTTCTTCGCTCTGGGCAATCTGCTTGTAGCCGTTGCTCAAGGTTTGTTCGATAGCGGCGGTGTTGCTCAGCGGGATCTGCTTGTACGCCGGCCACTTACGCCATTGCACGCCGTAAATTTCGCCGAGGTCATCGTCACCCTGACGGAACGGGTTGGCCAGCCACTGCGCGTTTTCGTTAGCGTTCTGGTCCCAGACCTTGCAGCCCAGCTCGCGGAATTCAGCGGCATTGTTCACGCCACGCAGAAAACCGCACATCTCGCCGATGGCCGACTTGAACGCCATCTTGCGGGTGGTGATCGCCGGGAAACCTTCCTGCAGATCGAAACGCAGCATCGCACCCGGGAAGCTGATGGTGTTGATGCCGGTGCGGTTGGCCTGCTTGGTGCCGTTCTGGATGACGTGCGAGACCAGTTCGAGATATTGCTTCATGAGTTACCTGTGTCCTTTGAGCCCCGGCGTCGCGCGCCGGGGTTCGTAGTTTAAGCGGTCGGCGCAAGCGGCGCTGCCGGCGCACGACGATAGGCCAGCCAGATCAGGAACAGACCGCCGACAATCATCGGCACGCACAACACTTGCCCCATGGTCAGCCAGTTCCAGGCCAGATAGCCCAGTTGCGCGTCCGGTACCCGGACGAACTCGACGATGAACCGGAAAATCCCGTAGAACAGCGCGAACATGCCCGATACCGCCATGGTCGGACGCGGCTTGCGCGAGAACAACCAGAGGATCAGGAACAGCGCGACACCTTCAAGCGCGAACTGGTACAGCTGCGACGGATGACGCGGCAACTGCGCCGGATCGCTGAACGGCGGGAAGATCATCGCCCACGGCACATCGGTCGGTTTGCCCCACAGCTCGGCGTTAATGAAGTTGCCGATACGCCCGGCACCGAGGCCGATCGGCACCATTGGCGCGACGAAGTCCATCAGTTGGAAGAACGACTTGCCGTTGCGCTTGCCGAACCACAGCGCAGCGAGCATCACTCCGATGAAGCCGCCGTGGAACGACATGCCGCCCTTCCACACTTCGAAAATCAGCGTCGGGTTGGCGAGGTAGGCGCTCAGGTCATAGAACAGCACGTAACCCAGACGTCCGCCGACGATCACTCCCATCGACAGCCAGAACACCAGGTCGGAAAGCTTCTCCTTGGTCCAGGTCGGGTCGAATCGGTTGAGCCGGCTCGACGCCAGCAGCCATGCGCCGCCGATGCCGACGAGGTACATCAGGCCGTACCAGTGGATTTTCAGCGGACCGATGGCCAAGGCCACCGGGTCGATCTGCGGGTAAGGCAGCATTGCGACTCCTCGTTAGAGTTGAAACCAAAATTCCCGGGCGACGCTGCCACCTCAGGATTAAGCCAGGATTGCGGCCTGTTCGGACCCGTAAGGTCAGAGCAGGAAATTCAGGCCCACGCAGAACAGCAAAGCGGCGAACAGCCGTTTCAGCAAGCGCGGCGACAGTCTATGCGCCAGGCGCGCACCGAGGCGGGCGAAGACCATGCTGGTCAAGGCAATGCCCAGCAGCGCCGGCAAATAGACAAAACCGAGACTATGCGGTGGCAACAACGGATCATGCCAGCCCAGAATCATGAAACTTGATGCGCTGGCCACGGCGATCGGCAGACCGCAGGCCGACGAGGTCGCCACCGCCTGCTGCATCGGCACGCTGCGCCAGGTCAGAAACGGCACGGTCAGCGAACCACCGCCGATCCCGAAAATCGCCGAGGCCCAGCCAATCACAGTGCCGGCCACGGTCAGACCGAGTTTGCCGGGCACCGTTCGACTGGCCTTGGGTTTGACCTCCAGCGCCAGTTGCAGGGCGATCACCAGGGCGAACACACCAATGATCTTCTGCAGGTTGGGCCCGGAGATCGCTTCGGCGGTCAGCGCGCCGAAACCGGCGCCGAGCAGAATACCGACGGTCATCCACATGAAGATCGGCCAGCGCACCGCACCACGTCGATGGTGCTCGCGCACGGCATTCACCGAGGTGAAGATGATCGTCGCCAGCGATGTGCCCACGGCCAGGTGCGTGAGGATCGACTGATCGAAGCCTTGCAAGGTAAAACTGAACACCAGCACCGGGACGATAATGATCCCGCCACCGACACCGAACAGCCCGGCCAGCACGCCCGCACAGGCGCCCAACGCCAGATAGAGCAGAAATTCCATGGCCGTCTCCCAGGCGCATCCCCCAAACCGGAGCGGCATGGTAACGGATGCATGGCCTTCGGCTCCACTGACGATGGATGCACGGACGCCGACTGCGTAGAGTGAGCAGAAAACACACAAGGACCACCTTATGTGCCTGATTGTTTTCGCATGGCGCCCGGGCCATGCCCAGCCGCTGATCGTCGCGGCCAACCGTGACGAGTTCTACGCCCGGCCCAGCCTGCCGCTGGCGCCATGGCCGGAAGCGCCGCACGTGCACGCCGGACGTGATCTGGAAGCCGGCGGCACATGGCTGGGGATCGGCGCCAATGGGCGCTTTGCAGCGCTGACCAATATCCGCGATCCGCACCAGCCGCCGGCGCGCAAGTCGCGGGGCGAACTGGTGGCGCGGTTTCTCATGGGCGATGCGTCCCTTGGTGAGTATTTGCGCGATGTGGTCGCCCGGGCAGCGGAGTACGCCGGGTTCAACCTGTTGCTGGGCAATGCCCACGAGCTGTGGCACTTCAATGCGCGGGCGTCCGAACCGGTGATGCTGGAGCCGGGGGTTTACGGACTGTCGAATGCCGGGCTGGATACGCCGTGGCCGAAACTGCTCAAGGCCAGGGCGGCGTTGAGCGCAGTGCTGGAGGACCCGCAGCCGGCGCGGTTGCTGGAGTTGCTGGGCGATACGCAGACTGCGCCATTTGCCGAGCTGCCGGATACCGGGGTCGGGCTGGCGACCGAGTCACTGTTGTCGAGTGTGTTTATTGCCAGCCAGAGTTATGGCACGCGGGCGAGTACGGCGTTGATTGTGCAGGCGGATGGGACGCGGCGGATGGTTGAGCGCAGTTTTGGGCCGTATGGCGGGCATCTTGGGGAAGTTGAGATTTGTGTCTAAGAGCCAACCCTCACCCCAGCCCTCTCCCCGAGGGAGAGGGGGCCGACCGAGGTGTCTTGAGCCGTACATCGACCTGAAAGACCGAGTTGGTTATGGATTCAGCAAAGCACCTTCAGGTCGGCGGAGGTCTGCAGCATCCCCCAATCAGTCCCCTCTCCCTCTGGGAGAGGGTTAGGGTGAGGGGCTTTTGATCTTCAAACAGCCTTGTTGACCACCGGCGGGTTCATCTTCGACAACCCGAGATTCTTCAGCGCCAGCTGCAGCGAGCTGTGAATCACTTGCGGGTTATCGATAGTCATCAGTTCCGCCAGCAGATCCTTGGCCTTGCTCAGGTTGATCTGGCGCAACATCCATTTCACCTTCGGCAGGTTGGTGGCGTTCATCGACAGGCTGTCGAAGCCCATCGCCATCAACAGCACCGCCGCTGCCGGATCACCGGCCATTTCGCCGCAGATGCTCACCGGCTTACCTTCGGCATGCGCGTCGCGCACCACGGTTTGCAGGGCTTGCAGCACCGCCGGGTGCAGGTAGTCGTAGAGGTCGGCGACCCGTGGGTTGTTACGGTCCACGGCCAGCAGGTACTGAGTCAGGTCGTTGGAGCCGACCGAGAGGAAATCCACCTGCCGCGCCAGTTCCCTGGTCTGGTACACCGCAGCCGGAATTTCGATCATCACACCGATCGGCGGCATTGGCACATCGGTGCCTTCGTCGCGCACTTCGCCCCAGGCCCGGTGGATCAGGTGCAGGGCTTCTTCAAGTTCGTGGGTGCCGGAGATCATCGGCAGCAGAATCCGCAGGTTGTTCAGGCCTTCGCTGGCCTTGAGCATGGCGCGGGTCTGCACCAGGAAGATTTCCGGGTGGTCGAGGGTCACGCGAATCCCGCGCCAGCCGAGGAACGGGTTGTCTTCCTTGATCGGGAAGTACGACAGCGACTTGTCACCGCCGATGTCCAGGCTGCGCATGGTCACCGGTTGCGGATGGAACGCGGCGAGCTGTTCGCGGTAGATCGCCAGCTGTTCCTTTTCACTCGGGAAGCGCTGGTTGATCATGAACGGCACTTCGGTGCGGTACAGGCCGACACCTTCGGCACCACGCTTCTGCGCCCGCGCCACATCGGCCAGCAGGCCGGTGTTGACCCACAGCGGCATGCGGTGCCCGTCGAGGGTCACGCACGGCAGGTCGCGCAAGGCGTCGAGGCCCAGGGCCAGTTGTTTCTCTTCCTCGACGACTTCGGCGAACTGCTTGCGCAGCACTTCGCTCGGGTTGGTGTAGACCTCGCCCCGCACGCCGTCGACGATCATTTCGATGCCGTCGACCTTGGCATACGGCAGGTCGACCAGCCCCATCACCGTCGGAATACCCATGGCCCGCGCCAGAATCGCGACGTGGGAGTTACCCGAACCGAGTACCGAGACCAGACCGACCAGCGTGCCTTCCGGCACCTCGCCGAGCATCGCCGGCGTCAGCTCTTCACTGACCAGAATGGTCTTTTCCGGATAGACCAGGTTCTGCTGGCGCTCTTCCTGCAGATACGCCAGCAGGCGCCGGCCGAGGTCCTTGACGTCCGATGCACGCTCACGCAGGTAGGCGTCGTCCATCAGCTCGAAACGGTTGACGTGTTCAGTGACCACCTGACGCAGCGCGCCCTGGGCCCACTGGCCGGTCTTGATCACGGTGGTGATTTCGCTGCCCAGCGAGGCATCGTCGAGCATCATCAGATAGACGTCGAACAGCGCGCGCTCTTCCGGGCGCAGCTGGGTCGCGAGTTTGGCCGACAACGCGCGCATGTCGGCGCGCACGCCTTCGATGGCGGTCTTGAACAGCGCCAGTTCGGCGTCGATGTCGGTGATGTGCTTGTCCGGGACCACGTCGAGGTCTGCCGGCGGCAACATCACCACCGCGGTACCGACCGCCGCGCCCGGAGAACCCGGCACGCCGACGAATTTGGCTTCCTGAATGCCTTTGCCCTGACGGCCCAGACCACGGATCGAACCGGTGGCCTCGGCGTGGGCGATCACCCCGGCGAGTTGCGCGCTCATGGTCACGAGGAAGGCTTCTTCGCCTTCATCGAACTGGCGGCGTTCTTTCTGCTGGATGACCAACACGCCGACGACGCGGCGGTGGTGAATGATCGGTGCGCCGAGGAACGAGGCGTAGCGCTCCTCGCCGGTTTCGGCGAAGTAGCGGTAGCGCGGGTGGTCCGCGGCGTTTTCGAGGTTCAGGGGTTCTTCACGCGTGCCGACCAGACCCACCAGACCTTCGTTGGGTGCCATGCTGACCTTGCCGATCGAGCGCTTGTTCAAGCCCTCGGTGGCCATCAGGACGAAGCGGTTGGTCTCGGGATCAAGCAGGTAGACCGAGCAGACCTGGCTGCCCATGGCCTCTTTGACGCGCAATACAATAATCCCCAACGCCGCCTTGAGATCCTTGGCGGAGTTAACTTCCTGGACGATCTTGCGCAGCGTATTGAGCATGGCTCGGGGTCGAACTCCGTCGTCAGTCGCGCGCTAAAAGGCGCGGGGCAAGCTCTTTGAGGGCGCGTCGATACACCTCGCGCTTGAATGTCACCACCTGGCCCAACGGATACCAATAACTGACCCAGCGCCAGCCATCGAACTCCGGTTTACCGGTCAAATCCATCCGCACCCGCTGCTCGTTGGAGATCAGGCGCAGGAGAAACCATTTCTGCTTCTGGCCGATGCACAGCGGTTGGCTGTGGGTTCGCACCAGGCGTTGCGGCAAACGATAGCGCAACCAGCCCCGGGTACAGGCCAGTATTTCAACATCTTCACGTTCCAGGCCAACTTCTTCGTTCAGCTCGCGGTACAAGGCGTCTTCCGGCGTCTCTTCAGGGTTGATTCCCCCTTGCGGAAACTGCCAGGCATCTTGATTGATACGGCGAGCCCATAGCACCTGGCCGGCGTCATTCGTCAGAATGATCCCGACATTGGGACGGAAACCATCGGGGTCGATCACGGCAACAACCTCGCAAACGCATGTCGCCGCATTGTTCCACAAAGCTTGATCAGGCGGCAACGAAGGTTCCCAGCTTATGTGCACTCTTGTGAAAAGACCGTATTCTTGTCGCCTTTTTACTGACTTTTCAGCGGGTAACTGCAATGCGCCTGGCTTTATTCGATTTGGACAACACCCTTCTGGGCGGCGACAGCGATCACGCCTGGGGCGACTATCTGTGCGAGCGCGGCTTCCTCGATCCGATCGCTTATAAAGCGCGCAACGACGAGTTCTATCAGGATTACCTGGCCGGCAAGCTGGATAATGCCGCCTACCTGAACTTCTGCCTGGAAATCCTTGGCCGCACCGAAATGAACGTGCTTGAGCAGTGGCACAACGACTATATGCGCGACTGCATCGAGCCGATCGTGCTGCCCAAGGCGCTGGAGCTGCTGAAAAAACACCGCGACGCCGGCGACAAACTGGTGATCATCACCGCCACCAACCGCTTCGTTACCGCGCCGATTGCCGTGCGCCTGGGCGTGGAAACCCTGATCGCCACCGAATGCGAAATGATCGATGGCCGCTACAGCGGGCGCAGCACCGATATTCCATGCTTTCGCGAGGGCAAAGTCACGCGCCTGAATCGCTGGCTGGAAGAGACCGGCTACACGCTGGATGACAGCTATTTCTATAGCGATTCGATGAATGACCTGCCGCTGCTGGAGCAGGTGGCGAACCCGGTGGCCGTTGACCCGGACCCGAATCTGCGGGCCGAGGCCGAGAAGCGTGGCTGGCCAGTGATTTCGTTGCGCGACTGATTACGCCTTCGCGAGCAAGCCCGCTCCCACATTGGATCTGCGTCGTTCACAAATCCTCTGTGGGAGCGGGCTTGCTCGCGAATCGGGGCAATACGGTGTAAAGCCTTAAACAGGCTTGGCGCCCATCAACCCGGCAATCGCGATAAAGCAGACAAAACCGACCAACGCCAAAGCCAGACTGAAGCGCCCCACCCCTCCCGGCGCCTTGCGCAAGCGATTCAAACGCACCAGCAACCAGAACCACGCCAGCGCCGCCACGGTGTACAGCACGCTGGAAGCCAGCAGCCAGGTCTGCCCCAGCGGCCAGCCGACCAAGTGCACCATGCCCCAGCCAGTGAACGGCATGCTCAACAACGCCAGCCCCATCAGCAGCCAGATAAACACCCGTGGCCGTTGCAAGGTACGACTGCCGGCCGTTGCATCACCTTTGCGCCTGGCCAGAAAAACCCAGATGCCCAGCCCCAGCGCACCGGCCAGCAACACCACCGTCGCCACCATGTGCGCGGTTTTCAGGGCGGTTAACGTGTCCATTGTTCGATTTCCTTATGGCCTGCCCATCAGCGTAGCCGTTCAGCCAAGAAACAGCTTATAGGCCGGGTTGTCGCTTTCGTCCCAGTACGGGTAACCGATATCCGCCAACGCGGCAGGCACCAGGTGACGCTCGTCATGCGGTACTTGCAGGCCGGCGACGACACGGCCGTCCGCCGCCCCATGGTTGCGGTAATGGAACATCGAGATGTTCCAGCGCCCGCCGAGCTTGTTGAGGAAGTTGAACAGTGCCCCCGGACGCTCCGGAAATTCGAAACGCAGCACCACTTCATCGACCACCTGCGCCGCGCGCCCACCAACCATGTGGCGGATGTGCAGCTTGGCCAGTTCGTTGTCGGTCAGGTCGATGACCGGGAAGCCCTGTTCGGTGAGGCTCGCCAGCAGCGCGCTGCGCGGATCGTTTTCCGGGTGCGTCTGCACGCCGACGAAGATGTGCGCTTCGCTGCCGGTGTTGTAGCGGTAGTTGAATTCGGTGATCTGGCGCTTGCCAATGGCTTCGCAGAAGGCCTTGAAGCTGCCGGCCTGCTCGGGGATGGTCACGGCGATGATCGCTTCGCGGCCCTCGCCCAGCTCAGCGCGCTCGGCGACGTGGCGCAAGCGGTCGAAGTTGACGTTGGCCCCGGAGTCGATGGCAACGAAGGTCTGGCCGCTGACACCGCGCAACTCGACGTATTTCTTGATCCCGGCCACGCCCAAGGCGCCGGCAGGTTCGGTAATCGAGCGGGTATCGTCGTAGATATCTTTGATCGCCGCACAGATCTCGTCAGTGCTGACGGTGATCACCTCGTCGACATGATCCTTGCAGATGTCGAAGGTGTGCTGGCCGATCTGCGCCACTGCCACGCCATCGGCAAAAATGCCCACGGTCGGCAGGACCACGCGCTCGCCGGCGGCCATGGCTGCTTGCAGGCAGTTGGAATCGTCCGGCTCGACGCCGATGACCTTGATGTCCGGACGCAGGTATTTCACGTACGCCGCGATGCCGGCGATCAGACCGCCACCACCGACCGGGACGAAGATCGCGTCCAGCGGTTGCGGGTGCTGCCGCAGAATTTCCATCGCCACGGTGCCCTGCCCGGCAATGGTGTGCGGATCGTCGTAAGGGTGGATGTAGACGTAGCCTTTTTCGTCGACCAGTTTCAGCGAGTAGGCCAGTGCTTCCGGGAACGAATCGCCGTGCAGCACCACTTTGCCGCCGCGCGAACGCACGCCTTCGACCTTGATTTCCGGGGTGGTCTTGGGCATCACGATGGTGGCTTTCACGCCCAGCACTTTCGCCGCCAGCGCCAGCCCCTGCGCATGGTTGCCCGCCGACGCGGTGACCACGCCACGGGCGCGTTCCTCATCGCTCAGTTGGGTCAACTTGTTGTAGGCGCCGCGAATCTTGAACGAGAACACCGGCTGCAAGTCTTCACGCTTGAGCCAGATGTCGTTGCCCAGCCGCTCGGAGAGCTGGCGAGCGTTCTGCAGCGGGGTTTCTACGGCAACGTCATAAACGCGCGAGGTGAGGATCTTTTTGACGTACTGTTCGAGCATCGGAAAGCATCACTGGCGATTGGGCGGGACCAGCGAGTCTAACCCGGCTTTCAGCCGCACGACCACACTGAACAGGTGGTTTTGGCCACGCCTTAAAAGATCGCAGCCTTCGGCAGCTCCTACAGGGATGCGCGCGGCTCCTGTAGGAGCTGCCGAAGGCCGCGATCTTTTGATCTGCCAACAGGTCAATGACCTGCACCGCCCCGCAGCCTATAATGCCGGCCTTTCCGTTCTCCCCTTGCCCGCTTCCGGAGCCCGCATGACCCAGGATCAACTCAAACAGGCAGTGGCTCAGGCCGCCGTCGACTTCATCCTTCCGAAACTCGACGACAAGAGCATCGTCGGGGTCGGCACCGGCTCCACCGCCAATTGCTTCATCGATGCACTGGCGCAGCACAAGGGCGCATTCGATGGCGCGGTCGCCAGCTCCGAAGCCACCGCAGCCCGCCTCAAGGGCCACGGCATTCCGGTGTACGAACTGAACACCGTCAGCGACCTGGAGTTCTACGTCGACGGCGCCGATGAAAGCGACGCGCACCTGAACCTGATCAAGGGCGGCGGCGCGGCCCTGACCCGCGAAAAGATCGTCGCGGCCGTGGCCAAGACCTTCATCTGCATCGCCGACGCCAGCAAACTGGTGCCGGTGCTGGGCGCGTTCCCGTTGCCGGTCGAAGTCATCCCGATGGCCCGCAGCCACGTCGCCCGTCAACTGGTGAAACTGGGCGGCGACCCGGTGTACCGCGAAGGCGTGCTGACCGATAACGGCAACATCATTCTGGATGTGTTCAACCTGCAAATCACCAACCCGGTGGAACTGGAGGCGCAGATCAACGCGATCGTCGGCGTGGTCACCAACGGCCTGTTTGCGGCGCGACCGGCGGATCTGTTGTTGCTGGGTACCCCTGAAGGCGTGAAGACGCTGAAGGCTGAGTAAGCCGGGCGCTCCATCTTTCAGGGTAATTGCATTTCCCCCTGTGGGAGCGGGCTTGCTCGCGAAGACGGTGTGTCAGATACATTAATTTGTCTGATACACCGCATTCGCGAGCAAGCCCGCTCCCACATTTGTTTTTTTGCGGTGTCAGTCAGTTTGGCGCAGGCTTTTTAAAGACGTAAAACAGGTTCGGCTCACTCACCAGATACAACGTCCCGTCATCATCCATCGCAATGCCTTCGGCCTGCGGCACGCTTTTCTGCAAGCCTTGCCGGCCCTTGTTCAGCGACATCGTGCTCAATGGGCGCCCGTCCACGTCCAGCTCCAGAATCAGCCCCGACTCGTCGGACAGCGCCATCAGGTGGCCGCTGCGCTCGTCGTATTGCAGGCTCGACAGATCGCGTACAAACATCCCGGCATCACGCTTGGGGTTGTTGATCACATGCACCGCGTAGGACTTTTCCGGATTGAAATGCGGAAAACCGTGCACCTCATATATCAACATCGGGTCGCGCTCCTTGGCCACGAACAGGCGTTTGCCCACTGAGTCATACGCCAGACCTTCGAAACCCTTGTTGCCACTCATGTGCACGCCGAGGGTCATCTGTTCGGCATCCGCCGCGTCGAGGAAGGTCGTGTCCTGCTCAAGATGAACCTTGATCAGACGCTGCTGGCGTTCGTCAGTGATCACATAGGTGTCGGCGCTGATGAACTCCACAGCTTCGGCATCACCAAAACCGATCAACGCGATGCGCCGCAGGATCTGGCCGTCGAGCGACAACTCCACCAGCTCGGCATTCTTGTTGGTGACGGTGAACAGGCTTTTGCGCACCGGATCGTAGGTCAGTGCCGAGACATCGTCGTTCAAGCCGTCGATGACCCTGGCTTCGATCTCGACCCGGTATTGATCCAGGCCGATGGCCTGACTGCTCAACGGCCGCCACAGACTGTGCAGATTGAACCAGGCGCGCTCAAACAGGCGCAGGTACTGGCCGATCGCGATCAACACGATCAGGACCAGCACTGACAGGAGCACAATCAGGGGTTTGGGGCGGGCAAATCGACGCATTCGGGCAGGCTCGGGATCAAAACAGGCGGATGAAATATCACGCCTGTCTGAACTGAAGCTTAATGGCCACTTGCCTCAGACCACAAGACAACCCCTGTAGGAGCTGCGGTACGCTGCGATCTTTTGACTTTGATTCTAAAAAACAAGATCAAAAGATCGTCCGAACGCGGCCCGAGCCTTCGGCAGCTCCTACAGGGGTTAGGTTCAGGTCGTTATTTTTGTTTTTCGAAGCGGTAGAACAGGTTCGGTTCGCTGACCATGTACAGCGTGCCCGCATCGTCCATGGTCACGCCTTCGGCACGGGGAATGGTGTCCTTCAAGCCGTTGAAGCCGCCGAGCAGGGTCATGAAGCTGACCTGCTCGCCCTTCTCGTCCAACTCCAGCAGCAGGTGCGAGTCGGCGGACAGCACCAGGGTGTGGCCGGTGCGCGGGTCGATGGCCAGCGCCGAGAGGTTGCGGATGTCCAGCTCATTGCTGGCCAGTTTCTGTTTGTCGCCCTTGAGGGTCTGGCTGCCGTCGCTTTTCCAGACGAACAGTGCCGGCGGACGCTCTTCGCCGAGCAGCAGCTGCTGGTTGCGCGAATCCCAGGTGATCGCTTCGAACGCCTTGTTCTGGTTCTTCGACGGGCCGAGGTCGTATTTGGGGAAGTCGGCGATATTCAGCTCACGGGTGCTGGCATCGACCTTGACGATGGTCAGCAGGTGCTGGCGCTCGTCGACAATCGCCATCAAGCCGTTTTCCATGACCGTCACGCCTTCCGGATTGCTCCAGCCCACCAGCGGCATTTTGCGCAGCACATCACCCTGGAGAGTCAGCTCGACCAGGAACGGATTCTTGCCCATCACCGAAAACAGAGTCTTGGTCTGGGGGTTGTAGGACACGTCCGAGGCCTCGTCCTTTTCCATGCCCGGCAGCAATTTGCCGTCGATCACCGCGCGATAGTCGGGCAACCAGATGCTCGCCTTCTGCTCGGCCTTGCTCTCGAAACGCTCGCGCACCCAAAGCAGGCCACGGTCGTCCCAATGCATGGCAAACGCCAGGCCGTAAGCGGCGGCAAGCACCAGCAAAAGCCAGACATACCAGCGCAGGGCAAAACGTGAACGACGGGGAGCTTTGAGTTGAGATTGAGCTGACATCAGGAAGCGTTCCGAAAATTCAGGCTATGGGTAATAGCACAAAGAGGCCGGCTGAGACGCCAGAATGAGAGGAATTATCCGGACAGAATGTAAAAAAAACGGCAAATGGCGGGATTATCGTGTGTGGGCAACCCTCTTCAGGGCACCACAAAGCAATGTGGGAGCGGGCTTGCTCGCGAAGGCGCAGTGTCAGTCGACATCGTTGTTGACTGACAGAATGC
Organism: Pseudomonas sp. Eth.TT006; assembly: GCF_054456575.1. Classification (NCBI taxonomy): domain Bacteria; kingdom Pseudomonadati; phylum Pseudomonadota; class Gammaproteobacteria; order Pseudomonadales; family Pseudomonadaceae; genus Pseudomonas; species Pseudomonas sp. Eth.TT006. Next base: position 495,319 of record NZ_JBTJEN010000001.1, on the reverse strand, counting down.
TTTCGCGAGCAAGCCCGCTCCCACAGGGTAGTTGCGGTGTGGCGGTTAGCGCACGCTGCTGGTGAAGCGGCTCGCACCTGGCAGTTCGAGGACGATCTCGTCACCGACATTCAGCGGACCGACGCCCACTGGCGTGCCAGTGAGGATCACGTCGCCGGCCTGCAGCGAGAAGCAGCCGGCCATGTGCTGGATCATCGGCACGATCGGGTTGAGCATGGCGCTGCTGTTGCCGTCCTGGCGCACTTCACCGTTGATGGTCAGGCGGATACCGATGTCGGTCAGGTCGGCGAAGGTGCTGCCGACCACGAACGGGGCGATCACCGCCGCGCCGTCGAACGACTTGGCGATTTCCCACGGCAGGCCTTTGGCTTTCAGTTCGGCCTGCTTGTCGCGCAGGGTCAGGTCCAGCGCCGGGGCGAAACCGGAGATCGCGTCCAGCACTTCTTCGCGGCTCGGCTTGGTCGACAACGGTTTGCCGATCAGCACGGCGATTTCCGCCTCGTAGTGCACCGAGCCGCGCTCGGTCGGAATGCTGAAACCGCCTTCCAGCGGCACCACGCAACTGCCCGGCTTGATGAACAGCAACGGTTCGGTAGGCACCGGATTGTCCAGTTCCTTGGCGTGTTCGGCGTAGTTACGCCCGATGCACACCACTTTCCCGATCGGGAAGTGAATGCGTGTGCCGTCGACATACTGGTGCTGATAGCTCATTTACCGACTCCTGCCTGCATTGATTCAAAGGATTTGCCAATCAAACCGCGAAGATCTTGCCCGGGTTCATGATGCCGTTCGGGTCGAATACGGCCTTGACCGCTTGCATGTACTCGATTTCGACCGGCGAGCGGCTGTACGTCAAGTAGTCGCGTTTGGTCATGCCCACGCCGTGCTCGGCGGAGATCGAACCGTTGTACTTCTCGACGGTTTCGAACACCCACTTGTTGACGGTCGCACACTTGGCAAAGAACTCGTCCTTGCTCAGGTTATCCGGCTTGAGGATGTTCAGGTGCAGGTTGCCGTCGCCGATGTGGCCGAACCAGACGATTTCGAAATCCGGGTAATGTTCACCGACGATTGCGTCAATCTCCTGCAAGAACGCGGGCACTTTCGACACGGTGACCGAGATGTCGTTTTTGTACGGCGTCCAGTGCGAGATGGTTTCGGAGATGTACTCGCGCAGCTTCCACAGGTTGTGCAGCTGGGTTTCGCTCTGGCTCATCACGCCGTCCAGCACCCAGCCCTGCTCGACACAGTGTTCGAAGGTTTCCAGGGCGCTGTTGGCCACTTCTTCAGTGGTCGCTTCAAATTCCAGCAGCGCGTAGAACGGGCACTCGGTTGCGAACGGAGCCGGCACGTCGCCACGGCCCAGCACTTTGGCCAGGGCCTTGTCGGAGAAGAATTCGAACGCCGTCAGGTCGAGCTTGCCCTGGAACGCGTGCAGCACCGGCATGATCGAGTCGAAATCGGCGGTGCCGAGTACCATCGCGGTCAGATTCTTCGGTGCGCGATCCAGACGCATGGTCGCTTCCACCACAAAACCGAGGGTGCCTTCAGCGCCGATGAACAACTGGCGCAGGTCGTAACCAGTGGCGTTCTTGATCAGGTCCTTGTTCAGCTCCAGTACGTCGCCCTTGCCGGTCACGACTTTCATCCCGGCGACCCAGTTGCGGGTCATGCCGTAGCGAATCACCTTGATCCCGCCAGCATTGGTACCGATATTGCCGCCAATCTGGCTGGAACCGGCCGACGCGAAATCCACCGGGTAGTACAGGCCGTTTTCCTCGGCGACATTCTGCAACTGCTCGGTGACCACCCCCGGCTGACACACCGCAGTGCGGTCGGTGAGGTTCACGTCGAGAATCTGATTCATGTAGTCGAACGAGACGACCACTTCACCGTTGGCCGCCACCGCCGCGGCGGAAAGCCCGGTGCGCCCGCCCGATGGCACCAGCGCCACCTTGTGGGTATTGGCCCAGCGAACCACCGCTTGCACTTGCTCGATGGACTTGGGAAACACGATGGCACTCGGCGCGGGGGCGAAGTGCTTGGTCCAATCCTTGCCATACGCATTCAGGGAGTCGGCGTCGGTCAGGACCTTGCCAGGCTCGACCAGGGTCTTCAGTTCATCAATCAGGGCAGGATTGGTCATCGACAGAACTCTCGAACAATTCATGGTCATCCTGAAGACGCTTCACGTCGCAGGAATGAGTGTTTCGCGGGGTGGCTATGCTAGCATACCGACCCCGCAGGCCAGTGCCCAAGGCCAGTTCTGCGGTGACGGCATTCTTGCCGTGCGGGTCAGCTCCAGGCTGCTCCCCTCCCTGCCATTTTTCTCCGGGATACAGGTTTACGCAGATGAGCAAGACTTCTCTCGATAAGAGCAAGATCAAGTTCCTTCTTCTCGAAGGCGTCCACCAATCGGCTGTCGACGTCCTCAAGGCGGCGGGCTACACCAGCATCGAATACCTGACAGGCTCCTTGCCGGAAGCCCAGCTCAAGGAAAAGATCGCTGACGCTCACTTCATCGGCATTCGTTCGCGCACCCAACTGACCGAAGAAATCTTCGATCACGCGAAGAAGCTGGTGGCGGTCGGCTGTTTCTGCATCGGCACCAACCAGGTTGACCTGAGTGCTGCCCGCGAGCGCGGTATCGCCGTGTTCAACGCGCCGTACTCCAACACCCGTTCCGTTGCCGAACTGGTGCTGGCCGAAGCCATTCTGCTGCTGCGCGGCATCCCGGAGAAAAACGCTTCCTGCCACCGTGGCGGCTGGATCAAGTCCGCAGCCAACTCGTTCGAGATCCGTGGCAAGAAACTGGGCATCGTCGGCTACGGTTCGATCGGTACGCAGCTGTCGGTTCTGGCGGAAGGCCTGGGCATGCAGGTGTTCTTCTACGACACCGTGACCAAACTGCCGCTGGGCAACGCCACGCAGGTCGGCAATCTGCACGAGCTGCTGGGCATGTCCGACATCGTCACCCTGCACGTTCCGGAAACCGCTGCGACCCAGTGGATGATCGGCGAGAAGGAAATCCGTGCGATCAAGAAGGGCGGCATCCTGATCAACGCCGCGCGCGGCACCGTGGTCGAGCTGGACGCCCTGGCGGACGCGATCAAGGACAAGCACCTGATCGGCGCGGCCATCGACGTATTCCCGGTGGAGCCACGCTCCAACGACGAAGAGTTCGAGAGCCCGCTGCGTGGCCTGGACAACGTGATCCTGACCCCGCACATCGGTGGTTCGACCGCCGAAGCGCAAGCCAACATCGGTCTGGAAGTGGCGGAAAAACTGGTCAAGTACAGCGACAACGGCACGTCCGTTTCGTCGGTGAACTTCCCGGAAGTGGCCCTGCCGGCTCACCCTGGCAAGCACCGCCTGCTGCACATCCACGAAAACATCCCGGGCGTGATGAGCGAGATCAACAAGGTCTTCGCCGAGAACGGCATCAACATCTCCGGTCAGTTCCTGCAGACCAACGAGAAGGTTGGCTACGTGGTGATCGACGTCGACGCCGAGTACTCGGAGCTGGCGCAAGAGAAGCTGCAGCACGTCAACGGTACTATCCGTAGCCGGGTTCTCTTCTAAAGAAGAAGCAGCGAGCTATCAGCTTCAAGCGGCAAGTGAAAAGCGCTTCTGCTTTTACTTGAGGCTTTCAGCTTGAAGCTTGCAGCGATAAAAAAGGGAGCCCCGAAGGGCTCCCTTTTTTATTTGACGTTAACGGTGATTTTCTTCGAAACGATTGGCGGATCGAACGGCATGTGGCCGCTGTCGCCCAGTTCCAGCTGCAGGGTGTGCTTGCCCGGCGCGAGTTTGATGTCGGCTTCGGTCTGCGCCTTGCCGAAGTGCATGTGGTTGGCATCATTCGGAATCGGTGCACCCGCCGCCGGCAGCTTGTCGACGTCGATCAGCAGGTGGTGGTGACCGGTGTTCTTGGTCACATCACCGGCCGGCGCCAGCGCCACATCCTTGGTACCGAACTTGACCTTGAACTGCTGCGACACCGTAGCCCCGTCCTCAGGAGAAACGATGAACACTTCGGCGCCTTTCGGGGCCGGGGTCGCGGCACTGGCCAGCACTGAAACACCCATCAACAGACCAGCCAGGGCTGCGCGTGACATAAACGTTTTCATTCTCTTCTCCAGTTTTTCCGTAAAATCCGCACGGTCATGACAACTTCATGACCATTCGTTGTCGAAGGCACTCGACAACCATAGCAAAGCGAGCCTGAATCAGAGCATCGCGATAATGATTTCAAAGGAGTGACCATGCGTTTTCTGCCTGGCCTGATCTGCCTGCTACCTCTTTTGAGCCCTCTGGCTCACGCCGAACTGATTGATGACGTCAACGACCGTGGCGAGTTGCGTATAGCCCTTGAGGCTAATACACCGCCCTTCAATTTCAAGGATGGCGACACACTCACGGGGTTCGAGGTCGAGCTGGGGCAACTGCTGGCCAACGAGCTGGATGTACGCGCCGACTTCATCGTCACTGACGAAGCCGACCTGCTCCAGGGCGTTGAAAGCGGCAAGTACGACGTTGCACTCAATCACATAGCACTGACACCTGAACTCAAGGATCGTTTCGACTTCAGCGAACCTTACGGCAAGGTTGATTCGCAGCTGTTGGCGAAGAAAGACGAGCAGCCACGGCCGATGGTACTGGTGCAAGCGCTGACCGAGGAGAAGCCGAAAGCGGCGCCGCCGGTGGAGTTGGCGATTCCGTTTCAGAAGGGCAATCCGGCGTTTCAGGCCAGCCTGGCGAGTGCGATGGAGCGGATCAAGGCGGATGGGCGTTTGGCGGCGTTGTCCGCGAAATGGCTTACCAAACCAGAGTGAACACACAACCTGTGTAGGAGCTGCCGAAGGCTGCGATCTCTTGATCTTGATCTTTAAAAGCAAGATCAAGAGATCGCAGCCTTCGGCAGCTCCTACAGAGGATCAAGGTGGCCTTCAGTCGAGGTGGGTCAGGGCCTTTGCGGCTTGCGGCAGTTCGAGTTCGCTGAACACTTGCACGCCGTGGCGCTTGAGCAGCGCAGCAGTCACGCCTTCGCCGGGGACCTTCACTGCGCTGAACGTCCCGTCATAGGTCAGCAGATTTCCGCAAGATGGGCTGTTGGCCTTGAGCACCGCCACGCGGATGCCATGTTTCTGCACCAGCGCCAGCGCCTGCCGGGCGCCTTCGAGAAACTGTGCGCTGACATCCTCGCCCTCGGTGGTGATCACCGCCGCGATACCTTCCAGCACTTCGGCACCCTGCCCGCCCGGAATCTCCGCCGCTGCCCGTGGTGTCGGCAAGCCACCGGCGACTTCCGGACACAGCGGCACCACCCGCCCTTCGGCGATCCACTGTTCAAGCAAAACGAATGGCCCGCTGGCCCCGCCGTCGTAGCGCACGCGGTGACCCAACAGGCAGCGGCTGACCAGAACCTTGTGCATTTCAGAACGGCTCGTTGCCACGGCGTCGGAACCAGCCGGTCAGCGACAGGCGTTCGCGATTGGCCGGCAGCACTTCATGCGGCACTTCGCCGGAGAGGAACACCACCAGACAGCCGCCGGTGGGTTGCACGTCATGCACCCGCTCTTCGCCCAGGTACATGCGCAACTGACCGCCGTCTTCCGGCAGCCAGCCGTCATTGAGGTAAACCACCGCCGAGACCATGCGCCGGTCATCGTCGCGAAAACGGTCGACGTGTTTACGGTAAAACGCGCCCGGCGGATACAGCGCGAAGTGGCACTCGAAATCTTCCAGCCCCAGGAACAAGCCGCGATTGAGTGCCTCGCGCAGGCTGTCCATCAGCGTCAGATACCGGTCGCTGGCCTCGGCCTGGCCCGGGTCGATCCACTGGATGTGGTCGCCACGAATGCCTTCGCGAATCTCCGAAAACGGCCCGCGCCCCACCGCCGCCGGCGCCAGTTCACCCTCGGCCTCACGTTTGCGGCACTCGGCCGCCAGCTCACGGGTCAAACCCGCGGGCAGGAAAATGTTCTGCTGCGACCAGCCGTGTTCGGCCAGGTCGTCGACGATGCGTAACAGCAGCGGGTGTTCAGAGGATATTTGCATGGCGCGCATAGTATGCCTGCGGCAAGAAATCCGACAGAGCCGCGCAGCGGCTTGCTACGAATTCTCGACAAGTACCGGCACCGCACGGAGAATAGTCCGCTGCTGACAGGAGTCCCTATGCGCCGTTTGCTTTTTTCACTGTTGATGTTCTGCGTTTTGCCCGCCTGGGCGGACGGCTACGATCAGTTGTACAAGATCGCCGGCTGGCCAGATCAACGTGCGCATTTCAATGATGCCCTGAGTGCCGCGCAACAGCGCTACCAGAACAACCTGCCGCCAGCGGTGTTTCAAGCCTTGGTCAACAACAGCAACCAGCGCTTCGCCCCGCAGGCCATGGACCAGCGCGCCGAAGCGCAACTGCGCCAGCACCTCGCCGATCCACAACCGGCGCTGACCTTCTTTCAATCGCCGCTGGGCAAGAAAATCATCGCGGCGGAATTGCTCGCAACCCGTCGCGATCAACTGGCGAAGAACGCCAAGGGCTTGCCGAAAATGCAGGCCAGCGACAGCCGTCTGTTGATCATCGGTCATCTCGCCCAGGCCCTGCCGGCGCGTGAGGCCGGCGCCGAAGTCAGCCTGGCGATTGCCGGCGTGGCGGCGGACAGTTTGAGTTCGATGATTCCCGGCCTGCTCGGCGGCGGTCAGGCGCAAGGCATGCTCAACGGCCAGCGTCAGCGCCTGATGGACCAGATCGGCACCGACCTCAACAACACGCTGCTGTATGTCTATCGTGATCTGTCGGATGACGAACTGGAGCAGTTCGCGACATTTGCCGAGTCTGCCGAGGGCAAGGCTTATTATCAGGCGGCGCTGGCGGCGATTCGCGCAGGACTCGCAGTCGGGCAATGATCTTTAGTGCCTGACAGACCGCCTTCGCTGGCAAGCCAGCTCCCACAGGTTTCTCTGGTGTCCAAATATTTTGTGATCGACGCAAAACCCTGTGGGAGCTGCGGTGCGACGATTCGACTTGCCAGCGATGGGGCCGGCGAAGACGCTAAAGATTCCGCCCTCTGATCCGCTTGTTCAGAAACTCGAAATACTCCTCACGCATCTCCAGCGTCTCGTTCGCCAGATGATGTCGGGCCTCCGGCAGCAGCAGAATCTGTGGCCGGTCGAACTTCCACTTCAGCACCTGCAAGTTATGTTGCCAGTCCACGGTCATGTCCGCCTGCCCCTGAATGATCAGTGGCCGGCGCGGACTTTTTTTCGCGTGTTCCACACGGATGATCCAGCGCGACAGCGCGCCAACCCACGCCGTCGGCAGGCGCTTGGGTTGCAGCGGATCGGCCTGCAGGAATGGCAGGAAGGCCGGGTCGTTGGAGTTCTCGCTGAACCGTCGGGCGATACCTCGCACGAAAGGCCGCAGCAAGTAATAACTGAACTGCGACCAGCCCCACGCACGCGGCCGCACCAGCGGCGCGAGCAGGATCAACTGACCTTGCGCCGGGCTGCCCTCGCCGTGATTGAGCACATGGTCGACGACAATTGCGCCGCCGGTACTTTGCCCGCACAGGTGCCACGGTTGCGGCAAGGCAATCGAACTGGCTTCGGCGAACAACGCCTGCAAGGTGTCCTGATATTCGGAGAAATCACGAATGCTCGCCCGCGCTCCGCTCGACAGGCCATGCCCCGGCAGGTCGCAGGCGATCACCGCGAAATCCTGATCCAGCGCCCACTCGATCACATGCCGATAGAGCCCGGTGTGGTCATAGAAACCGTGCAGCAGAAACAACGTGCCCCTGACCTTTTCCGGCCACCAGCAATGGCTGACCAGTTCATAACCATCGACCTCGAAGCGGCCCATGCCGCGCCAGACATCGCGCTCGGGAAAGTCGGTCTGATAGAACCGCTGATACGCCTTCGCCTCGTCCGACAACGGCTGCCACTGAGCCAAAGGCTTGAGGCTGGCGCGTAAATGATCGGCATCGAAAGTGTCAGGCATGCGGGTATTCCAGAGCGGTAAACAGACTTTATCGGCCTGCGATATTCATCTGTTGCGGCAAGCATGGCAAGCTAGCCCACCTCTTCGGGATCGAAAACCATGCGCTCGCCCTACCGCACCGCACTGTTTGCCAGCCTGCTTGCACTTGTATGTGCCGGGGTGCTGTGGGCGGCGTACGACTGGTTTCAAGGGCGTTATCTGCGCGCGTTCAGTCAGCACACGGCGGTGTTTTCCGGTGATGCGTTGCGCCTGCCGGATGCGCTGGCCGGTCCCGGCAAAGTCCGCCTGGTGCACTTCTGGGACCCGGCCTGCCCGTGCAACGTCGGCAATCAACAGCACCTGACAGAAATGGTCGAGCGGTTCGGTCCGCGCGGCGTGGAATTCTATGCGGTGCAAAAAGCCGGCAGCCACGGCCAGTTGCCCGCCACCCTGAGCAATCTGAAAACCATCGCGGTGTTGCCCGGCTCCGAGCAGGTCCCGGCCAGCCCCGCGGTGGCGATCTGGGACCGCAGCGGCAAACTGGCGTACTTCGGGCCATACAGCGAAGGCCTTACCTGCAACTCCAGCAACAGTTTTATCGAACCGATCCTCAACGCGCTGATGGAAGATCGCCCGGTCAACGCCACGCACACTCTGGCGGTCGGTTGTTACTGCCCGTGGCCGGTGGTGGTGCAGTAAGGCATTCCGGACTTTTCAAGGACAGCGCAGCACGGCACGCAAGGTCTGTGCTAATTGTTTGCAGCCCGACGGGCGGCAATCCCGCATGCACAAGGAGTCACCATGAAACGCGTGTTCACCGCTCTTGCCTTGCTCGTTGTTGTCCTGATCGCCGCTATCGGTGGGTATGTCTACAGCAAGCAACCGACGCGTCAGGGCCAGGTTGAATTGCGCAATCTGCAGGGCTCGGTGACCGTGCGTTATGACGAGCGTGGCGTGCCGCACATCCGCGCCGAAAACGAAACCGACCTCTATCGTGCGCTGGGCTACGTGCATGCTCAGGATCGCCTGTTCCAGATGGAAGCCATGCGTCGCCTCGCCCGCGGCGAGCTGGCCGAGGTACTCGGGCCGAAGCTGCTCGACACCGACAAGCTGTTCCGCAGCCTGCGCATCCGCGAACGCGCCGCCAGTTATGTCGCCAGCCTGGATAAGCAGTCTCCGGCGTGGAAGGCCCTGCAAGCCTATCTGGACGGCATCAACCAGTATCAGGACAGCCACGCTGCGCCGATCGAGTTCGACGTGCTGGGCATCCCCAAGCGGCCGTTCACGGCGCAAGACAGCATCAGCGTCGCCGGCTACATGGCCTACAGTTTCGCCGCCGCGTTTCGTACCGAACCGCTGCTGACCTATGTGCGCGATCAGCTCGGCGCCGATTACCTCAACGTCTTCGACCTCGACTGGCAGCCCAAGGGCGTGCTCGCCAAAGGTCACACCAAGTCGACACCCGCCCTCGCCGCCGGCGACTGGCAAGACCTCAACGCCCTCGCCCGCCTCAGCGAGCAGGCGCTGAGCGAAAACGGCCTGCCGCAATTCGAAGGCAGCAACGCCTGGGTGATCGCCGGCAGCCGCAGCCAGAGCGGCAAACCGCTGCTGGCCGGCGACCCGCACATTCGCTTCTCGGTGCCGTCGGTGTGGTACGAGGCGCAACTGTCGGCGCCGGGCTTTGAACTCTACGGCCACCATCAGGCGCTGGTGCCGTTCGCGTTTCTTGGGCACAACCTGGATTTCGGCTGGAGCCTGACCATGTTCCAGAACGACGATCTGGATCTGATCGCCGAGAAGGTCAACCCGGACAACCCGAATCAGGTCTGGTACCACGGCCAGTGGACCGATCTGCTCAGCAGCGAGCAGCAGATCGCGGTGAAAGGTCAGGCGCCGGTGACGCTGACCCTGCGCCAGTCGCCCCACGGTCCGATTGTGAATGACGCACTTGGCAGCGCGGCCGGCAAAACTCCGATCGCCATGTGGTGGGCGTTCCTCGAAACACCCAATCCGATCCTCGAAGGTTTCTATCAGCTCAACCGTGCCGACACCCTGGCCAAGGCCCGCGCGGCGGCGGCCAAGGTTCAGGCGCCGGGGCTGAACATCGTCTATGCCAATGCCAAGGGCGACATCGCCTGGTGGGCCTCGGCGCTGTTGCCCAAGCGCCCGGCCGGGGTCAAGCCGGACTTTATTCTCGACGGCAGCAGCAATCAGGCGGACAAGGACGGCTACTACCCGTTCAGCGCCAACCCGCAGGAGGAAAACCCGGCGCGCGGCTACATCGTCTCGGCCAACTTCCAGCCCGTGTCGCCGACCGGGATGGAGATCCCCGGCTACTACAACCTCGCCGATCGCGGTCAGCAACTCAACCGCCAGCTCAGCGACAAGAACCTGAAGTGGAGCAACGAGGCCAACCAGAAGCTGCAACTGGGCACCAGCACCGCCTATGGCCCGCGTACTCTGGCGCCGTTGCTGCCGGTGTTGCGGGAGGTGGTCAGCGATCCGGCGCAGTTGAAACTGGTCGAGCAACTGGCGCAGTGGCAAGGCGACTATCCGCTGGATTCGGTCAGCGCGACGGTGTTCAACCAGTTCCTCTACGACCTCGCCGATGCGGCGATGCGCGATGAGCTGGGCAACGATTTCTTCGACACGCTGCTGTCGACCCGGGTGATCGATGCCGCCCTGCCGCGCCTCGCAGCGAATGCCGATTCGCCGTGGTGGGACAACCGCAACACGCCGAACAAGGAAAGCCGTGCCGACATCGTCAAAGTCGCGTGGCAGGCGAGCATGACGCACCTGAAACAGACCCTCGGCGACACCCCGTCCGACTGGCGCTGGGGCACGGCGCACACCCTGACCCACGGCCATCCACTGGGGCAACAGAAGCCGCTGGACCGCATCGTCAACGTCGGCCCGTTTGCCGCGCCGGGCAGCCACGAGGTGCCGAACAATCTCTCGGCCAGGCTTGGCCCGGCGCCATGGCCGGTGACCTACGGGCCGTCGACCCGGCGTCTGGTGGACTTCGCCGACCCGGCGCACAGCCTGACCATCAACCCGGTCGGCCAGAGCGGCGTACCGTTCGACAGCCACTATGACGATCAGGCCGAGGAGTATGTCGAGGGGATGTACGTGCAGGCGCATTTCAGCGAGGAAGAGGTGACGGCCAATACGCGCAGTACGTTGAAGCTGTTGCCGGCGCGGGCTGGCCAATAGTTTTGTGTTGGCCGGTCTGGCCCTATCGCTGGCAAGCCAGCTCCCACAGATTCTTTGGTGTTCTGATGATTTGTGATCGACACAAAACCCTGTGGGAGCTGGCTTGCCAGCGATGAGGCCCTGAAGAACACCGCTGAACCTCAGAGCAGCACCGCAAAATTCAACCGAAACTGCTGCGGCGTCACCCCCAATCGCCGGTTGAACACACTGCGCATATGTTGCGCATCACGAAACCCACACTGATAGGCCACAGTCTTCAGCGGCGCCGTGGTGCTTTCGAGCATCACCCGCGCCGCATCCACCCGCGCCCGCTCGACGAACTCCGCCGGGGTGACCCGGGCCTCGCGGGTGAACACCCGGGAGAAGTTGCGCGCGCTCATGTTTGCCGCTTTCGCCAGATCGGCAATCGTCAGGTCACCGGTGAGGTTGGCCAGCACATACAACTGCACCATCGCCACCGCCGAGGTCGGTTCCGCGTGCGGCGTGAGAAACGGGCTGAACTGCGATTGCCCGCCCGAACGCTGGGTGAACACCACCAACCGCTTGGCCACACTCAGCGCCACTTCAGCGCCGTGATCGCGAGCCAGCAGGTACAGCGACAGGTCGATCCCCGCCGTGACCCCGGCCGAGGTGTAGAGCGCGCCGTCCTCGACATACAGGCGATCGGCTTCGACCCGTGCCGAGGGACACAACCGCGCCAGCGCGTCGGCATCGTTCCAGTGGGTGGTCACGGTGCGCCCGTCCAGCAATCCCGCCCGCGCCAGCATGAACGCGCCGTTGCAGATTGAGCCGAAACGCCGCGCGCGGGCGCTGGCTTCGCGCAGCCAGGCATCGAACGCCGGACCGAAGTCCATGAACGGCAACTGTGGACCGCCAGCCACCAGCAGCAGATCCCAGGCGTCGTTTGCCGCGCTGAATTGCCGATGTGCACTCAGGCTCAAGCCATTGGAACAGGCCATCGGCCCCTGCTCGACCCCGATCACCTCCAGCCGATAGTGATCCTCGAGTGGCAGAAATCGGTTGGCCTCGGCGAACACATCCAGCGGCCCGCTGACATCCAGCGCCTGCACGCCGGGGAACACCACGATGGCGACGGTTTTGTTCATGACTGTGGATTCCCTTTCAAGAGCAAAAGATCGCAGCTGCAGCAGCTCCTACAGGGGAATGTGGACACTGCAGGAGCTGCCGCAGGCTGCGATCTTTTCAGCTTGGCACGATTTGCCGCTCGATTGGCAAGGATCGCAGCCATAGGTCGATTGTCGCTGGACCGGCCCGGGAACAGACTTTGTCCATCGACGCCGCCCCGGCGTTTTCGACGAGGACTTGCACATGAGCAGCAGCATTGCCGGCATCAAAATTCCTGACAGCGCGTTGGCCCGGGCCACCACCGAGTACATTCGCGACATCGAATCCGACCTGCTCTACCACCACTCGCGCCGCGTATTTCTGTTCGGTGCGTTGAGCGGCGAGCGCCAGCAACTGCCCTACAACCCGGAGCTGCTGTACGTCGGCGCGATGTTCCATGACCTCGGGCTGGTTGAAGGCTATCGCAGTGGCGACGAGCGCTTCGAAGTGGACGGCGCCAATGCCGCCGCGGCGTTTCTCAAGCCGTACGGGCTGAGCGATGACGACATTGAACAGGTCTGGCTGTCGATTGCCCTGCACACCACGCCGGGCGTGCCCAAGCATCTGCGCCCGACCGTGGCGCTGGTCACCGCCGGGGTCGAGATGGATGTGCTGGGCATGGACTACGCGGCCTTCAGCAGCACCCAGCGCGAGGCGGTGGTGCATGCGCATCCACGCGGCGAAGAGTTCAAGGAATGCATCATCTGCGCGTTTGCCGACGGCTTGCGCCATCGTCCACAGACCACGTTTGGCAACGTAAAGACCGATGTCTTGGTGGATCAGGAGCCGGGGTTCAAGCCGATGAACTTTGTGGAGGTCATCCGCAATTCTCCTTGGTCGGCCTAAAACCAAATGTGGGAGCGGGCTTGCTCGCGAAGAGGCCGTATCAGTCACTGAATACGTCGACTGATACACCGCTTTCGCGAGCAAGCCCGCTCCCACATTTTGAATTGGATTGGCCTTGAGACAAGAGCCAAGCCTATATTGCTTAAGCCGCTTCCGGCGCCGGCGCGCGGCGCACGTCCGGTTGCTTCCACGAGTCGGCAGCGCTTTCTTCAATGGCTTGCTGGATGGCTTTCTTGCGCGCTTCTTCGGCGCGGCGGCTGAAGAACCAGACCATGAAGGTCACGATCGACACCGCCAGCAGAATCAGACTGGCCACAGCGTTGATCTCCGGCTTCACGCCCAGGCGCACCGCCGAGAACACCTCCATCGGCAGCGTGGTCGAACCCGGCCCGGACACGAAGCTTGCCAGCACCAGGTCATCCAGCGACAGGGCGAACGACATCATGCCGCCCGCGGCCAGCGACGGCGCGATCATCGGGATGGTGATCAGGAAGAATACCTTCCACGGCCGTGCACCGAGGTCCATCGCCGCTTCTTCGATCGACAGGTCCAGCTCACGCAGACGCGCCGACACCACCACCGCCACATACGCCGCACAGAACGTGGTGTGGGCGATCCAGATGGTGACAATGCCACGTTCCTGCGGCCAGCCGATCATCTGCGCCATCGCCACGAACAGCAGCAACAGCGACAGACCGGTGATCACCTCGGGCATCACCAGCGGTGCGGTGACCAGGCCACCGAACAGCGTGCGGCCCTTGAAACGGGTGATGCGGGTCAGCACGAAGGCCGCCAGCGTCCCCAGCGCCACCGCCGCGACGGCGGTGTAGCAGGCAATTTCCAGCGAGCGCAGCACCGAGCCCATCAATTGGGTGTTGTCGAGCAGGCCGACGTACCACTTGATCGACCAGCCGCCCCACACCGTCACCAGTTTCGAGGCGTTGAACGAGTAGATCACCAGGATCAGCATCGGCAGGTAGATAAACAACAGACCCAGTACCAGCATCAGGCTGGAGAAACGGAAGCGCTTCATTCTTTACCCTCCATTTCCTTGGCCTGACTGCGGTTGAACAGGATGATCGGCACAATCAGGATCGCCAGCATCACCACCGCCAGGGCGGACGCCACCGGCCAGTCACGGTTGTTGAAGAACTCTTGCCAGAGCACTTTACCGATCATCAGGGTTTCCGGACCGCCGAGCAGTTCCGGGATCACAAACTCACCGACCACCGGGATGAACACCAGCATGCAGCCGGCGATAATCCCGTTCTTGGACAGCGGAATGGTGATTTTCCAGAAGCTGTTGAAGGTGCTCGAACCGAGGTCGGCAGCGGCTTCCAGCAAGCTGTGATCGTGCTTCACCAGGTTGGCGTACAGCGGCAGGATCATGAACGGCAGGTACGAATAGACCACGCCGATATAGACCGCCAGGTTGGTGTTGAGGATCTGCAGCGGCTCGTCGATCAACCCCATGCTCATCAGGAAGCCGTTGAGCAGGCCGTTGTTGCTGAGGATGCCCATCCACGCGTATACGCGGATCAGGATCGCGGTCCAGGTCGGCATCATGATCAGCAGCACCAGCACGGTCTGCAACTCTTTGCGCGCGGTGGCGATGGCGTAGGCCATCGGATAGCCGATCAGCAGGCACAACAGGGTGCTGAAAAACGCCATCTTCAGCGAGCCGAGGTACGCTGCGATGTACAACTCGTCGTCGCCGAGCAACGCGTAGTTGCCAAGGTTCAGCAGCAGTTGCAGCTTCTGCTCGGCAAAGGTGTAGATCTCGGTGTACGGCGGGATAGCCACGTCGGCTTCGGCGAAGCTGATCTTCAGGACGATGAAGAACGGCAGCATGAAGAACAGGAACAGCCAGATGAATGGCACCCCGATGACCAGTTGCCGGCCACTGGGGATTATCCGGTTGATGCGACGTTTGAATTTGCGCATGTTCATGAGCGAAGCACCACGCCGCTGTCGTCTTCCCACCACACGTAAACCTGATCGCCCCAAGTCGGACGCTGGCCACGACGCTCGGCGTTGGCGACGAACGACTGCACCAGCTTGCCGCTCGGCAGTTCGACGTAGAACACCGAGTGGCCGCCGAGGTAGGCGATGTCATGCACCTTGCCGCTCGACCAGTTGTACTCGCAGGTCGGCATCTCGGCGGTGACCAGCAGCTTCTCCGGACGGATCGCGTAGGTGACCGATTTGTCCTGCACCGAGGTGCTGATGCCGTGGCCGACGTAGATCTGCCGGTCGAGGTCCTTGCAGGTGATGGTCGCGTGGCCTTCGGCGTCGTCGATCACTTCGCCTTCGAAGATGTTGACGTTGCCGATGAATTCGCAGACCAGACGGCTGGTCGGGGTTTCGTAGATGTCGATCGGGCTGCCGATCTGGGCGATCCAGCCCAGGTGCATGATCGCGATGCGCTCGGCCATGGTCATGGCTTCTTCCTGGTCGTGGGTCACCATCACGCAGGTCACACCGACGCGCTCGATGATCTCGACCAGTTCCAGCTGCATCTGCGAACGCAGTTTTTTGTCCAGTGCGCCCATCGGCTCGTCGAGCAGCAACAGCTTCGGCCGCTTGGCCAGCGAACGCGCCAGTGCCACACGCTGACGCTGACCGCCGGAGAGTTGATGCGGCTTGCGCTTGGCATACTGGCTCATCTGCACCAGTTTGAGCATCTCGGCCACGCGCGCATCGATCTCGGCCTTGGGGATCTTGTCCTGCTGCAGACCGAAGGCGATGTTCTGCGCCACGGTCATGTGCGGGAACAAGGCGTAGGACTGGAACATCATGTTGATCGGGCGTTCGTACGGCGGCATGTCGGTGATGTCGACGCCGTCGAGGAAGATGCGCCCCTCCGTGGGCCGTTCGAACCCTGCGAGCATGCGCAGCAGGGTGGATTTGCCCGATCCCGAACCGCCGAGCAGGGCGAAAATCTCGCCTTTCTTGATTTCCAGGGACACGTCGTCCACGGCAATCGTCTCGTCGAACTTCTTCGTGACCCGGTCGATTTTGACCAACACCTGCTTAGGTGTCTGGTCGCCCTCGAGGGCTTTCTTATAGGCGCCGGAGGCAACTGCCATTTACGAAACTCCCAGAAAAAAACAGTGCAGTTCGCCCCAATGCGGACGAACCCAGGATAGTTTGTGCCTTACTTGCCCGACTTGACCTTGGTCCAGCTGCGGGTCATCAAACGCTGAATGTTGGCTGGCAACTCGGTCGACACGTAGGTCTTGTCGAGTACCGCCTGCGGTGGATAAACCGCAGCGTCGGTGCGGATGGACTGCTCCATCAGCTTGTCCGAACCCGGGTTGGGGTTGGCGTAACCGACGTAATCACTGACCTGGGCGATCACCTCAGGTTTCAGCAAATAATTGATGAAGGCGTGCGCTTGCTTGACGTTGGACGAGTCCTTCGGAATCGCCAGCATGTCGAACCACAGCGCGCCGCCCTCTTTCGGAATCGAGTAGGCGATGTTCACGCCCTTCTTGGCTTCTTCGGCGCGGTGCTTGGCCTGGAAGATGTCACCGGAGAAACCGATGGCCACGCAGATGTCGCCGTTGGCCAGGTCGCCGATGTACTTGGACGAGTGGAAGTAGGTCACGTACGGGCGCACGGCGAGCAGCTTGGCCGTGGCTTTTTCGTAATCCTTGGGATTGGTGCTGTTGGCGTTCAGGCCCATGTAGTTGAGCACGGTCGGCATCATTTCATCCGCCGAATCGAGGAACGCGACGCCGCAACTGTGCAGCTTCTTGATGTTCTCCGGCTCGAACAGCACGCTCCAGGAATCGATTTTGTCGATGCCGAGCACGGCTTTGACTTTCTCGACGTTGTAGCCAATGCCGTTGGTGCCCCACAGGTACGGCACGGCGTACTGGTTGCCCGGGTCGTTCTGCTCCAGGCGCTTGAGCAGCACCGGATCGAGGTTGGAATAGTTCGGCAGCTGCGCCTTGTCGAGCTTCTGGAACGCGCCCGCCTTGATCTGCTTGCCGAGGAAGTGGTTCGACGGCACGACCACGTCGTAACCGGTACGCCCGGCCAGCAGCTTGCCTTCCAGGGTTTCGTTGCTGTCGAACACGTCGTAGACCGGTTTGATGCCGGTGGCTTTTTCGAAGTCGGCCAGGGTGGTCTCGCCGATGTAATCCGACCAGTTATAAATATGCACCGTACCGGCGGCCTGGGCTCCGACAGCAATCGTCAGGCCGGCAGTGGCCAGCAGGGCTTTGCGCAAAGAAGAAAAAATAGGCAAGTGGAGGTCCTCTAAATTAGTTGGGCCCAAGTTGCCCCGCGTTACATGACAGCCATGGCTGCCCGGCAAGCAAACCGGCGCGCAACTTACCCTCGAAAAACCGTTCCTGCAAAACTTCCTGTCATTTAATTGATCCGCTGGCCGTCTTCGCGGCGACGACGGCCAGCGGTTGTTGCGTCAAACCGGCTTATTTACCGGATTTGATCTTGGTCCAGCTGCGGGTCATTTCACGCTGGGTGGCCGCCGGCAAATCAGCGATCGCATACAGCTTGGCCTGCACGTCGGCTGGCGGGTAGATGCCTGGATCGCTGGTGATGTCTTTGGCTACCAGCGGAGTGGCTGCGGCGTTACCGTTCGGGAAGCGTACGGCGTTGGTGATGCCGGCCATGACTTCAGGCTTCTGCAGGAAGGTCATGAACTTGTAGGCGCCTTCAACGTTCTCGGCATCTTTCGGGATGGCGACCATGTCGAAGAAGCTGCCAGCGCCTTCCTTCGGAATCGCGTAGCTGACTTTGACCTTGTCACCGGCCTCGGCGGCACGCGACTTGGCCTGCTGCACGTCACCCGAGTAGCCGACTGCTACGCAGATGTTGCCGTTGGCCAGGTCGGAGATGTACTTGGAGGAGTGGAAGTAGGTGATCGAAGGACGAATCTTGAGGAACAGGTCCTCGGCTTTCTTGATGTCTTCTTTCTTCTGGGTGTCGGTTGGCAGGCCCAGGTAGTGCAGCGCGACCGGGAGCATTTCGGTCGGCGAATCGAGGAAGCTCACACCGCAGCCCTTGAGCTTGGCGATGTTCTCGGGCTTGAGCAGCACGTCCCACGAGTCGATGGTGTCGACGCCCAGCGCAGCCTTGACCTTCTCCGGGTTGTAGCCGATGCCGATCGAACCCCACATGTACGGGAAGGCGTGCTTGTTGCCCGGGTCGCTGACCGATACGGCCTTGAGCAAGTCCTGGTTCAGGTTCTTCCAGTTAGGCAGCTTGGACTGGTCCAGCTCCTGATACACACCGGCCTTGATCTGCTTGGCCAGGAAGTTGTTCGACGGTACCACCACGTCGTAACCGGACTTGCCCGCCAGCAGTTTGGCTTCCAGGGTTTCGTTGCTGTCGAAGACGTCGTAGACGACTTTGATCCCGGACTCTTTCTCGAAGTTGGCGATGGTGTCCGGCGCGATGTAGTCGGACCAGTTGTAGACGTGCAGCACTTTGTCGTCGGCGTGCACCGCACCCGCCATCATGCCCGCCACGGACAGCGCGAGAAGTGTCTTGCCAGCAAGCTTTTTACCTAATGCCTTCATGCGTCATGCTCCAAATTTTTCTTTTTTGAACCACTTTGTTCAGCGGCCGAACCCCGACAACTGGAACCGCGGCTAGTCTGGCAAGATCGGAGGCGGTCTTTCAACAAAAGCCCAACCTTTCTGACACCTTCGAGCGAGATCGCCGCAGCTCCCCCGCTCGAAGCCTAGCACTCAGGCCTGCAGCGCACCGAGGGTCAGGTCCAGGCACTTGCGTGCCTTGGTGACCAGCTCATCGATCTCCGCCTTGCTGATCACCAGCGGCGGCGCAATGATCATGGTGTCGCCCACGGCGCGCATGATCAGGCCGTTATCGAAGCAGAACTGCCGGCAGATCATGCCCACACCGCGGCCTTCGTAACGCTTGCGAGTGGCCTTGTCCTGCACCAGCTCGATCGCCCCGAGCAAACCGACGCCACGCACTTCACCCACCAGCGGGTGATCGTTGAGTTCGCGCAGACGTTTCTGCAAATACGGTGCCGTTTCGTTGTGCGCGTTCTCGATAATTTTTTCGTCGCGCAGAATCCGGATGTTTTCCAGACCCACTGCGGCCGCCACCGGGTGCCCGGAATAGGTGAAGCCGTGGTTGAAGTCGCCGCCTTCGTTGAGCACCTTGACCACTTCGTCGCGCACGATCAGGCCACCCATCGGGATGTAACCGGAGGTCAGGCCCTTGGCGATGGTCATCATGTCCGGCTTGAGGTCGTAGAAATCGCTGCCGAACCACTCACCGGTACGACCGAAACCGCAGATCACTTCGTCTGCCACAAACAGGATGTCGTACCTGGCGAGGATTTCCTTGATGCGTGGCCAGTAGCTGTCTGGCGGAATGATCACGCCGCCGGCGCCCTGGATCGGCTCGGCAATAAAGGCCCCGACGTTGTCGACGCCGACTTCGAGAATCTTCTCTTCCAGCTGATTGGCCGCCCAGATGCCGAACTCTTCCGGCGTCATGTCGCCGCCTTCGGCGAACCAGTACGGCTGGGCGATGTGGACGATGCCCGGAATCGGCAAGTCGCCCTGCTCGTGCATATAGGTCATGCCACCCAGGCTCGCGCCGGCCACGGTGGAACCGTGATAACCGTTCTTGCGGCTGATGATGACTTTCTTGTTCGGCTGGCCCTTGATCGCCCAATAGTGACGAACCATACGCAACATGGTGTCGTTGCCTTCGGAGCCGGAACCGGTGAAGAACACGTGGTTCATGCCTTGCGGCGCCACATCGGCGATAGCCTTGGCCAGTTCCAGTGCTGGCGGGTGCGCGGTCTGGAAGAACAGGTTGTAGTAAGGCAGTTCGCGCATCTGTTTGGCGGCGGCGTCAGCCAGCTCATCGCGGCCATAACCGATCGCCACACACCACAGACCCGCCATGCCATCGAGGATCTTGTTGCCCTCGCTGTCCCACAGGTACACGCCCTTGGCGTTGGTGATGATCCGTGGACCCTTCTCTTTCAGCTGCTTGAAGTCGCTGAACGGGGCCAGGTGGTGATCGCTGCTCAGGGCTTGCCACTCACGGGTTTGCGGGTTGTTGCTGGTCATGCCAATTCTCCTTGTTATCGGTGAAGGCGCGGCTGCTGCCAGCCGCGCCCGGCGTATCAGACGGCGAAGAGCAGGTATTCACGCTCCCAGGAGCTGATCACGCGCTTGAAGTTTTCATGCTCGGCCCGCTTGACCGCGACGTAGCCGGTGATAAAGGTCTTGCCCAGGTATTTTTCGATGGTCGCGCTGTTTTCCATGCGTTCCAGGGCGTCCTCGATGGTCAGAGGCAGGCGCAGGTTGCGCCGCTCGTAACCACGACCGACCACTGGCGCGCTCGGGTTGAGGCCCTCGACCATGCCGATGTAGCCGCACAGCAGGCTCGCGGCAATCGCCAGGTACGGGTTGGCGTCGGCGCCCGGCAGACGGTTTTCCACGCGGCGGTTCTGCGGGCCGGCATCCGGTACGCGCAGGCCCACGGTGCGGTTTTCTTCGCCCCACTCGACGTTCACCGGTGCCGAGGTATCCGGCAGGAAGCGGCGGAACGAGTTGACGTTCGGCGCGAACAGCGGCAGCAGTTCCGGAATCAGTTTCTGCAGACCACCGATGTGGTGCAGGAACAGCTGACTCATGGTCCCGTCTTCATTGGAGAACACGTTCTTGCCGGTCTCGATGTCGATGATGCTCTGGTGCAGGTGCATCGCACTGCCCGGCTCACCGGTCATCGGCTTGGCCATGAAGGTCGCGGCCACGTTGTGCTTGAGCGCGGCTTCACGCATGGTGCGTTTGAACACCAGGATCTGGTCGGCCAGCGACAGTGCGTCACCGTGACGGAAGTTGATTTCCATCTGCGCCGTGCCGTCTTCGTGGATCAGCGTGTCGAGGTCCAGTTCCTGCAGTTCGCACCAGTCATAAACGTCTTCGAACAGCGGATCGAATTCGTTGGCCGCTTCGATGGAGAACGACTGACGACCGATTTCCGGACGGCCCGAGCGGCCAACCGGTGGCTGCAACGGATAGTCCGGGTCGTCACTGCGCTTGGTCAGGTAGAACTCCATTTCCGGCGCCACGATCGGCTGCCAGCCCTTGTCGGCATAGAGTTTCAGGACTTTCTTGAGAACGTTGCGCGGCGACAGCTCGATCGGGTTGCCTTGCTTGTCATAGGTGTCGTGGATCACCTGGGCGGTCGGCTCGATGGCCCATGGCACCAGGTACACGGCGTTCTGGTCGGGACGGCAGATCATGTCGATGTCGGCCGGGTCGAGCAGTTCGTAATAGATGTCGTCTTCGACGTAGTCGCCGGTCACGGTCTGCAGCAATACGCTTTCCGGCAGACGCATGCCCTTTTCGGCGATGAACTTGTTGGTCGGCGAAATCTTGCCCCGGGTGATACCGGTCAAGTCGCCGATCATGCATTCGACTTCTGTGATCTTGTGGTCTTTCAACCAATCGGTGAGCTGGTCGAGGTTGTTACTCATAAATGCCTCTGGGCTGAGTCTCCTGACATCGTGTCAGGCAAAGTTTGACGCCATGGCGTCGCGTTAAAGGGGGCTTGCGTGCGCGCAGTGCCGGCTTACGCCTGGCACCGCGCATCGACAATGAAGGAGGAGCTTACCTGCCCTTTACGCTGGCGTTGCATTTCCTGTGCACATTCAAGGCGTGCAGAATCATGAGCACGGCTTTGCAAGCGGCACAGGCTTTGAGACTCAAAGAGATCTATATTGGAAGGAGACGCCATAAACGGAATGCTGTGTCGTACGTCCAGAATAACGGACGCTGCCGTTCTGGCTGCTGCCGACGAGAACTGCGTCGACAGACCGCGAGCCTTGCTGGCTGCGTTACGGACGGATGGATCGCCACTGATGTGTTGAGCATGCAGACCGGACTGTTGCGAGCAGTCGGTGATGCCGATTAACGGCAGGCGAGACATGAAGCACCCCGGTATTATTGCTGTTATGGGTTTGACCGGAGCTTAGCCTTGTTCATTTTTTTACACAACACCCCCGTAAAAAATACAACACGGCCTGCTCAAGCCCGCGGGTGCCAAGCGTCCAAGGGACAAAAAACCGCCCCAAAGTGCCCCATAAATGCCCTTGCAGCGCTTTTTTAGGGCAAAAATGGCCTCGCTTGACTTCGGCATGCCGTTCGGGTTGACTGAAACCAGAAAAGATCAATGATTGATATTTTTAACAACAAAGGTGTTGCATCATGTCGGTACCCCCGCGTGCCGTTCAGCTTAACGAAGCGAACGCGTTCCTTAAGGAACATCCTGAGGTTCTGTACGTTGACCTTCTGATTGCGGATATGAATGGTGTGGTGCGCGGCAAGCGCATCGAACGCACCAGCCTCCACAAGGTTTACGAGAAAGGCATCAACCTGCCGGCCTCTCTATTTGCTCTGGATATCAATGGCTCTACGGTGGAAAGCACCGGCCTGGGTCTGGACATCGGCGACGCCGACCGGATCTGCTATCCCATCCCCGACACCCTGTGCAACGAGCCGTGGCAGAAGCGCCCGACCGCGCAACTGTTGATGACCATGCACGAACTCGAAGGCGACCCGTTCTTCGCCGACCCGCGCGAAGTGCTCCGTCAAGTTGTTGCAAAATTTGACGAGCTCGGCCTGACCATCTGCGCCGCCTTCGAGCTGGAGTTCTACCTGATCGACCAGGAAAACGTGAACGGCCGCCCGCAACCGCCACGCTCGCCGATCTCCGGCAAACGTCCGCACTCGACCCAGGTCTACCTGATCGACGACCTCGACGAATACGTCGACTGCCTGCAGGACATTCTCGAAGGCGCGAAGGAGCAAGGCATCCCGGCCGACGCGATCGTCAAGGAAAGTGCCCCGGCGCAGTTCGAAGTGAACCTGCACCACGTCGCCGACCCGATCAAGGCCTGCGACTACGCGGTGCTGCTCAAGCGTCTGATCAAGAACATCGCCTACGACCATGAAATGGACACCACTTTCATGGCCAAGCCGTATCCGGGTCAGGCCGGTAATGGTCTGCACGTCCACATCTCGGTGCTCGACAAAGATGGCAAGAACATCTTTGCAAGCGAGGATCCCGAGCAGAACGCCGCGCTGCGTCACGCGATCGGCGGTGTGCTCGAGACCCTGCCGGCGCAGATGGCTTTCCTCTGCCCGAACGTCAACTCTTACCGTCGCTTCGGCGCGCAGTTCTATGTACCGAACTCGCCGTGCTGGGGCCTGGACAACCGTACCGTGGCGATCCGTGTGCCGACCGGCTCGGCCGATGCCGTGCGTATCGAACACCGCGTGGCCGGCGCCGACGCCAACCCGTACCTGCTGATGGCTTCGGTCCTCGCCGGTGTGCATCACGGTCTGGTGAACAAGATCGAGCCGGGCGCACCGGTGGAAGGCAACAGCTACGAGCAGAACGAGCAAAGCCTGCCGAACAACCTGCGCGATGCGTTGCGTGAGCTGGACGACAGCGAGGTGATGGCCAAGTACATCGATCCGAAATACATCGATATCTTCGTCGCCTGCAAAGAGAGCGAGCTGGAGGAGTTCGAACACTCCATCTCCGACCTCGAGTACAACTGGTATCTGCATACCGTGTAAGCGGATTGCAGGCCTAAAAAGCGCTGCCGGCTATTTCAGCCCGCAGCGCTTTTTTATGGCCGGACACAAACCCCTTTGTCTGGACTGAATGGCCGCCTGCGGCGGTTCGGGAGCAAGCCCCCTCCCACTCGGATCTGAGTAAAAATGAATGGTGAATACACGTCGATCAACTGTGGGAGGGGGCTTGCTCCCGAAGGCGTCCTGGCAGACAACACACAATCCGGCTCGTACAATGCCCGCTGCCCCGCAGGAGACTTCCATGACGCGTCCCGCCCCCGTTCGCAAACCCCGCGCCCGCAGCCAGGCGCGAATCGATTCGATACTCGACGCCGCGCGTACGCTGCTGGCCGCCGAGGGTGTGGCCAGCCTGTCGATCTATAGCGTGGCCGAACGCGCGCAGATTCCACCCTCCTCCGTGTACCACTTCTTCGCCAGCGTGCCGGCGCTGCTCGAAGCGCTGACCGCCGACGTCCACGCGGCGTTTCGCGCCTGCCTGCAAGCGCCGATCGACCACGATGCCCTGCGCGACTGGCGTGACCTGTCGCGGCTGGTCGAGGAGCGCATGCTGGAGATCTACGACCAGGACGCCGCTGCGCGCCAGTTGATCCTCGCCCAGCATGGCCTGACCGAAGTGACCCAGGCCGACCGCCAGCACGACATCGAGCTGGGCGACCTGATGCACAAGCTGTTCGACCACCACTTCGAATTGCCCCGCCTGCCGAGCGACGTCGATGTGTTCGCGCTGGCGATGGAACTGGGTGACCGGGTGTACGCGCGCTCGGTGCAGCAGCACGGGCAGATCACGCCGCGCATGGCCGAGGAAGGGATGCGGGTGTTTGATGCCTACATCGGCCTGTATTTGCCGCCGTATCTGCCTAAACGCTAAAAGATCGCAGCCTTCGGCAGCTCCTACAGGCGCGCGCATCCCATGCAGGAGCTGCCGAAGGCTGCGATCTTTTGATCTTCCAAAGAAAAACCCCGAAGGGCTCACGCCTTTCGGGGTTTGTTTTTATCCACTGGCTTACAACTTGGCGATCGACACCTCGGTGGATTTCACGAAGGCGATTACCTCGCTGCCCACCGCCAGTTCCAGCTCCTTGACCGAACGGGTGGTGATCACCGAAGTGACGATGCCGGAAGCGGTCTGCACGTCGATTTCCGACAGCACGTCGCCGAGCACGATTTCCTTGATCGAGCCTTTGAACTGGTTGCGCACGTTGATGGCTTTGATAGTCATGATATTTCTCCTGGGATCGAAATAAGCTGCAAGTGGCGAGCTTCAAGCGGCAAGCAAAAGCACAGCGCCTTTACTTGAAGCTTGTAGCTTGTCGCTCACAGCTGCTTCATTGCGCCCACCGCAATTGCGTAGGCAGGGGTGAAACGGGTTCCGGCTCCGGCGGCTCGCCAGGCAGGGACAGAACACGGTTGAGCACTTCGCTTTCCAGCGCGGCCAGTCGATGCGAGCCACGCACTCGCGGGCGCGGCAGCTCTACTTGCAGATCGAGACCGACTTCGCCGTCCTCGATCAGAATCACCCGATCAGCAACCGCCACCGCTTCGCTGACGTCGTGGGTCACCAGCAACACGGTGAAACCGTGTTGCTGCCAGAGGCATTCGATCAGTTGCTGCATCTCGATCCGGGTCAGCGCATCCAGCGCGCCGAGTGGTTCGTCGAGCAGCAGCAGGCGCGGCTGGTGGATCAGCGCCCGGGCCAGTGCCACACGCTGCTTCTGCCCGCCGGACAACGCAGCCGGCCACTCATTGGCGCGATCAGCCAGACCGACTGCATCCAGTGCTTGCAAAGCCTGCGGGCGCCAGTTGCCTTTGAGACCGAGGCCGACGTTGTCGATGATCTTTTTCCACGGCAGCAGCCGCGCTTCCTGAAACATCAGCCGGGTGTCTTCCCGGGCATCGCTCAGTGGTGCGGCGCCGGCCAGCAGGTCACCGCCAGTGGGTTGATCGAGACCGGCGAGCAAGCGCAGCAAGGTGCTTTTGCCGCAACCGCTGCGCCCGACCACGGCGACGAATTGTCCCGCCGGGATGTGTAGATCGATGTCGCGCAGCACCTGCCGCGCCCCGAAGGTTTTCTGCAGGTTGCGCACCACCAGCGGAATCCCGCGCAGCAGGCGTGGCGGTTGTTGAGCCGTCATGCCGCACCTCCCTTGGCCACTTGATAGGCCGGATGCCAGCGCAACCACACGCGCTCAAGTCCACGGGCGGCAAGGTCGGCAAGTTTGCCGAGCACCGCGTACAGCAGGATCGCCAGCACCACCACGTCGGTCTGCAAAAACTCGCGGGCATTCATCGCCAGATAGCCGATGCCAGAGCTGGCGGAGATGGTTTCGGCGACGATCAGCGTCAGCCACATGAAGCCCAGCGCAAAGCGCACACCCACCAGAATCGAAGGCAGCGCACCGGGCAGAATCACCTGCCAGAACAGGCTGAAACCGCTAAGGCCATAACTGCGCGCCATCTCCACCAGCGCCGGATCGACGTTGCGGATGCCGTGATAAGTGTTGAGGTAGATCGGGAACAAGGTGCCCAACGCCACCAGGAAAATCTTCGCCGACTCGTCGATGCCGAACCACAGGATCACCAGCGGAATCAGCGCCAGGTGCGGCACGTTGCGGATCATCTGCACCGAGCTGTCGAGCAGGCGTTCGCCCCACTTCGACAGGCCGGTGATGAAGCCCAGCACCAGACCGATGCTGCCGCCGATGCTGAAGCCCAGCGCCGCGCGCCAGCCGCTGATTGCCAGGTGCGTCCAGATCTCGCCACTGCGCACCAGACTGACACCGGCCTCGATCACCGCCACCGGCGCCGGCAGGATCCGCGTCGACAACCAACCGGCCGACACCGACAACTGCCACACCGCCAGCAACAACAGCGGCAACGCCCAGGGCGCGAGGCTGTGGATGATTTTCTTCATGGCGCGCCTCAGCTCTGCGACGCGGCTTTGGGCAGAATGTCGTTGGCGACCATCTCGCCGAACGGGCTGACGTAGCCGGCGCTTTTCGGCAGTTCCGGCCGCTCGACATCGAGGTGCGGGAACAGCAGTTCAGCGACGCGATACGACTCTTCGAGGTGTGGATAACCGGAGAAGATAAAGGTGTCGATACCCAGATCCGCGTATTCCTTCACCCGCGCGGCCACGGTCGGACCATCGCCGACCAGCGCGGTACCGGCACCACCGCGCACCAGACCGACCCCGGCCCACAGGTTCGGGCTGACTTCGAGGTTGTCACGGCTGCCGCCGTGCAGCGCGGCCATGCGTTGCTGGCCGACCGAATCGAAACGCGCCAGCGAGGCCTGTGCACGCTTGATGGTGTCGTCATCCAGATGCGAGATCAGCCGGTCGGCCGCTTGCCAGGCTTCGGCGTTGGTTTCGCGCACGATCACATGCAGGCGAATGCCGAAGCGCACAGTGCGCCCGAGCTTGGCGGCTTTGGCTCGCACCTGTGCGATCTTTTCGGCCACCGCGGCTGGCGGTTCGCCCCAGGTCAGCACCATCTCCACCTGTTCAGCGGCCAGATCCTGCGCCGCTTCCGAGGAGCCGCCGAAGTACAGCGGCGGACGTGGTTGCTGAATCGGCGGATAAAGCAGCTTGGCGCCCTTCACACTGATGTGCTCACCGTCGTAATCGACAGTTTCGCCTTCCAGCACCCGGCGCCAGATGCGGGTGAATTCAACCGAAGCCTGATAGCGCGCTTCGTGGTCGAGAAACAGACCGTCGCCGGCCAACTCTTCCGGGTCGCCACCGGTTACCAGATTGAACAACGCCCGCCCGCCCGACAGGCGATCCAGTGTGGCCGCCTGACGCGCGGCCACCGTCGGGGAAATGATCCCGGGGCGCAGGGCGACGAGAAACTTCAGCCGCTGGGTCACCGGGATCAGCGATGCGGCCACCAGCCACGAGTCTTCGCAGGAACGCCCGGTGGGAATCAGCACGCCGCCGAAGCCCAGGCGATCCGCGGCTTGCGCGACCTGTTGCAGATAACCGTGGTCAACCGCGCGGGCGCCCTCGGCGGTGCCCAGGTAATGGCCGTCGCCGTGAGTTGGCAGGAACCAGAAGATGTTGAGGCTCATGGAGTGGTCTCCTTGGGGATTCGATTTACTGGGCTTGGGTAACCGAGCTTTGGGCCACAGCGGCCGGTGGGGTCCAGATCACATCCTTGATGCTCAACGGCTTGGGAATCAGCTTGAGCTGGTAGAAGGTGTCGGCGATTTTCTGCTGCGCGGCGATCACGTCCGGGGTCAGGAACAGCGCACCGTAGCCCTGGCGTTTCACCGAGGTCAGGGTGATGTCCGTCGGCAGGCCGAGCAGTGGTGCGACCTGTTGCGTCACGTCCTCAGGATTGGCTTTGGACCATTCGCCGACCGCGCGCACCTCTTCAACGAGGGTCTTGATCACTTCGGGATTTTTCTGCGCGTAAGGTTTGGTCGCGAGATAGAACTGGTGGTTGTCGACGATGCCTTTGCCGTCACGCAGGATGTGCGCCTGCAGCTGTTTCTCGGCAGCCGCCTGGTACGGATCCCAGATCACCCACGCGTCGACGCTGCCACGCTCGAACGCGGCGCGGGCATCGGCGGGCGGCAGGTACACGGTCTGGATATCGGAGTATTTGAGGCCGGCTTCTTCCAGCGCGCGCACTAGCAGGTAGTGCACGTTGGAGCCTTTGTTGAACGCGACTTTCTTGCCCTTGAGATCGGCCACCGATTTGATCGGCGAGTCTTTCGGCACAAGGATCGATTCGCTGTTCGGCGCTGGTGGTTCGTAGGCGACGTAGAGCAGATCGGCACCTGCCGCCTGAGCGAATACCGGTGGCGTTTCGCCGGTCACGCCGAAGTCGATCGAACCGACGTTCAGGCCTTCGAGCAGTTGCGGGCCACCGGGAAATTCGGTCCATTGCACGTCGACGCCTTGGGCGGCCAGACGTTTTTCCAGGGTGCCTTTGGCTTTGAGCAGCACCAGCGTGCCGTACTTCTGATAACCGATTCGCAGCGTCTCGGCTTGAGCTTGAGTGATGGCGCCGAAGGACACAGCCGCAGCAAACAGAGCGACCAGACCACGACGCAAAAATACAGTGCGCATAGCGCTCTCCTTTTTGCTGTTGGGTTGTGGCTGCACCTGCTTGGCCGTTGACGGCTGAGTAAGGTGAGTACTTCAAATTCCGGGGTGCCTGGACAGCAGGCTCAAATGCTCCAGCGAGCACTCAACAAACGTTCATTCAACAGGCCCGGCTCCAGCGGTTTCGGCCGGCGCGCCATGGCACTGACAAACTGATCCAGCGCTTCCTGCAGACGCTGCTCCAGCGCCGGCGCCAGTTGCGCCTGGGCACTGCCTTCGCCGTAAGCGATCTGGCTGTCCTCGGCGAAAATCCCTTGCAGCATTTCCTGCGCTTTCAGCGCCGACAGCACCGGCTTGAGCGCGTAATCGACCACCAGCATGTGGGCGATGCTGCCGCCGGTGGCCATTGGCAGGACGATCTTGTGGCTCAAGGCGCGTTCCGGCAGCAGATCCAGCACGGTCTTCAGCGCGCCGGAAAACGACGCTTTGTAGACCGGCGTGGCGATCAGCAGGCCGTCGGCGTTTTCAATCTGCGCCAGCAGATCGAGCACCTTGGGACTGTCGAAGCGGGCGTGCAGCAGGTCTTCGGCCGGGAAGTCCCGCACCTGATAACTCACCACTTCCACCCCTTGCTCCTGCAACCAGCGTTGCGCGCGCTCCAGCAACACTCCGGAGCGGGAGCGCTGGCTGGGACTGCCACCGAGTGAGACGACCAGCATTCAGATAATTCCTTACGCGTTACAGGCGATTCGCGGTTTGCGATCTCGCTTCGATGGGAATGACCTTACCAGCTGATTTATATATCCATAAATCATATTTATTCATTTGGTTATGCGTTTAGGAGATATGCAATTCGCCTGCTCTCAGGCGAAAAAAAAGGCCGTCGAAACGGCCTCAAATCCCCTGCTTTGTGGATGCCTGGAAAAGATCGCAGCCTGCGGCAGCTCCTACATGGATCGGCATACTCCTGTAGGAGCTGCCGCAGGCTGCGATCTTTTGATCTTAGCGATTGGGTTGCGGCGTCAGACGCAGGTACGGCTTCACTGCGCGATAGCCTTTCGGGAAGCGCTGCCTGATTTCTTCTTCGTCCTTGAGCGACGGCACGATCACCACCTCTTCACCGTCCTGCCAGTTGGCCGGGGTGGCCACCTTGTAGTTGTCGGTGAGCTGCAGCGAGTCGATCACCCGCAGAATCTCGTGAAAATTGCGCCCGGTGCTCGCCGGGTAGGTGATGGTCAGGCGGATCTTCTTGTTCGGATCGATCACGAACAGCGAACGCACGGTCAGCGTGTCGTTGGCGTTCGGGTGGATCAGGTCATACAGATCGGAGACCTTGCGATCGGCATCGGCCAGAATCGGGAAGTTGACGACGGTGTTCTGGGTTTCGTTGATGTCTTCGATCCACTTGTGGTGCGAGTCCACCGGGTCGACCGACAGCGCGATGGCTTTGACGCCGCGCTTGGCAAACTCATCCTTGAGCTTGGCGGTGAACCCCAGCTCGGTGGTGCACACCGGAGTGAAGTCGGCCGGGTGGGAGAACAGCACGCCCCAGCTATCGCCCAGCCATTCGTGGAAACGAATCTTGCCGGCGCTGGAATCCTGTTCGAAATCGGGGGCGATGTCGCCGAGTCTGAGGCTCATGGTGCGGCTCCTGCTGAGTTATTGGAGAACTCAACTGTAGCTCGGGATTCGACATCATGAAAAAGAATAAATAACTAGATATCTAGACCTTAAAGGAATATTAAACATCATTCACTGGACGCTCGGCGGCATCGCGACGAACATCGTCCTCAAGGTTCGAGAAGGCCTTGAGTAGCTGCAAAAAGAGGGGAATTCCGGGACAGGCTTACGGGGGTGAGTCTGACCCGGAAATGCAAAAGCCCCGTCCGGCGCGATGCCGGACGGGGCTTTTTTATCAGCAGCTTGAACGCGCTATTACAGCAGCGGGAGCGAGTAGCTGAGGATCAGGCGGTTTTCATCCTGGTCGCGAACGCCCGGGATGTTCGTACGCCAAGTAGCGTTCTTCCACATGAAGCCAACGTTCTTCAACGGACCTTCCGGTACAACGTAACCGACGGTCAGGTCGCGTTCCCACTCGGAAGCATTGCTGACAGCCTGCACACCGCGGGCATTGACGGTATCGATATCATCGCCGTGAAGGTATACCAGACCAGCAGTCAGGCCAGGTACGCCAATTTTGGCGAAGTCATACGAGTAGCGAGCCTGCCAGGTTTTCTCGCCGGCACGGCCGAACTTCTGGATCTGCATGTCGGTGATGGTGTAGTTCGACGAGCCGTCACCCTGGTTCAGCCAAGGGAAGTCACTGCTACCGTTGGAAACCTGGTAGCCGCCACCAAAGGTGTGCCCTTCAACGGTGTACAGGAAGAGGCCGCTGTACAGGTTGTTGTCAACTTTACCGCGACCGTTCGCGAAACCGGTGTAATTACCGCTGCTGTAGTAGGCAGGGGTATTGCCGTTGGCGCCGTCATCGGAGCTGTTGAAGTAGCGGAAGTCAGACTTCAGCACGCCCGGGCCGATTGCCCAGTTATGAACCAGACCGAGGAAGTGCTGCTTGTAGAAATCTTCCAGGTTGCCGTAGTAGTACTGGGCAGTCAGGTCTTTGGTGATTTTGTAGTCACCACCGGCGTAGATGAACTTGTTGCTGTTAACGGTCCGCGGTGCCGCGCCGTTGATGGAAAGCTGTTCATTGTTGCTGGAGTTACGGCCTTTGACATGCTCGATCTGACCGCCGACCAGAGTCAGGTCCTTGATGTCGCCGGAAGTGATCTGGCCACCCTGCCAGGTTTGTGGCAGCAGACGACCATCGTTGGTCACGATGACCGGGTTCTTCGGCTGCAGAGTACCCAGCTTCAGTTCGGTCTGGGAAATCTTGGCTTTGGCAGTCAGGCCCAGGCTGGAGAAGTTATCAACCGCTTGACCATTGGATTCACTTGGGAAAACAGTGCCGCCGTAAGCGGTACCTGGAGAGCCGTTAGCAGCAACGTTGCCGTTGGTGCCGCCGCCTGAATCCAGACGCACGCCCAGCAAACCGATAGCGTCGATACCAAAACCTACGGTGCCTTGGGTATAGCCGGAGATGAAACGCAAATCGAAGCCTTGGCCCCACTCTTCGTTGCGACTCGGTTCGGCAGTTCCGCTACGGTTGTCAGTGTTGATGTAGAAGTTACGCAGCCCCAAGGTGGCCTTGCTGTCTTCGATGAAACCGGCGGCGCCTGCCTGCTGCGCCAAAACCCCTACGGCCACAGCCAGGGCCAAGGTGGACTTGTTCATGTAATGCTCCTCTCGTTTCTAATTCTTGTGTTCCTGGTCCTGGTCGAATGCCCGGATCCGTAGGTTCGCGATTAGCGCCAGAGCGTGACTGACAAGTCAATCGTAACCTTGTGTGTCTACGACCAAGGTCTAATCGCAGTATTTGGGTCCCTGCACAGTACTGACTTTCCTGATAACCCCAAAAAGAATTATTTCATTCTTTTTTATACCATCGAGTTATATGGCCTAGTAATGGCCTCCTGCAGCGCAACACAGGGTATCGGCGACTAAGCTAATTACTAAATGGTATTTGTTCGCCTATTTTTAGATCGATTAGCGTTGACGTATCTGGAATACGTCAAACCCTATCCAAAAGGCGACGCCATCATGGTCAAACGTGCACTCTCTAGTCAAATTGTTACAGTTTGTGTGTCAGCAATAATTTCTTTCTCCGCCCACGCCGCCAACCTCACCATCGGCTATCAAACCGGAATCGACCCGAGCAAGGTCCCTCAGGCAGATGGCACCTACGAGAAAACCATCGGCCAGAAGATCGACTGGCGACGTTTCAACAGTGGCCCGGAAGTTGTGACAGCCATCGCCTCGGGCGATGTGCAGATCGGCAACCTCGGCTCCAGCCCTTTGGCAGCGGCGGCTTCGCGCAATTTGCCAATCGTCGCCTTCATCGTTTCCGCGCAGATTAATGCCGCCGAGGCACTGGTCGTGCGCAACGGTAGCGGTATCAATAGCCCCCAGGATCTGGTCGGCAAGACCATCGCCACCCCTTTCGTTTCCACTTCCCACTACAGCCTGCTCGGTGCACTCAAGCACTGGGGCCTGAACACCAGCCAGGTCAAAGTGGTGAACCTGCAGCCCGCAGAAATCGCAGCGGCGTGGAAGCGCGGTGACATCGACGGCGCGTTTGTCTGGTCGCCGGCGCTGGGGGAAATCCGCAAGACCGGCAAGACCCTGACCGATGCTGCACAAGTCGGCCAATGGGGCGCACCGACCTTCGAAGTCTGGGTGGCGCGCAAGGACTACGCCGAGCAGCATCCAGAGGTGGTGGCCAAATTTGCCAAAGTCACTCTAGACGCGTTTGCCGATTACGCCAGCCATAAAGACAGCTGGACGGCCGACTCGGCGCCGGTGCAGAAAATCGCCAAATTGACCGGTGCCAATGCCGCTGACGTGCCGGAGCTGCTGGCCGGTTCGGCCTTCCCGGATGCCAAGGCGCAGCAGACTACCGCGCTGCTGGATGGCGGCACGGCCAAGGCGATTGGGGAGACGGCGAAGTTTTTGAAGGAGCAGGGCAAGGTTGAAACGGTGCTGCCGGATTATTCGCCGTATGTCAGCGCGAAGTTTGTAACTGAAACCAATTGAATATGTGGTGAGGGGATTTATCCCCGATGGACTGCGCAGCAGTCCCTGCTTTTTGTGAAGCAGGGGCCGCTGCGCGACCCATCGGGGATAAATCCCCTCGCCACAACAGCCCCTCGGTGATCTTCAGAGGGTCTTTTCGAAGATCTTCGAGTTGCGCTGGTAGTTGTACAGCGACGCCCGCGCCGCCGGCAGGCGCTCGACGCTGCTGGGCTCGAAACCGCGCTCGCGGAACCAGTGCGCGGTACGGGTGGTGAGGACGAACAGGGTTTTCAGGCCCTGCGCCCGTGCACGGGTTTCGATGCGTTCCAGCAGCTCGTCACCGCGACCGCCGTGGCGGTACTCCGGATTCACTGCCAGGCACGCCAGTTCACCGGCATCCGAATCGGCAATCTGATACAGCGCCGCACAGGCGATGATCATGCCTTCACGCTCGACCACACTGAACTGCTCGATCTCGCGCTCCAGCACTTCGCGCGAACGACGCACCAGAATCCCCTGCTCTTCCAGCGGACTGATCAGGTCGAGCAAACCGCCGACGTCTTCAATCGCCGCCTCGCGCACCAGCTCGAATTGCTCTTGGGCCACCAGCGTACCGCCACCGTCACGGGTGAACAGTTCGGTCAGCAGCGCGCCGTCTTCGGCATAACTGACGATATGGCTGCGCGCGACACCGCCACGGCAGGCCTCGGCGGCGGCATCGAGCAGTTCCGCCTGATAATTGCTGCTGCCCAGACGCGCGAGATGCGCCGGCACTTGCTGCGGACGCAGCTCGCGCACCAGTTTGCCGTTCTCGTCGATCAGACCGAGGTCGGCGCCGAACAACAGCAGCTTGTCAGCACCCAGGTCAATGGCGGCGCGGGTGGCGACGTCTTCACAGGCGAGGTTGAAGATTTCTCCGGTCGGCGAATAACCCAGCGGCGACAGCAGCACGATCGAGCGCTCATCCAGCAGACGATTGATGCCTTTGCGGTCGACTCGACGCACTTCGCCGGTGTGGTGATAGTCGACGCCTTCCAGCACACCGATCGGCCGCGCGGTGACGAGGTTGCCGCTGGCGACCCGCAGGCGCGAGCCTTGCATTGGCGACGAGGCCATGTCCATCGACAACCGAGCTTCGATGGCGATGCGCAACTGGCCGACGGCGTCGATAACACATTCCAGCGTCGCCGCATCGGTGATGCGCATGCCGTGGTGATAGTGCGGGGTCAGGCCGCGAGCGGCGAGGCGGGTTTCAATCTGCGGACGCGAGCCGTGAACCAGCACCAGCCGCACGCCGAGGCTGTGCAGCAGCACCAGGTCGTGGACGATGTTGCCGAAATTCGGATGCTCCACGCCGTCGCCGGGCAGCATGACGACGAAGGTGCAATCGCGGTGGGCATTGATGTAAGGGGACGCATGACGAAGCCAATTGACGTATTCGGGCATGAACCTGGGCCTGTAATAAAGAGCAGCCGGAAAAAAGGATGAAACGGAAAACGCACAGCGGGCTGATGGTTATCGTCGGAACAGGCTTGGCGACACGCGCGCTCTCCTCATGAATACGGGCTGAATTCCCACGAATTTACGATTGCTCCTGTAGGAGCTGCCGCAGGCTGCGATCTTTTGATCTTAAAAAACAACATCAAAAGATCGCAGCCTGCGGCAGCTCCTACAAAGGATGCGTTCAACTCTTCAGGCAGTAATGTTCAATCAACTGCCGCAACAAATGCACGGTAGGCTGCAAACGTGACATTTCGAGGTACTCGCCGGGCTGATGTGCACAGGCGATATCGCCGGGGCCGAGCACGATGGTTTCGCAGCCAAGGCGCTGAAGATAAGGCGCTTCGGTGCCAAACGCTACTGCTTCGGCGCGATGACCGGTGAGCTTTTCGGCGATGCGCACCAATTCGGCATCTTCAGCCTGCTCGAATGACGGCACTTCCGGAAACAAGGGTTTGTAGTCGATCTGCACCTGATGCCGCTCGGCCACCGGATTGAGCTTGCGCAAAATCTCCGCCCGCAGGACTTTCGGGTCCATGCCCGGCAACGGGCGCAGATCGAACTCCAGCGCACACTGGCCGCAAATGCGATTGGGGTTGTCACCGCCGTGGATGCAGCCGAAATTCATGGTCGGCTGCGGCACGCTGAACTGCGGGTTATTGAATTCGCGCTGCCACAACAGGCGCAGGCCGCGCAGTTCGCCGATGGCATCGTGCATCGCTTCAAGGGCGCTGTGGCCCAGGCGCGGATCCGACGAATGGCCGCTCTGCCCAAGGATGTCGATACGCTCCATCATGATGCCTTTGTGCATGCGGATCGGCTTGAGCCCGGTTGGCTCACCGATCACCGCCGCGCGCCCGATGGGCCGCCCGGCTTCAGCCAGCGCCCGGGCGCCGGACATCGAGCTTTCTTCATCGCAAGTGGCGAGAATCAGCAAAGGTTGCTTGAACGACTGGTCGAGCAGTGGCTGCACCGCTTCGATGATCAGGGCGAAGAAGCCCTTCATGTCGCAACTGCCCAGCCCGACCCAGCGGCCGTCGACTTCCGTGAGTTTCAGCGGATCGGTCTGCCACTGCGCATCGTCATACGGCACGGTATCGCTGTGCCCGGCCAGGACCAGACCGCCGGGGCCACTGCCGAAACTGGCGAGCAGGTTGAATTTACCGGGGCTGACCTGCTGAATGTCGCAACTGAAGCCCAGATCCCCCAGCCATCCGGCCAGCAAATCGATCACCGCCCGGTTGGACTGATCCAGGCTCGGTTGGGTGCAACTGACCGACGGCGCGGCGATCAGTGCAGCGAACTGGTCTTGCATGGACGGCAAAGGCATCGCTGTCTCCAACTCCGATTTGAGGTCCATCATAGAGCCATCCGGCGCCAGGAATAAACCGCCGCAGGGCGTAGGAAGTTTGAGTCCTGTACACTGCACGGCCTTGGCAGCCAGATATTCCCGGCTGCGCTCCCGATCCTGGATTGTCCGGCCATGCAGAAAGAAACCGAAATCAAGCTCCGCGTCAGCCGCGAAACCCTCGCCGCTCTGCGCGAGCACCCGCTACTGAAAAAACGCAACAAAAATGGCTGGGAACGCCGTGAGTTGATGAACCAGTACTTCGACACTCCCGAGCGCGAC
Organism: Pseudomonas sp. Eth.TT006; assembly: GCF_054456575.1. Lineage (NCBI taxonomy): Bacteria > Pseudomonadati > Pseudomonadota > Gammaproteobacteria > Pseudomonadales > Pseudomonadaceae > Pseudomonas > Pseudomonas sp. Eth.TT006. Next base: position 458,720 of record NZ_JBTJEN010000001.1, on the reverse strand, counting down.
CTGGCCCAGGCCAAAGTCGCCCTGCGCCTGCGCAAGGACGGCGACGAAGTGATTCAGACCCTCAAGACCCGCGGCCAGAGCGTCGCCGGTCTGTCCGAGCGTAACGAGTACGACTGGAAGTTGCCCAAAGCCAAGCTCGACGTGAAGAAACTCGACGGCGAATGCTGGCCCGAGTCGCTGGCCGAGCTGGACAAGAAAACCCTGAAGCCGATCTTCACCACCGATTTCGTTCGCGAGCGTGCGGAAATCGCCTGGGGTCGTGGCAAGGCCAGAGTGGTCATCGAAGCCGCCCTCGACCTCGGTCACGTGGTGGTCGGCAAGCAGAAAGAAGAAATCTGCGAGCTGGAACTGGAACTGCGCGAAGGCGAGCCGGCTGCGTTGCTGGAACTGGCCGCCGAGCTGGCCGAGACCCTGGCGCTGATGCCGTGTGACATCAGCAAGGCCGAGCGCGGCTACCGTCTGTACGATGCCAACAGCTACTCGCTGAGCCTGCCGGCGCCGGAGCTGACTGCGCAAACCCAACTCGACGACGCCTTCGCCGCACTGTGCTGGCACCTGCTCGGCAGCAGCCAGCGTCTGGCTGAACAGTACCGTTTCAACGGTCACTGGCGCCTGCTGCAGGACTGGGTGGAAAACCTTGCGGAAATGCGCGCGCTGCTCAGCAGCCTCGGCCAGGCCGCACCGCGTCCGGCGACCCACGATTTGCGCGTAGCGCTGGATGCACTGCTGGAAGACTGGCGCCCGCTGGTTCAGGTCGGCATCGAAGACGAAGACGTGCGCAAGGCCGCGCCGGAGCAATTCCTCGAAGAGCTGGAAGACCCGCGCTGGGGCCTGTTCTCGCTGACCGCGTCGCGCTGGCTGCTGGCCCGCAGCTGGACCGCCGAGCGCAACGTTCGCGGCAATCGCCAGGGCGCCGCGCAGCTGCACAGCTGGTTGCCACGTCTGCTGGGCGAAGAAGCCACGTCCCTGCAATTGCAGCGCTATCAGCAGCAGCCGGAAGATCTCGCCGAACAACTGCCGCGCATCGAACGCATCCAGGTCTGGCTGCACCACGCGCGCAATGTGCTGGAGATCCCGGAAATGGATCGCCTGTACGGCGAGCTGAACAAACTGGCGCAACTGGCCAACGAACCGACCATCACTGACGAACTGCTCGATGCCCGCAAGCAGCAGGCGATTGCGGTTTATCAGAATCGTGCGTGGAAGATGCTGCTGCGTATGTAATGACTTTGTGGTGAGGGGATTTATCCCCGATGGACTGCGCAGCGGTCCCCTGCTTTCTAATGAAGCGGGGCCGCTGCGCGCCCCATCGGGGATAAATCCCCTCGCCACAAACGCTATCAGCGCATGACCGGCAAACTGGTCGTCGATTTGATCTCCGACAGCGCCACAATCGAATTCACTTCCTGAATCCCCGGCACCAGCGACAGCTTCTCGAAGAAGAACCGCTCATACGCCTCGATGTCCGCTGCGACGATGCGCAACAGAAAATCCACTGCGCCCATCAGCACATAACACTCCAGCACTTCCGGAAAACCGCGAATCGCCTCGGTGAATTCGGTGAAGTTCGACCGCCCGTGGGCGTTGAGTTTTATCTCGGCGAAAATCTGCGTATTCAGGCCGATCTTCTTGCGATCAAGCAAGGTCACCTGCCCGCGAATGATGCCCTCCTCCTTCATCCGCTGAATCCGTCGCCAGCACGGCGATTGCGATAGCCCCACCTGCTCGGCGATCTGCGCGCTGGACAGTGAAGCGTCCTCTTGCAGCAGGGCGAGAATCCTGCGGTCGTAAGCGTCCAGCTCGCTGTGCATAAAAAAACCTCGAACATAAGATCTTGCGAATTGATCCAGTCGATCATCCGCCGATAACACCGATCTTAGCCAAGAAATGCCCGGCACCGAATGTAAAAATTTCTCCAGCCATTTTGGAGACTTGCCATGCCGCACCTTGAAGCCGTGAACAGCGCCCCGACCCGCGCCGACGTCTGGAACGTCAGCAACGCCCATTGCCTGGCGCAGTACCAGATTCTGGCCGAGGCCGAACCGGATCTGCTGGTTCGGGTGCTGAACCTGTTCGCGCTGCAGTTTCTGACCCCGGTTCAGGTCAACGCCGAGCGCCTGGACGACCTGCTGACAATTGATATCGCTATCGACGGACTCAGCTGGCATCGCGCCCAGGTGATCGCGGAAAAACTTCGTAACCTGATCAGCGTGTGCTCGGTAAACCTGCAGAACGCCGATGCGGCGTGGGATGCACCGGTGCAGGCGGCTGGCTGACAAATCCGGCAACGGCTTGGTCAGGTAGTGGCCCAACGGTCTGCGGGGCCGGGACTATTCTTTGCGAACTGTCGTTCAAAAGGAGCCCGCATGTCCGTTCAACTTGCCACCCAGGACCGTTGGCTGGATCTCAACGATGTGTTGCGTGAACTGGTCGCCCAAGGTTTCATCAGCCAGGATTCGGCAGAACAGGCGCTCAACGCCCGCCGCCGCCATGCAAGCCACGGCCAGCAACATCCGCTGGAGTTCATCGCCAGCCAGCAACTGGATGACCTCAGCCGGCCGGGCAAGCACCTGGACCTGGAAAGCCTGACCCTGTGGCTGGCCCAGCAGGCCGGGCAGCCGTACATGCGCATCGACCCGTTGAAGATCAACGTTGCCGCAATCACGCCGCTGATGTCCTACGCGTTTGCCCAGCGCCACAAGATTCTCGCGGTGGCGGTCGACCGCGATGCCGTGGTCGTGGCCAGCGCCCAGCCCTACGTCACCGCCTGGGAAGCCGACCTGACCCACGTGCTCAAGCTGCCGATCAAACGTGTGGTCGCCAACCCGGTGGACATCCAGCGCTTCAGTGTCGAGTTCTTCCGCCTGGCCAAATCGGTCAGCGGCGCCAACAGTGCCGATCAGCACAGCGGCAACCTCGGCAACTTCGAACAACTGCTCAACCTCGGCGCCAGCGATCAGGAGCCGGACGCCAACGACGCGCACATCGTCAACATCGTCGACTGGCTGTTCCAGTACGCCTTCCAGCAGCGCGCCAGCGATATCCACATCGAACCGCGCCGCGAACAGGGCACCGTGCGATTTCGCATCGACGGCGTGCTGCACAACGTCTATCAATTCCCGCCGCAGGTGACCATGGCGATCGTCAGCCGCCTGAAAAGCCTCGGGCGGATGAACGTGGCCGAGAAGCGCAAACCCCAGGACGGCCGGGTCAAGACCAAGACTCCGGATGGCGGCGAGGTGGAGCTGCGGCTCTCAACCCTGCCCACTGCATTTGGCGAAAAAATGGTCATGCGGATCTTCGACCCGGAGGTGCTGCTCAAGGATTTCGATCAACTGGGCTTTTCCGCCGACGACCTGCGCCGCTGGCAGGACATGACCCGCCAGCCCAACGGCATCATTCTGGTCACCGGGCCGACCGGTTCGGGCAAGACCACCACGCTTTACACCACACTGAAGAAACTGGCGACCCCGGAAATCAACCTCTGCACCATCGAAGACCCGATCGAAATGGTTGAGCCGGCCTTCAATCAGATGCAGGTCCAGCACAACATCGAGCTGAGCTTCGCCGCCGGGGTGCGGGCGCTGATGCGGCAAGACCCGGACATCATCATGATCGGCGAAATCCGTGATCTGGAAACCGCCGAAATGGCAATCCAGGCTGCACTCACCGGACACCTGGTGCTATCGACCCTGCACACCAACGACGCGCCCAGCGCGATCAGCCGTCTGCTGGAACTCGGTGTGCCGCACTATCTGATCAAGGCCACGGTGCTCGGGGTCATGGCCCAGCGTCTGGTGCGTACCCTGTGCCCACACTGCAAGGCGCCGCTGACGCTGGAAGAAGACGACTGGCAAACCCTGACCCGCCCATGGCAAGCGCCGCTGCCGGGCAATGCGCAACGGGCGATCGGCTGTCTGGAATGTCGCGACACCGGCTATCGCGGGCGCGCCGGGGTCTACGAAATCATGCAGTTGAGCGACAACCTCAAAGCACTGATCACCCCGGACACCGACCTCACCGCCATCCGCCGGCAAGCGTTCAAGGAGGGTATGCGCAGCCTGCGCCTGTCCGGTGCGCAAAAGGTTGCGGCGGGGCTGACCACCCTCGAAGAAGTGCTGCGGGTGACGCCGCAGAGCGAGCAGAAATAGGCTGCTACGGAACCGGATCGGCGAATCGTTATCCAACGCCGTAGTTATCCCCCAGGAGTCACTCAATCATGCGTCTCAAACTTGCTGTCGCCACCCTTGCCTTGCTGTCCCTTCCTGTTGGTTCAGCGATGGCCGACAGCTTTTGGCGTAACGTCATTTCGTCTGGCGCCACCACCGGCTCGACCTACCTGACCTTCAAGGATCACAAACTGATCGTTGCCGCGCAGGACGATGCCGGCAGCTTCGTCGCCAGCGACGGCGGCATTCGTGGCCCGTACCTGGAAGCAGCGATGCAGAAAGTCCGCGCCGACAACCCGGGCCTGCAGGCCACGGACATGGAACTGGCGAACGCGATTCTGGCGAAAAACGCCGTGGCCTCCGAATAAGCCTGGCCGAACAAAAAATGCCGCTCAGTTGAGCGGCATTTTTTTTGCCCGACATTGCAAATCCACCACATCACCCTGTGGGAGCGAGCTTGCTCGCGAATGCGCTGGGTCAGATACAGGTTCGAATTCTGACACGACGCTTTCGCGAGCAAGCTCGCTCCCACAATTGGATTTGGGGCCCCTGAGAAATCAGCGGTAATCATCCACCGGCACACAGGCGCAGAACAGGTTGCGATCCCCATAGACGTTATCCACCCGATTCACCGCCGGCCAATACTTGTGCGCCTTGGTGTGTGCATCCGGAGTGATGCCTTGTTCGATGCTGTAGGGCCGTTCCCAGACCCCGGTGACATCCGCCAGGGTATGCGGCGCACGCTTGAGCGGGTTGTCCTCCGCCGGCCAGTTGCCGTTCTGCACTTCGGTGATTTCCGCGCGGATGCTCAGCATGGCGCCGATAAAGCGGTCGAGTTCGGCCTTGGACTCACTCTCGGTGGGTTCGACCATCAAGGTGCCCGGCACCGGAAAGGACATGGTCGGCGCGTGGAAACCGTAGTCCATCAGGCGTTTGGCGACGTCCTCTTCGCTGATTCCGGTCTGCGCCTTCAACGGCCGCAGGTCGAGAATGCATTCATGCGCCACCCTTCCATTGCGCCCGGTGTACAGCACCGGGAATGCCCCGGATAAATGTTGCGCCAGATAGTTCGCGGCGAGGATCGCCACCTCGCTGGCATCAGCCAGTTGCGGGCCCATCATTGCGATGTACATCCAGCTGATCGGCAAAATGCTCGCGCTGCCCCACGGCGCTGCACTGACCGCGCCGTTCTGCGGCAACGGGCCGTCGATCGGCACCACCGGGTGATTGGCAACGAACGGCGCCAGATGCGCGCGAATGCCGATCGGCCCCATGCCCGGACCGCCGCCGCCATGCGGGATGCAAAAGGTCTTGTGCAGGTTCATGTGTGACACGTCGGCGCCGATGTCCGCTGGCCGCGCCAGCCCGACCTGCGCATTGAGGTTGGCGCCGTCCATGTACACCTGCCCGCCGTGTTTGTGGATAACTTCGCAGATCTCGCTGATGCCCTCTTCGTACACGCCGTGGGTCGATGGATAGGTCGCCATCAGACACGACAACTTGTTCCCGGCCTCGGCGGCCTTGGCCTTCAGGTCATCCAGATCGACGTTGCCGGCTTCGTCGCACTCGACGATCACCACGCGCATCCCGGCCATCTGCGCCGAAGCCGGGTTGGTGCCATGCGCCGAGGACGGAATCAGGCAGATATCCCGCGCGCCCTGCTTTCGGCTTTCGTGGTATTTGCGAATCGCCAGCAGCCCGGCGTATTCGCCCTGAGCCCCGGAGTTGGGCTGCATGCAGATCGCATCGAACCCGGTAATTGCGCACAACCAGCGCTCCAGTTCTTCGATCATCAAGGTGTAACCGAGCGCCTGCTCGCGAGGTGCGAACGGGTGCAGGTCGGCGAACTGCGGCCAGGTGATCGGGACCATTTCGCTGGTCGCGTTGAGTTTCATGGTGCAGGAACCCAGCGGGATCATCGACTGGTTGAGCGCCAGATCCTTGTTCTCCAGTTGCTTGAGGTAGCGCAGCATCTCGGTTTCGCTGTGGTGGGCGTTGAATACCGGATGGCGCAGGTATGGCGTCTTGCGCTGCAAAGTGTCGGGGATGCCGGACAGCAGTGTCTCGGCGTCGAGTTGCTCGACGCTCAGGCCATGATCGGCACCGAGCAGCACATCGAACAGCTTGGCCACGGTGCGCTCATCGCAGGTCTCATCCAGGCTAAGCCCCACACGGCCACGACCGAGAATCCGCAGGTTGATCTGCGCGGCCTTGGCGCTGTCGATGATCGCACTCTGCGCACCGCCCACGTCGAGAGTCAGGGTGTCGAAAAACTGCCGGTTGATTCGCCGCAGCCCATGACGCTCAAGGCCTGCCGCGAGAATGCAGGTCAATCGATGCACGCGCTGCGCGATGCGTTTCAAGCCGTGCGGCCCGTGATACACCGCATAGAAACTGGCGATATTGGCCAGCAGCACCTGCGCGGTGCAGATGTTCGAGTTGGCCTTCTCCCGGCGAATATGTTGCTCGCGGGTCTGCAGGGCCATGCGCAGCGCGACGTTGCCGCGCGCGTCTTTCGACACGCCGATGATCCGCCCGGGGATCGCCCGTTTGTATTCATCGCGGCTGGCAAAGAACGCCGCGTGCGGGCCGCCGTAGCCCATCGGCACACCAAAGCGCTGGGACGAGCCGAACACCACGTCTGCGCCCAGTTCGCCCGGCGGCGTCAGCAACAACAGGCTCAGCAGATCCGCTGCCACACAGGCCAGCGCCTGCTGCGCGTGCAAGTGATCGATGACCGGGCGCAAATCCCGGATCTCGCCATGGGTGTCGGGATACTGCAGCAATGCGCCGAACACCTGGTGCTGCTTCAAGTTATCCACAGCGTCGATGATCAGCTCGAAGCCGAAACCTTCGGCGCGGGTCTGCACCACGGAAAGGGTCTGCGGATGGCAGTTCTCGTCGACGAAAAACACATTGCTCTTGGACTTCGCCACACGTTTGGCCAGCGCCATGGCCTCCGCCGCGGCGGTGGCTTCGTCGAGCAACGAGGCGTTGGCCAGTTCAAGTCCGGTGAGGTCGATGGTCAGTTGCTGGAAATTCAGCAGCGCTTCGAGACGGCCCTGCGCGATCTCCGGTTGATACGGGGTGTAGGCGGTGTACCAGCCGGGATTTTCCAGCACGTTGCGCAGGATGACCGTCGGCGTCAGCGTGCCGTGGTAGCCCATACCAATCAGGCTGGTCCACACCTGGTTCTGCTCGGCATAACCGCGCAGTTTGGCCAGCGCTGCCTGCTCATCCAGGGCCGGCGGCAAATCCAGCGCGCGGTTGAAGCGAATACCCGACGGCACCGTCTGTTCGATCAGTTCGACCCGGCTGCCAAGGCCGAGGCTGTCGAGCATCGCTTGCTGCTCGGCGGCGTCGGGGCCGAGATGGCGGCGCAGGAAGGCTTCGGGGTCACGTAACTGGCTCAGGGATGGCAACTGGGACATGACGGGCTCTCTCTTGACTGGCGCGCGGCGTCAATGCAAACACGGTCAAACCAGCATAGCAGCCGATACCGCCGCGCACGGCTTGGCGCCAGCGGGCGTTCGGGGCATGCTGTAGCGCCTGCATCAGGCGTCCACTTTCCGGATGATCGAGCCCTCATGAGCCAACTGCCGTTCCTGCCGTTTTCCAAACCTGTCATCGATGAAGCCACGATTGCCGCTGTCGGCGATGTGCTGCGCTCCGGCTGGATCACCAGCGGGCCGAAGGTCCAGGCCTTTGAAGCACAGCTGTCGGAATACTTCGGCGGGCGCCCGGTGCGCACGTTCAACTCCGGCACCTGCACCATGGAAATCGCCTTGCGCATTGCCGGCGTCGGCCCGGGTGACGAGGTGATCACCACACCGATTTCCTGGGTCGCCACCGCCAACGTGATCCTCGAAGTCGGCGCCACCCCGGTGTTCGCCGACATCGACCCGGTGACCCGCAACATCGATCTCGATCAGCTGGAAGCGGCGATTACTCCGCGCACCAAGGCAGTGATTCCGGTGTACCTCGCCGGCCTGCCGGTGGACATGGACCGGCTGTACGCCATCGCCCGCAAACACAATCTGCGCATTGTCGAAGACGCTGCCCAGGCACTGGGTTCGAGCTGGAACGGCCAGCGTATCGGCGCCACTGGCGACTTCGTGTCGTTCAGTTTTCAGGCGAACAAGAACGTCACCTGCTCCGAGGGCGGCTGTCTGGTGCTGAGTACCGCGCAAGAAGCGCGGCTGGCGGAGAAGTACCGTTTGCAAGGCGTGACGCGCAACGGTTTTGATGGCCTCGATGTCGATGTGCTCGGTGGCAAGTTCAACATGACCGACGTCGCCGCGACCATCGGCCTCGGCCAGTTTGCCCATATCGCAGCGTTGACCGCCCATCGCCAGGAACTGGCCCGTCATTACTTCCAATGCTTTGGTGATGACTTTGAAGCGCTGTATGGCGCGCAACTGCCGCCCGCGGATTTCACCAACAGCAACTGGCACCTGTTCCAGCTGGTCCTGCCGGAGCGCACGGACGGTTTGCCGGCACGGGCGACGTTCATGGAACAGATGCAGGCCAGAGGCATCGGTATCGGCTATCACTACCCGCCGATTCATTTGCTCAGTCTGTACCGCGAGCGCGGTTTCAAGGAAGGGATGTTGCCGGTGGCCGAGCGTGTTGGACGCTTGATCGTGTCGTTGCCGATGTTCACCAGCATGAGCAAGGACGATGTCGAGCGTTCGGTGGCGGCGGTGAAAGCCGTATTGAAACCCTGAACCGCTTTCCTTGTAGGAGCTGCCGCAGGCTGCGATCTTTTGACCCTGATCTTTTAAAAAGCAAGATCAAAAGATCGCAGCCTGCGGCAGCTCCTACCAATGGCGCGGTTTACTCGCCGATTGCAGCCTTGTAGGCGGCAGCGTCGAGCAGTTTGTCCAGATCAGCAGCGTTGGCTGGCTTGAGCTTGAAGATCCATGCACCGTACGGGTCGGAGTTCAACAGTTCCGGCGCACCGCTCAGCTCTTCGTTGACGGCAATCACTTCACCGGCAATTGGCGCGTAGATGTCGGAAGCAGCTTTCACCGATTCGACCACCCCGGCCTGGTCTTCAGCGGCAAACACCTTGCCCACTTCAGTCAGTTCAACGAACACCACATCACCCAGCGCTTCCTGCGCGTGATCGCTGATGCCCACGGTAACGGTGCCGTCGGCTTCCAGACGGGCCCATTCATGACTTTCGGCAAAACGCAGTTCGGCGGGGATGTTGCTCATGCTCGGTGTCCTCAAGAAATTGTCAGCGGTCAGGCCCGCCGGAAAGGTTAGATCAAGGTTTTGCCATGGCGCACGAAGGTCGGTTTGACCACTCGTACCGGATACCACTTGCCGCGGATTTCCACTTCGGCGCGGTCGGCTGTCGCCATCGGTACGCGCGCCAGGGCAATCGATTTGCTTAGCGTAGGAGAGAAACTACCACTGGTGATCTCTCCTTCGCCAACATCGGCGATACGAACCACCTGATGGGCACGTAAAACACCGCGCTCCTCAAGCACCAGACCCACCAGTTTGTGCGCCACCCCGGCGGCTTTTTCCGCTTCCAGCGCGGCCCGGCCGATGAACTGGCGCGACGCCGGTTCCCAGGCGATGCTCCAGGCCATATTGGACGCCAGCGGCGAGACATCTTGATGAATGTCCTGACCGTAGAGGTTCATTCCGGCTTCCACCCGTAAAGTGTCGCGAGCGCCGAGGCCGATCGGCGAAATGCCGGCGCCCACCAGATCGTTGAAAAACCCCAGGATCTGATCGGCCGGCAAGGCGATTTCCAGACCGTCCTCACCGGTATAACCGGTGCGCGCAATGAACCAGTCGCCATCGACTTCGGCTTCGAACGGTTTGAGCCGATGAATCACTTCGGCACGGGAGTGGGTGACCAGTTCGGCAATCTTGTGCCGGGCCTGCGGCCCCTGAATGGCCAGCATCGCCAAGTCCTGACGCTCGTGCAGCTGCACCACGAACCCGGCGACATGCTCCTGCATCCAGGCCAGATCCTGATCGCGGGTCGAGGCGTTGAACACCAGGCGATAACGGTCTTCGAGACGGTAGACGATCATGTCGTCGACGATGCCGCCACGCTCGTTGAGCATGGTGCTGTAGAGCGCGCGGCCGGGGCGGTGCAAGCGCTCGACGTCATTGGCCAGCAAATGCTGGAGCCAGGCCTTGGCCTGGGGGCCATCGACGTCGATAACGGTCATATGGGAAACATCGAACACCCCGCAATCGCGGCGCACCTCGTGGTGTTCCTCGACCTGCGAGCCGTAATGCAGTGGCATGTCCCAACCGCCAAAATCGACCATCTTCGCGCCGAGGGCGAGATGCAGGTCATACAGAGGCGTACGCTGTCCCATGGGTGTCTCCTTCCGGGCGTGGCGAAGGTGCGGACCGCCGCTGTACGGGATGAAAGCCGCGAAATATAAGGCTTTCAGCCGATCTCAGCGAACGGGTCTGTCAGACGAACCGCACCGAATGCCGCGCATTGTAGCCGCATGATTCAGCTCTCACTACTAAGTGTTTCGGTGCGCCGAGCGGCGGATCAGGCCAATCACCGGCAACAGACCGACCAACACCAGGGTCAGCGCCGGCAACGACGCCCGCGCCCACTCGCCCTCGCTGGTCATTTCGAAGATCCGCACCGCCAGCGTGTCCCAGCCAAACGGGCGCATCAGCAGAGTCGCGGGCATTTCCTTGAGCACATCGACGAATACCAGCAACGCCGCGCTCAGCGTGCCGGGCAGCAACAGCGGCAGATACACTTTGAAAAACAGTCGCGGCCCACTGACACCGAGGCTACGTGCTGCTTCGGGCAAAGATGGCCGTATACGCGCCAGATTGTTTTCCAGCGGCCCATAGGCCACGGCCATGAAGCGCACCAGATAAGCCATCAGCAACGCCGCCAGACTGCCGAGCAGCAGCGGCTTGCCGGCGCCCCCGAGCCAGCCTGACAGCGGAATCACCAATTCGCGATCGAGGTAACTGAAGGCGAGCATGATCGACACTGCCAGCACCGAGCCGGGCAACGCATAACCGAGATTGGCCAGACTGACACCGGAGCGGATCGCCCGGGTCGGCGCCAATCGCCTTGCGAAGGCCAGCAGCAAGGCGACGCTGACGGTGATCAGCGCCGCCATGCCCCCCAAATACAAGGTGTGCAGGATCAGCCCAGCGTAACGCTCATCGAGATCGAAACGGCCGCGCTGCCAAAACCACACCATCAATTGCAGCAACGGAATGACGAAGGCACAGGCGAACACCAGGGCGCACCAGCCTGTTGCGGCGAATGCCTTGAACCCGTGCAGGTGATACAGCGCCTTGCTCCGCGGGCGCTCGTTGCTCGTCCGGTTGGCACCCCGCGCGCGCCGCTCGCCATAGAGCACCAGCATCACCACCAGCAGCAAAAGACTCGCCAGTTGCGCCGCGCTGGGCAGGCTGAAAAAGCCGTACCAGGTCTTGTAGATCGCGGTGGTGAAGGTGTCGAAGTTGAACACCGATACCGCGCCGAAATCCGCCAGGGTCTCCATCAGCGCCAGCGCCACCCCGGCGCCAATTGCCGGCCGCGCCATCGGCAACGCCACCCGCCAGAACGCCTGCCATGGCGACTGACCGAGGACCCGCGCCGCTTCCATCAGGCCTTTGCCCTGCGCGAGAAACGCGGTGCGCGCCAACAGGTAGACGTAGGGATAAAACACCAGCACCAACACCACAATCACCCCGCCGGTGGAGCGCACGCGCGGCAGACGCAAACCGCTGCCGAACCACTCGCGCAACAGGGTTTGCACCGGGCCGGCAAAGTCCAGCAAGCCAACGAAAACGAACGCCAGCACGTAGGCCGGAATCGCGAAGGGCAACATCAACGCCCAGTCGAGCCAACGCCGTCCGGGGAATTCGCAGAGGCTGGTGAGCCAGGCCAGACTGACACCGAGCAGCGTCACCCCGACACCCACGCCCAACACCAGCGTCAGGGTGTTGCCCAGCAGGCGCGGCATCTGGGTCTGCCACAGGTGCGACCAGATCTGCTGATCGATGGCTTGCCACGACAGCAGCAAAACACTCAGGGGCAGCAGCACCAGCGCAGCGATGGCGAAGACAATGGGGTACCAGCGGCGTTGGGCGGGGTGGGCCACTTTTGAATCTCTGGAAGGATTGGGGTGTTCTCGGATTGGGTATTTCAGGTTGGGATTGTTGCCCTCACCCTAGCCCTCCCGAAACGTCGGACCGCCCGGAGGGAGAGGGGACTGACCGAGGTGCTCATGCAAGCTACATCGACCTGAGATATCGAGTCGAACTCCAGTTTCGAAAACAACACAGGTCGGCTCCCTCTCCCTCTGGGAGAGGGCTGGGGTGAGGGCAGCGATCTAAAGTGAACAGTGTTATCGGAAAGCCTCAGTTCCAGCCCGCCCGATCCATCATGCGGATCGCTTCAGCCTGACGCTTGCCCGCCACTTCCACCGGCAAGGTGTCCGCGATGAACTTGCCCCACGCCGCCACTTCTGCCGAAGGCTGTACCGCCGGGTTGGCCGGGAACTCCTGGTTCACGTCGGCGAAGATCTTCTGCGCCTCAGGCGTGGTCATCCACTCGACCAGCGCCTTGGCCGCTTCCGGGTGCGGTGCGTGTTTGGTCAGGCCGATGCCCGACAGGTTGACGTGCACACCGCGATCAGCCTGATTCGGCCAGAACAGTTTCACTGGGAGGTCTGGTTTCTGCTGGTGCAGACGACCGTAGTAGTAGGTGTTGACGATGCCGACATCGCACTGGCCGGCGTTGATCGCTTCCAGCACCGCGACGTCGTCGGAGAACACGTCGGTGGACAGGTTGTTGACCCAGCCCTTGAGGATCTGCTCGGTCTTCTCGGCGTCGTGCACTTCGATCATGGTCGCGGTCAGCGACTGGTTGTAGACCTTTTTCGCCGTGCGCAGGCACAGGCGCCCTTCCCAGTTCTTGTCGGCCAGTGCTTCGTAGGTGGTCAGCTCACCGGGTTTTACCCGTTCGGTGGAATAGGCGATGGTCCGCGCGCGCAGGCTCAGGCCGGTCCAGGCGTGGGTCGAGGAACGATATTGCAGAGGAATGTTGGCGTCGATGGTCTTCGAGGTGAACGGCTGCAGGATGCCCATCTGCTCGGCCTGCCAGAGGTTGCCGGCATCGACGGTGAGCAGCAGGTCGGCGGTGGCGTTTGCACCTTCGGCCTTGATCCGCTGCATAAGCGGCGCTTCCTTGTCGGTGATGAACTTGATCTTCACCCCGGTCTTGGCGGTGTAGGCGTCGAACACCGGTTTGATCAGCTCATCGATACGCGAGGAGTAGACCACCACCTCGTCGGCGGCCTGGGCGGTGGTGCTGCCGATCAGGGTCAGGGCCAGTGCGGTCAGGAGACGCTTGGGTGCCAACATGGGAGTGATCTCGCGGTCGAAAAATGTGGGCCAAATGATAAGGACTCACATTTACCGGCTCAATCGAACTCTTGTGCAAGGAGTTACCAGATGTTGCACGGCGCGACAAATATCCCCTGTAGGAGCTGCCGAAGGCTGCGATCTTTTGACTTTGCTTTTTTTAAGATCAAGATCAAAAGATCGCAGCCTGCGGCAGCTCCTACAGGGGAATGCATCCCAATCGTGAGCCTTCAGCCCCTTGCAGAAGTCAGGGTTTGGCCAGCGCCGGCAGATCGCCTGTGAGGCCCAGCGCCTCACGCACAAACAGCGCCTTGGCCTCCGGCATCTGCTCCACCAGCTTCAGCCCGGCATTGCGCAACCAGCGCACTGGCAGCGGATCGGCCTGAAACAGCCTTTCGAAGCCCTCCATCGCCGCCATCAACGCCAGGTTGTGCGGCATGCGCCGACGCTCGTAACGGCTCAGCACTTTCACATCCGCCAGCCGTTCACCGCGCTCTGTCGCCTGTAGCAGCACTTCCGCGAGCACCGCCGCATCGAGGAAGCCCAGGTTCACCCCCTGCCCGGCCAACGGGTGAATGGTGTGCGCCGCATCGCCGATCAGCGCCAGGCCTTCGGCTACGTATCGTTTGGCGTGGCGTTGGCGCAATGGCACGCACAGCCGTGGATCGGCACTGAGGACTTCGCCCAAGCAGCCTTCGAAGGCCCGTTCCAGCTCTCGGCAGAACGCGGCTTCATCCAGCGCCATCAGGCGTTCAGCTTCGCTCGGGGTGGTCGACCAGACGATTGAGCACCAGTCCTGCTGCCCGTCACGCTCCAGCGGCAGAAACGCCAGCGGTCCGTGATCGGTAAAACGCTGCCACGCGGTCATCCGGTGCGGCTTGCTGCTGCGCACGCTGGTGACAATGGCGTGGTGCAGGTAATCCCACTCGCGGGTGGTCACGCCGGTCAGGCGCCGCACCGCCGAATTGGCGCCGTCGGCGGCGATCACCAGCGGCGCGCGCAATTTGCGACCGTCGGCCAGGGTCAGCAGCCAGTCATCGCCGGAGCGACGCATCTGCTCCAGGCGCGCATTGGCCAGCAGGCCCAGATCGCAGTCGTGCAAGCGCTCGAGCAAGGCATCCTGGACCACACGGTTTTCGACGATATGCCCCAGCACCTCGGCGTGCACACTGCTCGCCGAGAAATGGATCTGCCCGGTGCCGCTGCCGTCCCACACGTGCATGTCGGTGTACGGGCTGCTGCGGCGTCCAGAGATGCCGTCCCATACGCCGAGGCGTTCAAGAATCCGCTGGCTGGCTGCCGACAAGGCGCTCACCCGTGGCTCGAACGGTGCGTCGGCCGCGAACGGTTTGACGCTCAGCGGGCTGCCGTCGAGCAGCAACACTTCCAGGCCGCTGTCCTGCAACGCCAACGCGAGGGCGCTGCCGACCATTCCGGCTCCGACAATCAGCAGATCTGCGCGCATTTCCATGCTTTAAGCCTGTCTCGCTGGCGGCATGCGCCGCCCGTAAAGGGTTTTACCGAGCGCGCCAGTGGGCGGCGCGCTCCTGAAAGTCAAAGTAGCGACCCGCCGCTCAAGCATCCGGACGAGTTCCAAGCCCCATGGCCTGACGGGCGAACCAACGTTTGGCCGGAGGCAGCAGATCGAGGCCGAGCAGGCCGATGTTGCGGCCCAGCGATACCAGCGGCTGAGTGCTGCCGAACAGCCGCGTGACCTGATCGGAGAAACCCACAGTGAGGTCCTGATCCAGACGCTGACGCTCGCGATAGGCCTGCAACGTGGCGAAGTCACCTAGCGGTTTATCACTGGCAAGCAGCGTCGTGGCCAACGCATCGGCGTCACGCAGCGACAGGTTGAAGCCTTGCCCGGCAATCGGATGCAGGCTGTGCGCGGCGTTGCCGAGCACGGCCAGATGCGAGCGCACTTGCTCCTCGGCCTCGACCAGCGACAGCGGATACAGATGCCGCGCACCAACCTGTTTCAAGGTGCCGAGACGGTAGCCGAACACGCCTTGCAGCTCGCTGAGGAAATCGCGCTCGCTGAGCTCGGCCAGACGTTGCGCGTCCATACCCAGACGGGTCCAGACCAGCGCGCAACGGTTTTCCGGCAACGGCAGCAAGGCCATCGGCCCTTCGTCGGTGAAGCGCTCGAAGGCCATGCCGTTGTGCGCTTCGCTCGGGGTGATGTTGGCGATCAGCGCGCTCTGGTTGTACGGACGCTTGCGCACGTTGATGCCCAATTGCTCGCGCAAGCCCGAACGGCCGCCATCGGCGAGCACCGCCAGATCGCATTCGATGGTGGTTTCATCGTTGAGGGTCAGGCGATAGCCATCGGGCAGCGGCTCCATGTGCGTGACTTCCGCCGGGCAACGCCAGCTGATCACCTCTTTATCGAGGTGCTGCCACAGACACTGGCCGAGCCAGGCGTTTTCTACCACGTAGCCGAGTGCCGGTACGCCCTCTTCCATCGCCGACAGACGCGCAGTGGAGAAGCGGCCACGGTCGGAGACGTGAATCTGTTTGATCGGCTCGGCACGCCGGGAGATTTCCTGCCACACACCGAGGTGCTGATAGATCTGCCGCGAGCCGAAGGACAGCGCCGAGGAGCGCGCATCGTAGCTCGGCTGCCAGCTGTCGCCGGGGGCGAACGGCTCGATCAGCACGATGCTCCAGCCGCGGGCCTTGGCCCCGGCCTGCAAGGCTAACGCCAGACTGGCGCCGACCAGGCCGCCGCCGATGATTGCCAGATTGACTCGACTCATGCGGCGTGTGTCCGTGCTTGCGCCATCAGCGCTTCGATCTCGGCGACGGTTTTCGGTACGCCGCTGGTCAGGATTTCACAACCGGTCTTGGTCACTACCACGTCATCCTCGATGCGCACGCCAATGCCACGCCATTTCTTCGCTACGTTCGGGTTGTCCGGGGCAATGTAGATGCCCGGCTCCACGGTCAGCGCCATGCCGACCTCCAGCACCCGCCATTCGCCGCCGACCTTGTATTCGCCGACGTCGTGTACATCCATGCCCAGCCAGTGCCCGGCACGGTGCATGTAAAAGGCTTTATAGGCTTCGGTCGCGATCAGCTCGTCGACCTCGCCTTGCAGAATCCCGAGCCTGACCAGGCCTGCGGTAATGACCCGCACCGTGGCTTCGTGCGCCTGATTCCAGTTTTTGTTCGGAGCAATTTCAGCGAACGCAGCTTCCTGCGAGGCCAGCACCAACTCGTAGATCGCTTTCTGTTCCGGCGAGAACTTGCCATTGACCGGCCAGGTGCGGGTGATGTCGCTGGCATAGCAGTCGATTTCGCAACCGGCGTCGATCAACACCAGATCGCCGTCCTTGAGCAGCGCGTCATTCTGCTGGTAATGCAGGATGCAGCTGTTGCGCCCGGCGGCGACGATCGACCCATAGGCCGGCATTTTCGCCCCGCCCTTGCGGAATTCGTAATCGAGCTCGGCTTCGAGGCTGTATTCGTACAGTCCCGGCCGGCTGGCCTGCATCGCCCGGATATGCGCCTGAGCGGAAATCCGCGCCGCTTCGCGCATCACCTTCACTTCTGCCGCCGATTTATACAGGCGCATGTCGTGCAGCAGATGATCCAGGGCAACGAATTCGTTCGGTGGCTGGGCACCGAGGTGCGCCTTGGAGCGGATCACGTTGATCCAGTCCATCAGATGCCGATCGAATTCCGGGTTGCTGCCCATCGCCGAGTACACCCGGTCGCGGCCTTCGATCAGACCCGGCAGGATGTCGTCGATGTCGGTAATCGGGAAGGCGTCGTCAGCGCCGTAGTCACGGATCGCGCCTTCCTGGCCAGCGCGCAGGCCGTCCCACAACTCGCGTTCGGCGTTGCGTTCACGGCAGAACAACACGTACTCGCCATGCTCGCGCCCCGGCATCAGGACGATGACGGCTTGCGGCTCGGGGAAACCACTGAGGTACTGGAAGTCGCTGTCCTGACGGTAGACGTGCTCGACGTCACGGTTGCGGATCGCCACCGCGGCGGCGGGCAGGATCGCGATGCTGTTGGGTTCCATCTGCGCCATCAAGGCCTTGCGGCGACGGCTGTATTCCGCTTTGGGGATATGGGTCATGGGCAGATGGCTTTCCCTGGCACGCGATTAATGCAGCGACGGCTTGGCGGCTGGCGGCATGTCGGCTTTTCTGGTTTCCGAGAACAGCAGCAGCGGCGCAACGCGCAGGTACTCCATGACTTCCATGTAGTCGGTTTCGCCGTCTTCGGATTCTTCCAGAGCATCTTGCACCTGGGAGATCGCTGCCAGATCCTGCAGCACCTCGGTAGCTTCGGTGCTGAGCATGCTGCTGTCGCGGCAGTTCAGGCCGAAACCGCTGAGGAAGCCCTGGCACCATTGGCCCAGTGCGGCAGCGCGGTCGGCCAGTGGCGCATCATCGGTCGGCAGCAGCAGAACGACGGTGACGTCGTCGCCGGTCAGCTCGCCCTTGACCATCTCTTGCAGGCCGATCAGGGCGTTGCGGACGTTGTCCTGGATGTCGCCTTCGAGCAGTTCGGCGGCGTCGATCAGCCAGCCATCGTTATCGAAGCCGGCGCCGGCGCAACTGCGCCCGAGCAGCACGCCATGCAGTTCGGCAGGCGAGACGTTGTGGCCGCTGGAGGTCAGCAGGGTGGCAAAGGCTTGGTACGGGGAATTCGCAATGGTCATGGGCAGCTAGGCGCCAGACGGCGCTATGTCTAGAATGAAGGCCTTGTATCCTACATCGACAGACTCGCCAAGACTATTAAAGGCTGTCCGCCAGCTATCCCATCAGACAGACTCCGACCCAGTGGACACAATGGAAGACACCGACCTGCAAGCGCTGATGGCCAGACTCGAACTGCTGATTGGTCGAGTCGAGCAACTAAAGAGTCAAAACGCACTCTTACAAGCTCAGGAAAAGACCTGGCGCGAGGAACGCGCTCACCTCATTGAAAAAAACGAAATCGCCCGGCGTAAGGTCGAATCGATGATTTCGCGCCTCAAGGCCCTGGAGCAAGACTCATGAGTTCAAGCAATAGCGTTACCGTGCAGATCCTCGACAAAGAGTATTCGATCATCTGCCCACCGGAAGAACGCAGCAATCTGGTCAGCGCCGCCCGCTACCTGGATGGCAAGATGCGCGAGATCCGCAGCAGCGGCAAAGTCATCGGTGCCGACCGTATCGCCGTGATGGCCGCGCTGAACATCACCCACGATCTCTTGCACAAAGAAGAGCGCCCGGACATCCAGGCCAGCGGCTCGACCCGCGAACAGGTGCGCGACTTGCTCGATCGTGTCGATCTGGTGCTCGCCGACGATCAGAACACCAGCAAGGGCTGATTCGACTGGCCGCTTGAGGTATACTCGCGGCACTCCCTGGGGTGCTTGCCAGTTGACGATGTCCCTGAGCCGATTCGCACTACCCTGGAAGTTGCACGTTGGGCTGGTGTGCATGTCCGCCAGACGGAAAGCCTTAAAGTCTACTGCATCTTCCACCTTGAACTTTCGGGTTCAAGGGCTAAGTTGACAGCGGTTCATCCGGGGAGCCTGATTCGAATCCGATGCCGGTTTTTGCCGACATCGGATTTTTTATGCGTGCGTTTTCGCCCTCAACTGCCGAAGCCGAACCATGACCGAACCTGCGCTGCTGCCCCGCCCGCAACTCCGCCGCCTGCTGCGCAAGGCACGCCGCGCGCTGACCCCGAGCGAGCAACGCCAGGCTGCCAAAGGCCTGTTCCGCCAACTGGCACAAGACCCGCACTTTCGCCGGGCGCGACACATCTCCCTGTACCTGCCCACCGATGGCGAAATCGATCCGCGCCTGCTGTTGCGCGAAGCCCAGCGTCGCGGCAAGGCCACCTACCTGCCGGTGCTCAGTGCCTGGCCACGGACCAAAATGGTTTTTCAGCGCATTCGTCCGGGGGAAAAGCTCAAGCCCAATCGCTTTCGCATTCTCGAACCGCGAGCCAACCTCGCTCATCAGCGCAAGATCTGGACGCTGGACCTGGTGTTGTTGCCACTGGTGGGGTTTGACGATGTCGGCGGACGCCTGGGGATGGGCGGCGGTTTCTATGACCGCAGCCTGGCGTACCTTGCCCGCCGCAAAAACTGGCGCAAGCCGACGCTGCTGGGGCTGGCCCATGAATGTCAGAAGGTCGAACGTCTGGCGCAGGCGAGCTGGGATGTTCCGTTACAGGGCACGGTGACAGACAAGGCGTGGTATTTCGCAGACTAGACGCCGCAGATCAGCGGCGTCGAAAAGGCAGTTTCAGCGTTTGAATGCGCTGGACTGTTGAACCTGTTGCGCGACGGCTACCGGAGCATCGGTCTTGCTGGTCCAGAGACTTTGCGCGTAACCGGTGGTCACGACACCCAGGCCGAACAAAATAACCAAAGTCCAAAGCAAATCCGGTTTGCGTTTCATCGATTGCCCCCCTCAAGGCACATCATCACGATGACAGCAGCGGTTCCGTTCGTAGCCGTGCAGCAGCGTCAAGCTTTAAAGGCCGGCATTTTGCGACAACGTGAACCCGGGCGCAAATGCTGACGTCAACCGACCGTCGGTTTGTCATAAAATTGCCCGACAACCTGCCCAATGACCGCTGGAGGAGCACAAGACATGGCCTATTGGCTGATGAAATCCGAGCCCGACGAACTCTCGATCAGAGGCCTGGAGCAGCTCGGCAGCGCGCGCTGGGACGGGGTTCGCAACTACCAGGCGCGCAATTTCCTGCGGACGATGGCGGTAGGCGATGAGTTCTTTTTCTATCACTCCAGCTGCCCGGAACCAGGGATTGCTGGCATCGGCAAGATTACTCGGGCGGCGTACCCCGATCCCACCGCACTCGAACCCGAGAGCCATTACTTCGACCCGAAAGCCACGCCAGAGAAAAATGCCTGGACTGCGATTGATGTGGCGCATGTCGAGACGTTTGCCCGGGTATTGAAGCTGGATTACCTGAAGCAGCAGAGCGCGCTGGCCGAGTTGCCGCTGGTGCAGAAGGGTTCGCGCTTGTCGGTGATGCCGGTGACGGCGGAGCAATGGGCGGCGGTGATTGCGCTTAAACCCTGATTCATTTGTCGCCTGCCAAAATGCAATCGCTGGCAAGCCAGCTCCCACAGGGATTTTCAGTGAACACATAATTTGTGACCAACCGAAAAACCTGTGGGAGCTGGCTTGCCAGCGATGGGGCCCACCCGGATAACGAATGTCTTACTGAATAATCAGGTTATTGAACAACAGGTCTTCCACCACCGGCTTGCCGGTCTCGTCATTCATCACTTGCTGGGTCTGTTTCAACGCTTCCTGACGCAGCTTCTCTTTACCTTCGATGCTGCCCATCGCCTCGGTGGTCTGCTGGGTGAACAGCGCCACCAGCTGGTTGCGAATCAGCGGCTCGTTGGCCTTGACCAGTTTGGTCGCCTCCTCGCCCGTCACGCGCAGCGCCACGTCGGCCTTGTAGACCTTCAGCTTCGGCGTGCCGTCCAGCCCGTAGTTACCGACGAACGGCGGGCTCAGGGTGATGTAGTTGACCTTCGGCGCTTCGCCTTCTTTGGCTTCTTCGGCCAGCGCTGCCACAGGCAGAGACAGGGCCAGCAACAACATGATCCACGCTTTCACAATTCGCTCCTTATCCGGTTTGCGGCCTAGCATAACGACCCGCCGCGCAAGCACAAGCTTATGCCTGACTATCAGGGCCGGGCATGCTCGTTGACCCGTTGACTGACACACCTACACTTATCGGCCATCACTCCCAAAGGAATAGCCCTGATGAAAGCCGTGCTGTGCAAAGCCTTCGGCCCTGCCGAATCGCTGGTGCTGGAAGACGTCGCCAGTCCTGTGGCGAAGAAGAACGAAATCCTGCTGGAGGTGCACGCCGCCGGGGTCAACTTCCCGGACACGCTGATCATCGAGGGCAAATACCAGTTCAAGCCGCCCTTCCCGTTTTCCCCAGGGGGTGAAGCGGCCGGCGTGGTCAGCGCCGTGGGCGAAAAGGTCAGCCACCTCAAGATTGGCGATCGGGTCATGGCCCTGACCGGCTGGGGCAGCTTTGCCGAACAGGTCGCGGTGCCGGGCTACAACGTCCTGCCGATCCCGCCGTCGATGGATTTCCACACCGCCGCCGCGTTCAGCATGACCTATGGCACTTCGATGCACGCGCTTAAACAGCGGGCCAACCTGCAAGCGGGTGAAACCCTGCTGGTGCTCGGTGCGTCCGGTGGCGTCGGCCTCGCGGCGGTGGAAATCGGCAAGGCCATGGGCGCCCGGGTCATCGCCGCCGCCAGCAGCGCGGAAAAGCTCGCGGTGGCCAAGGCGGCCGGTGCCGACGAACTGATCAACTACAGCGAAACCAGCCTCAAGGACGAAATCAAACGCCTGACCGACGGCCAGGGCGCCGACGTGATCTACGATCCGGTCGGCGGCGACCTGTTCGACCAGGCAATCCGCGCCATCGCCTGGAACGGCCGGCTGCTGGTGGTCGGTTTCGCCAGCGGGCGCATCCCGGAACTGCCGGTCAACCTCGCCCTGCTCAAAGGCGCCGCGGTGCTCGGCGTGTTTTGGGGCTCCTTCGCCCAGCGTCAGCCACAGGACAACGCCGCGAATTTCCAGCAACTGTTCGGCTGGTTCGCCGCGGGCAAGCTGAAACCACTGGTGTCACAGGTGTATCCGCTGAGCGAGGCGGCGCAAGCGATCAATGACCTCGGGCAACGCAAGGCGGTGGGCAAGGTTGTGGTGCAAGTGCGCTGAAGCCGCGCGTCGCTTCAACCGCCGGGCGATGACAATCCGTCGCCTGGCAACAGATGCTCCTGCACTTTCAGGCTGCGAGAGGGCATCAGCCGCCCCTTGTCGTCGAAGCGCAGGACGATCAGCCAGTCGAAGACCTCATCCGGCCATTTTTCCTGCCCCAGCAGCGCCGTGGCGTCGCCACCGAAGGCTTTGAGCAGTTTATTGATGTGGCCGTGGTGCCAGGCGATCAGCACCGTTTGCGCCTGATTGCTCTTGCGCAATTGCCTGACCAGTTGGTGCAGGTCGCCATTGTCGTAGGGCTGCTCGATCGCGAGGTTCAGACGCTGGGCCAGCGGGGTCAGGGTCAGGCGTGAACGCGAACTCTGCGGGGTGTCGCCGGCCGCGATCAAGCGCTGCGGCGTGAGTGTCTGGCCGTCGAGTTTCAGCGGATTGAAATAATCAACATAGGCAGCTGCACGCTGTTCGCCGCGGGCATTGAGTACCGCTCCCTCGGTCGGTTTTTCCGCATGGCGAATGATCAACACCGTCGTGTTGCGCAGGCCCGAATGGGCCGGATGATCGGTGGCGATCAATGTCAGCAACACAACGGCAAGCCCCGCCGCCACCAAAAACCTCGGCATCAACCTGCGAACCTTCAGTGGCATTTCCTGTCTCGGCTGATCGATTGGCTGAACGGGCCGCGAGTCTAAGTCACCCGATGTGCAAAAGTGGTGAAAACGCCCTGTTCTTACAGCTGAGCGACAGGTTCGTAAAAGAACGCGCGACTTCCAACATTTCCGCTGTTTTGCCGATGCGAACCGGTGCTATTTTCGGTAACGAAACTGTAACATTCGCATCCGCAGTCAAAACAAGAAATCTGGAGCTCTTGAATGTTTGCTTTCTTTCGACCTGCCGCACATCAGGCGCCCCTGCCTGAAGAAAAAATAGACAGTACTTACCGCCGCCTGCGCTGGCAGATCTTCGCCGGTATCTTCTTTGGGTACGCGGGTTACTACCTGCTGCGCAAAAACTTCTCGCTGGCCATGCCGTACCTGATCGACCAAGGCTACAGCCGTGGCGACCTGGGTCTGGCGATGTCGGCCATCGCCATTGCCTATGGCCTGTCCAAGTTCCTCATGGGCCTGGTCTCCGACCGTTCCAACCCGCGCTACTTCCTGCCGTTCGGCCTGCTGGTGTCGGCCGGGGTGATGTTCATTTTCGGTTTCGCGCCATGGGCCACGTCCAGCGTGACCATGATGTTCATCCTGCTGTTCATCAACGGCTGGGCCCAGGGCATGGGCTGGCCGCCGAGCGGACGCACCATGGTGCACTGGTGGTCGCAGAAGGAACGTGGCGGCGTGGTCTCGGTGTGGAACGTGGCGCATAACGTCGGCGGCGGCCTGATCGGTCCGCTGTTCCTGATCGGCATGGGCCTGTTCAACGACTGGCACGCGGCGTTCTACGTACCGGCAGCGGTGGCGCTGGGCGTGGCGGTGTTTGCCTTCATCACCATGCGTGACACCCCGCAATCGGTCGGCCTGCCGCCTATCGAAAAGTACAAGAACGACTATCCGGAAGGCTACGACGCCAGCCACGAAGACGAATTCAGCGCCAAGGAAATCTTCGTCAAATACGTGCTGCGCAACAAAATGCTCTGGTACATCGCCCTGGCCAACGTCTTCGTCTACCTGCTGCGCTACGGCGTACTGGACTGGGCGCCGACCTACCTCAAAGAAGCCAAGCACTTCGACGTCGACAAGACTTCCTGGGCTTACTTCTTCTACGAATGGGCGGGGATTCCGGGCACGCTGCTGTGCGGCTGGATGTCGGACAAGATCTTCCGTGGCAACCGTGGCCTGACCGGCATGGTGTTCATGGCGCTGGTGACCGTCGCAACGCTGGTGTACTGGCTGAACCCGGCCGGCAACCCGACCGTGGACATGATCGCACTGTTCTCGATCGGCTTCCTGATCTACGGCCCGGTGATGCTGATCGGTCTGCAGGCGCTGGAGCTGGCACCGAAGAAAGCCGCCGGTACCGCGGCGGGCTTCACCGGCCTCTTCGGTTACCTGGGTGGTTCGGTCGCGGCGAGCGCGGCGATGGGCTACACCGTTGACCATTTCGGCTGGGACGGTGGTTTCGTCCTGCTGGTAGGCGCGTGCCTGTTGTCGATGGCCTTCCTGGCGCCGACGTTATGGCACAAGCAAGTCGCCAGTCAGAGTCGCGAAGCGGCCGCCTGATCGGCTTTTGCCTGACAGCGCTTGAGCCGCGCCTCCAGATTGCGGTCTGGCATGGCGTGGCTGCGCAGGGCGTGAGCGGTCTGCTCGACATAATCGCGAGTGGTGCCGTAGCGCCCACAGGCACTTTCGAACACCTGGCTCAGCACATGATCCGGCAAGTTGCCGGCATAGCTGGGCAGGTGTCGCTCAAGAACAAACCCTAACGCCTGCACCTGACTGCCATCTTCGAGCCGGCAGTTGAGCCAGTGCGGGCGATAGGACGGAAACGGCATCTCGCGTTTCCACAGCGCGTAGAGCGCACTGTCGAGGTTCTCTTCCGGCAGCCGATAGGCGAAGCCGCTGCACGAACCGCCACGATCCAGACCAAACACCAGCCCGGGCATTTCCGGCGTGCCGCGATGCTCGTGCGACCACAGGTACAGTCCGCGATGGTAACCGTGGACTCGTCCGCGCATCCGTTCCACTGCCGTGCATTCCGGACGCCAGATCAGCGACCCATACGCGAACAGCCACACCGGCCCGCCCTTGTGGCGCGCCATGGTCGATTGCATCGAGACGAGCAATTGTTCGTGGGTCAGCTGCGGCCCCAGATCGAGCCGCGGAGGGTAAGCCAGATTCACAAAAGCAGATTCAATGGCTGTCATGACGGAAGTGTTCGGCCCCGCAAGTATTACAAGATGTAAGCACAATTCGCTGGATAGAACATATAGCAGTAACTGTAAAACGAAAAGTGCTAAGGGATGTATGACCCGTCAGATAACGCTAAAGCCGGATGTTCCGTTGCAGTTAACGGGTTTTATATAGCCTAATACTCCCAACAAAATATCTTAAATACCCGAATGAAATATGCATAAGCCTTGGCGCGTTCAGGTTCGGTTCAAGAAAACCCGGGAATTTTCCTACTAAAATATCGGACTTTCTTTCTTACCCGTCGCTGAACGCCTACGTATAACGGCTTTCCTCTGGCGCAAGCCATCCGTTTAACCAAGGCTGCATGATGAAAAAACCAAGGCTGTTGGCCGCATTGTTATTGCTTCAGACCGAACAGGCGCTGGCCGAGGATGACGCACAAAAGAACAAGGGTTTCTGGTACGCCCAGACCAGTGTCTACACCCGACATTACTCGCCCGACCCTGAACACAATAATCACCAGGACTTGATCGGCATCGAACGTCATCAGGCGTCCGGCTGGGTGTTTGGCGGGGCCACCTTTCGCAACTCGTTCCGCCAGCGTTCAAACTATGCCTATGTCGGCAAACGCTATGACAGCAGTGAGTATCCGCTGTATCTGAAAGTTACCGGTGGGCTGTTGCAGGGCTATCGCGGTGATTATCGGAACAAGATTCCGTTGAATCGCTACGGCGTTGCGCCGGTGATCATCCCCTCCATTGGCACTCACTACGGCCCAGTGGCGGCCGAGCTGGTGTTGCTCGGCGCCAATGCGGCAATGGTGACTAGCGGGGTGCGTTTCTAGCGCTGCAGTTCAAGAACGTGGCTCAAGAGCGCGGCTCAAGAGCGCGGAGCATAAGCAAAAACGTCAGCGCGCATCTGGTGCGCATCCATCCCGGCTTCCACCAGCGCATCCAGCGTGCCGTAGACCATCGCCGGCGAGCCGCTGGCGTAAACATGCAGCGGCTTCAGATCGGCGAAATCTTCACACACCGCCTGGTGCAACATGCCGCAACGCCCTTCCCAGCCGCACTGGTCACTGACCACTTTGTGCAGGAACAGGTTGGGCAGCTTCTGCCACTCGTCCCAATGCTCGATGGCGTAGAAGTCTTCCGGACGCCGCACGCCCCAGTACAGATGCACCGGGTGTTTGAAGCCGTTGGCGCGGCAGTGTTCGATCAGGCTGTGTATCTGGCCCATGCCGGTGCCCGCAGCGATCAGCACCAGCGGACCGTCAGGCAATTCAGCGAGATGGGTGTCGCCGAACGGCAGTTCGACGCGTACCAGCGGGTTGCGCTGCAGCTGTTCGATCAGGCTCAGCGCGCTGGCTTCGCGGGCCAGCACGTGGATTTCCAGATCACGCCCGCCGTGGGGCGCCGAGGCCATCGAGAATGCCGACTTCTCGCCGCTCTCACGCTCGATCATCAGGTACTGCCCGGCGTGATAGCGCGGCGGTTTGCCCGCCGGCGCGCGCAGGCGCACGCGCCAGGTGTCGCCGCCGACGTCCCGGCACTCAATGACCTGACACGCCAGGCTGCGCACCGGGAGTTCTCCCAACGCGAGCACGCCATCCCACAGCAGCACACAGTCTTCCAGTGGCTCGGCGATGCAGGTGTAGAACTCACCGTGATCATGGACTTTGCCGGCCTGCTCGACGCGGCCTTCTACCAGCAGCGCCGCACACACATGGCAATTGCCGTTGCGGCAGCTCTGCGGGCAGTCGTAGCCCAGGCGCCGCGCACCATCGAGAATCCGCTCACCGGGCTGTATCTCAAGCACCGCTCCGGAGGGCTGCAGGGTTACACGCATCAATCTATTCCTAACTGATTCCAGATGGCATCGATCCGCTGGGTGACGGCGTCGTCCTTGACGATCACACGGCCCCACTCACGAGTGGTTTCGCCCGGCCACTTGTGGGTGGCATCCAGGCCCATTTTCGACCCCAGACCGGAGACCGGCGAGGCGAAGTCGAGGTAGTCGATCGGCGTGCTATCGATCATCACCGTGTCGCGCTTGGGATCCATGCGCGTGGTGATGGCCCAGATCACGTCGTTCCAGTCGCGGGCGTTGATATCGTCGTCAGTGACGATAACGAACTTGGTGTACATGAACTGTCGCAAAAACGACCAGACACCGAGCATCACGCGCTTGGCATGCCCCGGATACGACTTCTTCATCGTCACCACGGCCATGCGGTATGAGCAGCCTTCCGGCGGCAGGTAGAAGTCGGTGATCTCCGGGAACTGCTTCTGCAGGATCGGCACAAACACTTCGTTCAGCGCCACGCCGAGAATCGCCGGCTCATCCGGCGGCCGACCGGTGTAGGTGCTGTGATAAATCGGCTTGATCCGGTGGGTGATGCGCTCGACGGTGAACACCGGGAAACTGTCCACTTCGTTGTAATAACCGGTGTGGTCTCCATACGGACCTTCGTCGGCCATTTCCCCCGGATGGATCACGCCTTCAAGGATGATCTCGGCGGTGGCCGGCACTTGCAGGTCGTTGCCACGGCACTTGACCAGTTCGGTGCGGTTACCACGCAGCAGACCGGCAAAAGCGTATTCGGAGAGGCTGTCCGGCACGGGCGTCACCGCGCCGAGGATGGTCGCCGGGTCAGCGCCCAGCGCCACCGAAACCGGGAACGGCTGGCCCGGATGCTTCTCGCACCACTCGCGGAAATCCAGCGCGCCACCCCGGTGGCTGAGCCAGCGCATGATCACCTTGTTACGGCCGATCACTTGCTGACGGTAGATGCCGAGGTTCTGCCGGTCCTTGTTCGGACCTTTGGTGACCGTCAGGCCCCAGGTGATCAGCGGGCCGACATCGCCAGGCCAGCAGGTCTGCACCGGCAGCATTGCCAGATCGACGTCGTCGCCTTCGATGACCACTTCCTGGCACACCGCGTCCTTGACCACTTTCGGCGCCATCGAGATGATCTTGCGGAAGATCGGCAGCTTCGACCACGCGTCCTTCAAGCCCTTCGGCGGCTCCGGCTCCTTGAGAAAGGCGAGCAGCTTGCCGATCTCGCGCAGTTCGCTGACCGACTCGGCGCCCATGCCCATGGCCACCCGCTCGGGAGTGCCGAACAGGTTGCCGAGCACCGGAATGTCATGCCCGGTCGGCTTTTCGAACAGCAGCGCCGGGCCCTTGGCCCGCAGTGTGCGGTCGCACACCTCGGTCATCTCCAGCACCGGCGAGACGGGAATCTGGATGCGTTTCAACTCTCCGCGCTGCTCAAGCTGCTGCACGAAATCCCGAAGATCCTTGAATTTCATTGACGATGGCACCCTCAAAATAGGCGTACATCCTACCTGCTAAGCCGGCCTGTGGCAGCCTGTCGCTGCTTACTTGGCTGCATTGGTCTGCGCTTTTCCATGGTTTTCCCGAGCCTGCAGGCCGATAAACAGCGGCTCGAGGATCGGCGCGACGAAGCGCGCACCGACTTCGGACAGGTGATTGTCATCGGTATACAGCGAGTAACCGCCGAGTTCCGCGTGGCACAGGCCTTTGTCGTCACACAGCCGCGGCGCCGGATCGACCACGCGCACCGCCGGATCATCCTGCGCCAGTTGCGCGAACAACTGACTGATGAACACCTGGCGTTTATGGTGCGCCTCGACGTCCAGGCCGACGTCATCCACCGGACGACCGAGCATCGCCAGCCGCGTCAGGCGGTACGGCGGGCTGAAGGCTTGCAGCGGCGCCTCTTTCACCAGCCACACGCGATGACCGCCAGCACGCAATTGCGCCACCCGCGCCCGCAGGCCTTCGGCCAGGCGTCGTTCGGCGTCGGCGCGATCATAGCGGCCATCGGGTGTTCTCAGTACGTGGCCAAGATCGCCTTTGGCATCGCCATACAGGTACAGGCTCCAACGCGCGACCAGTACCACATCGCTGACCGTTTGCGACTTCAGACCCTGCTCGACCCGCTTGTTGAAGCGTGCACAGACACCGTCATGCTCCAGCCCATCGACCGGGATGCAGCCGGGGGAACTGGCGAGGATCACGCTGACACCATGAGCCTTGGCGCCGTCATCGAACACCGGAATCAGCGCGGTGGCGTGACTGTCGCCCCAAACCAGCGCCCGCGTGGGCAGATCCGTTACGCCGTAATGGCAGAACAGCTTGTCGTCCGGGGTCTTGTCGTCCGCCAGACAGGCCATCAGCTCCGGCCGCCACTCGCGGCCCTTGGCGTATTGCAGCGCCTGCTCGGACAGGCGCCATGGCAGGCCATCAGTCCAGCGCAGGGATTGCCCGGCCAGCCCGAGCAGCAGAATCCCGCAGAAACCGGCCAGCAGAATCTGCCGGCGCCCCGCGAGCAAGCGCCGCTCACGGAACGGGGTTTCGACGAATTTCCACGACAGGTAGCCAAGCACCAGGGTCAGCAGGATCAACCCGGCGGTGTCGAGCGCGCCCGGCTCATCGACACTGGCGTAGCTGGAAAACACGAACACCGGCCAGTGCCACAGGTACCAGGAATAGGAAATCAGCCCGAGGCCGACCATCACCCGACTGCTCAACAATTGACCGATCAGCGTCTGGCGATGACCGTTGGCCAGGATCAGCAGCACCACGCCCAGCACCGGCAGCAATGCGGTAGCTCCCGGGAACGGTGTCGACTTGTCGTAGACGAACACCGCCAGCAGGATCAGCCCCATGCCCAACAGGCTCAAGGCTTCGGCGGCCTGCTGCTTCAAACGCCAGGCGTGCTTCGGTGCAATCGCCAGCATCGCCCCGGCCAGCAACTCCCAGGCGCGCATCGGCAGCAGAAAGAAGGCTTTTTCCGGGTGATGATTGATCGCCCACACACTCAGGCCGAACGACACCAGCAGCACGCCGAACAGCGCCAGTCGCCAATGCTTCAAGCGGCTCGAGAGCAGCGTCAGCAGCAGCGGGAAGACGATGTAGAACTGTTCTTCCACCGCCAGCGACCAGGTGTGCAGCAATGGTTTCAAGTCAGAGGCGACATCAAAGTAACCGTCCTGACGCATGAACAGGAGGTTCGAAACGAACGTCACCTGATAGCGCACCGAGCGCCCCAGCTCTTCGTAGTCCTTGGGTGCCAGCAGGAACCAGCCCACCGCCAGCACCGTGATGATCATCGCAAACAGCGCCGGCAGAATCCGCCGCGCGCGCCGTGCCCAGAACTCGACGAAGCTGAAACGCCCCGCCTGACGCTGGTTCCAGATGATCGAGGTGATGAGGTAGCCGGAAATCACGAAGAACACGTCCACGCCGACAAAACCGCCGGTAAACCCCGGGACGCCGAAATGGAACAGCACCACGGCGATCACTGCGACTGCGCGCAGGCCGTCGATATCCCTTCGATAAGCGAGAGTGCTCATAAATCTTTAAATGCCAATCAGATGGTTATTTTTTGAACAGCCCGAGCCTGAGTCAGAAAGCTCGTGAGGCCGATGGTCGTCATGCTCGATCACTGACCTTACCAGATCAGAAACCTCCCATTGCCGGGACAAATTTCATGCAAAAAAAAGGCGCCCCCAAAGGGACGCCCTTTTTATCGGTTCAACCGGCGATGTTACTTGCGCTTCATCGACAGGAAGAACTCGTCGTTGGTCTTGGTCGTTTTCAGCTTGTCGACCAGGAACTCGATGGCCGCGACTTCGTCCATCGGGTGCAGCAGCTTGCGCAGAATCCACATGCGCTGCAGTTCGTCGTCGGCGGTCAGCAACTCTTCGCGGCGGGTGCCGGAGCGGTTGATGTTGATCGCAGGGAACACGCGCTTTTCCGCAATCTTGCGGTCCAGCGGCAGTTCCATGTTGCCGGTACCCTTGAACTCTTCGTAGATCACTTCATCCATCTTCGAGCCGGTTTCAACCAGCGCGGTGGCGATAATGGTCAGCGAGCCGCCTTCTTCGATGTTGCGCGCAGCACCGAAGAAACGCTTCGGTTTCTCCAGGGCGTGAGCATCGACACCACCGGTCAGGACCTTGCCGGAGCTCGGAATCACGGTGTTGTAGGCACGGGCCAGACGGGTGATGGAGTCGAGCAGAATCACCACGTCCTTCTTGTGTTCGACCAGGCGCTTGGCCTTCTCGATCACCATTTCGGCAACCTGCACGTGACGGGTCGGCGGCTCGTCGAAGGTCGACGCAACCACTTCACCGCGCACGGTGCGCTGCATTTCGGTCACTTCTTCCGGACGTTCGTCGATCAACAGCACAATCAGGTGAACTTCAGGGTTGTTACGCGCGATGTTCGCCGCGATGTTCTGCAGCATGATCGTCTTACCGGCTTTTGGCGGTGCAACGATCAGACCACGCTGGCCTTTGCCGATCGGCGCGCACAGGTCGATCACCCGACCGGTCAGGTCTTCGGTGGAACCGTTACCGGCTTCCATCTTCATGCGCACGGTCGGGAACAGCGGGGTCAGGTTCTCGAAGAGAATCTTGTTCTTCGCGTTCTCCGGACGATCGAAGTTGATCGTGTCGACCTTGAGCAGAGCGAAGTAACGCTCGCCTTCCTTCGGAGGGCGGATCTTGCCAACGATGGTGTCACCGGTGCGCAAGTTGAAACGACGGATCTGGCTCGGCGAGACGTAGATATCGTCCGGGCCGGCGAGGTAGGAAGCGTCAGCGGAGCGCAGGAAGCCGAAGCCGTCCTGGAGAATCTCCAGCACGCCATCACCGGAGATTTCCTCGCCGCTTTTCGCGTGCTTTTTCAGCAGGGAGAAAATCACGTCCTGCTTGCGCGAACGGGCCATATTTTCTATGCCCATCTGTTCGGCCAATTCGAGCAGTTCGGTAATCGGCTTTTGCTTGAGTTCAGTCAGATTCATATAGGAATGACGTAATCATTTATGGAGGGGGGAAATTAAGCTTTTGGCTTAATGAGGCCGCGCCGCGGAGAAGGCGACAGGATCGCGAACTTGTTCGAAAAGGAGTGCGTCGGCGACGGCTTGCAGGGGGCAGTGGAGAAACCAGTGCGGGGCCGAATGTACCACCTGGATTTCGGAGCGTCTAGCCCTGAATACGTAAAAAGCCCCGCAATTTGCGGGGCTTTTTTCAGCACACTTTACAGCGACGCTTACATGTTGGCGTCGAGGAAAGCAGCCAGTTGCGATTTCGACAGAGCGCCGACCTTGGTCGCTTCAACGTTGCCGTTCTTGAACAGCATCAGGGTCGGGATACCACGCACGCCGAACTTGGCCGGGGTTTCCTGGTTCTCGTCGATGTTCAGCTTGGCAACGGTCAGCTTGCCTTCGTAGGTCGATGCAATCTCATCCAGAACCGGAGCGATCATCTTGCAAGGGCCGCACCATTCAGCCCAGTAGTCGACCAGGACAGCGCCTTCGGCCTTGAGTACGTCAACTTCGAAGCTAGCGTCGCTAACGTGTTTGATCAGATCGCTGCTCATGGAATTCTCCAGGTTGTAAGCAAAAAAGCGTGGCCCATCATAGCCGCCCTTCCCCTGTTCAGGAAGCCGTAGATGATTGAGTCTTGCTATGGCGTTCCATGAATCTGGATATGGCTCAAGTCACGCGCCGGCGGGGGCGATGAAGGCGATTCCGGTACGCAGGGCGGCATTGCGCACGTGCTCCTGCATGGCTTTCTGCGCGGCAGCGGATGCGCGGCGGGCCAGGGCGCGGAGGATCTTGCGGTGTTCCTGCCAG
This sequence comes from Pseudomonas sp. Eth.TT006, assembly GCF_054456575.1. Classification (NCBI taxonomy): domain Bacteria; kingdom Pseudomonadati; phylum Pseudomonadota; class Gammaproteobacteria; order Pseudomonadales; family Pseudomonadaceae; genus Pseudomonas; species Pseudomonas sp. Eth.TT006. The sequence goes on along the minus strand of NZ_JBTJEN010000001.1, from coordinate 425,899 downwards.
GTTTCCATCGCCCGTTCGGCGCGGATGAACGGTAGTTTCTGGCTCTCCAGAAACATCTCGGCGCTGTGGGCAAGGATGCTCAACATCGCCTGATTGCCGCTGGCCAGCAGGATGCGTCGATGGAATTCGAAGTCGAGTGTCGCTGCGGCCTCGAAGTCGCCGGCCTTCAATTGCTCACGCATCGCCGCGACGTTGTCCTCCAGCGCATCCAGGTCGAAAGTGCTCAAGGTCACCGCCGCCAGCCCGGCGGCAAACCCTTCCAGCGCATAGCGCAACTGGAAAATGTCCAGCGGCGAGGCCTGCGCCGCAAACGGCCAGCCCGGCGCATGTTCACCCTGCGCAATTTCCACCGGCGCCTGGACGAACACGCCTTTGCCCGGCTGGATACTGACCACGCCCAGGGCGCTGAGCGACGACAGCGCCTCACGCAACGACGCCCGGCTGACCCCCAGTTGCACCGCCAGATCCCGTTGCGAAGGCAACGCATCGCCCGCGCCGAAACCCTGCTCGGTGATCAGTTTGCGGATCGCTTGCAGCGCCACTTCGGGTACCGCGCGGGAGATCGAGTTCATGGTTTTTCAGACGTGCCAGGCCAAGGTGCGGCTAGTTGTAAAGCTATTCGCCGGATCCGGCAAGTCGTGCCCCAGCGGGGTTCGGCGCACTGGCGTAATGCGCTATCAGGGTGCGAAAAACATCCTGACTGTTCAGACCAGTAAGACCGAAGCAACACGCAGAATCCGCGGCCTGCGCGACATTCCGCGTCGTGTTGGCATGCCCCGTGCTGTGTCCGATCGCAGAAATCACTTCCCGCCGATCCGGAGATTTGCCATGACCCTGCGTTACCGAGCCCTCCTCGCCGCGCTGTTTTCCAGCCTGTTGCTCAGTCAGATCCCCGCTCACGCCGACGCGCTGGATGACGTGGTCAAACGCGGCACGCTGAAAGTCGCCGTGCCTCAGGATTTCCCGCCGTTCGGTTCGGTCGGCCCGGACATGAAGCCCCGCGGCCTGGACATCGACACGGCGAAACTGCTGGCCGAGCAACTCAAGGTCAAACTCGAACTGACCCCGGTCAACAGCACCAACCGCATCCCGTTCCTGACCACCGGCAAGGTCGACCTGGTGATTTCCAGCCTCGGCAAGAATCCGGAGCGCGAGAAAGTCATCGACTTCTCGCATGCCTACGCACCCTTCTACCTCGCGGTGTTTGGCCCGCCTGACGCCGCCATCACTGCGCTTGACGACCTCAAGGGCAAAACCATCAGCGTCACCCGTGGCGCCATCGAAGACATCGAGCTGACCAAAGTCGCCCCCGAAGGCGTGACCATCAAGCGCTTCGAAGACAACAACTCGACCATCGCCGCCTACCTCGCCGGTCAGGTCGACCTGATCGCCAGCGGCAACGTGGTGATGGTGGCGATCAGCGAGAAGAACCCGAAACGCGTGCCGGCGCTGAAAGTGAAGCTCAAGGATTCGCCGGTCTACGTCGGCGTGAACAAGAACGAGCCGGCGCTGCTGGGCAAGGTCAACGAGATCCTCGCCACCGCCAAGGCTGACGGCGCGCTGGAAAAGAACTCGCAGACCTGGCTCAAAGAGCCGCTGCCGGCCGACCTCTGATCGGTCGCGCGGGAGACAATCGATGGCTTATCAGTTCGATTTCATGCCGGTGGTGCAAAACACCGACCTGTTGCTGCGCGGCGCACTGTTCACCCTGGAGCTGACGGCCATTGGCGCGGTGCTCGGGGTCGGCGTGGGCATCGTCGGTGCGCTGGTGCGGGCGTGGAACATCCGCCCGTTCTCGGCCATTTTCGGCGTCTACGTCGAGTTGATCCGCAACACGCCATTTCTGGTGCAACTGTTCTTCATCTTCTTCGGCCTGCCCTCGCTCGGGCTGCAGATTTCCGAATGGCAGGCGGCGGTGCTGGCGATGGTGATCAACCTCGGTGCGTATTCGACCGAGATCATCCGTGCCGGCATCCAGGCGATCCCCCGTGGGCAACTGGAAGCCGCCGCTGCGCTGGCGATGAGTCGCTTCGAAGCGTTCCGCCATGTGGTGCTGCTGCCGGCGCTGGGCAAGGTCTGGCCGGCTCTGAGCAGCCAGATCATCATCGTCATGCTCGGCTCGGCGGTGTGCTCGCAGATCGCTACCGAAGAGCTGAGCTTCGCCGCCAACTTCATTCAGTCGCGCAATTTCCGCGCTTTTGAAACCTACGCGCTGACCACGCTGATCTACCTGTGCATGGCGCTGCTGATCCGCCAATTGCTCAACTGGATCGGCCGCCGCTATATCGCGAGGAGCAGCCGATGAGCGATTTCACTTTCTGGGACATCCTGCGCAACCTGCTCACCGGGCTGCAGTGGACGCTGGCGTTGTCGCTGGTGGCCTTTATTGGCGGCGGGATTGTCGGGCTGCTGATTCTGGTGATGCGCATCTCGAAAAACCCGTTGCCGAGCAATATTGCCCGCACCTGGATCGAGCTGTTTCAGGGCACACCGCTACTGATGCAGCTGTTTCTGGTGTTCTTCGGCGTGGCGCTGGCCGGGATCGAAATCTCGCCGTGGATGGCGGCGGCGATTGCCCTGACGCTGTTCACCAGCGCCTACCTGGCGGAGATCTGGCGCGGTTGCGTCGAAGCGATCCCCAATGGCCAGTGGGAAGCCTCCTCGAGCCTGGCGCTGAATCCGCTGGAGCAACTGCGCTACGTGATCCTGCCGCAAGCCTTGCGCATTGCCGTGGCGCCGACCGTGGGCTTCTCGGTGCAAGTGGTCAAGGGCACGGCAGTGACGTCGATCATCGGCTTCACCGAACTGACCAAGACCGGCGGCATGCTCGCCAACGCCACCTTCGAACCGTTCATGGTCTACGGCCTCGTCGCCCTCGGCTACTTCCTGCTTTGCTACCCCTTGTCGCTCAGTGCGCGCTACCTGGAAAGGAAACTGCATGCCTCTGCTTAGAATTTCCGCCCTGCATAAATACTACGGCGACCATCATGTGCTCAAAGGCATCGACCTGAGCGTCGAGGAAGGCCAGGTGGTGGCGATCATCGGCCGCAGCGGCTCGGGCAAATCGACCCTGCTGCGCACCCTCAACGGTCTGGAGTCGATCAACGACGGGGTGATCGAAGTCGACGGTGAATACCTCGACGCCGCGCGCGCCGATCTGCGCAGCCTGCGGCAGAAAGTCGGCATGGTGTTCCAGCAGTTCAACCTGTTCCCGCACTTGACGGTGGGCGAGAACGTGATGCTCGCCCCGCAAGTGGTGCAGAAAGTGCCCAAGGCCAAAGCTGCCGAACTGGCACGCGAGATGCTCGAACGCGTTGGTCTTGGGGAAAAATTCGATGCGTTTCCGGATCGCCTCTCCGGCGGTCAGCAGCAACGCGTGGCGATTGCCCGGGCTCTGGCGATGTCGCCGAAAGTGCTGCTGTGCGACGAAATCACCTCGGCGCTGGACCCCGAACTGGTCAATGAAGTGCTGGCGGTGGTGCGACAACTGGCAAAGGAAGGCATGACCCTGATAATGGTCACTCACGAAATGCGCTTCGCCCGGGAAGTCGGCGACAAACTGGTGTTCATGCACCATGGCAAGGTCCATGAGGTGGGGGATCCGCGAGTGTTGTTCGCCAATCCGCAGACGGCGGAGCTGGCGAATTTCATTGGGACAGTTGAAGCGACGGTCTGAAGGTTATTCATTGACTGCTACGGCCTCTTCGCGGGCAAGCCCGCTCCCACAGGGTTCTGTGTTGAAACCGAATGGCGTGTTCGACACGAAAACCTGTGGGAGCGGGCTTGCTCGCGAATGGCCGCGCCGCGGTCTCAGGCTTTTATGCGCAGGATCAACGGTTTGAACCCTGCGCGTTGGCGTCAGCGTTTGATCGTGGCACGATGTCGGGGTTATCGACCGAGACCCCCTGATCATGCCGCAATCCAAAGCCAAGAATCTGTCCCTGATCGCCGCAATCGACTTGGGCTCCAACAGCTTTCACATGGTCGTGGCCAAGGCCCAGAACGGTGAGATCCGTATTCTGGAGCGCCTCGGAGAGAAGGTGCAGCTTGCCGCCGGCATCGACGATGAGCGCCATCTCAACGAAGAATCCATGCAGCGCGGGCTTGATTGCCTCAAGCGCTTCGCCCAACTGATCAACGGCATGCCGCTGGGCGCCGTGCGCATCGTTGGTACCAACGCCCTGCGCGAAGCACGCAACCGTCTGGAATTCATCCACCGCGCCGAAGAAATCCTCGGCCACCCGGTGGAAGTCATTTCCGGCCGTGAAGAAGCGCGCCTGATTTACCTGGGCGTCTCACACACCCTCGCCGACACTCCGGGCAAGCGTCTGGTGGCCGACATTGGCGGCGGCAGTACCGAATTCATCATTGGCCAGCGTTTTGAACCGCTGCTGCGCGAGAGCCTGCAAATGGGTTGCGTCAGCTTTACTCAGCGCTACTTCAAGGACGGCAAGATCACCCCGGCCCGCTACGCCCAGGCGTACACCGCGGCGCGGCTGGAGATCATGAGCATCGAACACGCCCTGCACCGCCTGACCTGGGATGAAGCCATCGGCTCCTCGGGGACCATCCGCGCCATCGGCCTGGCGCTGAAGGCCGGCGGGCATGGCAGCGGCGAAGTGAATGCCGAAGGTCTGGCCTGGCTCAAGCGTCGCCTGTTCAAGCTCGGTGATGTCGACAAGATCGATTTCGAAGGCATCAAGCCTGATCGCCGGACAATCTTCCCGGCGGGCCTTGCGATTCTCGAAGCGATCTTCGACGCCCTCGAACTGCAACGCATGGATCACTGCGACGGTGCGCTGCGTGAAGGCGTGCTCTACGACCTGCTCGGGCGCCATCATCACGAAGACGTGCGCGAACGCACCCTGACCTCGCTGATGGAGCGTTACCACGTCGATCTGGAACAGGCTGCGCGGGTCGAGCGCAAGGCGCTGCACGCGTTCGATCAGGTCGCGGCCGACTGGGAGCTGGATGACGGCATCTGGCGCGAGCTGCTGGGCTGGGCGGCGAAAGTCCACGAAGTCGGCCTCGACATCGCGCACTACCACTACCACAAGCACGGCGCCTACCTGATCGAACACTCGGACCTCGCCGGCTTTTCCCGCGAGGACCAGCAAATGCTCGCCCTGCTGGTGCGTGGCCACCGCCGCAACATCCCCAAGGACAAGTTTGCCGAGTTCGGTGACGACGGCGACAAGCTGATCCGCCTCTGCGTCCTGCTGCGTTTCGCAATCCTGTTCCACCATATCCGTGGCACCCAGGCGATGCCGCAGGTGAAACTGCATGCCAAGGGCAACACCCTGGATGTGGAATTCCCGGAAAACTGGCTGGATGAAAACCAGCTGACTCAGGCCGACTTTGGCCTTGAGGCCGAGTGGCTGACGCGAGTAGGCATCATCCTCACTGTCCACTGACAAGCCCTGTAGGAGCTGCCGAAGGCTGCGATCTTTTGATCTTGCTTTTGAGAAGATCAAGATCAAAAGATCGCAGCCTTCGGCAGCTCCTACAGGTTGGTCTATCAGGTACAAAAAAGGCGATCCTTTGGGATCGCCTTTTTTATTGGATTCGACTTAAGAGCGGAGGTGAAGCTTCCCCTCATCGGAACGCCGCCCGCCCAGCCCTCTCCCGAGGGAGAGGGAGCCGACTTGTAGGCTTTTCAAGGCCTGAGTTCGACTCGATATTTCAGGTCGATGCCTAGCGCAAAACACCTCGGTCAGTCCCCTCTCCCTCTGGGAGAGGGTTAGGGTGAGGGGCTTTTGACCTTCAAGGCCTCAGCTGCTCACCGGCAGAATCGGGCTGCCCAGTCGTTCCAGCAATGTCGCCTGCGCGCTGCGCGGGTTCTGGTTGCCGGTTGGCGTGTTGCGGATGTAACGGCCATCCGACTGCAGGCTCCAGCTGTGGGTGTTGTCGGTCAGGTACAGCTCCAGCTCCTTCTTGACCCGGGTCAGCAGCTTCTTGCCTTCCACCGGGAAGCAAGTCTCGACGCGCTTGTCGAGGTTGCGCTCCATCCAGTCGGCGCTGGAGAGGAACATCTGCTCTTCGCCACCGTTGAGGAAGTAGAACACTCGGGTGTGTTCGAGGAAGCGGCCAATGATCGAGCGCACGTGGATATTGTGCGAAACCCCGGCGATGCCCGGACGCAGGCAGCACATGCCACGCACCACCAGATCGATACGCACCCCGGACTGGCTGGCCTTGTACAGCGCGCGGATGATCTTCGGATCGGTCAGCGAGTTGAACTTGGCGATGATGTGCGCCGGTTTGCCGTCGAGGGCAAATTGCGTCTCGCGGGCGATCATGTCGAGCATGCCCTTCTTCAGGGTGAACGGTGCATGCAGCAGTTTCTTCATGCGCAGGGTTTTACCCATGCCGATCAACTGGCTGAACAGTTTGCCGACGTCTTCGCACAAGGCATCGTCGGAGGTCAGCAGGCTGTAGTCGGTGTACAGACGGGCGTTGCCGGCGTGGTAGTTGCCGGTGCCGAGGTGCGCGTAACGCACGATCTCGCCGGCCTCGCGACGCAGGATCAGCATCATCTTGGCGTGGGTCTTGAAGCCGACCACGCCGTAGATCACCACCGCACCCGCCGCCTGCAGACGACTGGCCAGTTGCAGGTTGGATTCTTCGTCGAAACGTGCACGCAGCTCGATGACCGCCGTCACTTCCTTGCCGTTACGGGCGGCGTCCACCAGCGCATCGACGATTTCCGAGTTGGCGCCGGAGCGGTACAGGGTCTGGCGCACGGCCAATACATGCGGGTCTTTCGCCGCCTGACGCAGCAGATCGACCACCGGGGTGAACGACTCGAACGGGTGCAGCAACAGAATGTCCTGCTTGCTGACCACGCTGAAAATGTTCTCGCTGTTCTGCAGCAGTTTCGGGATCTGCGGGGTGAACGGCGTGTATTGCAGCTCCGGATGGCTGTCCAGACCGGTGATACTGAACAGTCGGGTCAGGTTGACCGGACCGTTGACCTGATACAGCTCGGTCTCGCTCAGGTTGAACTGCTTGAGCAGGTAGTCCGAGAGGTGTTTCGGGCAGGTGTCGGCGACTTCCAGACGCACCGCATCGCCATAGCGTCGCGAGAACAGCTCACCACGCAGGGCGCGCGCCAGGTCTTCGACGTCTTCGGAGTCGAGCGCCAGGTCGGCGTTGCGGGTCAGACGGAACTGATAGCAGCCCTTGACCTTCATGCCCTGGAACAGGTCATCAGCGTGGGCGTGGATCATCGACGACAGGAACACATAGTTGTCGCCGGCGCCGCCGACTTCTTCCGGAACCTTGATGATCCGTGGCAGCAGGCGCGGTGCCGGGATGATCGCCAGACCGGAATCGCGACCGAAGGCGTCGACGCCTTCCAGTTCGACGATGAAGTTCAGGCTCTTGTTCACCAGCAACGGGAACGGGTGCGTCGGGTCGAGGCCGATCGGGGTGATGATCGGCGCGATCTCGTCGCGGAAATAACGGCGCACCCAGGTTTTGATCTTGGTCGTCCAGTGGCGACGACGGATGAAGCGCACCTGATGCTTTTCCAGCTCCGGCAGCAGGATTTCGTTGAGGATCGCGTACTGGCGGTCAACGTGACCGTGCACCAGCTCGCTGATCCGCGCCAGCGCCTGATGCGGTTGCAGACCGTCGGCACCGGCCTGCTCCCGGGCGAAGGTGATCTGCTTCTTCAGGCCGGCGACGCGGATTTCAAAGAATTCATCGAGGTTGCTGGAGAAGATCAGCAGGAACTTCAGGCGCTCCAGCAACGGATAGGACTCGTCCAGCGCCTGTTCCAGCACGCGGATATTGAACTGCAGTTGCGAAAGCTCGCGGTGGATGTACAGGCTGCTGTCATCCAGGCCCGGGATCGCAATCACCGGCGCCGCCGCAACGGCTTCGGTGACCGGCGCGGGTGGCGCAGGCTCGAGTTCCGGCGGGGTTTCGCTGATTTGCTCGACCACCGGGTGAGCTTCTTTTACTGCAACGTCAGTGAGTCCTTCGGTATTCATCGAATGTTCCTGGGAGGGCTATTTCGGCTCTCGTAACAATTGAGCGGCGCGTACAGCAAAGTAAGTCAGGATGCCATCAGCGCCGGCACGTTTAAAGGCGGTCAGTGATTCGACAATCACCGCCTCGCTCAACCAGCCATTCTGGATCGCCGCCATGTGCATGGCGTATTCGCCGCTGACCTGATAGACGAAGGTCGGCACTTTGAAGGCATCTTTTACCCGGAAAAGAATGTCCAGGTACGGCATGCCGGGTTTGACCATGACCATGTCCGCGCCTTCAGACAAGTCCGCGCCGACTTCGTGCAGCGCTTCGTCGCTGTTGGCCGGGTCCATCTGATAGGAGGCCTTGTTGGCCTTGCCCAGATTCGCCGCCGAACCCACCGCATCGCGGAACGGCCCGTAATAGGCGCTGGCGTACTTGGCCGAGTAGGCCATGATCCGCACGTAGACGTGGCCGGCAATCTCCAGCGCTTCACGGATCGCCTGAATCCGTCCGTCCATCATGTCCGACGGTGCCACCACCTGCGCGCCGGCTTCGGCGTGGGACAGGGCCTGCTTGACCAGGGCGTCGACGGTGATGTCGTTCTGCACGTAGCCGTCTTCGTCGAGAATGCCATCCTGGCCGTGGGTGGTGAACGGATCAAGCGCGACGTCAGTGATCACCCCCAGCTCCGGGAAGCGTTCGCGCAAGGCGCGAGTGGCGCGCTGGGCAATGCCCTGCGGGTTCCAGGCTTCGGCGGCATCCAGGGATTTCAATTCGACAGGGGTGACCGGGAACAGCGCCAGCGCCGGAATCCCCAGATCGACCCATTTCGCCGCTTCTTCCAGCAGCAGATCGATGGTCAGGCGTTCGACACCGGGCATCGACGCCACAGCTTCGCGGCGGTTTTCACCGTCGAGGACGAACACCGGCAGGATCAGGTCATCGACCGTCAGCACGTTTTCCCGCACCAGCCGACGCGAAAAATCGTCACGACGGTTACGGCGCAAACGAGTGGCTGGGAACAGACGGTTGGCAGGGGTAAAGCTCACGGCAGACTCCTGAGCCCGCGCAAACGGGCGAGCGTGACAGTTATAAGCGGCCATTATGACGAACGGATGACAGTTATGTGTGCCCTGTGGCACGTAGCCGCATTCCATTGTCGGTGTAGGAATTGTTCACGTCGAGACACATTTCGACACTTTCCTGAATGTGCCTGAAGGGTTAGGCTGCGCGTTCATTTCGCCAGCACCCAGACAATGCTCCAACAATTTCTGCATGACTTCGGCTACTTTGCCTTGTTCCTCGGCACGTTCTTCGAAGGCGAAACCATCCTGGTGCTCGCAGGCTTCCTCGCGTTCCGTGGATACATGGACATCAACCTGGTGGTGGTCGTGGCGTTCTTCGGCAGCTATGCCGGCGATCAGCTGTGGTACTTCCTGGGACGCAAGCACGGGCGCAAATTGCTCGCGCGCAAACCGCGCTGGCAACTGATGGGTGATCGCGCCCTGGAACACATCCGCAAGCACCCGGACATCTGGGTCCTGAGCTTCCGCTTCGTCTACGGCCTGCGCACGGTGATGCCGGTGGCGATCGGCCTGTCCGGTTACCCGCCGGGACGTTATTTGCTGCTCAACGGTATCGGCGCGGCGATCTGGGCCACCGCCCTGGCCGCCGCCGCCTACCACTTCGGCGCGGTGCTCGAAGGCATGCTCGGCAGCATCAAGAAATACGAGTTGTGGGTCCTCGGCGCGCTGCTGTTGCTGGGTCTCGGTCTGTGGCTGCGTCGCCGCTTCAAGAACGCGCGACTGGCCCGGCAGGTTTATGCCGACGAGCAAGCCGCAAAGGCTGCACGGTTGAATCAGGCCGAAGACAGCAACGCCGCCGGACCGAAGACGCCAGCCGAATAACCCGCTGGCGCTAGGCCTTTAGCCCGCCGTCACCGAGCGGGCTGGCCGACCTTTCAATCGAACCCCCTGTCCCGACTGCTCTGGCCAATTACGTTTCGCCAGCAGCGTAATCGCGCCAAATAATGAACACACCGCCATTGCCGCGATCCATGTAGAAAGCGTTCCCTGCAGGTGCAGCCGCCCCTCGATCCTATGGCACCACGCGACAAATTAGTGGACATTTAGCGCCATGAATCTGGAGAGAAACCCATGAGCAAAAAAGTTGCAGTGATCCTGTCCGGCAGCGGCGTGTACGACGGCGCCGAGATTCACGAGAGCGTCATCACCCTGCTGCGCCTGGATCAACGCGGCGCACAAGTCCAGTGCTTCGCCCCGAACATCGCGCAATTGCATGTGATCAATCACCTGACCGGGGAAGAAATGCCCGAAACGCGCAACGTCCTGGTGGAATCGGCGCGCATTGCTCGCGGCAACATCAAGGACATCCGCGAAGCCGACGTCGACGACTTCGACGCGCTGATCGTGCCCGGCGGTTTTGGCGCGGCGAAAAACCTCTCGAACTTCGCCGTCGAAGGCGCCGGCTGCAGCGTGCAGCCTGAAGTGCTGGCCTTGGCCGAAGCGTTCGCCGAAGCGGGCAAACCGGTCGGCCTGATGTGCATCTCGCCGGCGCTGGCGGCGAAGATCTATGGCCCGGGCGTGACCTGCACCATCGGCAACGATGCCGACACCGCCAGCGCCGTGAGCAAGATGGGCGCGACCCACGAAGAGTGCGCAGTGACCGAGATCATCGAGGACACGGCACGCAAACTGGTGACCACCCCGGCCTACATGCTGGCGCAGAACATCAGTGAGGCGGCGTCCGGGATCAATAAACTGGTGGATCGCGTGCTCGAACTGACCCACGAGAACGATGCCTGACGCGACCATGCTGAACGGCTTTTGTGGTGAGGGGATTTATCCCCGATGGCCAGCGCAGCAGGCCCAGCGCTTTCAGGTGAGGGGCTGCTGTGCAGCCCATCGGGGATAAATCCCCTCACTACAAATATTCGGTTGAATCAGGACTGGCGTGAAAGACGCGTCAGGATCCGGTCCAGCGCATTGGCAAACGCCTGTTTCTCGCGCTCGCCAAATGGCGCCGGGCCGCCGCTGATCTGGCCCTGCTCTCGCAGATCAGTGAACAGGTTGCGCACCGCCAGCCGCTCGCCCATGTTCTGCGCATCGAACTCCTTGCCGCGCGGATCGAGCGCTGCCACGCCTTTCTTCACCAGACGATCGGCCAGCGGGATATCGCTGCAGATAACCAGTTCACCGGGCACCGCGTGCTCGACCAGGTAGTCGTCCGCCGCATCCGGCCCGCTCGGCACCACGATCAGCTTGACGATCGCCAGCCCCGGCTTGCTCTGCGGCTGCCCCGCCACCAGCACCACCTCGAACCGGCGCTTGAGGGCGAACTTGACCACCAGATCCTTGGCGGCCCGGGGGCAGGCGTCGGCATCGATCCATACACGCATCATTTTTTCCTCTCTCAAAAGCATCGCGGGCAAGCCACGCTCCCACAAGGTTAACGCTAAACCTGTGGGAGCGTGGCTTGCCCGCGAATATGAGCGCAGCGAATGCTCTTAGGCGGTAACCCGCTTCTTCTCGACCATCCGGCTGCGCCCATACAACACGACAATCGCCCCAATCGCCACAGCCTGCGCCGTCAGCGAATAGGCATCGGCATGAATCCCCAGCCAGTCGAAGTCGAAGAACGCCACTGGCCGCGTGCCGAAGATCCCGGCTTCCTGCAGCGCCTTCACGCCGTGTCCGGCGAACACCACCGACAACGCGCAGAGCAGACCGGCGTTGATGCTGAAGAACAGCGCCAGCGGCAGCTTCGCCGAGCCGCGCAGGATCACCCAGGCCAGACCGATCAGCAGCACCAGCGCCGTGGCGCCACCGGCCAGCACCGCGTCGTGCCCGGCCGGACCTGCCTGCAGCCACAGGGTTTCGTAGAACAGAATCACTTCGAACAGCTCGCGGTATACCGAGAAGAACGCGAGGATCGCGAAGCCGAAACGCCCGCCACCGCCCACCAGACTCTGCTTGATGTAATCCTGCCAGGCTGCGGCGTGCCGGCGGTCGTGCATCCACACCCCGAGCCACAGCACCATCACGCTGGCAAACAGCGCCGTCGCGCCTTCGAGCAGTTCACGCTGCGAGCCGCTGACATCAATCACATACGCCGCCAGCGCCCAGGTGCCGAGACCGGCCAACAACGCCAAACCCCAACCGATGTTGACGCTGCGCACCGCCGACTGCTGGCCGGTGTTGCGCAGAAAGGCGAGGATCGCCGCCAGCACCAGAATGGCTTCAAGGCCTTCGCGCAGCAGAATCAGCAGCCCGGAAATAAAGCTCAGCGACCAGCTCAGGCCATCGCTGCCGAGCAGTTCGGCAGACGCTTTCAATTTGGCTTTGGCCGCGTCCAGACGTTGCTCGGCCTGCGCCACCGGCAGACCGTCCTGCAATGACTGACGGTAGGCCATCAGCGATTTTTCGGTGTCCTTGCGCACGTTGGCGTCGACGTTATCCAGCGAGCTTTCGACCAGTTCGAAGCCTTCCAGATACGCCGCCACCGACAGGTCGTAAGCCTGATCGTGATCACCGGCGCGATACGCCGCCAGGCTCTTGTCCAGCGTCGCCGCGGTGTAGTCCAGCAATTGCGCCGGGCCGCGCTTGACCTGCGGCGGTTGCGCGCGCTGCGCGCGGAAGGTCGCGGCGGCTGGCGCGCCTTCGGCGGCCTGCACTTCAGCCGGGGTCTGGCGCGCCAGATCGGCGATGTTGTAGGTCTTGTCGGACTTGGCCGCTGCCGGGTCGGCGCTGAAGCCGGCGATGTAGGTCGCCAGATCCCAGCGCTGACGGTCGTCCAGTTGATCGGCGAACGCCGGCATGTCGGTGCCCTCGACGCCCTGACCGAGGGTGCTGTAGATCGCATACAGGCTCAGGTGATCCATCCGCGCAGCATCGCGCAGGTTGGCAGGCGGTGGCGACATACCGAGACCCGCCGGACCGTCACCGGCACCGTTGGCGCCGTGGCACACCGAGCAGTTTTGCGCATAAAGCGGCGCGCCGCGGGTCGGATCCGGGGTGATGATCGGCGCCTGGCTGACTTCATATGCCACCGCCAGTTTCGCTCCCAGCTGCCGGGCCTGACGGGCGACGTCGGCGCCCTCCTGTTTCGCGCTGATGGCGTCGTGCAAAGCCGCGACGCCCTGCTCCAGCGCAGCCTTCTCAGATTTGGCCGGCAGACCGGCGATCAAGCCTTGCAGCACCTGGGTGAATTCCAGTTGCTCGCGGTACTCACCGTCGTCAACGACCTTGCCCGCCGCTACCGTCGGCGGATAGTCGGCGCTGATGTAATCGAGCAGGTGCAGCGCTTGCGGCGCGCCTTCCACGGTGTCCGCCAGCAGGTTGAAACTGCTCAAGGCGCACAACGGGAACAGCAGCCAGGCCAGGAATCGGGACGCGGCAGTCATGAATGAGTCTCAAATGGAAATGCGAAGTTACATATTGTTCACTCCCAACGGCTTTCACTCAAGCTCTGTCGACGAGCAACCCGTCAGCGCAAGGGCACCTCAGCCCGGGGTGGCGCCGCGCGAGTTCGCTATCCACGCAGTGGAAGCGGTCAAATGGCTGGTAAGCGGGCATAGAATCGGCTAATTCATGCTCCCCCGATGTGCGCAATCCCACCCTATAATGCGCCACCTCCAGCCCTTGCCGTTCAAGGATGAACCCGCCGCCATGCGTCACTACCTGCTCGTCTTGCTGCTCAGTGCGCTCGTGCAATTGAGTGGTTGCGCCGCCTACCGCAATTACGACCTGGAGATGCAGCAGACCAACGATCAATTGATGAGAGGCAATCTCGACGCTGCGCTGGCCCTGATCGAACAGCACAATCCGTGGGAGTCCAAGGATCTGCTCTACTACTTCGAGAAGGGCGCCGTCCTCAGCCTCGGCAACGCTTTGCCTGAAAGCCAGATGGCCTGGCGCAGTGCCGACCAGATGATTGTCCAGCGAGAAGAGGCAGTGCCTTCCGCCCCGATGAAATTGCTCAATCGCTTCGCCAGGGAAATGGGCATGATGCTGGTCAATGACAAACTGCAGCGTTACGACGGGTATGACTACGAGAAGGTCATGCTGACGACACAAATGGCGCTCAACCAGTTGGCGCTGAATGATTTCGCCGCAGCGCGCACTGACATCAAGAAAACCCATGAACGCGAGGCGCTGATCGCCCGCGAGCGCGAACGCCAATACCAGGAGCTCGAAGAGCAAGCCCAGGCTCAAGGCGCCCACCTGCAATACAAGGACTTGCAAGGTTACCCCGTGACCACGCTGGACTCGCCATCGGTCATTGAGCTGAAAAACGGTTATCAGAGTGCGTTCAGCCATTATCTTGCGGGCTTCACCTACGAAGCGTTGGGTGAGCGTGCGCTGGCGGCGCCGGGTTACCGGCAAGCCATTGAACTGCGTCCGGACCTGCCGTTTCTGGAGCAGGCATTGCGCAACCTCGACAAACCTGCGGCGAAGGCTGACGAAAGCGATGTGTTGATCGTGGTGCAAAGCGGTCTGGCGCCTGCTCGCGCTTCGGTCACCGTACCGATTCCGGTGCATGTGAATGAGAGCCTGGTCATCATTGCCCCCATGTCATTTCCGGTCATGATCGCGGACTCCGTCACCCCCGCGTTCAGCCACATCATGGTCGATGGCAGAAAACGCCCGCTGATCGCAATCAACAGTGTTACCGACATGGCGATGCGAACACTGCGCGACGACATGCCCGCAATCATTTCAGCCGCCATGTTTCGCGCCAACATGGCCGCAATCGGCCAGGCTCAGAAAAACCAGTACGAACCCGCCAAAGCCTCACTCGTGGTCACGGAAAAGCACCTGTTCGAAGAGTCCGACACCCGAACCTGGCGCACCCTGCCCGACAGAACCCTGGTGGCACGATTGCGCCTGAAAAAGGGTGATCACATCCTCAAGGTGCCCAACGCCACGCTCACAGCGCCGCTCACCGTGCGCATCGATCATGATCACCAGGTCATCAACCTGCGCGCCTTTGGTGGTCTGGCGATGATTGTCGGCAGTGCATACGTCCCGCCGACAGCCGCCGTGTCGGACTCGAAACCCGTCACGCCGGCAAACTGACAAGTACGTACCCTGCCGGAAAATATTCAGGTCGTGCGTAGGCGCTTGAACAAAGGCGCGGACCACGGCAGTCTGCGAGCGCCGGCGCGACCCACCTCACTCGCCGCAAACAGCCTCAAGAACGGAGTCTTTGCATGCGTTTCAAACTCATCGCCGTCGTCGCCGTCGCTCTGGCCAGTGGCTGCGCCTCCACGCCTGCGCCAACACCGGAGCCAGGCAGCGCTGCGAGCAAGGTAGCGGCCATGGGGCCGCAGCAATACATCGCGGTCGGGGCCATGCGCGTGGCTCGCGAGAACGGCTTCATGACCGTCGGTGTGCAGTTGAGCAACACCCTCAACAGCAACAAGACGTTCTATTACCGTTTCGCCTGGCTGGGCCCGGAAGGTCTTCCGGTCGCCGAGGAAGAGGTCTGGAAAAGCCAATTGATGTACGGCGCCCAGACGAGCTTCCTCCAGGGCATCGCCCCGACCCCGAAAGCCGTGGATTTTCGCCTGGAACTCAAGACGCCTTAATTCCGCCACCCCATTTCAGTTTCAGAGAGCATTCCCATGTTTGCACGCCTTTCCCTGATTGCGGTCCTCGCCGTGCTGGCCTCCGGTTGCGCCGACACCTCGCCGACACTGGGCAGTCAGAACATCCGCTACGGTGACCCCAAAGCGGTTGAAACAGTGACCAACGAATTCGGCTCGACCGACCTGCAAATGATCGCCGAGTCGATGACCCGCTCCCTGGCGCAGTCCGGCGTTCTGCAGGGCCGCCCGGTGGTGCAGGTCTATGACGTGATGAACAAGACCAGCGAGTACATCGATACCCGCGAAATCACCACCAGCATCAAGACCCAACTGATGAAGTCCGGCACCGCCCGCTTCGCCAGCGACAACACCGCAATGCAGAGTCAGATCGACCACCTCAAGCTGCAAAACCAGAGCGGCCTGTACAAGAAGAGCACCGTGGCCAAGACTGGCAACATGATCGCTGCCAAATACCGCCTCGAGGGCTCGATCAGTTCGATCGTCAAGCGCAGCAGCGATTACAAGGACGTCTTCTACAAATTCAGCCTGCAACTGATCGACGTTGAAAGCGGTCTGGCCGAGTGGATGGACGAAAAAGAGATTCGCAAAACCACGGAGCGATAATCAATGCGCACATGGATCGGCATGATCGCCCTGGCTTGCGCGCTCAGCGTGCAAGCGGCCCCGAAAGTCGCGGTAACGGACCTGGCCTATCAGGAACGTGTGGAACAGTACATCCACACCGTTTCGGCGCAGGAACATTATCGCGAGGATTATTACAGCCCCAGCGGTGCTTCGAATTACAACGAGCTGGAAGCGACCACCAGCTACATCCAGCAGACTGAACTGCGCAAGTTCACCGGCGACATCAAAGGTGAAATCCTCCGCACCGGCCGGTTTCAGCTGGTGCAAGGCAGGCCGCACACCGCGTCATCCACAGGTGACGTCTACGACGTGATCAAGCGCATCAAGGCCGGCAATTTCAAGGGGGCGGACTACGTATTGTTCGGCAGCGTGTCCGACATCGACTTCACCCAGGACATGAATGAACTGGCGCACACCGACAGCTATTCGGCGGTGCTGAGCCTGACGCTGGTGGCGGATTTCAGCCTGATCAACACCAAAACCTACGAGATCGTCTCGGCCTTCACGGCGACGGGTGAAGCACAGGACACCAAACTGGTGAACGGCCGCGACATCAGGGTCTCGCTGAACCGCCCTCGGGTGGTGCGTGAGGTGTCGAAAGCGCTGGGTGAAGACGTGGCCGGGCAATTGAGCATGCAGCTCGGCGGCAGTGATTACGAGCAGCCACGTGAGGCGCCGCAGCGCAACAATTTGCCGCGCGATACTGCGCCGGTGATTTTGCACTAGTCGTCTGGATGAATAGTCCTGTGGTGAGGGGATTCATCCCCGACGGGCTGCGAAGCGGCCCCACTCTTGAGCAAAATAAGATTGGGACTGCTGCGCAGTCCATCGGGGATAAATCCCCTCACTACAACTGTGTTCACTGGACTAATCAGCGGGCACAAAAAAGGCGACCTCTTGAGGTCGCCTTTTTCCTGCCTGCGAGGTTTACACCACCGCTTTGCGCAACGTTGCCATAAACGCCGCCGCACCGATGAACAGCCCGGCAAACGTGCGGTTCATGCGTTTCTGCTGCTTCGGCGTGCGCAACAGGCGCAGCACCTTCGATGCCAACCCGGTGTAGCCGGCCATGACGATCAGGTCAACACAGATCATGGTCACGCCGATCACCAGATACTGCACCAGCAGCGGCTGATTCGGATTGATGAACTGCGGCAGCACCGCCAGCATGAACACCAGCGCCTTGGGGTTGCTGATGTTCACCAGAAAACCGCGGAACACCAGGGCCAGCGGTTTGCCGATCGGTCGTACTGCCGCGTCGTCGCTCATGTCCATGGGCAGCGCACGCCATTGCTTGATCGCCAGGTAGACCAGATAGGCCACGCCAAACCATTTGATCGCATAGAACGCCGTAGCCGAAGCAGTGAGGATCGCGCCCACGCCGGCGCCGACAATCGCAATCTGTACCGCCAGGCCGACTTGCAGGCCGAGGGCGTTCCAGTAGCCGCGCCAGAAACCGTATTGCAGACCGCTGGACATCGACGCAATGGCGCCGGCGCCCGGGGACAGACTGATCACCCAGCAGGCGGCGAAAAACGCCAGCCATGTTTGTAGCTCCATCGCACACCTCGACTCAGACTTGTGACTAGACGTCAAAGCTAATGCTGTTTGGGGTTAAAAGCAAAAGATCGCAGCCTGCGGCAGCTCCTACAGGGTAAACATCAATCCCGTGTAGGAGCTGCCGCAGGCTGCGATCTTTTGATCCTGCTTTAAAAAGCTACTTCTCAAACCCGCTGGAAGGAAACACATCCGTCCCGCGCCAGCGCCGCACCGAGCGCTGGAAAAACAGGCTGTTCGGCACCTGCACCATGGCGCTGCCAGTCCCAAGTTCTTCCGCTTCGATCAATGTGGTGTAAAGCAGATTGATCGCCACCACACGGCCTTTAACGCCAGGCTTGTCGGTGGTGTCCACCAATTCGACCACATCGCCCAGACGGAACGGGCCGACGGTAAAGATCAGGATCGCGCAAAGCAGGTTCGACAGCACACTCCACATGGCGAAGAACGCCACCGCCGCCACCGCGACGAACCCCGACAGCGCAGTCCACAACACCGTGGCCGACACGCCGAGGCGTTCCAGCACAAAGATCAGCGCGCTGCCCATGATCAGCCAGCGCAGTCCGCCACGCAGCGGCATCAGCAACTGCGGCGGGAACGGATAGCGCTCGCCCAGGCGAGTCAGGCCTTTGGCGACAAAACGCTGGGCCAGATAACCGGCCAGCAGGATCAGCAGAATCTGCATACCGAGCCAGATCGGCTCGACCCACATCGCCGGCAACGGCAGCTTGAACGCCTCCATCAGGACAGCGCCTCCAGCTCCGCCTGCATGCTTTCCAGGGTTTCGAGCGCTTCCATCCACGCTTCTTCCAGCTCGGCTTCGCGCACTTTCAGTTTGGCCTGTTCGGCCAGCAGATCGCGCAGCTCGTTCTTGCGCGCCGGCTCGTAGATGTCGCTGTCCGCGAGGCTGGCATCGACTTTGGCGAGCTTCTCGTGGAGCTTGCCCAGCTCGGCTTCGAGCTTGTCGGCTTCACGCTTGTGCGGCGCCAGTTGCTGACGTAACGCCGCAGCAGCCTGACGCTGGGCCTTCTTGTCGGTCTTGTCCGGGTTGACCGGCGTGTTGCTGACCGGGGCATTGCGCTGGCGATACTCCACCAGCCAGCGCGCGTAGTCTTCGAGGTCGCCATCGAACTCTTCGACCTTGCCGTCAGCGACCAGATAGAAGTTGTCGGTGGTGCTCTTGAGCAAATGCCGATCGTGAGACACCACCAATACCGCGCCGCTGAATTCCTGCAGCGCCATGGTCAGCGCCAGACGCATTTCCAGGTCAAGGTGGTTGGTCGGTTCATCGAGCAGCAACAGGTTCGGTCGTTCCCAGGCGATCAACGCCAGGGCCAGGCGGGCTTTTTCACCACCGGAGAAATTCAGCACCGGCTCATCGATGCGCGCGCCACGGAAGTCGAAACCGCCGAGGAAGTCGCGCAGGGTCTGCTCACGCTCGGTCGGCGCCAGACGCTGCAGATGCAGCAATGGGCTGGCCTTGGCGTCCAGCGAATCGAGCTGATGCTGGGCGAAGTAACCGACCACGGTGTTCTCGCCACGGGTCAGGCGCCCGGCCAGCGGCTCAAGTTCACCGGCGAGGTTTTTGATCAGGGTCGATTTACCCGCGCCGTTCGGCCCAAGCAGACCGATGCGCGCGCCCGGAGTCAGTTGCAGCTTGACCTTCTCAAGGATGGTTTTCTCGCCGTAACCCAGGCGCGCGTCGGACAGGTCGATCAGCGGGCTGGAGATCTTGGTCGACTCGCGAAAAACGAAATCGAACGGCGAATCGACGTGCGCCGCCGACAGCTCTTCCATGCGTTCCAGGGCCTTGATCCGGCTCTGTGCCTGACGAGCCTTGGTCGCCTGGGCCTTGAAGCGGGCGATGTAGCTTTCCATGTGCGCACGCTGCGCCTGCTGCTTCTCGTAGGCCTGCTGTTGCTGGGCCAGACGCTCGGCACGCGCACGTTCGAACGCGGTATAGCCGCCACGGTACAGGGTCAGCTTGCGCTGATCGACGTGGGCCACGTGATCGACCACTTCATCAAGGAAGTCGCGGTCGTGGGAAATCAGCAGCAGGGTGCCCGGGTAGCTTTTCAGCCAATCTTCGAGCCAGATGATCGCGTCCAGGTCCAGGTGGTTGGTCGGTTCGTCGAGCAGCAACAGGTCCGACGGACACATCAGGGCCTGCGCCAGGTTCAGACGCATCCGCCAGCCACCGGAGAAGTCACCGACCTGACGGTCCATCTGCTCGTTGGTGAAACCGAGACCGGCCAGCAACTTGCGCGCCCGCGCATCGGCGGTATAGCCGTCGGCGCTGTCGAGTTCGGCATGCAGACGCGCCAGCGCCGTACCATCGTGGGCGGCTTCGGCGGCGGCGAGGTCACGCTGCACTTCGCGCAGACGCAGGTCGCCATCGAGCACGTATTCGACCGCCAGGCGTTCGAGGGTGTCGACCTCCTGGCGCATGTGCGCGATGCGCCAGTCGGCCGGCAGCAGGCAGTCGCCCGAGTCCGGGTGCAACTCGCCGCGCAACAAGGCAAACAGGCTGGATTTGCCGGCGCCGTTGGCACCGATAAGGCCGGCTTTGTGGCCGGCGTGCAGGGTCAGCTCGGCGTCTTCTAGCAGACGTTGCGGGCCACGCTGTAAAGTCAGGTTCTGAAGTCGGATCATAATGGCGGCGGAGTCTACCAGCTTCGCTCACAACTGGCGCGAGTAGCACGATGTCCTCTGACCTGTGGAGCTTTTCCCTTGCCACCTACGCCCGACCGGGTGTGGAACACGCCTGTCTGCAACTGCAAACAACCGGGGCAAATGTCTGCCTGTTGCTGTGCGGTCTGTGGCTGGAGCAACGTGGCGTGGCTTGTGATGAACAGCGTGTAGCGCAGCTGAAAACGCTGGTGGGACCGTGGGATACCGAAGTGGTGCAACCACTGCGCGCGTTACGTACTCAATGGAAAACCCTGGCCGAAGAAGATCCGGTGCTCAAGCGTCTGCGCGAACAGATGAAAGCGCTGGAGCTGGAAGCCGAACGGCATTTGCTGTGGCAACTGGAGCAGGTTGCTCAGGACTGGCCGATGCAGGACGCTGCAGCGTCGAGGAATTGGCTGGAACATCTGGCGGGTACGGCCGCCAGCCCGAACCGCGACGCGCTGCAGATGCTGCGCGTCGCGGCAACCGGCACTTAGGAAGCGCTGGTCGGGTTGCTGCTGACGCTCGACGATGCAGCGGCTGGCGTTGGCGCAGTCGTGGTAGTCGCGGGGGTAGCGGCGGAGGCAGGTGCGGCGGCCGGCACTGGAGTGGCTGGCTTGGCGGCAGGTGCGGCGGTTGCTGGTTTGGTGGCAGCAGGTTTGGCAGCGGCCGGTTTTTTCGCAGCCGGTTTGGCGGCCGGTTTTGCTGCAGGTTTGGCGGCTACTGGCTTGGCAGCAGGCTTGGCGGCAGCGGTTGCCGGTTTGGCAGCAGCGGCTGGCTTGGCGGCCGGTTTTGCGCTGGCTTTAGCGGCTGGCTTCGCTGCCGGTTTGGCCGTGGTTTTGGTGGCTGGTTTTGCCGCAACCGTTTTCGCCGCAGGCTTGGTTGCCGGTTTGGCCGCAGCGGTTTTGGCTGCAGGCTTGGTTGTCGGTTTTGCAGCAGCAGTTTTGGCCGCTGGTTTTACCGCTACTTTCGCTGCAGGTTTGGCGGCAGCGGTTTTGGCTGGAGCTGCTTTGCTTGCAGCAGGTTTGGCAGCTGGCTTGGCGGCCGATTTGGCAACAGCCGGTTTGGCGGCGACAGTACGAGCGGCTGGTTTTGCAGTGCTCGCTGCAGCAGGTTTTTTCGCTGCGGTTTTCGTCGCAGGTTTGGCTGCTGCTTTGGCTGGCGCCTTGGCGGCTGGCTTGGCTGCCGGTTTGGCGGCAGCGGTTTTCACCGGTGCTTTTGCCGCAGCAGGTTTGGCTGGCGCTTTTTTCGCAGGCGCTGCTGCAGGTGTGGCTGCACGGGAGGACAGCGCCTTGCTGGCGGCCTCTTGTACACGACCGACACCCTGGGCCAGTTTCAGGCTTTCCTGGGCATCGCGCTTGAGCTGCAGAATGTAGCCGCGAGTATCGGACTGGCGATCTTTCAGCGCATCGAGCAGGTCTTCAAGTTCTTTGATTGCAGCCTTGGCCTTGTTCTGTGCCTTGGCTTTGCCGGCAGTGGCGGCGTCCTGCAGCCTGGTGCGCGACTTGTGCAGTTTTTCCTGCGCCTTGCCGCGTTGCTTCTCCAGTTTGGCGAGCAGTTTTTCAGCATCAGCCATGGCTTGAGAGCAAGCATTTTCCAGATGCTCGAGCAGGCTGCCCGAGAGTTGTTGGAGTAAGTGCAACGGAGTATTTACAGGCTTCTTGGTGGCCGACATGGTTTACCTCCTGGCTGACGTGAGTGCGGCTCATACTAGACCTCTGCAGTTACCGCCGCTAGGTCATCTTGACAGTAACGAAACCGTTGCGTTGCAGCGAAGCGAAAATGTTCTGCACAAAGGCAAAAGCAGTTCACCGTTGCAGACGTCTGCACTGGCATAATCGCCCGCATCTCAGGCTGGAGAGTGCCCATGTCGCGCTACCTTTTATTATCCCTCTGCATGATTTTTTCCACCGCCTACGCCGACGAAAAAGCCACCGCGAACGACGCTCACGATCTGGCCTACAGCCTCGGCGCCAGCCTCGGTGAACGGCTGCGCCAGGAAGTGCCGCAATTGCAGATCCAGGCTTTGATTGAAGGCTTGCAGCAGGCTTATCAAGGCAAGCCCCTGGCACTGAGCGAAGCGCGGATCGAGCAGATCCTCGCTGATCATGAATCGCAAATTGCCGAACACTCCTCGCAGCCTTCGACTGAGGCCGCGATGGAAAACGAACAACGCTTTCTCACCGCCGAAAAAGCCAAGCCGGGCGTGAAGCAACTGGCCGACGGCATTCTGCTGACCGAGCTGACCCCTGGCACCGGCGCCAAGGCCGGCCCGGATGGCAAAGTCCAAGTGTTGTATGTCGGTCGTTTGCCGGATGGCACGGTGTTCGATCAGAACACTCAGCCGCAATGGTTCAGCCTCGACAGCGTGATTGCCGGCTGGCGTACCGCGCTGCAGAACATGCCGGTGGGTGCCAAGTGGCGACTGGTGATTCCCTCGGATCAAGCGTATGGCGCCGACGGTGCAGGTGATCTGATTGCGCCATTTACGCCGCTGGTGTTCGAGGTCGAATTGCGCGGCGCGACGAGTTGATCAAGCCCGACTCGCAGGCATAAAAAAACGCGGTGCCCTTTCGGCGCACCGCGTTTTTTGTTTATGCGAAAAATCAATCAGGCCTGAACCGGATCTTCCTGCTTGTGCGCCGTGTGCAGCACTTCAATCAGGCAGTCCTCCAGTTCGAAGCGCTCGTGCAACAGGCCGCCCAGCTCCTTGAACTTCTCCGCGACGCATTTGCCCTCGTCGCACAGATCGTTGAACGCCAGCAGCTTTTCGGTGATGACGTCGATCCGCGGATAAATCGTCTCGGCGAGTTCCAGACCACGCTTGTCGTTGAACGCCTTGGCTTCGCCGGTCAGCTGTTCATAGATTTCGAAGTGCCCGGCCGAGACGTAATCGACCAGCACGCCGCAGAATTCCTGCAAGGGCTTGCGACTCTCGGAGAGCGACTCAGGCTGCGCACCGAGCTTGTCGTAGGCGCCGATCAGTTCTTCACGCTCCTGCAACCAGCGGTCGATCAGCAGATGAACTCCACCCCAGCGTTCCTGAGCATTCTGACAACTTTCGAGCATGGTGATCTCTCTTCCCTTGTGGGTCATGCTGCTCTACACCCGCGCCCCTCTTCTGGCTTTGATCGCTTGGAGGCCGACCGGGCAGAGCGTCATCGAGCAACATAAATCCAATGACACGTGCGGGCCAGATTATGCCCGCACGCCTATGGCTTCAAGGTACGCAGGAGATAATGTTCATACAAGTGTTTAATCCCTGACCAGCGTACGGTGCGACGCTTCGCCGCTGAGCGGTCGTTGCAGAGCGCTCCAGACCAGCCGCAGCAATTGATACATCGCCAGGATCGACATCGCCACAAAGAACAGCAGACTCCACTCCGGAATACTCAGATCGAACAGCGTCCAGGAAATTTCCGCGCAATCGGCACTGCCTTTAAACAGCCGCAGCGTGGCACATAACCACGGCAAATGACTGAACAGTGCTTCGGAGTCGGGCGCACAATGCGTCATCTGCATCAGCGGATCGCTCTGCAACAACACCTGCCGCCAGGCCGCGGTTGTCCCGCTCAGACTGATGCACAGCGCGCTCATCCAATAGAGCGACAGACCCACCCGGCGCGGTCCATGGACTGCCGCCAAACCACAACAGACCATCAGCAGCGTCATGAAGAAGCGTTGCGCCAGGCACAGACTGCAAGGCGTCAGCCCGACCGCGTACTCAAGATAATAAGAAGCTCCCAGGGCCAGCGCCGCTGCAGTGAAAGCCGTGAAAAACAAGGAGCGTGAACAGGCCAGCGACATGGCTTTTCCGTAACAGTAGAGACAGGCAGTTACGGTAGAGGAAAGCTTGTCAGCCTTTCAAGGCAGGTCCCCGCGGACAGTTCATCAGAAGTGTAGGGAAAACCCGACTGGCACGAGAGGAATAGGTGCAGCTCCCTGTAGGACTTTGCCCACAAGGCCCACCAGAGGTCATTTTCTGTGTGTTAAACGTTAACGAGGGAGCGGCCTCCCTCGTGATTTCAGGCGTGGACCGGCACCGGCAGGGGCGCGGCCAAGAGACGTTCATCGAGCAATCCAAGACCTTCCTGGAACAACTGATTGCTGCGCTCGGTGTCACCCAATTGGGCGAGCAAACGTGCCAGCTCAGCACAGGCTTCCGGATTGCGCTGCAGGCGCAGGCTGCTCTCCAGATAATCTCGCGCCTTGCCCCACAGACTGGTTTGCAGGCACAGACGCCCCAGGGTCAGCAGCAGGCTTGGATCGGCCGGATGCTCCTTGAGCCAGCCTTCGGCGGTCTGTAACTGACGGGCCGGATCGCTGCCGCGCACCAGGCCATACAGGCGCGCCAAGTGGCTGTCGTACTTGCGCTTGAGGGCGTTACGCAACACCTCTTCGGCCTCGACCTGAGCGCCGAGCTGACGCAGTTGCTCGGCATAGGCCAGCACCAGCGCCGGTTCCTGGCGTTGCGCGGCAGTCAGTTGCTCCCAGGCGCGCTTTAGCGACTGCTGACCGACTTTGCCGTCCTCGTCGCGGTGTGCGGCCAGCGACAGGTTGTTGCCCCAGGCACGACGCTCAAGCTCGGCCAGCTCCGAGGCTGGCAAAGCCTTGTCCTTGCGCAATTCCGGCAACAGGCGAATCACCGCCGACCAATCACCACGCTGCTGATGCAGACGCTGCAACTGACGCAAGGTCTGCACGTTATGCGGATGCCGCTCGTGCATCGCCTGCAGCGTCACCAGCGCACCGTCGGTGTCGCCACGATCGGTCTGCAGCTGCGCGTGACTCAAGGCAATCGCCAGTTCGGCCTGGGGCTGGCGCTCGAGAGCACGTTCGAGCAACTGATCACATTCTTCATACTTGCCTTGTTCGTTGGCTGCACGGGCAGCCCCGAGGTAATACAGCAGCGGCTGACGCTCGGCTTCGGCGGCGCGAGCAAGATGCCGCTGTGCGCTGGCCCACCGCCCCTCGGCCAGATCCAGTTGACCGTGCTCGATGGCCACCTGCACCCGACGGCTGCGGTTACGTCGCGACCACGGATTGACCACGCCTGTGGAAGTCATAACCAGCTCCACCAGCGCCTTGATCCCCCAGATCAGCAGCCACAACACCGCGATCAGCCCCAGCGTGGCCCACAGGCTCGCCTCGTAGCGGAAGCTCTTGTAGGCAATCAGCACGTAGCCGGAGTGTTCGGCAATCGCCAGACCCAATGCCGCCGTCGCGGCAATCACCAGAAACACGATCACGTACAGGCGTTTCATGGCGTGGTCTCCTGCGCAGTGCTGGCGGCAGGTTTGGCGAACGGTTTGACCGATTCTTCAGCGTTGACGTTACGGCGTTCCAGATAAGCCTGCACCGCACTCAGCGTGCCGGTCAGGTCTGGAGTCTTGACCGTGACCGGTTGCTGGCTCAGCTCGGCAACCTGCTCGAGCATGACTTTGCTCTGCGGATTGTCCGGATTGAAATTGCCCTTGAGCACGTCACGCGCCTCGGTCAACGCCTGGGTGTAAACCGGCGCCTGACCATTGAGCGCGGCCCATTGTGCCTGCTCCAGCGCCAGGCTCAGGGCCAGACGCACCTGGCTCAGGCTCTGCCCGGCCAGCAGCGGCTTCACATTCTTGTCGGCGTTGAAATCGATGCGGATGTAGCGGGAAATCTGCTCCCACCACTGCGCCCAGCGGCTGGCGCCATCGCCATCGGCAGTAAGACCCAGCAGCGATTCGCCACGATCCTTGTATTCCGGCGCCAGTTCGGTCAGCTCGATGACCTGATCGCGCAGCGCACCAATGCGCAGGAACAGCCCGGTGCGATCCGGTTGTTCGGTGCTGCGCAGGGCGACCAGGGTTTTCGCCACTTGCTCGCGGGCGGCGAACGAGCCCGGGTCATTCTGTTCACGAAGGATCTCATCGGCGCCCTGCACCAGCGCCTGAGCACTGCTGATGTCCTGCAAGGCGGACAGACGCAGGCTGGCCAGACGCAGCAGATGCTCGGCCTCGGCCAGACGCCAATCCTTGCGGCTGGCGCCGAGGACGGTTTCCAGGCGTTGATTGAGGCGTTGCTGATCGCCCTGCAGTTGCGTCACCAGCCGCTGACGCTCAGCGAGTTCTTCGGCACCCGGCAACTGCGCGAGGCGCTCGGTCAGGCGTTGTTCATTGAGCTTGAGGCTCTGCGCCTGATCGTTCAGCGCCTGCACCTGATCCGACTGTTGTGCGGTGTTGCTCTGCAGGTGACGCACCTGCCAGACACCCCAACCGCCAATCGCCACGCCGGCAGCGCCGAGCAACAGGGCGACAATGGCCAGGCCGTTGCCCCGGCGCGGCTCGTTGGCCGGCGGTGGAGTTTCAACCTGCGCATCGATCACAGGCTGGACATCATCTTTAGGCAAGGCTGTTTCGCTCACGTATCCATCCTTTGCGTTAGAGAACGGGCACGGGATGCTCCCGTAACGCCGTCAGCAAAGCCGCGGCACTCGCGCCGCGGCAATCCACAACTGTTTGAGCCCCGGCGGCACGTGCCAGCTCGGCGACCCTTGGGCTTGGAACAAACAACGGCAACCGCGCAATCGCCGGCCAGGCATCCCCGGCCATTTGCTGCAGGTGCTCGAAACCCTGTCCACTGCTGACCACCAGCCCGTTCAAGCGTTCCGCTGCAATCCGCTGCGGCAGCGCTTGCGGCGGGTAGGCCGGCAGGTCACGTCGATACAACTCCAGATACTCGACACTAGCACCTAGCTCACGCAGGCGCTCGGCGAGCAGTTCGCGCCCGCCCTCCCCGCGCAGGATCAACACCTGCGCGCCGGGCTGGCTGACCGCCTCCCGCAGACGCGGCAATTGCAGCAAGGCTTCGCTGTCATCACCGGCACCCGGGAAGTGTGCGTCGAGGCCGCGATCCAGCAGAATCTGCGCGGTAGCGGCACCGACACTGAACCACGGCATCGTCAGCGAAGGCACACCGTCGAGCAGATCCATGGCAATGCGCGCCGCCGGTTTGCTGACCACGATCACCGCGCTGCAACGCGGCAACTGCGCAATCGCCTGACGAATTTTGGCAGAGACCGGCAGTGGAACAATGTCCAGAAGCGGCAAACAGCTACTGAAAATCCCCTGCCCGGCCAACGTCTCGGCCAGCGCCACACAGTCTTCCGCAGGGCGCGTCAGCAGCAGGCGCCAGCCGGTCACTCGTGACCTGCCTCGCCGTAGACCGCTTTGAGAATGTCGTTGGCACCTTGATTGAGCAGGTCTTCAGCGACCTTCACACCCAAGGCTTCGGCCTCGGCACGCGGTGCGCGGGCCTCGGCGCTGAGCAGCTTGCCACCGCTCGGCTCGCCGACCAGACCACGCAGCCATAGTTGATCATCCTCGAGCACGGCGTAGCAGGCGATCGGCACCTGGCAGCCGCCATTCAGATGTTTGTTGAGGGCACGCTCGGCGGTGACGCGCGATGAGGTATCGGCGTGATGCAGCGGTGCGAGCAAGGCGTGGATTTCAGTGTCGGCGCTACGGCACTCGATGCCGACAGCCCCTTGGCCACCGGCCGGCAGGCTGTCATCGACGCTGATCGCCGAAGTGATGCGATCTTCGAAACCCAGACGGATCAGACCGGCCGCGGCGAGAATGATCGCGTCGTACTCGCCGGCATCGAGCTTGGCCAAGCGAGTGTTGACGTTACCGCGCAGGAAACGAATCTGCAGATCAGGCCGACGGGTCAGCAATTGCGCCTGGCGACGCAGGCTGGAGGTGCCAACGATGGCGCCGGCCGGCAACGCTTCCAGGCTTGCATAGGTATTGGAAACAAAGGCATCGCGCGCATCTTCACGTTCGCAGATACAGAACAGGCCCAGGCCTTCGGGAAAATCCATCGGCACGTCTTTCATCGAGTGCACGGCAATGTCGGCTTCATTTTCCAGCAGCGCGGTTTCCAGTTCCTTGACGAACAGCCCCTTGCCGCCGATTTTCGACAGTGGCGAGTCGAGCAGCTTGTCGCCGCGACTGACCATGGGCACCAGCGTCACCAGCAGACCCGGGTGGGCCGCTTCCAGACGGGCTTTGACGTATTCGGCCTGCCACAGGGCGAGCGCACTTTTACGGGTGGCGATGCGGATTTCGCGAGAGGACATGGATCGATCCGTACTGAATAGATACGGCGGATAATAACAGCTCAGTCAAATCCACTTTGACTTGAATCAGAAACGCGGTGGCCTCCCTGGCCGGCCATGCCTGGTAAACAGTCTCAGGAGTCGCCCGGAATGAGCGGCTTACAAGCCCTGCATCATCTTGCGCACACCCGCCACATGACGGCGGCTGACGATCAGTGCATCGCCATTCAGGCCCTTGAGGAACAGCTGGAAGTGCCCCAGCGGTGTGCGTTGCAGACGTTCGATGCGGTCCCGGGCGACCAGGGCGTTGCGGTGGATGCGCACGAAACGCTCGCCGAATTCGTCTTCGAGGGCTTTGAGGGGTTCGTCCAGCAGCACTTCGCCGCTTTCATGGCGCAGGGTCACGTACTTGTGGTCGGCAATGAAGTAGACCACCTGATCCAGGGGGATCAGCTCGATGCCCTTGCGGGTGCGGGCGCTGATATGACTGCGCGGGCCGTTGCCGCTTTCGGCAGCAGGACGAGTCAGGGCCGCGAGTTGCGCCCGGTTGGGACGTTCAGCCCGTTTCAGGGCGTCATGCAGATGTTCGGTTCGCACGGGTTTCACCACATAGCCCACGGCGCTGGCCTGCAGGGCTTCCACGGCAAATTCATCGGGGCTGGTGCAAAACACCACGGCTGGCGGCATTTCGCGTTCGCACAGACGGGCAGCCACCTGCAGGCCATCGAGGCCCGGCATGCGGATATCGAGCAATACGATATCCGGCTTGTGGCTGTCGATCAGCGCCAACGCTTCCTCGCCGTTCGTGGCGCTGGGCTCCAGGACTGTATAACCCTCGAGCTCGCTTACCATGCGGCTTAGGCGCTCGCGAGCCAGTGGTTCGTCATCAACGATCAGGACATTCATATTGCGCTGGATTCCTGCGTGAGTCTCGCACAAGGATAGCGTAGACAGGTGGAGTGACATCCGTCACCGCGATCCACGCTAAGACTAGCCCGAGCGCCAAAAAGTGCCGTACGTCGGCCAGCAATATTTGCCAGTGTCCGGGTCGTACTGCTCAAAGCCCGCTGTTTCCTGCGTTTCTCACGGGGTTCGTCAAAGGACAATCCACCTACCCCCTGTTCTTTTAGCCGGCGTCCGGACCTGTGTGCGATCCGCAGTCGCGCCGACCCTTCTGTCCAACTGTAGACGCTTGCCGGGCCGATATTGCTCAATCGAAAAATATCCTTGTGCAAATCACCCGCAGACCGCGCCGACTATGCCCGAGCAGATGAGAAAAAAACGTATCGACCGGTGTCAGCGACAGGATTGGCAACCCTGTTATTATCCGCGCCAGCGTTTCACGCCTTCTTTCTCCAAGCCGATACGAGCGAATTCATGAGCACTGACAAGACCAATCAGTCCTGGGGCGGCCGCTTCAGTGAACCCGTCGACGCCTTCGTCGCCCGCTTCACCGCCTCCGTCACTTTCGACCAGCGCCTGTATCGCCACGACATCATGGGCTCGATTGCCCACGCCACCATGCTGGCCAAGGTCGGCGTGCTGACGGATGCCGAGCGCGACAGCATCATCGATGGCCTGAAAACCATCCAGGGCGAAATCGAGGCCGGCCAGTTCGACTGGCGCGTCGACCTCGAAGACGTGCACATGAACATCGAAGCGCGCCTGACCGACCGCATCGGTATCACCGGCAAGAAACTGCACACCGGGCGTAGCCGCAACGACCAGGTCGCCACCGACATCCGCCTGTGGCTGCGTGACGAAATCGACCTGATCCTGGCCGAGATCACCCGCCTGCAGAAAGGCCTGCTGGAGCAGGCCGAGCGCGAAGCCGCGAGCATCATGCCGGGCTTCACCCACCTGCAGACCGCGCAGCCAGTGACCTTCGGGCACCACATGCTGGCCTGGTTCGAAATGCTCAGCCGCGACTACGAGCGCCTGGTCGACTGCCGCAAGCGCACCAACCGCATGCCATTGGGCAGCGCCGCGCTGGCCGGCACCACCTACCCGATCGACCGCGAATACACCGCGCAACTGCTGGGCTTCGACGCCGTGGGCGGCAACTCGCTGGACAACGTTTCCGATCGCGACTTCGCCATCGAATTCTGCTCCGCCGCCAGCATCGCGATGATGCACTTGTCACGTTTCTCCGAAGAGCTGGTGCTGTGGACCAGCGCGCAGTTCCAGTTCATCGATCTGCCGGACCGTTTCTGCACCGGCAGCTCGATCATGCCGCAAAAGAAAAACCCCGACGTGCCGGAACTGGTGCGCGGCAAGACCGGCCGTGTGTTCGGTGCACTGATGGGCCTGCTGACCCTGATGAAAGGCCAGCCTCTGGCCTACAACAAGGACAACCAGGAAGACAAGGAGCCGCTGTTCGACGCTGCCGACACCCTGCGCGATTCGCTGCGGGCGTTTGCCGACATGATCCCGGCGATCAAACCCAAGCACGCGATCATGCGTGAAGCGGCGCTGCGTGGTTTCTCCACCGCCACTGACCTCGCGGACTATCTGGTGCGCCGTGGCCTGCCGTTCCGTGACTGTCACGAAATCGTCGGTCACGCGGTGAAGTATGGCGTCGACACCGGCAAGGATCTGGCCGAGATGAGCCTGGAAGAACTGCGCCAGTTCAGCGATCAGATCGAGCAGGACGTGTTTGCCGTGCTGACCCTGGAAGGCTCGGTGAATGCCCGTGACCACATCGGCGGCACTGCGCCGGCGCAGGTCAAGGCTGCCGTGGCGCGCGGTCAGGCGTTGCTCGCCAGCCGCTAAAAGCAAAAGCTTCGCGAGCAAGCCCGCTCCCACATTGGATCTGTGACGTTCACAGATCCAATGTGGGAGCGGGCTTGCTCGCGAATGCTGACTTCAGAGCGCTACAAATCTCACTTCTTCGCCGCGATCATCGCCAAAAACGCCGGCATCACCGCTTCCTTGTCCGCCGCAATCTTTTGCACATGCGGATTCTGTTCAAGTCGCTGCAGCAGCGCCTTGGCCTTCGGCATTTCCGCCAGCAAATCGATCCCGAACAACTTCTCCCCGACCGCACATGCCAGCGGCACGCTGTAGAGAAAGTACAAATCGGCAATGCTCAATCTGTCGCCCGCCACGTACGGGGCGAACCTGGCATGTCGACTCAGCGCCGCAAAACCCAGCAGCAGCTCGGCTTTGGTTTTGTCCTTGATCGCCTCCGGCACCGCCGAACCGAAAAATGCTTCGCCATAACAGGCGCGTCCCGGCAGCTCGATGTACAGCTCGATTTCCTTGGCAATCGCCAGCACCTGCGCGCGTTCGAACGGATCGCTCGGCAGCAGCGGCGTGCCCTTCTGCGTCTGCTCGAGGTATTCGAGGATGATCGCGGTTTCATTGATGAACCCGGCCTCGACACCCAGCACCGGGACTTTGCCGCGCGGGCTGATGGCCAGTGATTCCGGGGTCTGCGCCGGATAGAACGTGACCTCTTCGAACGCCAGGCCTTTTTCCAGCAGCGCCAGTTTGACCATGTTGTAGTAGTTGCTGACAGCGAATCCATAGAGCTTGAACATCACATAGCCTCCAGGCCGTGCGGGGTGGGCAGGCACAGGTTATAGATCGCCGGACGCGATCCTGCCAGCAGCATCACGCCGCTGAATGCGGGTAAACTGGCGCCTTTCCTTGAGGAGCCTGCCATGAGCGAGCCGACAGACATCGACAACGACGAAGAAGAGTTCACCGAAGCGACGTTGATCGAAGCCATCGAGAACCAGATCGAAAGCGACAACCCGCCAGCGGCCAAGGCGACCTTCAACAAGCTGACGCTGGTGGGCGTCGAGCGCGAAGAGATCCTCAATCTGATGGCCCACGTGCTGGCGTACGAAATTGACGCGATGCTGGATGAAGATCGCGCGTTCGATACCGAGTGGTATGAGACGGCGCTGCGCAAACTGCCCGAGTTGCCACCGGAACAAGCCTAAGATCAAAAGATCGCAGCCTGCGGCAGCTCCTACATTGGATCGTGTAGGAGCTGCCGCAGGCTGCGATCTTTTTTATGGGGACTACACTGGAATCCGCCTCAAGACAAAAACCCTGAGCTGAGCACTGGACATGCCGCACCAGCGGGTTCACCTTAGGGGCGCTGTCGTCCAATTCCTAGAAAGTCTGGAGTCCTTATGTCGCTTACCCCTGAGTTGGTTGCCGAACTGGAAGTCCTCGCACTCTTCAACCTGGACAGTTCCCAGGAAGGTCTGAAAATTCATCAGACCGCTGCCCCAAAACACATTGCCGCCGCCCAACGCCTCTTTGAAAAAGAACTCACCGACCAGCCCGATGGCGGATATCTGACCAGCCTCGGTCGCGATGCCGCGCAAAATGTGCAAACCGTGCTGACCATTCTGAGAGAGCAGGCAACCGCCTGATTCCCCCCTGACTTCGCCCACGGGAACCCCTGCCACGGGATTTCCGCGGGCCTGCCCGACCCTCGCGTTAAAAACCTGACGTCAAAAAACAAATTCAGCTTAAAAGTCCCGCTGCGCAACGGCTAAACTGCCTCCCATTCCGAGACCCTCTTCGTCCGAGCCTGCGAGCCGGTTTGAGCTGACATGACGCGCACCCATGAAATCCGCCCTGATCTGGACGAAGGCATCGACCGCAAGGTCCTCAGCCAACTGCGCGCGCGTTTTCTCAAGCTCAATGAGGGCCGCCTGGGCCGGGCGCTCGAAGGCTTGTCGACGCGCCAGCAAGGCGTGTTGACGCTGCTGCCGCTGTTCTTTCACGTCAATCATCCGCTGCTGCCCGGTTATGTGTCGGGCAGCACGCCGGCGGGTCTGTCCAGCTACGAACCGGACGCCAATACCCTCGCTGAAGCCCAGCGCCTGACCCGCTCGTTCTCCTATAAACCGCGCCACGGCAGCAACCCGCCCCGGCCGATTCACGGGCTGTTCCTGATGGGCAGCCTCGGCACGCTGGCCCAGGCCGATCAGAGCGACATGGACGTGTGGGTCTGTCACGCGCCGGAGCTGAGCGAAAACGAGCTGGCCGAGCTGCACAAGAAATGTCAGTTGCTTGAAGCCTGGGCCGCGACTCAAGGCGCCGAAGCGCATTTTTTCCTGATCGATCCGCTGCGCTTCGTCAAAGGCGAACGCGACACTCAGCTCAGTTCCGAGAACTGCGGCAGCACCCAGCATTACCTGTTGCTCGACGAGTTCTACCGCACGGCGATCTGGCTCGCCGGACGCACGCCGATCTGGTGGCTGGTGCCGGTCTACGAAGAAACCGCTTACGACCAGTACACCCACACCTTGCTGTCCAAGCGCTTCATCCGTGCCGACGAAACCCTCGACCTCGGCCACTTGGCGACGATCCCGCCGGGGGAGTTCATCGGCGCCGGGCTGTGGCAACTGTTCAAGGGCATCGAATCGCCCTACAAGTCGGTGCTCAAACTGCTGCTGACCGAGGTTTACGCCAGCGAACATCCGCACGTGCAATGCCTGAGCCTGCGCTTCAAAAAAGCGGTGTTTGCCAATCAACTGGATCTGGATGAACTGGATCCGTACATGGTGGTGTACCGGCGCATCGAGGAATACCTCGTCGCGCGCAATGAGCCGGAGCGCCTGGAGCTGGTGCGCCGCGCGCTGTACCTCAAGGTCAACCGCAAGCTCACCGGCAACAGCCGCACGCAGAGCTGGCAACGCTCGCTGCTGGAACGCCTGGCCATTGAATGGCATTGGGACCAGCGCCAACTGGCACTGCTCGACAGTCGCAGCCAGTGGAAAGTCCGCCAGGTCAGCGCCGAACGCCGCGCGTTGGTCAATGAGCTGAATTACAGCTATCGCTTCCTCACTCAGTTCGCTCGCACCGAACAGACCGTCAGCCTGATCAACAAGCGCGATCTCAACGTGCTGGGCCGGCGCCTGTACGCAGCCTTCGAGCGCAAGGCCGACAAGGTCGAGTTCATCAATCCCGGGATCGCCCCGGATCTGGCCGAAGACACCCTGACCCTGGTGCAGGCGCCGAACAAGAAAGAGCCGGGGCAAACCCAATGGGGCCTGTACAACGGCAGCCTGACCGCGCTGGAGTGGGAACACTTCGCGCCGATCAAGCGCAGCCGCGAACTGCTCGAGCTGCTCACCTGGTGCCATCGCAACGGCGTGATCGACAGCAGCACCCGTCTGGCCCTGCATCCGGGCGACAGCGACCTGAGCGAGTTCGAGCTGTTCAACCTGCTCGGCAGCCTGCAACAGTGCATTGCCCTGCCCTTGCCCACTGTCGCCGAAGAGCCGTTACTGCGTGCCGCAGTGCCGAGCGAGGTGCTGATGCTGGTCAACGTGGGCGTCGATCCACTCAAGCATCACCGCGACCTGAATATCCTGATGACCACCGAGCGCACCGACTCGCTGAGTTACGCCGGCGTGCGCGAAAACCTTGTGCTGACCCTCGATCAGGTCACGCTCAACAGCTGGAACGAGGTGCTGGTCAATCGCTTCGACGGCCCGCACGCGCTGCTCGACTGCCTGCGCGACTACCTGAACAATCTGCCGCGCGGTAGGCAACAGCCCTCTCTGAAAGTGCGCTGTTTCTGCCACAACCGCGCGCAGTTCATTGCCAGACGCGTGGAAGAGATCGTCGACACCGCGCAAACCCTGCTACTCAGCGAGTTGAACCATCGCTACCTGATTCAGGTGCAACAGCACTACCACGTGCTGGAGCTGGTGCCGGGCCAGGTCAACCATGTCGCCCTCGCGACATTGCCGGCGCTGCTGGATTACCTCGGCGAAGAACAGGCACGTTACAGCCCGCTGCACCTCGATCCGATGGCGCTGGAAGACCACGACCTGGCGTTGATCCTGCCGATGGGCCAGCCGGAAGCGATTCAGGTGTTCTACCGGATCACCGAGCAACAGGCCGAGTTGTACGTGCTGGATGAGTACAACGCGCTGTGGCAGCAGCATTTGCCGTATCACGACGAGCAAAGCCTGTTGGTGCCGTTGCAGCGGTTCCTGCAATCGATCCAGTACCGGCGTGAAGCACTGCTGCCCATGGACAGCAGCCCATCGGTCAGCCTGGAGATTTTGTATTACCAGTTGTTGCCTTCAGGCCCCGGCCGCGCCCGACGGGTCGAAACCCGGCCGGCGCCGCAGACACCGGTCAACAAACCGTTCTACGACGTGCAGGCGATCATCGGCAAAGCCGCACCCGGAGAAGTGCAGGTCACGCTGTATTGCAATCAACGGGAATTCAGCGAACTGGAACATGGCGACCAGCTGTTCCGCGTGGTCGCCGGGGAGATCGTCGAGCAACGCCGCGAGACCGAGCGCTATCGCTGCTACATCACCGACCTCGACCTGTCGGGCCTGCTCGGTGATGGTCAGAGTTCAAGCAATCTGTATCTGCGTTACAAGGCCGACCTGGAGCGCGCCCTGAACGAGGCACTCGAACAGGTCTGAGGCGCGGTTACTCGCGGAAATCACCGCCGTTGGCCGGCTGGGATTCGACTTCGAGCAAGGTCAGTTTCAAGGTCTTGCCACCCGGTGCCGGCCAGTCGATGTGCTGCCCGACTTTCAGGCCCAGCAGCGCGCTGCCGACCGGCGCCAGAATCGAGATCTTGCCTTCATCGGCGTTGGCATCCTTGGGATAGACCAGCGTCAGGTGATAGTCCTTGCCACTGCCCTCTTCGCGGCAGTGCACGCGGGAATTCATGGTCACGACATCGGCGGGCACTTCTTCGTGGCCGACCACGGTATCGGCGCGGTCCAGCTCGGTTTGCAGCGCGATCACGCCCGGCAGCGTGTCATCCAGGCCGTCGATCAGGCGCTCCAGACGTTGCACGTCCAGACGGGTAAGGGTGATGGAAGGTGCGGTCATGATCCGGGCAGACTCCTTTCTTCTGCACACAAAAAAAGCAAAACCCCGCCACAAAAGACGGGGTTTTCACCAGGCCTCGATGAGTTGAGGCGTGTCCGGACACTATCACAGCTCAAAAAATATACAAGTCACCGCCGGACACCGTGCAACCTCTGTGGCGAGGGGATTTATCCCCGATGGGTCGCGCAGCGGCCCCAGGCTTTTGAGACTGCTGCGCAGTCTATCGGGGATAAATCCCCTCACCACAGCGTTGAGTCAGGCCAAGGATCTGCGAGCAACAGCCTGGGCAACAATCACTCGCCGGCGCTCATCATCCGCCGAACGCCACTCGCGAATGTCTTCGACATGTCGCGCGCAGCCGAGACAGACTTTCTGTTCGTCCAGCCGGCAGACACCGGTGCATGGCGACGGCACCGCCGGACTGACGTTACTGTAGAGCGGCTTCGGCGGCCGGACAGGAGCACTATCGGTCACGAAATCACAGGCCTTCGAAATCAAATTCGACGCCAGCCTGCTGCTTGACGATGCGCTCGAGCATTTCGCCCAGCTGCTCTTCGCTCTTGTCGCACATCCAGCGCTCGCTTTCTTCGTCGTAGTCGAAGTGGAATCCACCGGACACCGCCGCCAGCCACAGCTGACGCAATGGTTCCTGACGGCTGAAAATCAGTTGCGAGCCGTTTTCGAACTTGACGGTCAAGACACCTGCCGAGTTTTCCAGATCGATATCAAGGTCGCTTTCTTCAAAGATGTCTTCCAGTTTTTCCTGGGTATCATCGACCAGATCGTGGAAACGCGCTTCGGACAAACTCATTGTGGCAACCTCAAAAAATGTCGGATCAGGCTCAGCGCCGCAAGATACGGAGGCTGCCGGCCGATTGCAAAGGATAACGACCAAGCGCCGCTTCCCATCCAGAGCTGCCCCTGTGGGAGCGAGCTTGCTCGCGAAGGCGTCGGCAAATTCAACATCAATGCCGACTGACACGGCGCTTTCGCGAGCAAGCCCGCTCCCACAGGGTAATCAAGTACTCACGCACCAGCCCCGCCAGACGGGAGGGCCATCACATAGGCAAGCTGCCGGGTGGCCGGTATACTCCGGCGCAATTAACGCATTTTCAAGGATTTCGCCATGAAGCGCCTGATCTCTTCCCTTGCTGCGCTCGTCGCGGTTGCCTGCCTCGTTTCGGCCTGTGGTCAAAAAGGCCCGCTGTACCTGCCGGATGACGATCAGGACCCGGCCGAACAAGCCCAGACCTCGCAAAAGCAGCCGTCCAAAGCACACAAGCACGACGTTTACCAATAAGGGATCGCCATGGACGCTTTTAACTACCGTGGCGGGGAGCTGTTCGCGGAAGGTGTGGCGCTGTCCGCCATCGCCGACCGCTTCGGCACGCCCACTTATGTTTACTCCCGCGCACACATCGAAGCCCAGTATCTGGCCTACGCCGATGCATTGACGGGCATGCCGCACCTGGTCTGCTTTGCGGTCAAGGCCAACTCCAACCTGGGTGTGCTGAATGTCCTGGCCCGCCTCGGTGCCGGTTTCGACATCGTCTCCCGGGGTGAGCTGGAACGTGTGCTGGCCGCTGGCGGCAGCCCGGACAAGATCGTGTTCTCCGGCGTCGGCAAGACCCGTGACGACATGCGCCGCGCCCTGGAAGTCGGCGTGCACTGCTTCAACGTCGAATCCACCGACGAGCTCGAGCGCCTGCAAGTGGTCGCCGCCGAGCTGGGCGTTCGCGCGCCGATCTCGCTGCGAGTGAACCCGGACGTCGATGCCGGCACCCACCCGTACATCTCCACCGGTCTCAAAGAGAACAAGTTCGGCATCGCCATTGCTGACGCCGAAGACGTGTACGTGCGTGCCGCGCACCTGCCGAACCTGGAAGTGATCGGTGTCGATTGCCACATCGGCTCGCAACTGACCACCCTGCCGCCGTTCCTCGACGCCCTCGACCGCCTGCTGGATCTGGTCGACCGCCTCGGCGATTGCGGCATTCACCTGCGCCACATCGATCTCGGTGGTGGCCTGGGCGTGCGTTATCGCGATGAAGAGCCGCCGCTGGCTGGCGACTACATCAAGGCTGTGCGCGAGCGTCTGGACGGACGCGATCTGGCGCTGGTGTTCGAGCCGGGCCGCTTCATCGTCGCCAACGCCGGCGTGCTGCTGACTCAGGTCGAGTACCTCAAGCACACCGAACACAAGGATTTCGCCATCGTCGATGCGGCGATGAACGACCTGATCCGCCCGGCGCTGTATCAGGCGTGGATGGACGTCACCGCGGTCAAGCCGCGTGACACCGCCGCGCGCCCGTACGACATCGTCGGCCCGATCTGCGAAACCGGCGACTTCCTCGCCAAGGATCGTGAACTGGCGCTGGCAGAGGGCGACTTGCTGGCCGTGCATTCGGCCGGTGCCTATGGCTTCGTGATGAGTTCCAACTACAACACCCGTGGCCGTGCCGCTGAAGTGTTGGTAGACGGTGATCAGGTTTTTGAAGTGCGCCGCCGCGAAACCGTGGCCGAGCTGTTTGCCGGCGAAAGCCTGCTGCCGGAGTAACCCATGCTGCTGCGTTTTACCAAAATGCACGGCCTGGGCAATGACTTCATGGTTCTCGACCTGGTCAGCCAGCACGCGCATATTCAGCCCAAACACGCCAAGCAATGGGGCGACCGGCACACCGGTATCGGTTTCGACCAGTTGCTGATCGTCGAAGCGCCGAGCAACCCGGACGTGGATTTCCGTTACCGGATTTTCAACTCCGACGGCTCGGAAGTGGAACAGTGCGGCAACGGTGCACGCTGCTTCGCGCGCTTCGTGCTCGACAAGCGTCTGACCGCCAAGCGCAAGATTCGCGTCGAGACCAAGGGCGGGATCATCGAGCTGGACGTGCGCAACGACGGCCAGATCGGCGTCAACATGGGCGCGCCGCGCCTGGTGCCGGCGGACATTCCGTTCGACGCACCGACGCAGGCGACCAGCTATCAGCTGGAAGTCGATGGCACCACGGTCGAACTGGCTGCCGTGTCGATGGGCAATCCGCATGCGGTACTGCGCGTGCAGGACATCAACAGCGCACCAGTGCATGAGCTGGGGCCGAAAATCGAACACCATCCGCGCTTTCCGGCGCGGGTCAATGTCGGCTTTCTCCAGGTCATCGACCGCCACCGCGCGCAATTGCGCGTATGGGAACGCGGCGCCGGGGAAACCCAGGCCTGCGGTACCGGCGCCTGCGCGGCGGCGGTGGCGGCCATCAGTCAGGGGTGGATGGATTCGCCGCTGTTGATCGACCTGCCCGGCGGGCGTCTGTCCATTGAATGGGCAGGCCCCGGCCAACCGGTACTGATGACCGGTCCGGCAGTGCGTGTATACGAAGGACAAGTGCGTCTTTGAGTGAGCAGAAGCCATGACCGATAAGCCTCAGGTACCCGCCCGACAGTCCGCCGAATCCGCGTCCGAGAGCCTGGAGGCGGCAGCGGTTGCCGCGTACCTCGAGGCTCACCCGGACTTCTTCGTCGAGCACGAAGAACTGCTGCCCGCCATGCGCATTCCCCACCGGCGCGGTGACACCGTGTCACTGGTGGAACGGCAGATGACCATTCTGCGCGACCGCAACATCGAGATGCGCCACCGCCTCTCGCAGTTGATGGACGTGGCCCGCGACAATGATCGCCTGTTCGACAAGACCCGCCGCCTGATCCTGGCGCTGATGGACGCCGCCAGTCTCGAAGACGTGGTGATCTGCGTCGAAGACAGCCTGCGCCAGGACTTTCAGGTGCCGTTTGTCAGCCTCATCCTGCTCGGAGACAACCCGGCGCCGGTCGGCCGCTGGGTCACTCACGCCGACGCACAAACCGCAATTGGCGGCCTGCTCACCGAAGGCAAAAGCGTCAGCGGCACCCTGCGTGAACATGAGCTGGACTTCCTGTTCGGCGAAGAGCAGCGCAAGCAGATCGGCTCCACTGCGGTGGTTGCGGTCAGCCACCAGGGGATTCACGGCATCCTGGCGATCGCCAGCCGCGATCCGCAGCATTACAAGAGTTCGGTCGGCACGCTGTTCCTGAGCTACATCGCTGAAGTCATGGGTCGCGTGCTGCCACGGGTCAACAACTCCCTGCGCTCGGTACGCTGAACATGGAACGGCAACTGGACGCTTACTGCGAGCACCTGCGCAGTGAGCGACAGGTGTCGCCGCACACCCTGTCGGCCTACCGCCGCGACCTCGATAAAGTCCTCGGCTGGTGCATCAAGCAGAACATCGGCAGTTGGGCCGCGCTGGATATTCAGCGTCTGCGCAGCCTGATCGCCCGTTTGCATGCGCAGGGCCAGTCTTCGCGCAGCCTCGCCCGCCTGCTTTCGGCGGTACGCGGGCTCTATCACTATCTCAATCGCGAAGGCCTGTGCGACCACGACCCGGCCACCGGCCTGGCCCCGCCGAAAGGCGAGCGGCGCCTGCCGAAAACCCTCGACACCGATCGCGCCCTGCAACTGCTTGAAGGTGCGGTCGAGGATAATTTTCTGGCGCGGCGCGATCAGGCGATTCTCGAGCTTTTCTATTCTTCCGGCCTGCGCCTGTCCGAGCTGACCGGGCTCAACCTCGATCAGCTCGACCTGGCGGACGGCATGGTTCAGGTGCTCGGCAAGGGCAGCAAGACCCGTCTGCTGCCGGTCGGCAAAAAGGCCCGCGAAGCGCTGGAGCAATGGCTGCCACTGCGGGCGATGACCAATCCGGCGGATGACGCGGTGTTTGTCAGTCAGCAAGGCCGCCGTCTCGGTCCGCGCGCGATTCAGGTGCGGGTCAAACTCGCTGGCGAGCGTGAACTGGGGCAAAACCTGCATCCACACATGCTGCGGCATTCTTTTGCCAGTCATTTGCTGGAGTCCTCGCAGGACCTGCGCGCGGTGCAGGAACTGCTCGGCCACTCGGACATCAAGACCACGCAGATCTACACCCATCTGGACTTCCAGCACCTGGCGGCGGTCTACGACAGCGCCCACCCACGGGCCAAACGCAGCAAAGGCGACGATTCATGAACATCCAGTTGATCACCTTCGACCTCGACGACACCCTGTGGGACACCGCCCCGGTGATTGTCAGCGCCGAAGCGGTACTGCGCGAATGGCTGAGCGAACATGCGCCGAACCTCGGCACTGTACCGGTAGAGCATCTGTGGGCGATTCGCGAGCGGGTGCTGGCCAATGAACCGGGGTTGAAACATCGCATCAGCGCTCTGCGTCGGCGAGTGTTGTTTCACGCGATGAAGGACGCTGGATACGCCCATGGCGAAGCAACCGACCTGGCAGACAAGGGTTTTGAAGTGTTTCTGCATGCGCGGCATCAAATCGAAGTGTTCCCTGAAGTCGAGCCCGTGCTGGAGATTCTCGCCAACCATTACGCCCTGGGCGTGGTCACCAATGGCAATGCCGATGTGCGTCGCCTGGGCCTGGCGGACTACTTCAAATTCGCTTTGTGCGCCGAGGACATCGGCATTGCGAAACCGGATGCGCGGCTGTTTCACGAGGCGTTACAGCGTGGTGGCGTGAGCGCTGACCGGGCGGTGCACATTGGTGATCATCCAGGTGATGACATTGCCGGGGCGCAGCAGGCCGGGATGCGGGCGATCTGGTTCAACCCGGCGGGCAAGGCCTGGGAGGCGGATCGTCTGCCGGACGCCGAGATTCGTAGCCTCACGGATCTGCCAGCGGTACTGGCGAATTGGAATTCCCGACTCTCATCCTGAATTTACATCATTCCCTGTGGGAGCTGGCTTGCCAGCGATGAGGCCAGCACATCCAGCATCAATGTTGTCTGGCAGGCCGCCATCGCTGGCAAGCCAGCTCCCACAAGGTCCGCATCGCCTTCAGATGTTTATTCCAGGCATGAAAAAGCCCGCAGCGACGGCGGGCTTTTTCAGCAAGCAAGTGGCACGCCTCAGATAGGGCGGCTGCCGTACTTGTTGTCCGGCTTCTTGGGCGGATCGGCGACCACGTTGGCCTCCACTTCCTGCACCTTGCCACCGCGCGCAAGGAATTCTTCCATGGCCTTGGCCAGGGCGTCACGCTCCTTGTTCTTGGCTTCGATGCTTGGCAACTCGTCTACCGACACCGCAGCCTTGGCTTTGCCTTTGGCAGCCGGGGCCG
Source organism: Pseudomonas sp. Eth.TT006 (assembly GCF_054456575.1). NCBI lineage: Bacteria > Pseudomonadati > Pseudomonadota > Gammaproteobacteria > Pseudomonadales > Pseudomonadaceae > Pseudomonas > Pseudomonas sp. Eth.TT006. The sequence continues at coordinate 383,365 of NZ_JBTJEN010000001.1, read as the reverse complement.
GCGTATCGTCACCGCCATCGTCTTCAGCAACGTCTTCCGCTGCTGCTTCCAGGCCTTCCTCGGCCTCGTCTTCGTCGCCTACTTCGAGGTCGTCGTTTTCCAGATCATCGTCGCTCATGTTCTACCTCATGACTTGCGAAAAGCAGATTAGTTATAGACCAGCTTTGGCGACTGTCGAAAGTCGCCGGAAAAAAATCGGTAACCGCTGATGATCAGCGGTTTACGCCCCTTCACCGTACAAGGTGGCGAGGACTTTACGGGCACCGCCATGATCACGGTGCTCGCCCAGATAAACGCCTTGCCAGGTGCCCAGTGCCAGCCGTCCCGCCGCTACCGGCAAACTGATCTGGCAGCCCAGCACGCTGGCCTTGAAATGCGCCGGGAGGTCGTCCAGGCCTTCGTCGTTATGCTCATAGCCGTCTGCTCCTTGTGGGATCAGACGATTGAAAAATCGTTCGAAGTCGCGACGGACCGCCGGATCGGCGTTCTCGTTGATGGTCAACGACGCCGAGGTATGCTGCAGCCACAAATGCAACAGACCGATCCGGCACGCCTTGAGTTCAGGCAGGCCGGCGAGTAACTCGTCCGTTACCAGATGAAAGCCCCGGGGCCGTGCCCGCAGGGTTATCAGAGTCTGTTGCCACATACAGTTCTCCGCACGTTCGGGGCGCATTCTAGCGCGCTCTGGGAAAAAACAAAGAGCCTAATATTCCCGCGATGATGTAAGCCATTGGCCGCAGAAAAAAGCGAATCGAAAACACGGCCAAAGCCGTAGGAAAAAACCTTTCAGCCCGCCTTTCAATGACAAATCCCGGACAAAAAAATGCCCGGCAAGCCGGGCAAGTTTTTTTGATACGCGTACTTACAGGTTGTAGCCGCGTTCGTTGTGTTGTGCCAGGTCCAGGCCAACCGACTCTTCTTCCTCGGTCACACGCAGACCCATCACGGCATCCAGTACCTTGAGGATGATGAAGGTGACGACCGCGGTGTAGATCACCGTGAAGCCGACGCCTTTGCACTGAATCCACACTTGCGAAGCGATGTCGGTCACGGTGCCGAAGCCACCCAGCGACGGCGCAGCGAACACACCGGTCAGGATCGCGCCGAGAATACCGCCGATACCGTGCACGCCAAAGGCGTCAAGGGAGTCGTCGTAACCGAGCTTGCGTTTCAGGGTGGTGGCGCAGAAGAAGCACACCACGCCCGCCGCCAGACCGATCACCAGTGCGCCCATCGGGCCCACGGTGCCGGCAGCCGGAGTAATTGCCACCAGACCGGCAACCACACCCGAGGCAATGCCCAGTGCGCTTGGTTTGCCGTGGGTGATCCACTCGGCAAACATCCAGCCCAGCGCGGCAGCCGCGGTTGCAATCTGGGTGACCAGCATCGCCATGCCGGCGGTGCCGTTGGCGGCAGCGGCGGAACCGGCGTTGAAGCCGAACCAGCCGACCCACAGCATCGCTGCGCCCATCAGGGTGTAACCGAGGTTGTGCGGCGCCATCGGAGTGGTCGGGAAGCCTTTGCGCTTGCCCAGTACCAGGCACGCTACCAGACCGGCGATACCGGCGTTGATATGCACCACGGTGCCGCCGGCGAAGTCGAGCACGCCCCAGTCCCACAGCAGGCCGCCGTTACCGGACCAGACCATGTGCGCGATCGGTGCATAGACGAGGGTGAACCACACGCCCATGAAAATCAGCATTGCGGAGAACTTCATGCGTTCGGCGAACGCGCCGACGATCAGCGCCGGGGTGATGATCGCGAAGGTCATCTGGAAGGTGACGAACACCGCCTCAGGGAACAACGCGGCCGGGCCGGTCAGGCTCGCCGGGGTGACACCGGCCAGGAACGCCTTGCCCATGCCGCCGACGAAGGAGTTGAAGTTGACGACGCCCTGCTCCATGCCGGTGGTGTCGAACGCGATGCTGTAGCCATAAATGACCCACAACACGCTGATCAGACCGGTAATGGCGAAGCACTGCATCATCACGGAAAGAATGTTTTTCGACCGCACCATGCCGCCGTAGAACAGCGCGAGGCCGGGAATGGTCATGAACAGCACGAGGGCTGTGGAGGTCAGCATCCAGGCGGTATCGCCGGAATTGAGGACTGGAGGCGCCACCGGATCTGCCGCCATGGCCAGGCCGGGCATTACGATGGACAACAGGGCGCCTAGCCCTGCGAATTTACGCAGAGTCATATTGTTTTCTCCTGGGGCGTTGGGTTTGTGGCGGCGCTTAGATCGCGTCGGTATCGGTTTCGCCGGTACGGATGCGAATCGCCTGTTCCAGATTGACCACGAAGATCTTGCCGTCACCGATCTTGCCGGTGTTGGCCGCCTTGGTTATCGCTTCGATAACCCGATCCAGATCCTTGTCGTCGATGGCCACGTCGATTTTCACCTTGGGCAGAAAATCGACCACATATTCCGCGCCGCGATACAGCTCGGTGTGACCCTTCTGCCGGCCGAAGCCTTTGACTTCAGTAACGGTAATGCCCTGCACGCCGATTTCGGACAGCGACTCGCGCACGTCGTCCAACTTGAACGGCTTGATGATGGCAGTGACTAGCTTCATGAAACTCTCTCCCGAATTGGTGGACTTGCCCCAGGAAAACAAACCCGACTCAAGTCTAAGCGCAGTGCCTGGCTTTGTAACGCATCGTCGGCCTTACCTGCCCGACTGACGCCAGCTAACCGCTGCTGACGAAACTCCCGCTCCGTCTGCCGCACTGCATTCGTCACAGCGACTGCATCAGTGCATGGGTCACTACCGACTAAGCAGAAAGCTTGCCATCTCGCCAAATTCCCCTGATTTCAATCCTTTGGCCGCTACCGCAGGCACTGGCGCGAAAATCGACCGACGGTTACGCACAACAACGGTGCGCCACTGTGCGTCCATCTGCGCGAAAAGCGTGCATCGGTGCCTGCAACAATGACTATAGACACTGCGTGATACACTGCCGGCCACTGTTTACAGGACACCTTCCATGCTCGCGCCCAAAGACTTCCTCGACGCCCTGAGCGGCACCGCCTCCCGCCTCTTCAGCGGCGACACCCCGCTGCCGAAAGCCGAAATCGAAAGCCAGTTCAAGATGCTGCTGCAGAGTGCCTTCAGCAAACTCGACCTGGTCAGCCGCGAAGAATTCGACAGCCAGATGGTCGTCCTGGCCCGCACCCGCGCCCGCCTCGAAAGCCTCGAAGCCAAAGTCGCCGAGCTCGAAGCCAGGCTGACGCCGCCCGCTGAATAATCCGCGCCCTCTGTAGGAGCTGCCGAAGGCTGCGATCTTTTGATCTCCAGCCTTTCATCCCGGTAAACGTCCTACACGCTTCATCGCTAAAAGCCCGCACGCCTGCTTTGAGCCCTGCGCAATTCATAAGTCGACTGAAGATTCATCCAGAACTCAGGCGTAGTCTTGAGATGAACAGCAAGTCTGATTGCCAGATCTGCGCAGATCATCAACTGGCATTTCACAAGCTTTTCGATCTCGCTTTCGTGCCAGTTCGTGGGCGTGGCCAGATCCATGACAGTCATGCCCAACGGCTCCATGAATTCCTTATACAGAACCTCGCCCGGATGAATCGCGCGCATACCATTGCGGTCCATTTTTCGCCTCCAGAGGCTGTATTGATTGGCCAAACTGGAGCATCCGACTCCCGGATACAAGACCTTCACCCCCCCCCCTTTCGCCGGCGTCCTACAACTATTAGGGCATGGCCCTACAAACATCAGCGTCTGCGCCTAATTACGCAGCCCTTAGGCATGTCATTACATTGGCAAATGAAATACGCCCATCAAGAGGGAGGTATCTGTGAAGGACAAGAAGAGGAAGGAAAAGCTATTTCAGATTGTTGATTTGCACCTCGAAGCACTCCGTTTGGCTGGGGATATGTCAGCCAACCAACGGCGATTTATTGAAGTTGCTGTTACATGTGGGCCAGCGCTTGAGCCAAGCGGCGCGCTGGCCGGTAGAAAATCCTGAGTGAAAAATAAAAAAGGCGTCCATAGGACGCCTTTTTTTGTTCGAAGGAATAGTCGCAGCGATTCTTTAGCTCCTGGCTTTACGGCCGTGGGTTCAGAATCCGACAGGCTAGCCCGTCGTCACTACTTCAGAGAAACCAGCTTTCTCTGCTGCCAAAAATGCGGGGGAGCTTTTACTGGTGCCCAGTCCCGACGAATGCGCAGTTGCAGTCCTTGAGCGGGAGGATCCTTCAGTACCGCTCAGGAGTCAAAGCTCATTTACGATCAAGAGCACCGCAAAACCCTCATCCATGCCGACATAAAGTATTGCCTCTCCACCCTCTCACACCATGAACTGGTCATCTCCAACGTCCTTCACTAACGCAAGCACAGTCCTACGATGACCGTCCCCTACGTCTGATTACGTAAGCATCAATGTCTTCGATATCGTCTGCATATTGATCCCGACAGAACAAGACGATGCGAAGAAAAGGCAAAGGTACCGAGCTTCGAAATCAGACACTCAAATCTGAATCGCGCAAACTTGCACATCAAACAATGTCCATGGACCCAGAAGCTCTGGCAGCTGGAGTTGATGCTCTATCACTCAGGATCGATCCGATAACTCCAGTAGCAATCAACGCGTTCCACCAGTGGACCGGCCCCGTTGGGTATCCCTGGGACGCTGTTTTGGACTGGAAGACCAAAGATGCAAAAGGGCTGGACTTGGCGTTCTGGTACGAAGAAGAACTGTGCGGACTGTGCTACGCAACGCCGCGAAGAAGCACGATCTGCATGAAAATCGTCCTTTTGCAGGGACACACCTGCAAGACAAATACCTTGCGGGGCTGGATCGCTCCGATGGCATTGCTGACAACAGAGTTCTACGCCCGGAAGCTGGGGTGCACGCAAATCGAAGTACAAGAGCCAGACTCAGGCGCCATCCCTTACTATCAGACGCTGGGATTTTATTTTGATACAACCGGTCGCCTTGTCTTTCCATTGGACGACCAATAAGATCGAATCAAACATCCAGGCACGTGAGGTGTTTATGAAGCAGAAGAAGCAGAAAACCCAACCGGCACGGGTTTCCAAACCAGGTACCGAGACACTCGGTTTACCGGACAGAGTTTCAGCCAGCCAGCGGCATTTTCTGAAAATAGCCGCGACCTATGGCAAGGAAATGGAGCCCGATGGTTGGCTCGCCGGTGGTGGAACCTGAGTACCGCAAAAATGACCGCCTGACAGGCGGTTTTTTTATGCCTGAGGATTAGTGCCTTCAGCAACATCCAGTGAAAGTTAGCCCTTAAAACTGTCCGACCAACGCTCTCTCCCCAGACTACCCTTCAAAAACCCGCAGGAAGCGGCTCCCCGATTCAGCTCAAGGAACGACCATGTCCCTCTCCATCGTCCACAGTCGCGCCCAGATTGGCGTCGAAGCCCCCGCCGTCACCGTCGAAGTCCATCTCGCCAACGGTCTGCCGTCACTGACCATGGTCGGCCTGCCGGAAGCGGCGGTGAAGGAGAGCAAGGATCGGGTGCGCAGCGCGATCATCAATTCCGGACTGCAGTTTCCGGCGCGGCGGATCACCTTGAATCTGGCGCCGGCGGATCTGCCCAAGGATGGCGGGCGGTTTGATCTGGCGATTGCCTTGGGGATTCTGTCGGCGAGTGTGCAGGTGCCGTGTCTGACGCTGGACGAGGTGGAATGTCTGGGTGAACTGGCGTTGTCCGGGGCGGTGCGCCCGGTGCGCGGGGTGTTGCCGGCAGCACTGGCGGCGCGCAAGGCCGGACGGGCGCTGGTGGTACCGCGGGCGAATGCCGAGGAGGCGTGCCTGGCCTCCGGACTTAAGGTGTTTGCGGTGGATCATCTGCTGGAGGCGGTGGCGCATTTCAACGGTCACACGCCGGTCGAGCCATATGTGTCGGACGGGCTGATCCATGCGGCGAAACCTTATCCCGATCTCAATGAAGTCCAGGGACAGATGGCCGCGAAACGGGCGTTGCTGATTGCGGCAGCGGGCGCGCACAACCTCTTGTTCAGCGGGCCACCGGGAACCGGCAAGACCTTGCTGGCGAGTCGCCTGCCGGGGCTGCTGCCGCCGCTGTCCGAATGCGAAGCCCTGGAAGTGGCGGCGATTCAATCGGTCGCCAGTGGCGTGCCGCTGACGCATTGGCCGCAACGTCCGTTTCGCCAGCCGCACCACTCGGCATCAGGGCCGGCTCTGGTCGGTGGCAGCTCGAAACCGCAACCCGGCGAAATCACCCTCGCCCACCATGGCGTGCTGTTTCTCGATGAACTGCCGGAGTTTGATCGCAAGGTGCTTGAGGTCCTGCGCGAGCCGCTGGAATCCGGGCACATCGTGATCGCCCGCGCCAAGGATCGCGTGCGCTTTCCGGCGCGCTTTCAATTAGTAGCGGCGATGAATCCGTGTCCCTGTGGCTATCTTGGCGAGCCGAGCGGCAAGTGTTCATGCACACCGGACATGGTCCAGCGCTATCGCAACAAGTTGTCGGGGCCTTTGCTCGACCGCATCGATCTGCACCTGACAGTAGCGCGGGAGGCGACCGCGCTGAATCCGGCAGCGAAACCGGGCGAGGACAGTGCCAGCGCCGCAGTCGTGGTGGCCGAGGCGCGGGAGCGCCAGCAAAAGCGTCAGCGTTGCGCCAATGCGTGTCTCGATCTGTCCGGACTGAAGCGGCACTGCCAGTTATCCACAGCCGATGAGCAGTGGCTGGAGTCAGCCTGTGAGCGCCTGACGCTGTCGCTACGTTCAGCACACCGGCTGCTCAAGGTCGCACGCACCCTGGCCGACCTTGAGCAAGTCGGCGCAATCAAGCGCGAGCATCTGGCCGAGGCGCTGCAATACCGCCCGGCGACGCCTTAATGCTCGGTCAGATCCACCAACGGCGCCTGCCGCACTTCGGTTTCGCGTCCGGCCTGAATCTCGGTCACGCGCTTCAACGCGTTATCCACAGCGCCCTTGTTTGCCAGCAGGCTGTAGCTGATCTGGAATTGTTGACTGGCCTTTGGCGCAATGGTCGGTACCAGGTTCAACGGCCGCTGATAGCGGCGGTTGTAGGAAAAGCTGGTGCCCGGCTCCAGACCCGTCACATAGCCCTGCCCTTGGGTATCGGTATTTTTCCACAGCGAAAACACCGGCAACTGCTGGGTATTGAAGCCGACGGAAACGCCGAGGCTGCCCGCCTTGTTGTGCAGAACAGTCAGCGTCTGACCTTGGGCATCCGCGTAGGGCACGACGTTATAAACCGTTTCATCGTAATCCTTGGTCGGCGCGCGGTAGGTCTGCCAGTCGGCCAGTTCAGCCCTGGCCTTGTCGTTGAAGGGCGACACCTGTTTGACCGGCGCGATGAAACGGGCGCCTTGCTCAAGAAACGGTGTACTGAAGTTGCTGTGATACAGCGCCTGATATTCCTTCGGATAGTCGCCATTGTTGGTCAACGTATCGTTCAGCGCGAACGCGGTGCTGCCAGGCACGGTGACCAGTTCGGTGGCCACCGAGAAATCGACTTTCTTGAACGCCTGCTCTTTCAGCTCGCCCCGCAGGCTGATGGCATAGGGTGGTTTTTCGTCGATGTGCAGGGTGACCTTGCTCGCCGGAATGTTCGCGGCGCGCCCGTGCAGGGTCAGCAACTCACCATTGTCCATACCCGGATGGCCGACCCATTCGTAGCCGCAGCGGGTCACCAGCTCATTGAAGCCTTCCAGCCAGCCCAATCCGCCACGGCCATTGAGTTCGATAAAGGCCGGATTGACCACTTCCTTGACCGGCGAATCCCAGCCCATGCGTACGTCGCCGACAGAGGCCTGCAACACATTCATGCCACGGGTCGGCACCACCGAGAGCTTCATGGTGCCGTTATCGATGTCGACGATGCTTACGCCCTCCTGCCGACCACCATGCAGAGTGCGCAGGGTCACGGAAAACGCTTTGTCGGATTTGACGCCCAGCTGCTCACTGGTAACGGACCAGTTCTGCGCGGATTTGTCGCTGTCGAGCAGGACGTAATCCCAAGCCATGGCCTGGGTGGCCGCCGCCAGGGTGGCGAGCGCAACGGCGATTTTGAGCGAAGTCATGAGGCTGCCTTTTATTGGAGTTGTAGAGATTTTATAGCGCTGATGAATCGTTTCAGCAAGCGCAAAAAACCTGTATCCAAACCGCTCTTTGGTGAATGGCAAAATAATCCCGAGCGAGCTTCGCGTGGTTAGGCTAGCCTCATGCGGTTTTGGCCTATCGGCTGATTGACGGCGACATCATAATGACATTAAGGTCGCCAGCTAAATGCAGGAGCAAGGCACAGGCATTTCCGCCTGTCATTTGCGCAACGGAACATATGGAGTATGGATGCGCGGGGCACTACTACGCAGCGGTAAGAGCGGGTCATTCACTGCCTTGGGCGAAACAGGCCAACCCGTTTACCGGGCGGCCCTGCAATTGCGCGAAGCGATTCGCCGCAAGAACCCCGAGTTGGTCGATCACCTGGCCATTCCTCAAAGCGATGAACTCGGCAATCAGATCGACTGGTACAGCGGCATCGACGGCGATGTGATCCCGTGGAGTGCCGCGACCGAAGAAGAGCGCGCGCCTGCGCGTCGCCAGCTCGAAGCGTTGAAAACAGCACTCGAAGAATTGAGTCAGCGTTTCCTCGGCACTGACTCCGAGGAACCGCAGCAAGGCGACAAAGCCGTGTTCGGCAAGTTGCTCAAGCGCGTCATCCATTTCCCCGATGAAAACTTTGTCTACCTGGTGCAAGGCAAACCGGTGCTGACCTTCTGGGGTTTCGAGCATGCCGGTGCTGACCGCAATCGCGATCCGCTGCACTGCCTGTATCAGGTTCCGCCGGTTTTCACCTTGCCTCCCGAAACACCGGCACCGGTCGCGGCACCAGTCGCGCCGGTGGTTCCTGTCGTGGCGCGTCCATGGTGGCGGCGCTGGTGGTGGCTCTTGCTGCTGCCGCTTCTGCTGCTGTTGTTGTGGCTGTTGCTCGGCTTGCGCGGCTGCGTGCCGATTCCCCTGGTGGCCGTTGACTTGTTGCCGGAGGGCGTCGTGCCCGTGGAGCGACAGGTCGAACCACTGCCAGTCGGCACCGCGACCACGCTCAATGGCGTTCCAGTGACGGGTACGGGCACTGGCGTCGACACCGGCGCCGCAGTGCTCGCTACACAACCCGCAGAAGTCCCGGCAGTCGACGGCAACCAAACCGCCGCCGAGAACGCCGGTGTGAGCCAGGATCCACCTGCCGAAACACCCGCCGATGCGGCGCAAAACCCGACTGCGCCACCCGCGCCACCGACAGAGGCTGAAAAAGCCGCTGCGGCCAAAGCGGGCCCGGCTCTGAGCATTCCGCCCAATGCGGCAGACGGTGCCGCCGACTTCCTCGATGGCCAATACCGCGCCGGCGCCGGCATTCAAGACCGCCGAACCGGCAAACCGCTACGCCTGGAATACCAGTTCAAGGACGGCAAGGGCGAAGTCACGGTGCATCAGGCTGATGGCTCGAAGTGCAGCGGCCCGGTCGCCGCCTCCATGAAGGGTGGCAGTCTCGCCATCGACAGTCAGGGCCAGGCCGTGTGCGGCGATGGCAGCACCTACGACATGCCCAAGGTCAACTGCCGCAAGGGAGCGACCACGGTCGCCGACTGCACCGGCGGTTATGGCAAAGATCAATTCCCCATGTCCATGCGGCAGATGGGCGAATAAGCACGGAATAACGCGAAATGTTGCCTGAAGTCACCCAATTCGAAGACACCGTCACGCTCGTCAGTGACACCGGCATCCAGTTCATGGATTTCGCCCTGCGCCTGGATCCGCGCAAGGAACCGGCGGGCGAGTTCGCCCCGATGATCAGCGGCCTGGTCTGCCGGTTGATGTACAACGAAGAGAAAGACTTCTTCTTTTACGAGCCCGAACCGGAAAAGATCGAGAAGGCCAAGCCAGCGTTCAGCCTCGACATGAAAAGCAGCCTCGACCTGCTCGACGGTGTCTGGCTGCCGATTCCGTTTTTCCGCTTCATGCCGCCGCACCGCTTTGACGAAGGCCCGAGCAACTGGTCGCGCATGCGTCTGGTGAAACTGGCTGCGCCCGACATCGACGGCAACACCCATCGCCTGACGATGGCCTTCGACAGCCGCGTGATGCCCAAGCGTGACGGCACCGCCTACCTGGCTCCGAATGAAGAGGACATCAGCTCCGGCGTCTCTTTCAAACTGGCGACCAAGGCCAGTGAGACCCGCTGGTTCCTGGCCCAGCCATGGGTCAACGAATGGCTGCTCGAGTTGTTCAACGAGGGTAACGGCCATCGTTCGCGCGAAGAACTCGACATCGACATTCGCGCCGGCCACCACTTGGCGCACTACCTCAATGTACTGAGCCTGTTGGGCAAACCATCATCGGCCATGCAGTCGACGGCCCGGCCGAAAGTCGATATCCCGGAACTCAAAGTGGTCGCCAATGAAGCCAATGGTCAATCGATTCCGGTTGACCTGGTTCTCGACGTCGGCAACTCGCGCACCTGCGGCATTCTGATCGAGAACCATGGCCAGGCCGGTTCCGGACTCAAGCACAATTACGTGCTGGAGCTGCGCGACCTGATCACACCGGAACACACCTACAATCAGCCGTTCGAAAGCCGTGTCGAGTTCGCCCAGGCGAACTTCGGCAAGGACCATTGCTCGGTCAAGAGTGGTCGGCACGATGCGTTCCAGTGGGCAACGATCGCCCGCGTCGGCAATGAGGCCGGTCGCCTTGCCAGCCGCCGTCGCGGCACTGAAGGTTCGACCGGACTGTCGAGTCCGAAACGCTATTTGTGGGACGAAAAGGCCTACGCGCCGGGTTGGCGTTTCAACTGCTCGTACGTCAAGACCGACAACGAGCCCTACGCCACCGCTGCGCCGTTTTCGCACCTGATCAATGAAACCGGTGAGGCGCTTTACAGCCTCGACGAAGATGACCGCTTGCCGGTGTTCATGCCGCGTTATTCGCGCAGTTCGCTGATGACCTTCATGCTCGCCGAAGTGCTGGCGCAAGCGCTGTCGCAAATCAACAGCCCGGCGCAACGTTCACGTCAGGGGCACACCCGCTCACCGCGTCAGCTCAACAGCATTACCCTCACCGTGCCGCCGGGGATGCCTCAGGCCGAGCGCAGCATTCTCAACGAGCGCATGCTCCAGGCCATCGGTCTGGTGTGGAAAAGCCTCGGCTGGCACGCCGGCGAAGAGGATCCGCACGTCAAGGAAGGCGTCAGCCCGCGCACGCCGATCCCGAGCATCCGCGTCGAATGGGACGAAGCCTCCTGCGGCCAGCTGGTCTATCTGTACACCGAGGTCAACGAGAACTTTGCCGGTCACCCGGAGGAGTTTTTCGACACCATCGCCCGACCTGACAAGACCGACCGCGAACGCATCACGTTGGCGACCATCGACATCGGCGGTGGCACCACGGACCTGGTCATCACCGATTACCGCCTCGACCGCGCCGGCAATACCGGCAGCGGCAGCAACGTGCACATCGTTCCCGAGCAGCGCTTTCGCGACGGGTTCAAAGTGGCTGGCGACGACATCCTGCTCGATGTGATTCAGGACTTCATTCTGCCGAGCTTCGAGAAAGCCCTGCAGAACGCCGGGGTGAAGGCGCCGGATTCGCTGATGTCACGTCTGTGTGGCGACGAATCGGTCAGCGCCCAGGACGTGATCCTGCGCCAGCAACTGAACCTGCAGGTGTTCTCGCCACTTGGCCTGGCGCTGCTCAAGGCCTACGAGCATTACGATCCGCAGGTTCCGCAGGAAGTCACGCCGCAGAGCTATCGACAACTGCTCGGCGACCATGCAATCAGCCAGACCGTACTCGAATACGTCAATGCCGCCGTGCGCCGCGATGTCGGCGGGCAAAGCAATTTCGACCTGTACGAAGCACCGATCAGCTTCGACCTGCAAAAGCTTCACGCGGCGTTTCTCAACGATCAGATCAATATCACCAAGATCCTCGGTGCGCTGTGTGAAGTGGTCGCGCAGTACCCGTGCGACGTTCTCCTGCTGACTGGCCGCCCTTCGCGCCTGCCAGGCATTCAGGCGTTTATCCGCAAGGTCCTGCCGCTACCACCGGGGCGCATTCTGGCCTTGCAGAACTATCGCACCGGCGGCTGGTACCCGTTCCACAAAAACGGCCGCATCGACGATCCGAAAAGTACCGCGTCGGTCGGCGCCATGCTCTGCCTGCTGTGCGCCAACCACAGCGTGCCGAACTTCTACTTCCGCTCTTCGGCGCTGAAACCGTATTCGACGGTCAAGCACATCGGCGTGATCGACCTGAACAACGTGATCAAGGATGCCGACGTGCTGTACCGCGACATCCAGTCCGAAGACTACAAGATCAAGTTGCCGGAAATCGGTGTCGGCGAAGAAGCCGATACGCCGCAGCTGGAAATGCGCGGCGACCTGCGTCTGGGCTTTCGCCAGCTGGCAGCTGATCGCTGGTCGGCCTCGCCGCTGTACACCTTGCGTTTCACCAGATCGGGCCGGGACAAGTTCTCCCGCGCGGTCGGTGAAAATGGCAGCGCGCCGCTGCTCAAGGTGCGGTTCGAGGTCAAGTCCGCCGACAAATACACGAAAACCCAGGCGCTGGTCAGCGACCGCCTCTCGGTACGGTCCATTGAATCCAACAGCAACAATGTCAGCTTCAACCCGCGCAGCGACCTCGAACTGGAACTCAACACCATGCTCGACGCCGGCCTGAGCGAGACCAAGTACTGGCTCGACAGTGGAAGTGTGAAACGCAAATGAACGACCTGACCCCCGAGCAACGCCAGCTCTCTGCCCAATGGGCTGCGGTTTATGAAGGTGCCGGTCAGGCACTGGACTGGATTGGCCAGACGCGCGGCAACGCGCCGCGCCTGGACAGCGAAGCCGACAACCTGAACATCCGCCTGCATCGCGCCCGCAACCTGGCTCACAGCCTCGGTCGCGTGGCCTGCACGCCGATGACCATCGGCTTTTTCGGTTTGTCCCAGGCCGGCAAGTCGTACCTGATCTCGGCCCTTGCGGCCGGTCAGAACGGCAAGCTCGAGACCGACTACGGCGGCCAGCGCCTGGACTTCATCCGGCACATCAACCCGGTCGGTGGCGGCAAGGAGGCAACCGGTCTGGTGACGCGCTTCAGTCGCCGTGCCACGCCGAGTAAAGATCCACAGTTCCCGGTCGAGCTGACGCTGTTCAAGGAAATCGAGCTGGCGAAGATTCTCGCCAACTCCTGGTTCAAGGACTTCGACCTTGAACGGATTTCCTACGAGATCGACGAAGCGCGCATCCAGCGCGTGCTGAAACCCTTCGAAGGCCGCGAGAACGGGCCATTGCAACCGGGGGTCAACGCCGACGATCTGGTGTCGCTGTGGGATTACCTGCGGGACAACTTCCGTAACTCGGTGAAAAAGCTCGAACACCTCTATTGGCCGAAAGCGCTGCAACTGGCGCCACGCCTGAACTACCAGGAACGTGCCGAGCTGTTCGCCATCCTCTGGGGTGAGCAACGCGAACTGACCCGGGTGTATCAGCAACTGGCCGGCGCGCTGCACAAGCTTGGCCTGCCCGAAACCGTGTTCGCGCCGCTCAAGGCCCTGGTGACGTTCGAGAACGGTACTTACAGCCAGCGCGACAGCATCATGAACGTCGACATTCTCGAGCGCTTCGGCAGCCCGGCGGATTTGCCGATCGATGTGCGCCCGCAAGTCGCCGGCCGTCTGCAAAACAGTCAGGGCATCCCGGTGGCGCAGCTGGCGGCGTTGACCGCGGAAATGACCTTCGGCCTGATCGAGCCGCCGGCGGACGACATCGTCAATCAGGTCGATCTGCTCGACTTCCCCGGTTATCGCGGACGCAAGAAGCTCCACGAGATTGCCGACTCCAGCGACCCGGAGTCGGCGACCAAGGACAACTCGGTTTCGCAGTTGATTCTGCGCGGCAAGGTGGCCTACCTGTTCGAGCGTTACACCGACAATCAGGAAATGAACGCACTGGTGGTCTGCACCGGCTCGACCAAGCAGAGTGACGTCAACGACGTGGGTCCGGTGCTGACGCGCTGGATCGAAAAGACCCAGGGTGCCGATGCCGCCGAGCGCAGCAAACGCGCGACCGGGCTGATCTGGGCGTTGACCATGCTCGACCTGCGCGTGACCAACTCCCTGAGCCTGACCGCCGATCAATATGACGAAAGCTGGAACGGCATGGTCAAGCTGACCATGCTCGAGCGCTTCGGCAGCCTCAACTGGATGAACGACTGGGCCGGCAAGCCGTTCCAGAACACCTTCCTGGTGCGCAAGCCACGCATGGACGCGGCGTTCATAGTGCAGGACGCCAATGGCGCCGAAACCGGCCTCAACAGTAATTACCAGGCGCGCGTCGAAGCCTTGGGCAGCAGTTTCGCCAGCAATGCGCTGGTGTGCAAACACGTCGCCAATCCCGCCAAAGCCTGGGCAGAAATGCTGCGCAACGATGACGGTGGCATCAGCCATTTCAGCGGCAGTTTCACCGGCGTGGCCAATATCGAGTTCAAACTGCAGCGCATCCGCGAGCAGCTTGATGAGTGCCTTGAAGGCCTGACCACCCACGGCCTCAGCACTTGGTATCACGCTGACGGGGATGGCGCGGCGGCGGCCAAGAAAGCCCAGGCGCAGATGATTCTGTCCGGCCTGGGTCGGCGTCCGGCGGTGCTGGGCGAACTGATCGACCAGCTCGACATGCGCAGCGAAGAAGTGCGCGACCTGTACCTCAGCGGCGTCTACGAAACCGAAGACGAGCCGGCCGCCAGCGATGAACCGGTCAGCACCCCGCCGAGCCAGAGCCTGTACGGCAACGACGCCGGTTTCGATTTCGACTTCGGTGGCGACCTCGCGCAGGACAGTGCACCGGTCAACAGCAAACCCGCCAGCGCAGCGCCGGAGCTGCAAAGCAATGAGCATCGCTTCGCCAAAGCGGCGTTCAAAGCGTGGATTGCCCACCTGCGCGAACTGACCACCCGGCAAAGCCTGCTTAACCTGCTGGGTCTGGAAAAAGCCTTGCTCGAGGCCGTGGTCGATGAATTGATCACCGCCGGTTACCGCCATGACTTGCCGGGTCAGCTGAGCCGTGCCGTACTCAAACGTGCACAGAGCGGCGCACGCCGCGATCAACTGGTCGAACGCCAAGTCCTGGAAGTCCAGCGTGTGTTGCGTGATTTCGTTTCCTGGTTCGGCTACATCCAGAAACCGGTGAGCGAACGCCCGAACAGTCGCGCCGGAGCCAAGGCGCCGCTGTTTTCGTTCTATGCCGACATCGGTCCGGGACAGGTTCCAGTGCTGCCGGCACAACCATCGAACCAGGCGCAGCTGTTTCTCGGCGACTGGCTCTCGGGCCTGGCCTACATCACGCTGGACAACGCCGGCCATGGTGCCGGTCGCGAAATCACCCCTGAACAGAACGAACGACTGGGCCAAGTGCTCAGCGCCTTCGCAGCGAGATAAGCAATGCCAATTCGTGTCGACCTGCTCGCGTTAGAGCCCAATGTCCCTGGCCGCGCCTGCCTTAGCGTAAAAAAATGGCAAGGCGCCGAAGAGCAGCTGGAGTTTTCCATTCAGCGTAACCAGGACCATTTCTATCTCCAGGAAGGACAAGTCTGGAGCAACAACCCGTTCTGGTTTCAGGTGTCGCGTTTCAACCTCGCCGCCAGCGGTGATGCTCTGGAAGCGCAGGTCGGCCCGGAAGTCGTCGACCCGCTGCTGGAAGGCGGCGCCAATTCGCAATTTCGCATCGAACTGCGCGAGCAGGGGCCGGGGCCGAGCGATGTCGGCGTCGTCCGCCCGGGTGTCGGGCTGCTGCCCTCCACGGCCGGCGGCGAAACCCGCTCGACCTACGGCGCAGCCCAGCTGAATACACCGAGCGCTGAGTCAGCAGAAATTCCCGAGTTGCCAGAGCTGGTGCTGCCTGAGCCCGAGGCGCCCGTCGAACCAGAGCCGCTGGTCGCGGAGCCGGTCTACACTCCGCCGCCGGCGCCGGTGAAGAAAACCAACAAGGGTCTGATCGGTCTGCTCGTCGTGGTGTTGCTGTTGATCGCAGCAGCCATTGCTTTCTGGCTGATCAAACGCACTCCGGAACCTGCCACTCCCGCAGTTGCTGCGGCGCCAGCGGCCAGTGCCGATGCCGCTGCCTGCACGCTGGAAAGCATGAACAGCGTGCCGGAACTGACCTTCGTCCAGACCTGCATCAAGGCTGCGCCCGACAGCGCCAGGCTGCTGGAGATCATCGAGCAGGCCAAGGCCGGCAAACACTGCGGCGTCGCCCAGCGTCTGTACGCCAACCGCGCCCAGGCCGGTGACGCCCTGATCGCCAACGCCTATGCCCATGAATACGATCCAAAGTACCTGAAGCCCAGCGAGTGCTTCCCGGCGGCGGATAACGCCACTGCCGCTTACTGGTACGAAACCATCCTGAGCCAGGACCCGAACAACGCCGAGGCCAAACAACGCTTCGAGGAGTTGCAGAAGTGAAGCGTGCATCCGTGAATCGTTTCCTGCTCAGCGGTGCCGCCGTGCTCGCGCTGTGCATCGGCACGCTGGCACAGGCCGATGACAAACCATTGCTTCAGGCCGGCAAGAAGACGCTGTTCCAGCGCGTGCTGACCACTCCGGGCTGCAAGATCAGCCCGACCGCGGGCGGTGCGGCAGGCGACGAGCAACCGGTGTTCAGCCGTTTCTATGTCTACGAACGTGCGCAGGCGAGCAACGCCGAGTGGCTAAAGGTCGGCCCCGACAGTTACGGCAAAACCATCGGTTGGCTGCCCGCCGGTTGCACCACCGACTGGAAAATGCAGCTGACGCTGGCCTTCACCAACCCGGCGAACCGCGACCGACTG
The DNA here is from genome assembly GCF_054456575.1 of Pseudomonas sp. Eth.TT006. Classification (NCBI taxonomy): domain Bacteria; kingdom Pseudomonadati; phylum Pseudomonadota; class Gammaproteobacteria; order Pseudomonadales; family Pseudomonadaceae; genus Pseudomonas; species Pseudomonas sp. Eth.TT006. Next base: position 366,507 of record NZ_JBTJEN010000001.1, on the reverse strand, counting down.
CTGTTTTTCAAAGAACGGGCAACGGTCGAAGGCATCCTTGATGCGCCGGATCCGGTGAGCAAAGTCGCCCCGTTGCGGGCCACGCTGAAAAAAGGCAAGCAGGCTCCCGGCGTGCTCGCCGAAGAACCTGAATACTTCGTCGACCTGCAAAAGCAGTTCTACCTGCTGCCGGTACTCAGCGGCGAAGAAGTCATGACCGAAGCGGGTTTCCGCACCCGCCTGCTCAATGTCGCATCGGTCAGCAAAGCCGAGGCCAAGGACACCGCAGCTGCTGCCGCGGGTGGCGCATCCGGCGGCAAGGAAGCTGAAGAAAAAGCCACCAGCCAACTGAAGGAATTCAGTGCCGCGGTGGTATTCGTCATCGACTCGACCATTTCCATGGACCCGTACATCGACCGCACCCGCGAAGCGATTCGCAAGGTCTATCAGCAGATCGAATCGCAAAACCTCGGCAAGCAGGTGAAGTTCGGCCTGGTCGCTTTCCGTTCCAGCACCGATGCGGTGCCGGGACTGGAATACACCACCAAAATGTACGCCGACCCGACCAAGGTGAAGGACAGCGCAGACTTCCTCGCCAAGGTCGCCGACCTCAAGCAGGCCAAGGTCTCCAGCAGCAGCTTCGACGAAGATGCCTACGCTGGCGTGATGCACAGCATCGACAAGGTCGACTGGAGCCAGTTTGGCGCGCGTTACGTGGTGCTGATCACCGATGCCGGTGCCATCGAAGGCGACGACAAACTGTCGAAAACCGGCTTGAGCGCTGCGCAGGTGCGTATTGAAGCGGCCAATCCGGGCGTGGCGATTTATACCCTGCACCTGAAGACCCCGGCGGGCATGAAAGACCACGCCAAGGCCGAAGCGCAGTACCAGAATCTGTCGACTTATCCGGGCACCAACACTTCGCTGTACTACCCGGTGAACGCCGGTGACATTCAGGAGTTCGGACACAAGGTCGACACCCTGGCCGCGGCCATCACCTCGCAGGTGAAAGCGGCCTACATGGGCGAAGACGCCATCGGCAGCGCGGTGAACGCCAAGCAGGATCCGGCCGAGAAGAAGATGCTCGACGATGCCGCGCTGATCGGGCACGCCATGCAACTGGCGTATCTGGGCGAGAAGACCAACAGCAAGGCTCCGCCAGTGTTCAAGGCGTGGATTACCGACCGCGATCTGATCAAACAGAACATCCCGACCACCGATGTGCGCGTGTTGCTGACCAAATCCCAGCTCAGCGATTTGAGCGATGTGATGAAGCAGATCCTCGACGCAGCCAACGAAGGCCTGATCTCGCCGACGGAAATGTTCGATCGCCTGCGCGCCGTCGCCGCGACCATGGGCGCCGATCCCAATCAGCTCAAACAGAACGGCAACGCCAGACTGGCGGACATGGGTGTACTCGGCGAGTACCTCGAAGACCTGCCTTACCAGAGCGAAGTGCTGAACCTCGACGAAGAGACCTGGAAGAGCTGGGACGGTCTGGCACAAGAGAAATTCATCCGTACGCTCAACACCAAACTGCGGCACTACCAGCGTTACAACGCTGACGTCGACCGTTGGGTGGCATTGGCCAAGGACAGCGATGCACGGGACAACGTTTATCCCGTGCCTCTGGAAATGATGCCCTGACGAGACGCTGATGCTCGAGATCAAAAACCTGCTGGTGCGCCGTGGCGAAGGCGCACTGGCGCATCATGTGCGTCTGCCGCACTTGCAGGTCGGTGCCGGGGAAATCCTCGCCATCACCGGCGAGAGCGGCAGCGGCAAAAGCACGCTGCTCGAAGCCATCGGCCTGTTGCTGGCACCGGTCGAGCTCGAACGCTTTCGCTTGGGCAAAGCATCGTCGGCTACCCAACCGGCACAGGACATTGCCCGATTGCTGTCCAGCGATGACCAGCCTGGACTGGCGGCCGTGCGTTCGCGGGATCTGGGCTTCATTTTGCAAAGTGGCGGCTTGTTGCCGTTTCTGAGTGTGCGCAACAACATCAGCCTGCCGCGTCGCTTGCTGGGGATGCCAGCGGCGAGCGCTCACGTCGATCACGCGGTCGAGGTGCTGCGCCTGCAAGGCTTGCTGGATAAAAAACCGCAGGCCTTGTCGATCGGCGAGCGCCAACGGGTTGCCTGCGTGCGGGCGATTGCCCATGAACCGCTGCTGCTGCTGGCCGACGAGCCGACGGCCGCCCTCGATCCGCACAGCGCGCGACGTTTGTTCGAGTTATTGCTGAGTCTGGTGTCGAGCATGAACCTGAGCGCCCTGGTGGTCTCCCATGACTGGACCTTGCTCAGGGATTTCGGCTTGCCACGGCTCGGCGCCATCAGCCGTCAGGGAGAGACACTGTTTGAACCGATGGACTGAGCGCGTGTGCCTGCTGACCACGCTGGCCCTGCAAGACCTCTGGCACGACCGCAAGGTGTCGCTGTGCATCGCCGCCTCGCTGGTGGCGGTGATCGCACCGTTGCTGCTGTTGTTCGGGCTCAAGCACGGCGTGGTCAGCCAGTTGCAGGATGAATTGCTGCGCGACCCGCGCAATCTTGAAGTGAAGATGCTCAGCAACGGCAACTACGACAGCGCCTGGATCGAACGCCTGCGCCAACGCCCGGAAACCGGGTTTGCCCTTGGCCAGACCCGCTCGCTCAACACCCAGGCCGACTTGCTGACGGGTATGCAGCGATTTGTCGAAGGTGCGGAAATCATCGCCACCGAACCTGGCGACCCGCAACTGAACCTGCCGCAGCTCAATCCGCTCGGCAATCAAGTGATCCTTAGCGCGCGCGCCGCACAACGCTTGCAGGCCCAGGCGGGCGACCGGGTGCAGCTGCGCGTGCTGCGCCGACTGGACGGCGTCAACGAGCGCGGTGAAATCACCCTGACCGTTCTCGCTGTGCTGGATGGCGCACGCTTCGGCCGCGCCGCCGGGTTTGTCGCACCGCCGCTGCTGCTGGATCTCGAACGCTTTCGCGATGGCTATCAGATTGCCGCGTTCGGTATCTCCACCGGCAAGCCACAGGGCCAGCTGCAACCGGTGTATGCCCGCGCTCGCGTATACGCGCGTGACATCGATCAGGTCGCGCCGCTTGAACGCTGGCTCAATGAACAGCACATCGAGACCTCAAGCCGCCTGGCCGACATCGACAATGTCAAAGCCATCAACCATGTACTCGGCTTGATCTTCGGCGTGATTGCTCTGGCAGCGCTGATCGGCTGCGTGGCATCGATGGTCGGGGCGTTTCTGGCCAACATCGATCGCAAGCGCAAAAGCCTGGCGGTTCTGCGTTTGCTGGGTTTCAACCGCGCGGCGGTCGGCGGCTTCGTGGTGACCCAGGCGCTGCTGCTGAGCCTGGCCGGCTATCTCGGTGGTCTGGGGTTTTACGCCGTTGGCAGCCATTTGTTCGACTACCTGCTCGGCAGCAGCCAGGCCACTGGCACCTTCGTCTGCCACATCACTTTCTGGCACGGCCTCGCCGCCCTGCTCCTGACCTTTCTGGTCGCTGCACTGGTCGCCATGATCGGCGCCGTGCGTGCCATCACCATCCAACCTGCGGAGAGTCTGCGTGAGCTATAAACGTTTTGGCTGGCTGTTGTCCCTGAGCCTGGGTTATCTGCTCGACGCCTCGGCGGCGGGCTGGGAAGAGAAGTATTACAACCCGATGCCCGAGGCCAGCGACGTGGTCCTGCCGATGCCATGCGAAGGCTCGATGGTGTTTCGCAAGGTGTTCATCCCGGTCGCCGGACCGCTGGATGACTACCCGATCAACATCGGCCAGGACGGCGCGGAATACGGTTATGTCGAGCAGACACGACCGACCTTCATCGCCGGCAGCTTTACCGGCGGCAAGAGCGATAAATCCCGTTATTACCTGATGGCCAAGTACGAAATGAGTCAGCTGCAATACGCCGCGCTGACCGAAGAAACCTGCCCCACCGCCGCGACCAAAATGCGCTTGCCGCAGGTCGCCGTGAGCTGGGTGCAAGCGATCGATGCCGCCGACAAATATAACCTGTGGCTGCGCAAGAACGCCGCCGACAAGCTGCCAAAAGAAGACGGCGCCCTGGGCTTCCTGCGCTTGCCGACAGAAGTCGAGTGGGAGTTCGCCGCACGGGGCGGGCTGGAAGTCAGCGCCGCGGAGTTTCGCGACACGCGCTATCCGATGCCGGATGGCATCAACGCTTACGAGTGGTTCGCCGGGGCGCAATCGTCCAACGGCAAACTGCAATTGACCGGCCTGCAGAAGCCCAACCCTTTGGGCCTGCACGACATGCTCGGCAACGTTGACGAAATGATGTTCGAACCGTTTCGCCTGAACAAACTCGACCGCCAGCACGGCCAGGCAGGCGGCTACGTGGTGCGCGGCGGCAACTATCTGACCGCTCAGGCCGACCTGCGCACCGCGCTGCGCAAGGAAGAGCCGTACTACAACGCCGACGGCCAGGTGAAAAACAAGACCACCGGCCTGCGCCTGGTCATGGTGTCGCCAACCCTGACCTCGCGTGAGCGCGTCGCCAGTATCGAAAGCAGCTGGAAAAAGCTCGGCACCGGTAGCAAGGAAACCGCATCGGCGGATAAAGGCACGGTGCAATCCCTGAGTACGCTGGCCTCGGGCGTCGAAGACAAGGCGCTGAAGGAACAACTCCAGGCCCTGGAAAACCAGTTGCGCGCGAGTAATCAGCAGCAGGAAGAAACCCGCGACCAGGCGATTCGCGCCAGCCTCAACCTCGGTGCGTTCCTCTGCACCAAGATGCTTGATGACGGCCAGTACGTGGATTTCCTGCAGAAGAACTACAAGCTCAACTGCGAGTCCGCCGACAAGGACGCCAGTTGCGACATGCGCAAAGGCAAGCTCGACGAGCAGAAGGACCGCCTGCACAAACTCAGCCGTTATTACGCCAGCAGCCTGGTTGAATCGGCGACGTTGTATGGCCAGCCGCTGCTTGAAGCACAGGTTCCGGTGATGGAAGAAATCATCACCCGCAACAAACAGCTGCAAGACCTCAAACCTTATTTGCGCACGCACTGGGCGAATCAGAAGGCCTTTCTGCAAAAGCAGAAGATCGACACCGATGCCTGGCTCGGCAGCTGCAAAACCGTCACCCCATAACAACGCACTACAACACTGTCATCAAGGAGCTTCACCATGTCGCGCAGCCTCTGGACTCGCTTCAAGCTACAAATCGCTTTCGTTGTCACCGGCAGCCTGCTGCTGACCGGTTGCGCCAACACCGGCAGCTCGATGCTCGGCGGCAGCGAGGGTGCTGACCCACGCCTGACCCAGGGCAATGACGCGCAGTTCTTCAGCAAATCCGGTTATCAGGCCTGTGCGGTCGGTGCCGGTGTCGGCATTCTCGGCTGCGCGCTGTCCAACAGCAGCAACAAGGCGGTCTGCGCCATCGCCGCCGGGATCACCGCGTGTGGCGTGGCCATGGGTGCCAACTACTATCTGGATCAGCGCCGCAGCGAATACGCTGACACCACGACCCGTCTGGCGAAGATGAACAGCGATGTCGAGCAAGACACGCAAAACGTGGTCGCCCGTACCGCGACGGCGCAACAAGTGATCAACGACGATCAGGCGCGCATCGCCCAGATCAAGAAAGACATCGCCAGCAAGAAAGTCGACAAGACCAAGGCCCAGGCGCAAATCGCCGAAATCGACCAGAACATCGCGCGCCTGCGCAAAGACCTCGGCAACATGCGCACCAAGGTCACCGAGTACACCAAAGTGGCCGACGCCGAACGTGCTCAGGGTTCCAGTGCCGAAATGAAGCAGGTCGACATGAACATCCTGAAAATGAACGAGAAAGTCGCGGCCCTGCAGAAGGAAGTGGACGGTCTCTACAGCCAGCGCTCCGCAATCACTCTGGGCTAAGCACATGACGCTAAAACAGCTGGCGGTGCTCACCGCCATCCTGGCGCTGAGCGGTTGCGCCACCCGACCGGGCGAATGCGATGCAACCAATCGCGACAGCAGCATGCTGACCAAGATGAACTGTGACTACTCCGGTGGCTACAGCGATCAGGTCAAGCAAAAGGAGCAGGCGCTGGAAGAGTCTCGCCAGCAAAACGCGATGTTCCGTCAGGTCTACGAGAACATTCAGGCCCAGCAACTGAGCACCCGGACCGATCTGGCCAGCCAGCAGAAATCCCAGGCTGAACTGAACCAGTCGCTGGGCAAGTTGCTGACCTCGCTCAAGGGCCGACGCGGCAATGAAGGCCAGGTGCAAAAGCAGATTGCCGATCTGGAGCAGCAGCTCAAGGCTTCGCAGGCTGCGCCGACCGCCAAAGCCTCACCGGCGACGCTGGCGGCCAAGCAGGAGCAGCTCAAAACGCTGCAGAAGAAGGTCAATCAGTTGCAGTTCAGTCTCGGTTACGAAGAGTAACTGTTCACCCCGCAGGCCTGCCGTCGCAGGCCTGCAGCTTTTTCAGGAATCGTCGTCATGCAGCGGGTCATCAGGGATGCGCACGCCACACCGGAGGGGATGAGTGCGCTGCAGGCCAAAGTCGCCCTCATTCAGAAACACTTTCCACCCACCACCGCGAGCCTGTTCGCCATCCCCCGGATGGGCAGCGGCGAGGTGCTGGAGTGGTGGACCGAACTGGGTGGCCAGCCCACACCTTATGCCGAGCTCAACGAGGACGCGCAGCGACGCCTGCTGCAAACCTACGAAGTGCGCCAGACCGCCCTTGAACAACTGGCGGACGAATTGCAAAAACGCGGGCAGTCCGGCCCGGCGGATGAGTTGCGCAGCCTGCTCGGCAGCCCGGAGCTGGACAAGCTCTACAGCCTCAACGGCGAGCCGCTGGTGGTGCGCTGGAACCAGCGACCACCGCGACCGATCGTGCCGCCAGTGATTCCACCCGCGCCATTGGCCCCGGTGGTACCGCCTTCGCGCCGTGGCTGGTGGATTGCCGCAGCTTTGCTGGCGCTGCTGTTACTGCTGCTGGCACTGTGGCTGTGGTGGTTTCTGCACCGTGAGCCTGCCGTCGTCCCGGTGGTGCCGGCCGCATCGGTCGTGGCGCCCGTGGAGCAACCGGTCGAGCCGTTGCCCGAACCGGTCGTGGAGCCGGAACCTGTTCCCGAACCAGAGCCTGTACCCGTTCCGGAACCCAAACCGGTGCCGCCGCCCAAACCGGTGGTCGTTGCCCCGCCACCGACACTGGACAACTTCGCCTGCCGTAAAAACGCACCGGATGTGAAGGTTCCGCAATTCGTCGTGGTACTCGATACCTCAGGGTCGATGGACCTCAACATCAAAGCGGTGAAAGCCGATGAAGACTGGTTTTTTGGCAACGATCTGAACAGGTACCTGGACCCCAGCCGCACCCTGAAAATCTTCGAGAAACCGAGCCGCATGAACGTTGCTCAGGATTCGCTGGCCGGGATGATCAACGCGCTGGACCCGAAAATCGATACGCGTCTGATTACCTTCGCCGGGTGCGAGAGCACGCCTGACCAAGGCGTGTTCAAGTTCGGTGACCGGCCACGCCTGATCAACGGAATCCGCGGCCTGGTGCCCAACGATGGCACGCCCTTGGCCGACAGCCTGGCCAAGGCGGCGAGCACTGTGGACGGGCGCAACAATGACGCGGTCATCGTGATGTTCATCGACGGCGAGGATGGTTGCCAGAAAGATGTCTGCGCGGTGTCCCGGCGCATTGCCCAGGAGCAACCGCGGTTGCGGGTCAACGTAGTGAGTATCGGCGCTGGCGGACCTTCGCAGTGCATTGCGAAAAACACCGGTGGTCGGGTTTACGCGAGCACCAATGCGGTCGAACTGGCCAGGCAGTTGAAACTGGCGAGCAAGGAAGTGTCCAGCAGTGCCAAATGTAACTGACACCCTTCGGTTATTCCCTACCGCGTAATACCTGTAGGAGCTGCGGCACGCTGCGATCTTTTGATCTTGCTTTCCAGAATCAAAGGATCGCAGCCTCGTTGCACTCGACAGCGCCTGCAAGGGGCTTCAACGGAAGCGGTCAACCTCGGAACGCAAATCCGCCGCCAGTTTCTCCAGCTCCTTGGCGGTAACCGCCAGGTTCGACACCACCTCCCGCTGCTCACTGTTGGCCAGGGCAATGCTCTGCAGGTTGCTGCTGAGCAACGTCGCAGTGCTGCTCTGCTCCTGAGTCGCGGTGGTGATCGCGGCAAACTGTTCGCCCGCCGACCGGCTCTGCTCGTCGATCCGCGCCAGCGCCGAAGCGACATTGGCGTTGCGCGACAGGCCTTCCTGCATCAGCACATTGCCCTGTTCCATGGTGCTGATGGCGTTCCCGGTTTCCTGCTGAATGCTGTGGATCATGCTGGAAATCTCGTCCGTCGCCTGACGGGTGCGCGACGCCAGGCTGCGCACTTCATCGGCCACTACGGCGAAGCCACGTCCCTGCTCACCGGCACGCGCCGCTTCGATGGCCGCGTTGAGCGCCAGCAGGTTGGTCTGTTCGGCAATCGAGGTGATCACGCTGACAATGCCGCCGATTTCCTGGGAGCGCTGGCCGAGGGTGTTGATCACGGTGGCGGTGGTGTTCAGCGCGCCGGCGATTTGCTCCAGCGAGGACGACGCTTCTTCCATCGAGCTACGCCCGATCTGGGTCTGCTGCGCGTTTTCCTGGGCCAGACGCTGGGTGTTGCCCATGTTGTCGGCGATGTTCAGCGAAGTGGCGCTGAACTCTTCCACGGCACCGGCCATGCTGGTGATTTCACCGGACTGCTGCTCCATGCCTTCGTACGCGCCACCGGACAGACCGGACAGCGCCTGAGCACGGCTGTTGACCTGTTCCGAGGCGCTACGGATGTGCTCAACCATGGTCGACAGCGCCTGGCTCATCTGGTTGAACGCGCGGGACAACTGGCCGATTTCGTCGTTGCTCGACACGTTCAGACGCACGCTCAGATCACCGGCGCCCAAGGCTTCGGCCTGGCGCACCAGGTCACTCAGCGGGGCGAGTTTGCTGCGCAGCAACCACACCACCGAACCGACAGCCAGCAGCATCGCCAGCAGACTGCCGATCGCCAGTTGCGTGCCGACGCTCCAGGTCACCGCGCGGATCTCGGCTTTCGGCATGCTCGCCACTACCGACCATGGCCCGCCATCAAACGGCACGGCGATGCTGTAGAAATCTTCGGAGGTGTCGCTCCAGAACTCACCCTTGCCGGGTTTCGCAGCGAGGCCTTTGATCACCGGAACAGCCTGATCCAGCGCCTGCACCCCAGCCGGCGCGACCAGCCATTTGTTTTGCTCATCCAGCAACGCCAGCGAGCCGCTCTGACCGATGCGGAAACGCTTGAGGTTGGCAAACTGGGCGTTCTGCGCATCGGTGTAGTCGAAGCCGACGAACAACACCGCAATCACCTTGCCGCTGCTGTCGCGCACCGGGGTGTATTGGGTCATGTAGGAACGGTCGAACAACAGCGCACGGCCCACGTAACCCTGCCCCGCCATCAACTTCGCGTAAGCCGGGTGTGCATGATCGAGCAAGGTGCCGATGGCGCGTGTACCGTCCTGTTTGGTCAGCGAGGTGCTGACACGCACGAAGTCTTCGCCGCTGCGCACGAACAGCGTGGCGACGCCGGCGGTCATCTGCTTGAACTCGTCGACTTCCTTGAAGTTGTTGTTCAACACTTCGCTACCCAGGTGCAGGCCTGGGGTCTGGGTGCCGGCGACGGTCACCGGCTGGTCCGGATGAATGCTCAGACCAGCGCTGAAGCGCTTCTCGAACAACCCGCTCAGGCGCTGGGTGCTTTCACGCAGCGTGCCGTGAAAGGTGCTCAGCTGGTCGGCCAGCAGCCGCGCCTCACTGGCCAGATGCTCTTCACGGGTGGCGAGGTTGGCGGTATCCAGCGAACGCAGGGCGAACACCGTACTGCCACTGATGACAATCGCCAGTATCACAGCGAGCGCGAGGCCCAGCTGTGAGGCGATCCGGGCGCGAGGTTGAGACATGGACAGCTCCTGGCCGAGCCACCGGATCCTCCTTGATCGCAGCACTTGCTCGGAAAATTCTAATAATGGGGGTGTAAGCATGGCGACCGGCACGACGGTCCCACTTGCTCATAGTCGGCGGTAAACGCGAATACTTGAGCAGGCAACAGGGGTATGGCGTGAGGCCGCCATTGTGGCGGCTCGAACGTTTCAGCTCAAGCGCGTAACCGCCGGCAGCGCCATGGCCCGCACCTCGCCCTGGAGGAAGTCGCTGAGACGGCGCAAACGTTCACCTCCCGGCCGGGTTTTCGGCCACACCAGGTAGTAATTCAACCCGCTGGCGACAGCCGTCGGCCACGGCAGACTCAAGCGCCCTTGCGCCACATCCTCGGCCACCATCAGCAGATCGCCCATGGACACACCGTAACCCCGCGCCGCGGCAATCATCCCCAGTTCCAGGGTACCGAATACCTGCCCACCCTTGAGCGACACCTGCTCGGAGAGGCCCATGTGCTCCAGCCAGCTGCGCCAGTCGCGGCGATCCGGGGTCGGGTGCAGCAACTCGGTGGACGCCAGCCGCGCCAGATCCCAGGGCTGATCGTTGAGCAGATTCGGCGCACCGACGGGAATCAGTTCTTCGGCAAACAGCAGGCTGGCCTCCCAGTCTGGCGGGAAGTGCCCGTCACTGAGCAACACCGCGCAGTCGAAGGGTTCGTTGTTGAAGTCCACCGAGTCGACATCCATCCACGCACTGGTCAGTTGCACCTCGTTGCCCGGCTGCAGATGCCGGAAGCGGCTGAGCCGCGCCAGCAACCAGCGCATGGTCAGGGTCGACGGGGCTTTCATGCGCAGAATGTCGTCCTCGGCGCGCAAGGTGTTGCAGGCGCGTTCCAGAGCGGCGAAGCCGTCCCGAATGCCCGGCAGCAGCATGCGCGCCGATTCGGTGAGTTGCAGATTGCGGCCGCTGCGGTGGAACAGCTTGCAGGCGAAATGCTCTTCAAGCGTACGGATGTGCCGGCTCACCGCACTCTGGGTGATCGACAACTCCTCGGCGGCGCGGGTGAACGAACTGTGCCGCGCCGCCGCTTCGAATGCGCGCAGGGCATACAAGGGAGGCAGACGACGAGACATTCGCAAAGCTCCTATAACGGGATGCAGCCAACTTAGCAGAATCTGCGCAGGATGAGTTTGACTCATGCCACTCATCCTTTTTATCCCTTTGTGCCGGATCGGCTAAGCGCCGAGAATCGTCGGCTCCCTGTTCCCTCTTTGAATGAGTGGTGATGACCATGCAGCAACCTGTGCGTACCGAACTCTGGGCCATCCTGCGGCTGGCCGGGCCGTTGATTGCCTCGCAGTTGGCGCACATGTTGATGGTGCTGACCGACACCTTGATGATGGCGCGCTTGAGCCCTGAAGCGCTGGCCGGCGGCGGATTGGGCGCAGCGAGTTATTCGTTCGTGTCGATCTTCTGCATCGGCGTGATCGCGGCGGTCGGCACGCTGGTGGCGATCCGCCAGGGCGCTGGAGACATCATCGGCGCGGCGCGCCTGACCCAGGCCGGGCTGTGGCTGGCGTGGCTGATGGCGCTGGGCGCCGGGCTGCTGTTGTGGAATCTGAAACCGGTGTTGCTGCTGTTCGGCCAGACCGCAACCAACGTCAACGCCGCCGGGCAATTTTTGATCGCCCTGCCCTTCGCCCTGCCCGGCTACCTGAGCTTCATGGCCCTGCGCGGCTTCACCAGTGCGATCGGCCGGGCAACCCCGGTGATGGTCATCAGCCTCGGCGGCACCGTGGCCAACTTCCTGCTCAACTACGCACTGATCACCGGCATGTTCGGCCTGCCGAAACTCGGGCTGACCGGCATTGGCCTGGTCACCGCGATTGTCGCCAACTGCATGGCGCTGGCCCTCGCCTGGCACATTCGTCGGCGTCCGGCCTACGACGCTTACCCGCTGCGTTCCGGCCTGTCGCGGCCGAATCGCCAATACCTCAAGGAGCTGTGGCGTCTCGGCCTGCCCATCGGCGGCACCTACGCCGTGGAAGTCGGGTTGTTCGCCTTCGCCGCGCTGTGCATGGGCACCATGGGCAGCACGCAACTGGGCGCCCACCAGATCGCCCTGCAGATCGTTTCGGTGGCGTTCATGGTGCCGGCGGGCATGTCCTATGCGATCACCATGCGCGTCGGCCAGCATTACGGCGCCGGGCAACTGAGCGATGCGCGGATGTCCGGGCGGGTCGGGATCGTCTTTGGCGCGGTGGTGATGCTCGGTTTCGCCATGGTGTTCTGGCTGTTGCCGAATCAGCTGGTCGGGTTGTTCCTCGATCAGCAGGATCCGGCGTTTGCCGAGGTGATTCGACTGGCCGTGAGTCTGCTGGCAGTGGCAGCGTGGTTCGAGCTGTTCGACGGTACCCAGACCATCGCCATGGGCTGCATTCGCGGACTCAAGGATGCGAAGACCACGTTCCTGGTCGGCCTCGGTTGCTATTGGCTGATCGGCGCCCCGGCGGCGTGGTGGATGGCGTTCCATCTCGATTGGGGCCCGACCGGCGTGTGGTGGGGGCTGGCGCTGGGCCTGGCGTGCGCGGCGGTGAGTCTGACGCTGGCGTTTGAGTGGAAGATGAAGCGGATGATTCGCCAGGAGCCGGTTTCGCAAGGGTTCGAGGCCGTACGCGCGGATTAAAAGCAAAAGATCGCAGCCTGCGGCAGCTCCTACAGGGGAACGCATTCCAATGTAGGAGCTGCCGCAGGCTGCGATCTTTTAAATGACCTCAAGCACAGTTTGCTGGCTGGCACCGAATGTCAGGTACTCCACCAACTCCGCCAACGGCAACGGTCGGCTGATCAGATAGCCCTGCACCTGATCGCAGCCAAACCCGCGCAACAACTCCAGTTGCTCCGGCGTCTCGACCCCTTCCGCCACCACTTCCAGATGCAAGTTGTGCGCGAGGTTGATCATCGCGTGCACCAGTTTGCGGTTTTCCTCGCGCTGTTCCATGCCACCCACGAAGCTCTTGTCGATCTTCAACAAAGTGATCGGCAGGCTGTTGAGGTGCACGAACGACGAGAAGCCAGTACCGAAGTCGTCCAAGGAGAAGCGCACCCCGAGGCGGCCGAGGGCGTCCATGGTCTGTTTGACCAGATCGCTGCGGCGCATCACTGCGGTTTCAGTCAGTTCGAATTCCAGCCATTGCGCTTCAACGCCACGCTCGGCGATCAAGCGGCTCAGGGTCGGCAACAACTGACTGTCCTGAAACTGACGGAACGACAGGTTGATCGCCATGTGCAGCGCCGGCAGCCCACGTTCGCGCAAGGCCTGCATGTCACGCAGGGCCCGGGAAATCACCCAGTAACCCAGCGGCACGATCAAACCACTCTGCTCGGCCAGCGGTACAAACTCGCTCGGTGGCAGCAAACCACGTTCACCATGACGCCAGCGCACCAGGGCTTCGAGGCCGACGATCTGGCCGTCCTCAAGATTCAGCCGTGGCTGGTAATGCAGTTCCAGCTCATCGCGGCGCAAGGCCCGGCGCAGCTCGCTTTCGAGATCAGCCATGCTCCGCGCGTTGCGGTTGATGCGTTCATTGAAGATATGAAAGGTGCAGCCCTGGGTGCTCTTGGCCTGCTGCATGGCGATGTGCGCGTGCCACATCAGCGGGTCGGCGCCACCCTGGGCGCGGGCATGGGCGATGCCGAGGCTGGAGCCGATCAACAGGCTTTCGCCATCGACCCAGTACGGTTCGGACAGCGCCTCGGTAATGCGTTCAGCCATCCACTCGGCGCGTTGCGGCGCACGGCGGGTGTCAATCAGCAGGGCAAATTCATCGCTGCCCAGGCGGGCCAGTTGATCACCGGCCTCCAGTTGGCTTTTCAGTCGGGCGACGACTTGCAGGATCAGCCGGTCGCCCGCCTGATGCCCCAGGGCATCATTGGCGTGGCGGAAATTGTCGAGATCAAGATGGCCGAGCGCCAGGCCGCGGCCGTCGCCTTCCGCCAGGCGCGCCGCGAGCAAAGTCTGGAACCCCTGGCGATTGGCGATACCGGTCAGCGGATCCTGTTCGGCGAGGCGTTGCAGGGTGTTTTCCAGCACGCCGCGCTCACGCACATGGCGCAGGCAACGGCGCAGCATGCCGGCGTCGAGAGCGTCGAACGCCAGCCAGTCGCTGACGCCAACCGGTGCAGTGATCGGTTCGTGCTCCAGCAACAGCACTGTCGGCAAGCTGCAACGGCCCGGGGCCGGCTGCAACGCGGGGACGGTCAACAACACCGCATGGCGATTGTCTTCGAACAGACTGCTGACCGACTCCCAGCTCGGTGCGCTGATCAGCACCACCGTGCTCCCCAGCGGAGCCAGACACTCGCGCAATAACGCTGTCCACGCTGGCGCTTCGGCCAGTAGCAGCAAACGCAAGGGTTCGACAGGCGTAGACAAGCTAGCTCCCTAGACTCTGCAAAGATGTGGGCGGGGCATTATGCCGTCGCGATGTTCAATGACAACGGTTATCAGAACGTTATTTTGTGTCGCGAATGAGAACATTAGCCGCAAAATCACCGTACATCCTCCGCGAAAGTAACAAAACCGGCAAATTTGAATCGCGTGGTGCGTCACAAGTCGGACAGAGCAGCACAATTCGCTGAGCCTGTTAAAATGCCGGCCCATTTCGTCAACGACTCCCGAATTTTCGTATGTCCCGACTCAATCCCCGGCAGCAAGAAGCCGTGAACTACGTCGGCGGCCCTCTATTGGTGCTCGCCGGCGCTGGCTCCGGCAAGACCAGCGTGATCACCCGCAAGATCGCGCACCTGATCCAGAACTGCGGCATCCGCGCCCAGTACATCGTCGCCATGACCTTTACCAACAAGGCCGCGCGCGAGATGAAGGAGCGGGTCGGCACCCTGCTGCGCGCCGGCGAAGGGCGCGGCCTGACGGTCTGCACCTTCCACAACCTCGGTCTGAACATCATCCGCAAGGAGCACGTGCGGCTGGGCTACAAGCCCGGTTTCTCGATCTTTGACGAGACCGACGTCAAGGCGCTGATGACCGACATCATGCAGAAGGAATACGCGGGCGACGACGGTGTCGACGAGATCAAGAACATGATCGGCGCCTGGAAAAACGACCTGATCCTGCCGCCGCAGGCACTGGAGAACGCGCGCAATCCCAAGGAACAGACCGCCGCCATCGTCTACACCCACTACCAGCGCACGCTCAAGGCGTTCAACGCGGTGGACTTCGACGACCTGATCCTGCTGCCGGTCAAGCTCTTCGAAGAGCACGCCGACATTCTCGAAAAGTGGCAGAACAAGGTGCGTTACCTGCTGGTCGACGAATACCAGGACACCAACGCCAGCCAGTACCTGCTGGTGAAAATGCTGATCGGCAAGCGCAACCAGTTCACTGTGGTCGGCGATGACGACCAGTCGATCTACGCCTGGCGCGGCGCGCGCCCGGAAAACCTGATGCTGCTCAAGGACGACTATCCGTCGTTGAAAGTGGTGATGCTGGAGCAGAACTACCGCTCTACCAGCCGCATCCTGCGCTGCGCCAACGTGCTGATTTCGAACAACCCGCACGAATTCGAAAAGCAGCTGTGGAGTGAGATGGGCCACGGGGACGAGATCCGCGTGATCCGCTGCCGCAACGAGGACGCCGAAGCCGAGCGCGTGGCCATGGAAATCCTCAGTCTGCACTTGCGCACCGACCGCCCCTACAGCGATTTCGCGATTCTCTATCGCGGTAACTATCAGGCCAAGTTGATCGAACTGAAGCTGCAGCACCACCAGGTGCCGTACCGCCTGAGCGGCGGCAACAGCTTCTTCGGCCGCCAGGAAGTGAAGGACCTGATGGCCTACTTCCGCCTGATCGTAAACCCGGACGACGACAACGCCTTCCTGCGGGTGATCAACGTGCCGCGCCGGGAAATCGGCTCGACGACTCTGGAAAAACTCGGCAACTACGCCACCGAGCGCAAAATCTCGATGTACGCCGCCACCGACGAAATCGGCCTCGGCGAACATCTGGACAGCCGCTTCACCGACCGTCTGGCGCGCTTCAAGCGTTTCATGGACAAGGTCCGCGAGCAGTGCGCCGGCGAAGACCCGATCTCGGCACTGCGCAGCATGGTCATGGACATCGACTACGAGAACTGGCTACGCACCAACAGCTCCAGCGACAAGGCCGCGGACTACCGGATGAGCAACGTCTGGTTCCTCATCGAAGCCTTGAAGAACACCCTGGAAAAAGACGAAGACGGCGAGATGACCGTCGAAGACGCCATCGGCAAACTGGTGCTGCGCGACATGCTCGAGCGTCAGCAGGAAGAAGAGGACGGCGCCGAAGGCGTGCAGATGATGACCCTGCATGCGTCCAAGGGTTTGGAATTCCCTTACGTGTTCATCATGGGCATGGAAGAGGAAATTCTCCCGCACCGCTCAAGTATCGAAGCCGACACCATCGAAGAGGAACGCCGCCTGGCCTACGTGGGCATCACCCGCGCGCGGCAGACCCTGGCCTTCACCTTCGCTGCAAAACGCAAACAGTACGGCGAGATCATCGATTGCGCGCCCAGCCGCTTCCTTGATGAGCTGCCGCCGGACGATTTGGCGTGGGAAGGCAACGACGACACACCGATCGAAGTCAAAGCCGTGCGCGGCAACAGCGCATTGGCTGATATACGCGCGATGTTAAAGCGCTAGAATTGACCACTTTTTAAAGCTTAGGGCGCACAAGCGCTGAACGAGGACAGCTTCATGGAAGCATTGCAGCAGAAAATCCGCGAACAAGGCATCGTGCTTTCCGACCAGGTCCTGAAGGTCGACGCCTTCCTGAACCACCAGATCGACCCGGCCCTGATGAAGCTGATCGGCGACGAATTCGCCACGCTGTTCAAGGATTCGGGGATCACCAAGATCGTCACCATCGAAGCCTCGGGCATCGCCCCGGCAATCATGACCGGGCTGAACCTCGGCGTGCCAGTGATCTTCGCCCGTAAGCAACAGTCGCTGACCCTGACCGAAAACCTGCTGTCGGCGACCGTTTACTCGTTCACCAAGAAGACCGAAAGCACCGTGGCCATCTCCCCGCGCCACCTGACCAGCAGCGACCGCGTGCTGATCATCGACGACTTCCTGGCCAACGGTAAGGCCTCGCAGGCGCTGATCTCGATCATCAAACAGGCCGGCGCCACCGTGGCCGGTCTGGGCATCGTGATCGAGAAATCGTTCCAGGGCGGCCGCGCCGAACTGGATTCGCAGGGTTATCGCGTGGAATCGCTGGCTCGCGTGAAATCGCTGAAGGATGGCGTCGTCACCTTCATCGAGTAACGGCTGAAGCCGCAAGCACACCGCAATACCTGTGGGAGCTGGCTTGCCAGCGATGGCGGTGTATCTACCAACATCAATGTTGGCTGAAAGGACCTCATCGCTGGCAAGCCAGCTCCCACAGGTTATGTGTCGGTCGTTATGGCTGAGTAGCCTTTAAGCCTGTCAGCAACAGCCGCTGGAACAGGTCTTCCTTCAAACCCTCCGGGTTCGTGAGCTGCATTCGCTGCAAATGCTCGGGATACAACGCAGCCTCCGGTGCATCCAGCGCCGCCTTGCCCAACTCAAGAATCTCGGTCAGCTTGAACTTGCTCTTCAGCCAGTTCAGCGCGCGCAACAAATCGCGTTCGATCACGGTGAAATCACAGCCCAGCGGATACTCCGGAAACAGGTTCGGATGGCGGGCGGCAATCGCCTGCAAGCGTTGTGGCGTGTTCTCGGCAAAACGTGGGTCGAGGCGGAAATCCTTCGGCAGTTTGCCGACCTTTTGCGCCTGCTCGATCAGCCCCGGCTGGAAGCGTGAATCGCTGATGTTCAGCAGCGCCTCAATCACCACCGCATCGGACTTTCCGCGCAGATCGGCGATGCCGTATTCGGTGACCACGATGTCCCGCAGGTGCCGTGGAATCGTGCAGTGGCCGTATTCCCAGACGATATTCGAACTGACCTCGCCGCCGGATTCGCGCCAGCTGCGCAGAATCAGAATCGAGCGTGCATCGTGCAGCGCATGGCCCTGAGCAACGAAGTTGTACTGCCCGCCGACGCCACTGAGCACCCGCCCGTCTTGCAGTTGATCGGCCACCCCCGCGCCCATCAGCGTCATGTTGAACACGGTGTTGATGAACCGCGCATCGGTTCGCTGCAAACGCTTCAACTCCTCCTGCCCGTACAACTCGTTGATGTAGCTGATGCGGGTCATGTTGAATTCGAGGCGTTTGCTCAGCGGTAACTCACGCAGGCGCTCGTAGAAACTGCGCGGGCCGAGGAAGAAGCCGCCGTGCACCGAGATGCCATCGGGTTGCGCCGCTTCATCGAGGGTGCCGGCGTTGGCCTGCTCCTGCGTCTGCACGTCGGGGTAAACCTTGCGCCGAATGATCCCGGCGTCGGCCAGCACCAACAGACCATTGACGAACATTTCACTGCAGCCATACAGACCTTTGGCGAACGGCGCGGTCCCGCCCTCGCGTTCGATCAACTGCGCCCACTGGCTGAGGTTGAGATCGTTGAGCACGGCCTGATAACCGGCGTTGTCCGCTTGCCGCGCCAGCAGTGCGGCGGTCAGCGCATCGCCCATCGAGCCGATACCGATCTGCAAGGTGCCGCCGTCACGCACCAGGGTGCTGGCGTGCAGACCGATGAAGTGATCCTGAAAGCCCACCGGCATGTTCGGCGTGGAAAACAGCGTGCTGCTGTCTTTCGCGTCGATCAGCAGGTCGAACGTGTCGATATCGACTTCGGCATCGCCGGGCATGTACGGCAGATCGGTGTGCACCTGGCCGAGCAGCAGAATGGTCTCCCCCGCCTCGCGGCGCTTGGCGATCATCGGCAGCAGGTCGAGGGTGATGTCCGGGTTGCAGCTCAGGCTCAGGCGGTCAGGATGTTCGCTGCTGCTGGCGAGCAACTGCGCCACCAGATTGAGACCGGCGGCGTTGATATCGCGGGCGGCGTGGCTGTAGTTGCTGCTGACGTAATCCTGCTGGGCCGGCGCGCTGTTGAGCAGGCTGCCGGGCTGCATGAAAAACTGTTCGATACGGATGTTGGCGGGCAGGCTGTCACGCTGCAGGTCGGCGAGGAATTCGAATTCCGGATAGTCACCGAATACGCGTTCGACGAAGGGTTCGATGAAGCGCTTCTGCAAACCATCGCCCAGGTTCGGACGGCCAAGGCACAGCGCGGTGTAGATCGTCAGGTTTCGCTCGGGCAGGTCTTTGATACGCCGGTACAGCGCGTTGACGAAGTGATTGGGCTTGCCCAGCCCCAGCGGCAAGCCCATGTGGATATGCGCCGGCAGGCGTGCAAGCACCTCGTCCACTGCCTGTTCGATCGAACACAACTGCACCATCTGAAGCCTCCTGCCCGTCCCGTGAATAGAGGTAGACCGAGATTGCCTTGAGTTTGCTGCAATGAACAGCTTGGGGGTTGGATTGGCGTTTGATTCCGGATTTGTTTACGGCTTGGAATTGCTGCCCTCACCCTAGCCCTCTCCCGAAGGGAGAGGGGACTGAATGGGGGATATTCGAGAGGTACGCCGACGTGAATGAACGGTGCTGAATCCATAATCGCCCCGATCTTTCAGGTCGATGTATAACGCCAGATACCTCGGTCGGCCCCCTCTCCCTCCGGGAGAGGGCTGGGGTGAGGGCTCTTGAATTGCAGGCACAAAAAAACCGTCCGAAGACGGTTTTTTTCGTCGCAAGCGCAGCTTATTTCAGGCCGGACATCTTCTGGATCGCGCCCTTCAACTCGTCATCCGAGCAATCGGCGCAGGTGCCTTTTGGCGGCATCGAGTTGATGCCGGTGATGGCTTTGGCCAGGATGCCATCGAGGCCGCCCTGATGATCGGCGCGCTCTTTCCACGCTGCGGTGTCACCAATTTTCGGTGCGCCCAACAAACCCGTGGTGTGGCAAGCGCCGCAATGTTTTGCAATCACTTCATCAGGCGTTTTCGCCCCACCACCGCCGCCAGCGGAGGCCGCGACCTCCATGCCTTTGCATTCCTGCCCCTGTACACACACCTGGCCGACCGGCTCGAGGCGCTTGGCAATGTCGTCATTCGTCGCAGCTTGAGCGCTGACAGCCCAGAGGGCCAGTACGGTTGCTGGTGCAGCCAGCATTTTCATAATTAGGTTCACGCGTTCACCCTCAATGGTGGCTATTCACGCCTGCGGCCACGGTTCGCAGGCGGGCGCAAGTATAGCGGGTAGCCCGCCACACTGAAACAACCCCATAGTCGAAGGGGTTATACCGCTCGCTGGAAAAACTTTGCGGACGCCTTCGCCGTCATGGCCTGGCGCCTCTGTGTTTAAAAATTCGCCGGCGTGGCTGCGCTGATTAGTCGCGCAGGCGCGTCGAACGGATTACGGAAACGGTGCGGCTTGGTACTTTCAAAATAGTAGCTGTCGCCGGCTTCGAGGATAAAAGTTTCCAGACCCACCACCAGTTCCAGACGACCTTCCACCAGAATCCCGGTTTCCTCGCCTTCATGGGTGAGCATTTCTTCGCCGGTATCGGCGCCCGGCGGGTAGATTTCATTGAGGAAGGCGATGGCCCGGCTCGGGTGCGCGCGGCCGACCAGTTTCATGGTCACGGCGCCGTCGGAAATGTCGATCAGCTCGTTGGCCTTGTAGACGATCTGGGTCGGGACTTCCTGCAGGATTTCTTCGGAAAAGAACTCGACCATCGACATGGGAATCCCGCCCAGCACCTTCCTCAGCGAGCTGATCGAAGGACTGACGCTGTTCTTTTCGATCATCGAAATGGTGCTGTTGGTGACGCCCGCGCGTTTGGCGAGTTCACGCTGGGAAAGCCCTTTGAGCTTGCGGATCGATTGCAGTCGTTCACCGACGTCCAAGGCGGGAGCCTCCTGATGTTGTAAGAATATTGAGCGTTATCATGGCGACAGCGTTCAGTATTTACAACACTTGGCCCCCGCCGTGGCATCAAGCCTCGGAATAGAGCCTTGGCACCCGGCGCAGGTTGCAGAAGATCTGGTACGGAATGGTATCCGCCCACTGCGCCACTTCGCTGGCGAGGACGTTTTTACCCCACAGCTCGACGGTCGAACCGAGGTCCGCTTGCGGTACATCGGTGAGATCGATGCAGAGCATGTCCATCGACACGCGACCGAGAATCCGGCTGCGCTTGCCAGCCACCAGCACCGGCGTGCCGGTCGGGGCCTGACGCGGGTAGCCATCGGCATACCCCATGGCGACTACGCCGATGCGCATCGGCTTGTCGGTAATGAATTTGGCGCCGTAGCCGATCGGCTCACCGGCGGGCAGCTCGCGCACGCAGATGACTTTCGATTCGAGGGTCATCACCGGTTGCAAGCGCTCGGCCACGGCGTTGGCTTCTTCGAACGGGGTCGCGCCATACAGCATGATGCCCGGGCGCACCCAGTCGCTGGGAATCTGCGGCCAACCGAGCACGGCCGGCGAGTTGCGCAGACTGACTTCGGCAGCCAGGCCCTGACGTGCCGCTTCGAACACCGCAACCTGATCGGCGCTGCTTTGCTCGTGCAGTTCATCGGCGCGGGCGAAGTGGCTCATCAGCACGATCTTCGCCACTTTGCCGCTGGCCAGCAGGCGTTGATAGGCCGCGGCGTAATCCTTCGGATGCAGACCGACCCGGTGCATGCCCGAATCAAGCTTCAGCCACACGGTGATCGGTTTGCTCAGGGCGGTCTGCTCGATCGCTTCGAGCTGCCACAGCGAATGCACCACGGTCCAGAAATCATGCTCGACAATCAGCGCCAGCTCATCGGCTTCGAAGATGCCTTCGAGCAACAACACCGGAGCCTTGATCCCGGCTGCGCGCAGCTCCAGCGCTTCTTCGATGCAGGCGACAGCAAAGCCATCGGCCTCAGCTTCCAGCGCCTGCGCGCAACGCACCGCGCCATGCCCGTAGGCATCCGCCTTGATCACCGCCAGCGCCTTGGCGCCGGTGACTTCGCGGGCGATTCGATAGTTGTGGCGCAGGGCTTCCAGGTCGATCAGGGCACGGGCAGGACGCATGGCGGCAGACTTCTAGGCGGTCATGGGAAGAAAAACCGGCGCCGACTGACGACGTGAATCGCCAACAGCGCCGGGAGAGGGATCTTTACAACGAGTTACGGCAACGCGGCGACGATGGAGATCTCGACCAGGATGCTCGGCTTGGCCATCTTCGCTTCGACGGTGGCGCGGGCCGGGGCGGCGCCTTTGGGCAGCCACTGGTCCCACACCGAGTTCATCCCGGCGAAGTGCGCCTCAATGTTGTTCAGGTAAATCGTCGCCGACAGCAGATGCTGTTTGTCGGTCCCGGCCAGATCGAGCAACCGCTCGATGTTGGCCAGCACTTCGCGGGTCTGCTGTTCAATCCCGGCGTCGAAGTCATCGCCGACCTGTCCGGCGAGGTACACGGTGCCGTTGTGGCTGACGATCTGACTCATGCGCTCATTGGTGAGCTGGCGCTGGATTGCCATGTTTTGCGGACTCCTGAGGCTGGTTGCCGTAACGGGAAATATCGAGGCCTTCGGCGCTGATCTGCGGCTTTTTCTTTGCCATCAGATCCGCCAGCAAACGACCGGAACCGCACGCCATGGTCCAACCCAAGGTGCCGTGACCGGTGTTGAGGAACAGGTTCTTGAACGGCGTGGCGCCCACGATCGGCGTTCCGTCCGGGGTGGTCGGACGCAGACCGGTCCAGAAGCTTGCCTCGGCCAGATTGCCGCCCTGAGGATAAAGGTCGTTGACGATCATCTCCAGGGTTTCGCGCCGACGCGGGTTCAGCGACAGATCAAACCCGGCGATTTCCGCCATGCCGCCAACGCGGATGCGGTTGTCGAAACGGGTGATCGCGACCTTGTAGGTCTCGTCGAGAATGGTCGAGGTCGGGGCCATGTCCGGGTTGGTGATCGGCACGGTCAGCGAGTAACCCTTGAGCGGATACACCGGGGCCTTGATGCCCAGCGGCTTGAGCAGTTGCGGCGAGTAGCTGCCAAGGGCCAGCACGTAACGGTCGGCGGTTTCCAGCTTGCCGTCAATCCACACGCCGTTGATGCGGTCGCCAGCGTAGTCGAGTTTCTGGATGTCCTGGCCGAAGCGGAATTCCACGCCGAGCTTCACCGCCATTTCAGCCAGGCGCGTGGTGAACATCTGGCAGTCGCCTGTCTGGTCGTTCGGCAGACGCAGGGCTCCGGCGAGGATGTCAGTGACACCCGCCAGCGCTGGCTCGACGCGGGCAATGCCGGCGCGGTCGAGGACTTCAAACGGTACGCCGGACTCTTTCAGCACGGCGATGTCCTTGGCGGCGCCATCGAGCTGCGCCTGGGTGCGGAATAGTTGCGTGGTACCGAGGCTGCGGCCTTCGTAGGCGATGCCGGTTTCTGCGCGCAATTCATCGAGGCAGTCGCGGCTGTACTCGGACAGACGCACCATGCGTTCCTTATTCACCGCGTAACGGCTGGCGGTGCAGTTGCGCAGCATCTGCGCCATCCACAGGTACTGATCGATGTCGGCGGTGGCTTTGATCGCCAACGGCGCGTGGCGCTGTAGCAGCCACTTGATGGCCTTGAGCGGCACGCCCGGAGCAGCCCATGGCGAGGCGTAACCCGGCGACACCTGGCCGGCGTTGGCGAAACTGGTCTCCATGGCAGCGGCTGGCTGCCGGTCGACCACCACCACTTCAAATCCGGCACGGGCCAGATAGTAAGCACTGGCGGTACCGATGACGCCGCTACCCAAGACCATTACGCGCATTTTCTATCCCTCATCGCGGCGGGGCCGCGCATGTCTGTTGTTAGAGCAATGATGCGCGCAGTGTAAAAAAGTTTGGCCAGTGCATTTCACTATATAAGCGCCTATATTTGGCGACAATTCTCGGCAAAAACCCTTTTCACGGAGGCGCATCCCCTATGCGTACCAACACTCAGACCAAACGTGAGCTGGACAAGATCGATCGCAACATCTTGCGGATCCTGCAGGCAGACGGGCGGATATCGTTTACCGAACTCGGCGAGAAGGTCGGCCTGTCCACCACGCCGTGCACCGAGCGGGTGCGGCGCCTGGAGCGCGAGGGGATCATCATGGGTTACAACGCCCGCCTGAATCCGCAGCACTTGAAGGGTAGCCTGCTGGTGTTCGTCGAGATCAGCCTCGATTACAAATCCGGCGACACCTTCGAAGAGTTCCGCCGCGCGGTGCTGAAACTGCCGCACGTGCTGGAGTGTCACTTGGTGTCAGGGGATTTCGACTATCTGGTGAAGGCGCGGATTTCCGAGATGGCGTCGTATCGCAAGTTGTTGGGCGACATTCTGTTGAAGCTGCCGCATGTACGGGAGTCGAAGAGTTATATCGTGATGGAAGAGGTTAAGGAGAGCTTGAGCCTACCGATTCCAGACTGAGATTTTCGCTGTCTGACCCGGCCTCTTCGCGAGCAAGCCCGCTCCCACATTTGGAATGCATTCCCCTGTGGGAGCGGGCTTGCTCGCGAAGGTGTCGACTGGGTTCAGAGTGAACCCGTTAGACCAGCACCTGCCGATTCGCCGCCATGTACTCGAATATCTGCCTCTCCACCCGCGGATGAATCAGCTCCACCGGCCGCCGCTCGTTAGGGCATGGCAAGGTTTTGGTGGTGCCGAACAATCGGCAGATCAGCGGCCGCTCTTCATACACCGTGCAACCGTTCGGCCCCAGGTGCACACAGTTCAGTTCTTCCATCGCCGCATCCTGCTCGGCGCGGGTCTTGCGCGGCAGGCGCGACATTTCTTCCGGCGAGGTGGTCACCGGCCCGCAGCAGTCATGGCAGCCCGGCACGCAGTCGAACGTCGGGATCTGCTGACGCAAGTCGCGGATTGTCTGGCGGTTGCAGCTCATCGAAACACTAATCCCTGAAATAAGCGGCGATTGTGCCGCAAAAGACCCGATCCAGACAGCGACCGCCGACCAGTGTTGCCCGGCTTCGGGCACGCGGCTTATGCTCCGTCAAATTTTCTCGACACTCAGCCGTTGGACGATGCCCATGAATGCCCGCGCCCGAACCTTCGCGAGCCAGCCCCACGTTGCCTCCTATTACGCCGCCAGCAGCCTGCCGCAGCCAGATCATCCGCCGCTGCAAGGCGAAGTGCTGGCCGACGTGTGCGTGGTCGGCGGCGGGTTTTCCGGGCTCAATACCGCGCTGGAACTGGCCGAACGCGGCCTGAGCGTGGTGTTGCTGGAAGCGCACCGGATCGGCTGGGGCGCCAGCGGGCGTAACGGCGGGCAGCTGATCCGCGGTGTCGGTCACGGCCTCGATCAGTTCGCCGATGTTATCGGTGCCGACGGCGTACGGCAGATGAAACTCATGGGGCTGGAGGCGGTGGAGATCGTTCGCCAGCGCATCGAGCGCTTCCAGATCCAGTGCGATCTGACCTGGGGCTACTGCGACCTCGCCAACAAGCCTGCCGATCTCGAAGGTTTTGCCGAAGATGCCGAAGAACTGCGCGGCCTCGGCTATCGCTACGAAACCCGTCTGCTGCAAGCCAACGAAATGCACAGCGTGGTCGGCTCCAAACGCTACGTCGGCGGCCTGATCGACATGGGATCGGGGCATCTGCACCCGCTCAATCTGGCGCTCGGTGAGGCCGCTGCCGCGCAGCAACTTGGCGTCAGACTGTTTGAACAGTCGGCGGTCACGCGCATCGATTACGGCGCGCAAGTTCGCGTGCACACCGCGCAGGGTTCAGTGCGCGCCAAGACGCTGGTGCTGGGCTGCAACGCTTATCTGAATGACCTCAACCCACAACTCAGTGGCAAGGTGCTCCCGGCCGGCAGCTACATCATCGCCACCGAGCCGTTGAGCGAAGCCCAGGCGCACGACCTGCTGCCGCAGAACATGGCGGTCTGCGACCAGCGGGTGGCGCTGGATTACTACCGGCTCTCGGCGGATCGCCGTTTGCTGTTCGGCGGTGCCTGCCATTACTCGGGGCGCGACCCGAAGGACATCGGCGCTTACATGCAGCCGAAGATGCTCGAAGTCTTTCCGCAACTGGCCGGGGTGAAGATCGACTATCAATGGGGCGGGATGATCGGCATCGGCGCCAACCGCTTGCCGCAGATCGGCCGGCTCAAGGATCAGCCGAACGTGTATTACGCCCAGGCCTATTCCGGGCACGGGGTGAATGCCACGCACCTGGCGGGCAAGCTGCTGGCCGAAGCGATCAGCGGCCAGCACAGCGGTGGGTTCGACCTGTTTGCCAAGGTGCCGCACATCACCTTCCCGGGCGGCAAGCATCTGCGTTCGCCGCTGCTGGCGCTGGGGATGTTGTGGCATCGGATGAAAGAATTGCTCTGAACCACCCCTGTAGGAGCTGCCGCAGGCTGTGATCTTTTGATTTTGTTTTTGAAGATCAAAAGATCGCAGCCTTCGGCAGCTCCTACAGGGGGATGCATGCAAGTTACAGCCGCCAGAATGGCTTCAACCCCTCCTCCTGCGCCTGCTCACGGGTCAGCCCGATATCCTTGAGCTGCTCCGGCGTCAGGCTCAGCAACGCCTTGCGCGTGTGCAGACGATGCCAGAACAGGCCCCAGAGACTCAGACCGGACGGTGCATTGCGCATGATCCCGTTGCGCGCGTTGTCCTGTTGCCCTGCCTCCAGTTCCTGACTGTGTAACGTCAGCCGCACATCGCTCAAACCGTTCATTTTCATTGCTCCTGTTTACTTGGGTAGCCAGAGATTCCATGATGCGCGGGACGACAAAAGCATTACAGATTCAACACATCTGTATTATTTCCATACAGATTTGCTGTCTCCGAGTCTGAATTGTCGATTTACGCCGCATCTGTACTGGTTTAACGAATCATCTGCATCGAGGCAGTGCCATGACGCTTTATGTGAACCTCGCCGAACTGCTCGGCACGCGCATCGAACAAGGCTTCTACCGTCCTGGTGATCGCCTGCCATCAGTGCGCGCGTTGAGCGTAGAACATGGGGTCAGCCTGAGCACGGTGCAGCAGGCCTATCGAATGCTGGAAGACAGCGGCCTGGCCACGCCGAAACCCAAGTCCGGGTACTTCGTGCCGGTAGGCCGCGAGTTGCCGGAACTGCCGGCAGTCGGGCGCCCGGCGCAACGGCCGGTGGAGATTTCCCAGTGGGATCAGGTGCTGGAGCTGATTCGCGCAGTGCCGCGCAAGGACGTGGTGCAGCTCGGTCGCGGCATGCCGGACATCTCGTCACCGACGATGAAACCCCTGTTGCGCGGGCTGGCCCGTATCAGCCGCCGCCAGGACATGCCCGGTCTGTATTACGACAATATCCATGGCACCCTCGAACTGCGCGAACAGATCGCCCGGCTGATGCTCGATTCGGGCTGCCAGTTGAGCGCCAGCGATCTGGTAGTCACCACCGGTTGTCACGAAGCGCTGTCCACCAGCATCCACGCGATCTGCGAGCCCGGCGACATCGTCGCGGTGGATTCGCCGAGCTTTCACGGCGCCATGCAGACCCTCAAGGGGCTGGGCATGAAAGCCCTGGAAATTCCCACCGACCCGCTGACCGGCATCAGCCTCGAAGCCCTGGAACTGGCGCTGGAGCAATGGCCGATCAAGGTCATCCAGCTAACGCCCAACTGCAACAACCCGCTCGGCTACATCATGCCGGAGTCGCGCAAACGCGCCCTGCTGAACCTGGCCCAGCGCTTCGACGTGGCGATCATCGAGGACGATGTGTATGGCGAACTGGCCTATACCTACCCGCGTCCGCGCACGATCAAATCCTTCGACGAGGACGGCCGCGTCCTGCTGTGCAGTTCGTTTTCCAAGACGCTCGCGCCGGGGCTGCGCATCGGCTGGGTCGCGCCCGGTCGCTACCTCGAACGCGTGCTGCACATGAAATACATCAGCACTGGCTCTACCGCACCGCAACCGCAGATCGCCATCGCAGAGTTTCTCAAGTCCGGGCACTTCGAACCGCATTTGCGGCGGATGCGTTCTCAATACCAGCGCAATCGCGACGTGATGATCGATTGGGTGACCCGTTATTTCCCGGCCGGCACCCGCGCCAGTCGTCCACAGGGCAGCTTTATGCTCTGGGTCGAACTGCCGGAAGGGTTCGATACGCTGAAACTGAATCGTGCACTGCACGATCAAGGCGTACAGATTGCCGTCGGGAGCATTTTTTCCGCCTCGGGCAAGTACCGTAATTGCCTGCGAATGAACTACGCGGCCAAACCGACAGCGCTGATCGAAGAGGCGGTTCGCAAGGTCGGTGCGACGGCAATCAGGTTATTGGCGGAAAGCGAAAACCTCTGACCGCAACAGGGGTTAACGCAGGCGCAAACCAAGGTTGCTCTCGAATCGGGTCAGGTCGCTGACCCGGGTTGCCGTTGAGGCAACGCGCGCCTCCAGTTCCAGTTCGACCTCCATGCCCTGACCTTCAATGGCAACCCCGGTCAGCGCCGGGGTCAGGTACGCGCCGGGGCGCAACAGGTCAGCGTCCGGCCCCTCGCCCTCGCTGAGCCACTGCACCAGCTTGCCGTCCACGCGCACCGCCAGCACCCGCACCCTGAGCGTACCGGCACCGAAGCGGTATTGCCCGGCATCGGCCGCCGGACCGAGCAGTTCCAGGCGCAACGCGCCGGGCCGCGCGCATTGAACAGTGGCCAGGGTCCGGCGCATCCCGAAACTCAGCGAGTCGCTACCCGGCGACTGCGCCAGCAATTGCCCGCGCGTGGTCGAGCCGAAATCCAGCGCCGACGGCCCAAGTCTGACGCTGCACTCGGGATTGGCCTGCGCCGTCACCGCGCAACTCAGCAGACTCGCCAACAACCCACCCAGAGCGATTACCTTCAATCCTTGCATCAGATATTCCTTGTTCAGACAGTCCGGCAGATGGCCTGCGCGGTTTCATACAGCGCGTCGAGGTCACGCTCCTCGCCCATGGCGAACTCCAGACGACAGCGTTGTCCGTCAGGCAGTAATGCGTGCAATTCGAGGCCCGGCTGCACGTCGGACAGAAAAATCCGCCCGGCCTCCAGCACACTGGTGACGTACTGCCCCTGCCCGTCGAACACACCAACACCCTTGCGCACAAATACCTCATCCTCCGTGCGCGCCTGCAACAGCATCCGGCGCGTGGTGACGATGTCGAACGCCAGACGCGGCACCGCGCCGCGTGCGGCTTCAACTTCCTGATAAGCATTCTGGACATCGACATTGCGCCCCAGGCTTGCGGTGTCGAGCTCCACCCGGGCCTTGCTGTAGGCCGGTAGACTGGCCGCCACGGCATGACCTGCCCGGTCGGTCCAGACCGGGCCGCGCGGCGTATTGAGTTTGATCCCGGCGCTGTCGCCCGCCTTGAGCAACGCGAAGGTTTCGCGCAACGGATACGGCGACAGGGTCACGCCGTCAGCATGGAGCAGCGCCCCTCCGCGTAAACCGAGGTCGTAACTCTGATCGCCAGCACCGCTGCGTGAATAGCCCAAGTCCAGTTGACTGTAACGGGGCAACAGATTGACCCGCCCGTTGTATCCGACCCGCCCATGGTCCGGGCGCTCGGCGCCGAGGCTGTAGGCCAACGTGTCATTCAGTTGCTCATTGAAACGCAGGCCGCTGCGAGTACCACTGACCTCGTCATTGCGCACATAACCGCGCAAACCTTGGCGCGCGCCCAGCGGCACGCTGACACTCAGATACGCCGCCGTACCTCGTGCATCGTCCGGGTCACCGGCGACATCTCGCTCCAGGGTCAACGTCAGGCTGGCGCGGCGAATCACCTGCGACCAGGCCAGCGCGACTCGCGAGCTGACTGTCCCGTCGAACATGGAGAACCGCGAGTAGCTGGCCGACAATCCGCCCATTACAGGACTACTGCTACTGAGGCTGACCGTCAGCTGGTTGCGCGCCCGCTGGAACGGCTGGTCATTGCGCGGGTCCCAGGTCGTGTCCGAAAGCGTGCGAAAGTCCTGAGTCTGCTGGGTCAGGGCCAGACTGGCAGACAGACCTGCACTCAGCAGGCCGTTGGCCGTCCACTGCCACTGCGCGCCGGACAGCGCCTGATCCTGCGCCCGGGAAAGCACCTGCCGGCCGCTCAGCACCAGACGCTCACCGAGCGCGCCCTGCATCGCCCAGCCCAGCGATTCATAGCCGCTGCCGAGCATCGTCCCGGCGCTCGCCTGCCAGCGTGAACCCAGTCGCCAGTCCTTGCTGGCGGCGACAAAGGATGGCGCATCTCGCTCGTCCCCGGCATAGCGCCGTACCTGCCCGGCCGCCACCCCATAGCCCCCCGCCCGGCCCGGCATCACTCCGCGCAACTGGGTGGCCGGCACAATGAACCGCCGTTGCTGACCATCCTCTTCGTGCACCGTGACTTGCAGATCCACACTCTGACTGAGCAGCGGCAACCCGACCAGGGTGAACGGCCCGCCGGGGACTACGGTGGTGTAGATCAGCGCGCCGTTCTGCGTGACTTCGATCCGCGCGGCGGAGTAGGCAATGCCTTCGACCCGAGCACCGGAGTTGTCCTCGCCCAGTTCCATCAGCGCCAGTTCCGGTTGCAGTTGAAAGCCATTGAAGGCCTCGCCGGAAAACAGCGGCGACACCATGTTCAACTGACCCAATTGCAAGTTGGCCCGATAGCGTTCGAAGGTATGCGAGGCGTAGGCATACAGATGCTCGACCCGGCCCTGCCCGGCGAATTCACTGTAGGCCTGGCGACTGCGCAAGGACCAGTCCGCCGCATTCAGGCCCAGTTCACTATTGAGGCTGCGGTACTGCGCGGACTGTCCGGCGTAGCGGCTGCCGAGCAGCAACGCGTCGTAGTTGAATACCCCTGCCGTGCCGCCGTTGGCGAAACTGCGACGGGTCGGACTTTCGGGCAGCAGAGCGGCCGTCGGCACCAGCAAAGAGACATGCTGGCGGGCCGGATCAGCTTGCACCTCGGCAGCCGCGAAACGCCGGACGAACAGTTCGCAGCCTGCTTCAGGTGCAGGTTCAGTCTTGATGGGATCAGGACTTCTGATACCGCCATGCTCGAGCAACGACGGCGCAAAACACAACTCGCCCTCAGCATCGAACGTGACGTGCAGCCGCCCCTTGGGCACGCCGTTGACCGACAGCGTGACCGTCTGCGCTCCCTCGCGAAAACGCGGCGCCTGGCTGAAATACTCGGCCAGACGCGGGTCCAGTCCGCGCGACTTGAGCACGTCCTGATTGAATTGCACCTGCTCTGCGCCGTGGGACGCTGAATGACCGCAGGCAAGCATCAGCAACAGGCCGCCATAGCGCCACGGGTGCATCAGTCCAGCACCAACGGTGCGTCAAAATGCGCAATCGCGAAGCCGTAGGTGGTCACCGGAAACAGCCGCACCTGCGTCGCCGCAGAGCCCGGCTCATCCTGCCCGCTCAACGTCAGGGTTTCACCGGGCAAGACGTAAGTGCGCCCCAGATCCATTTCCCGCTGTCCCGGCAGCAATGTCACCGAGTGGCCCAGGCGCACGACATAGGGACTCGGATTGTGCACCTGCACCTGGGTGCCCTGGCGTGACCAGAGCAGATGCTTCCAGGGTTCGCGGTCGACCGGCAGGTTCGCCGGACGCAGGATTGCCGGAATGTTCTGCCGCACGCTCAGGCTGACCTGCGCCTTGCCCGTCGAATCCTGCGGCGCGATACCTTCGAACACCACACGTTTGAGACGCTCGGTCTTCAAGGGCTCGGCGCTGCGCAAAATGAAACGCACGCGCTGGGTAGCACCGGGTTCGACCCGGGTCACCGGCGGTGTCAGCAGTAACAGCGACTCGGTGTCTTGCGGCACATCTTCGATAGACGTGTGCAGCAGCGCCGGATGCGGCTCGCTGTTGAGCACATTGATCCCCGCCTCACCGACGCCTTCGTCCAGCACCACCACCGGTGTTTCGGGAACCATTCCCGCCGCCCGGATCGGGCCGGGCAGCCATAACAACACCAGCAGCACGCCGGCGATCAGTTTACGCGCAAAGGCGTTCATAACGTCGTCCACAGGCAAACACGCAGCCGGCAGCAGTGCCAGGCCACGAGCCAGCCGATTGGGTTGATTGGAAGTGACAGGCCGAAGCCTGTCGATTGCTTGCGCGTGGTGCGCCCCGTCAGAGGTAAAGCAGCTCGAAGGTCGCCGAACCGTTCAGGCTGATTTGCGAAGTGATGGGCAATCTCGATGCCGGGCCGATGACCGGCACCAGCGTCATGGGAAAAGTGTGCACCACCCCGGGGAGTGGTCCCGCAGCCAGACTGCGCCCCCAGGAGTAACGAAGATTGCCTTCATAATTTTTCCCGACCAGCGTGGCAGGGGCCGGAACATCCCAGTTGGCGTTGGCACCTTGCTTGTACATCACGATCGAGGTTTGCCCATCCACGGTCGGGGTGCCAAAGCGCAAGCCATATCCGCC
Organism: Pseudomonas sp. Eth.TT006; assembly: GCF_054456575.1. Lineage (NCBI taxonomy): Bacteria > Pseudomonadati > Pseudomonadota > Gammaproteobacteria > Pseudomonadales > Pseudomonadaceae > Pseudomonas > Pseudomonas sp. Eth.TT006. The sequence goes on along the minus strand of NZ_JBTJEN010000001.1, from coordinate 334,181 downwards.
GATCTTGGTTCCCGCCACCTCGCCGATTCCGTAGATGTACATGGCCCAGTCCAAGCCGTCGACGACGATACCCGGCAATTGGGTGTGAGCCTGATTGTCATGTACTTTGATCGCCATCGGCGCAGACGCCGAACAGCTCACACTCAAGGAGACATTGTGGCTGGTCAGTTCGGTCTGACTGTCGCGGTTCAACGATGCGGCAGAAATATCGCCCAGGTCCACGGTATTGCCGCCGGTGAACGCCGGTGTACACGAAGTCGGAATAATGGTGCCGGTGATCGTCAGATCCGCTCCATCAGCCATGACCAATCCCGGACACAGGGCGCTTGCGACAGCGATTGCACGAAAGGTTTTACGCATGAAAATTCTCACTCCATAAGAATCGAAAGATGACAGCCAACTGGTCGTCTTCTGCTGATAAAACAGGAAAGGTCCTGCCTCAAAATCAGCGTTGTCATTATTCCGATTGCTTCAACGCAGCGATGTAAGGCGCGGGTGTAATCGGTACGGGAAAAATCGCTGCAACACGTAGCTGATGAGAGCCGGAAAAATCCCCGATTTGTTTAAGAACTCTGGTCCTGCCGACAGTCATAAGCTACAAGCCGCTCTGCACCGGGAGCCGGATGACCCGACGAGCACGCCACGCCTGGCACCCGGCCGATGCCGTGCCATACTCCCGACCTCGTCCACTGCGCGGAACGATCCGACTTGAGCTCCAGACACTTCCTGCCGTTCGCCCTGTTGTACGTCCTGCTGCTCGGCGGGTGTACGTCACTGGATGTTCCCCGGGAACCGAGCCAGGCGTTGCCGGCAAACGGCTCGGCGTTTGGCCGCTCGATCCAGGCCCAGGCGGCGCCCTATCAGGGTCGATCCGGATTTCGCCTGCTGTCCAATAGCACCGAAGCCTTCACCGCCCGCGCCGAGTTGATCCGCAACGCCCAAACCAGTCTCGATTTGCAGTACTACATCGTGCATGACGGCGTCAGCACGCGGATGCTGGTCGAAGAGTTGTTGAAGGCCGCCGACCGTGGCGTGCGGGTAAGAATTCTGCTGGACGACACCACCAGCGACGGCCTCGACCTGATCATCGCCACGCTGGCGGCGCATCCACAGATCCAGATCCGCCTGTTCAATCCGCTGCACCTGGGCCGCAGCACCGGCGTGACCCGTGCGGCCGGACGCCTGTTCAACCTGTCGCTGCAACACCGGCGCATGCACAACAAGCTGTTTTTGGCCGACAACAGCGTGGCCATCGTCGGCGGGCGCAATCTGGGCGACGAGTATTTCGATGCCGAGCCGAACCTGAATTTCACCGACATCGACATGCTCAGCGTCGGCCCCGTGGCCGAGCAGCTCGGGCACAGTTTCGACCAGTACTGGAACAGCGCGCTGAGCAAGCCGATCGACGAATTTCTCTCGAGCAAACCGACCGCCAAGGACCTGCAGAACACCCGCACGCGCCTGGAAGAATCACTGGATGAAACGCGCAAACAGAATCACGCGTTGTATCAACAGCTGATGACGTTCAAGACCGCCCCGCGTATGGACATCTGGCGCAAGGAACTGATCTGGGCCTGGAACCAGGCACTGTGGGATGCGCCGAGCAAGGTGCTGGCCAAGGCCGAACCGGATCCGCAATTGCTGCTGACCACGCAACTGGCGCCGGAGCTCAGGGGCGTCAGCAAAGAACTGATCATGATTTCGGCGTACTTCGTGCCCGGCCAGCCGGGGCTGGTGTACCTGACCGGGCGCGCCGACGCCGGGGTCTCGGTGAGCCTGCTGACCAATTCACTGGAAGCCACCGACGTACCGGCGGTGCACGGCGGTTACGCGCCGTATCGCAAGGCATTGCTCGAGCACGTGGTGAAGCTGTATGAACTGCGCCGCCAGCCTGGGGATAACTACGGCAGCGGCCCGCACCTGTTCTACAGCAAGTCGTTTCGCGGCTCGGATTCCAGCCTGCACAGCAAGGCGATGATCTTCGACCGGCAGAAAGCCTTTATCGGTTCGTTCAACTTCGACCCACGGTCAGTGCTGTGGAACACCGAAGTCGGGGTTCTGGTGGACAGCCCGGAACTGGCCGAGCATGTGCGCGAGCTGGCCCTGCAGGGTATGGCGCCAGCACTGAGTTATCAGGCGAAACTGCAGGATGGCAAGCTGGTCTGGGTGACCGAAGACAACGGCCAGATGCACACGCTGACCAAGGAGCCGGGGAGCTGGTGGCGGCGTTTCAATGCGTGGTTCAGTACCACCGTTGGTCTTGAGCGGATGCTGTAATCGCATTTGTATGCGGTCCCTTGTGGGAGCGGGCTTGCTCGCGAATGCGGTTTCACATTCAACTAATGTGCTGACTGACACACCGCTTTCGCGAGCAAGCCCGCTCCCACAGGGAAGCATTCAAGCAGGCTGTGGTTCGGGACCGAATGCACCCTGGCGCATCAGCAAAATCACCAACCCGAACGCCCCGACCGCCATCAACAGCGGCAACGCATGCCCACTGATCCACTGACTGCCCGCCCCCGCCAGCAAAGGCCCGACCAGACACCCCACACCCCACAGCTGCGCAATGTGCGCATTGGCCCGCACCAGCGCGTCGTCGCGATAACGTTCGCCGATCAGGATCAGTGACAAGGTGAACAGCCCGCCGGCGCTGGCCCCGAACAACACCCACAACGGCCAGATCAACAGGGTATCGATCAGCAGCGGAATCGCCAGGCTCGACAGCATCAGAATCACGGCGCAGCCCGTGAACAACGTGCGCCGTGACAGGTAGTCCGCCAGCGCACCGATCGGCAGTTGCAGCAACGCGTCGCCAATCACCACCGTGCTGACCATCGCCAACGCGATCTCGGCAGTGAAGCCCTGTTGCAGGCAATACACCGGCAGCAGGGTCAGGATCATCGCCTCGAACGCAGCGAACAACGACACCGCCCAGGCGATCGCCGGCAGTTCGCGGACAAAGCCCCACAAATCGCTGAAGGTCACGCTACTGGCTTCACTGCTCGGTGCACCGCTGCGGCCCATCAGCAACAAAGGCGAAACGGTCAGCAGAGCGACGCCCACCCAAAAACCGTAATCGTGTTCAGTACCGAGCGCGCCCAACAGCAACGGACCAGACAGTTGGCTTAATGCATAACTGCTGCCATACAGTGCCACCAATCGCCCACGCCAGTGTTCCACCACCAGTTGATTGATCCAGCTCTCGCCGAGGATGAACACGATGGTCAGGATCACTCCGATCATCAGCCTTAACACCAGCCACACCGGATAACTCGGCAACAGCGCGAGCAAGCCGATCGACAAGGCGCCGGCCCACAGGCACAGACGCATCAGGTTTGCCGTGCCGAAGCGCGCCGCCAGGTGACTGGAAATCTTCGCCCCCAGCAACACGCCGATCGCTGGCATGGCCGCCATCACGCCGATGGCGAAGGCGCCATAGCCCCAGCTCTCCAGGCGCAACGACACCAGCGGCATGCTGACCCCCAGGGCCAGACCGACACTCAAGACAGACGCCAACACGGCGAAATACGTCGCCCAACGCATGCTCCACGCTCCTGTGGATATTTTTTATAAGCACCACAAAACCCCTGTGGGAGCGGGCTTGCTCGCGAATACGGTTTCACATTCAGCAAAGGTGCTGACGGATACACCGCTTTCGCGAGCAAGCCCGCTCCCACAGGGGATCTCTGTCTGGTTCAGGAGCCTGATCAAATCAGGCTCCCTTTAGCGGCTTACAGCTTGATCCACGTCGCTTTCAGCTCGGTGTATTTGTCGAACGCATGCAGCGACTTGTCGCGACCGTTGCCCGATTGCTTGAAGCCGCCGAACGGTGCGGTCATGTCGCCGCCGTCGTACTGGTTGACCCACACGCTGCCGGCGCGCAGCGCCTTGGCGGTCAGATGCGCCTTGGAAATGTCCGCCGTCCACACCGCGGCGGCCAAGCCGTACGGCGTGTCATTGGCGATGTTGATGGCTTCCTCGGCGCTATCGAAAGTGATGACCGACAATACCGGGCCGAAGATCTCTTCCTGGGCGATTTTCATCGCGTTGCTCACACCGTCGAAAATCGTCGGCTCGACGTAGGTGCCACCGGTTTCCTGCAGAATGCGCTTGCCGCCGACCACCAGTTTGGCGCCGTCGCTGTGGCCAGACTCGATGTAAGACAGCACGGTGTTCATCTGCTGGGTATCGACCAGCGCACCAACGTTGGTCGCCGGATCCAGCGGGTTGCCAGGCTTCCAGGTCTTCAGCGCCTCGATCACCATTGGCAGGAATGTGTCCTTGATCGAACGCTCGACCAGCAGACGCGAACCGGCGGTGCACACTTCGCCCTGGTTGAACGCAATGGCACTGGCGGCAGATTCGGCGGCGGCTTGCAGGTCCGGCGCATCGGCAAACACGATGTTCGGGCTCTTGCCACCGGCCTCCAGCCAGACGCGCTTCATGTTCGATTCGCCGGCGTAGATCATCAGTTGCTTGGCGATCTTGGTCGAACCAGTGAACACCAGGGTGTCGACATCGTTATGCAGGGCGAGCGCCTTGCCAACGGTGTGGCCGTAGCCCGGTAGCACGTTGAACACGCCTTTTGGAATACCGGCTTCAACGGCCAGCGCAGCGATGCGGATGGCGGTCAGCGGCGATTTTTCCGACGGCTTGAGGATCACCGAGTTACCGGTGGACAGCGCCGGCCCGAGTTTCCAGCAGGCCATCATCAGCGGGAAGTTCCATGGCACGATGGCGCCGACCACGCCGACCGGCTCACGAGTGACCAGACCCAATTGATCGTGCGGGGTTGCCGCCACTTCATCGTAGATCTTGTCGATCGCCTCGCCGCTCCAGCTCAGCGCCTGCGCCGCGCCCGGTACGTCGATGTACAGCGAGTCGCTGATTGGCTTGCCCATGTCGAGGGTTTCGAGCAGCGCCAGCTCTTCGGCGTGCTGTTTGAGCAGGCCGGCAAAACGGATCATGGTGGCTTTGCGTTTGGTCGGGGCCAGGCGCGACCAGACGCCGGAATTGAACGTGGCGCGGGCATTTTCCACAGCGCGCTGGGCATCGGCGGCGTCACAGCTGGCGATCTTGCCCAGCAGACGGCCATCGACCGGACTGATGCACTCGAACGTCTCGCCGGAAACGGCGTCGGTGTATTCGCCATTGAGGTAGGCGCGGCCTTCAATTTTCAGGTCGCGGGCGCGTTGTTCCCAATCGGCACGAGTCAGGGTGGTCATTCGAGTGTCCTCCTCTTGTTGAATAGAGCGCCGCGCGTTTCGCGGTCGTCTTCGCATACTGCCCGGCCAGCCTGTTTTTCGGCCCAAGGCATCCGCCACCCTAAACCAGCGGCCAGGGTTGTTTCAATATATTTGACATAAGCGCGCTATACGGCCTTGCGGTGTTCATTTTAATAAACATAGACTTTGGCCCTTTCCAGCCACCGCGCCGTCATCACGGGAGAAAACAACAATGAACATCCAGAACGTCGTCGACATCAGCCTGACCAGCAGCGAAGCCGAACGCTATCGCCCAGACCCGGCCAAAGTGCTCAAGGGCGATCCCGAGCAAGCAGTATTCAATCAATACGACAGTCCTTGCGGGCAAATGGGCGTCGGCGTGTGGGAAGGTGCGGTTGGCCAGTGGACAGTGAATTACACCGAGCATGAATACTGCGAAATCCTCCAGGGGGTTTCGGTGCTGCGTGACAGCGATGGCAATGCCAAGACCTTGCGTGTTGGCGATCGCTTTGTGATTCCGGCGGGTTTCCGTGGCACTTGGGAAGTGCTGGAGGCTTGCCGCAAGGTTTATGTGTTTTTTGAACAGAAGGCTTGATGACGTGAGGTGTGTGGGCTGACCTCTTCGCGAGCAAGCCCGCTCCCACATGGGACTTTCTGTGAGCTCAAATTTTGTACTCGGCGCCGGTTCACTGTGGGAGCGGGCTTGCTCGCGAAGGGGCCCGACCGGGCACCACAGAAATCCCAGGCAACAAAAAAGGCCCGTATCGTGAGATACGGGCCTTTTTTGTAAGTCGGGAAAAATCAATTACTTGATTTTGCCTTCCTTGTAGATCACGTGCTTGCGAACAACCGGATCATATTTCTTGATCTCGATTTTGTCCGGGGTAGTACGCTTGTTCTTGTCGGTAGTGTAGAAGTGACCAGTACCGGCGCTCGAGATCAAACGAATCAATTCACGCATGATTAGCTCCCTTAAATCTTGCCATCGCGGCGAAGTTCGGCGAGCACGACACTGATGCCACGCTTGTCGATGATGCGCATGCCTTTGGCAGATACGCGCAGACGCACAAAACGTTTCTCTTCTTCAACCCAGAAGCGGTGATGCTGCAGGTTCGGCAGGAAACGACGACGGGTTTTGTTGTTTGCGTGGGAAATGTTATTCCCGGTTACCGGACCCTTACCGGTAACTTGACATACTCTCGACATGCCTCAGCCCTCTAAAACCACATGCCCAACCCGGCATGGGTTGGCCGCTTAATCTCTCAGTCATTTGGCGCCAGGCGCCGCGTTTCTTTAGAGGTCTTACCGGCTACACCTACAGTGAAGGAACCGGGCCCCTAGAAAAGAGCGCTGCTTTATACCAGAAAGACCGGGGCGCAACAACAATCGATGTGCAATCAACCGGTAAAAAGGCGCTTTTTCCGGCTGCGGACGCTTTGGATAAAGGCTGCGGCGAATGTTGACCACTCGTCGCAGAAAACCGCCATTGAGCACTGTTGCGACTTTTCACACCGTGCTGCGGTCTGAAAAAGACCTACGTCCCGGCCCGAAAAATGCAAAAGGGGATAGTCATTTGCAATCCAGCCCTCTAGGGTAACCCTTTTCCAGACTGCACCTGCAGATGGCCTTCGATCTGTAAAGGAAGCCGACCATGCGCCTCGCTGCCCTACCCCTGTTGCTCGCCCCGCTTCTGCTGAGCCCCCTGGCCCAGGCTGCCGCCCTGAGCGTCTGCACCGAGGCCAGCCCTGAAGGGTTCGACGTGGTGCAATACAACTCGTTGACCACTACCAACGCTTCGGCCGACGTGCTGATGAACCGCCTGGTCGATTTCGACACCGCCAGCGGCAAAGTCGTGCCGAGCCTGGCCGACAGCTGGGAAGTCAGCACCGACGGCCTGACTTATGTGTTCAAGCTGCACCCACAGGTGAAGTTTCACAGCACTGACTATTTCAAGCCGACCCGTACCCTGAGCGCCGAAGACGTCAAATTCAGCTTCGACCGCATGCTCGACCCGGCCAACCCGTGGCACAAAGTGGCGCAGAGCGGCTTCCCGCACGCGCAGTCCATGCAATTGCCGGCACTGATCAAAAAGATCGACGCGCTCGACCCGCTGACCGTGCGCTTTACGCTGGACCACCCGGATTCGACGTTCCTCGCGACCCTGAGCATGGGCTTCGCTTCCATCTATTCCGCCGAGTACGCCGACAAACTGATGAAGGCTGGCGCGACAGACAAGCTCAACAGCCAGCCTATCGGCACCGGCCCGTTCATCTTCACGCGCTTCCAGAAAGACGCAGCGGTGCGCTACAAGGCCAACCCGGATTACTTCGGGGGCAAGCCTGCGGTCGATCCGCTGATCTTCGCCATCACCCCGGACGCCAACGTGCGCCTGCAGAAACTGCGCCGCAACGAATGCCAGATCGCGCTCTCGCCGAAACCGCTGGATGTGCAGGCGGCACAGCAAGAGCCGACGCTGAAAGTGGAAAAGACTGACGCGTTCATGACCGCTTTCGTCGGCATCAACAGCCAGCATCCACCGCTGGACAAGCCGGAAGTGCGCCAGGCGATCAACCTCGCCTTCGACAAGGCCAACTACGTCAAAGCCGTGTTCGAAGACACCGCCGAGCCGGCCAACGGTCCTTATCCGCCGAACACCTGGAGCTATGCGAAGAATCTGCCGGGTTATCCGCACGATGTGGCCAAAGCCAAGGCGTTGATGGCCAAGGCCGGACTCAAGGACGGTTTTCAGACCACGATCTGGACCCGTCCGTCCGGCAGCCTGCTCAATCCGAACCCGAGCCTCGGCGCGCAGTTGCTGCAATCGGATTTGGCAGAAATCGGCATTCAGGCGGAAATCCGGGTGATCGAGTGGGGCGAACTGATTCGCCGCGCCAAGGCCGGCGAGCATGATCTGCTGTTCATGGGCTGGGCCGGTGACAACGGCGATCCGGACAACTTCCTCACGCCGCAGTTTTCCTGCGCGGCGGTCAAGTCCGGGACCAACTTCGCCCGCTACTGCAATGCCGATCTGGACAAGTTGATCAGCGCCGGCAAGACCACCAGCGAACAAGGCGTGCGCACCAAGCTGTATGAACAGGCGCAGGCGCAGATTCAGCAGCAGGCGCTGTGGCTGCCGCTGGCGCATCCAACCGCTTTCGCACTGACGCGCAAGGATGTTCAGGGCTATTCAGTGAGCCCGTTCGGCCGGCAGGACTATTCCAAGGTCACCCTGAAATAACCCGTCCTGCACATTTCCCAATGTGGGAGCGGGCTTGCTCGCGAATGCGGGTTTTCAGTCACTAAAAATGCTGACTGTTGCACCGCATTCGCGAGCAAGCCCGCTCCCACAAGGGTTAGCATTTGGTCTTGAAAGCTACATCCAGCCACACTCCGCCATCGACAACGGCTCGCCGTCACCGACGATGAAGTGATCCAGCACCCGCACATCAATAAGATCCAGAGCTTTCTGCAAACGCTTGGTCAGTTGCCGATCCGCCTGACTCGGATCGCTGTTGCCCGAAGGGTGGTTGTGACAGAGGATTACCGCCGCCGCGTTGTTGGCCAATGAGCGTTTCACCACTTCGCGCGGATGCACGCTGGTGTTGTCGATCGAGCCGCGAAACAGCGCTTCGAACGTCAGCACTTGATGCTTGGAGTCGAGAAACAGGCAACCGAACACTTCGTGCGGCTCGTGGCGCAGCATGGACTTCAGGTAATCGCGCACCGCCTGCGGATTCTCCAGCGCCGGTTTTTTACGCATGCGCTCGGCCAGATGCCGCCGGCCCATTTCCAGCACCGCCTGTAACTGTGCGAATTTCGCCGGCCCCAATCCCAACTGCCCGCTGAACGCCGCAAGATCCGCTTCCAGCAGCGCGCGCAGGCTGCCGAATTGCGACAACAGGTGTCGCGCCAGATCCACCGCGCTTTTCCCCGTCACCCCGGTTCGCAGAAAAATCGCCAATAATTCGGCATCGGAAAGGCTTCCCGCCCCCTGTTCCAGCAGCTTCTCCCGCGGCCGTTCCGCCGCAGGCCAATCGCGAATACTCATACACCTTCCTTGTCTGTGGGCGCCGCTGTTCCGTAGCGGTCGCTGTGATATCGTAGCCCATCTTTTTTGCGGGCGAATTCACTCTGGGGAGGGGGGATTTGCTACGTATGTCACCCACGAAATGTAAAGGCAGACCTATGCAGCGGCTGTATCGGAAACGCATCGTTCTGGGCGTCGGCGGCGGCATTGCGGCCTACAAGAGCGCCGATCTGGTGCGTCGCCTGATCGACCAGGGCGCCGAAGTGCGCGTGGTCATGACCCATGGCGGCGCCGAGTTCATCACCCCGCTGACCATGCAGGCCCTGTCCGGCCACCCGGTTCACCTGGATTTGCTCGATCCGGCCGCCGAAGCGGCGATGGGTCATATCGAGCTGGCGAAATGGGCCGATCTGGTACTGATCGCCCCGGCCACCGCCGACCTGATCGCGCGCCTGGCCCAAGGCATCGCCAACGATTTGCTGACCACCCTGGTGCTGGCCACCGACGCCGTTGTGGCCGTCGCGCCGGCAATGAACCAGGCGATGTGGCGCGATCCGGCGACCCAGGCCAACCTGCAACTCCTTGAAAGCCGTGGCCTGAAGGCCTTCGGCCCGGCCTCCGGCAGCCAGGCCTGCGGCGACGTCGGCATGGGCCGGATGATGGAAGCCACCGATCTGGCGCAGTGCGCGGCAGACTGCTTCCAGCGTCAGGCGCTGACCGGCAAGCACGTGGTGATCACTGCCGGACCGACCCAGGAAAACATCGATCCGGTGCGCTACATCACCAACCACAGCTCCGGAAAAATGGGCTTTGCCCTCGCCGAAGCCGCCGTGGAAGCGGGAGCCCGCGTCACGCTGATCAGCGGCCCGGTGCACCTGCCGACGCCGGATCGCGTCACGCGCATCGACGTGGTCAGTGCTCGCGACATGCTCGCGGCGTGCGAATCGGCGATCCCGTGTGACGTGTTTATCGCCTCGGCAGCGGTGGCGGACTACCGCCCGGAAGTCGTTGCCCCGCAAAAACTCAAGAAAGACCCTACAAGCGGCGACGGCTTTGTCCTGCAAATGGTGCGCAACCCCGACATCCTGGCCACCATCGCGACCCGTCCCGACCGTCCGTTCAGTGTCGGCTTTGCCGCCGAGACTGAACACCTGCTCGACTACGCTGCACGCAAGCTCAAGGACAAGAATCTCGATTTGATCGTCGCCAACGACGTGGCCAATCCGAGTATCGGTTTCAACAGCGAGGAAAACGCCTGCAGCGTGATCGACCGTGAGCTGCACGCCACCGTTTTCGCCCAGACCAGCAAGAGCAAGATCGCTCGCCAGCTGGTCACTTTTATCGCCGAACGTCTGAACCAGGTTTAATTTACATGCACGCTTTGCAAGCCAAGATCCTCGACCCACGCATCGGTACGCAATTTCCGCTGCCGCAATACGCCACTCCGGGCTCCGCCGGCCTCGACCTGCGCGCCATGCTGGAACAGGACATCGTGATCAAGCCGGGTGAAACCGTGCTGATCCCAACCGGTCTGTCGGTGTACATCGGCGACCCGAACCTCGCCGCGCTGATCCTGCCGCGCTCGGGCATGGGCCATAAGCACGGCATCGTGCTCGGCAATCTGGTCGGCCTGATCGACTCCGACTACCAGGGCCCGCTGATGGTGTCCTGCTGGAACCGTGGCCAGTCCGACTTCACCATGACCGTCGGCGAGCGCCTGGCGCAACTGGTGCTGGTGCCGGTGGTGCAGGCGCATTTCGAAATGGTGGAAGAGTTCGTTGAAACCGAGCGCGGCGCGGGCGGTTTCGGCCATACCGGCACCAAGTAACGCTGAAAACCATTGTGGCGAGGGGATTTATCCCCGATGGGCTGCGAAGCGGCCCCGGATTTTTGGGTCTGCTGCGCAGCCCATCGGGGATAAATCCCCTCGCCACAGAAAAAGCTTTGCGTCGGTAGCCGGTTTTAGTGCCGAAAATCAAGGTTTTGCCGGGCGCAAGCCACGCCAGACAAGGCGTCATGGCCCTTTCATACCACGAACTCTCTGCGGAAAACGCCGTCATACCCTTCAGTTTGAGCCTGCCGCCGAGTGAATCGTCGGTCTGTCCCGCCACTTTCGAGATGGAGCATTTCCGCAGATGAGCACCCCCGCCAAGATCGCCCCGAAGCTGCCTGACAGCATTTTCCGCGCCTATGACATTCGCGGCACTGTGCCGGAATTCCTCAATGCCGAAACCGCCTACTGGATCGGCCGTGCCATCGGTTCGCAGAGCCTGGCCCAAGGCGAGCCGAACGTGTCGGTCGGCCGTGACGGCCGCCTGTCCGGCCCGGAGCTGGTGGCCGAACTGATCCGCGGTATCGCCGAAAGCGGCTGCCATGTCAGCGATGTCGGCCTGGTGCCGACGCCAGCGCTGTACTACGCCGCCAACGTGCTGGCCGGCAAGTCCGGGGTGATGCTCACCGGCAGCCATAACCCGTCGAACTACAACGGCTTCAAGATCGTGATCGCCGGCGACACCCTCGCCAACGAGCAGATCCAGGTGCTGCACGAGCGCATCAAGAGCAACAACCTGACCAGCGGTCAGGGCAGCGTGACTCAGGTCGAGATCCTCGACCGCTACACCACCGAAATCGTCCAGGACGTCAAACTGGCGCGCCGCCTGAAAGTCGTGGTCGACTGCGGCAACGGCGCGGCCGGCGTGATCGCCCCGCAACTGATCGAAGCGCTGAACTGCGAAGTCATTCCGCTGTTCTGCGAGGTCGACGGCAACTTCCCCAACCACCACCCGGACCCGGGCAAGCCTGAGAACCTGGTCGACCTGATCGCCAAGGTCAAGGAAACCAACGCCGATCTCGGCCTGGCGTTCGACGGCGACGGCGACCGCGTCGGCGTGGTGACCAACACCGGCAGCATCGTCTACCCGGACCGTCTGCTGATGCTGTTCGCCCGCGACGTGGTGGCGCGCAACCCGGATGCGGAAATCATCTTCGACGTCAAATGCACCCGCCGCCTGGTGCCGCTGATCAAGGAATACGGCGGTCGTCCGCTAATGTGGAAGACCGGGCATTCGTTGATCAAAAAGAAAATGAAACAATCCGGTGCTCTATTGGCCGGTGAGATGAGCGGGCACATCTTTTTCAAGGAACGCTGGTTCGGTTTCGACGACGGCATCTACAGCGCCGCGCGCCTGCTGGAGATCCTCAGCAAGGAAAAATCCACCGCCGAAGAGCTGTTTGCGACCTTCCCGAACGATATTTCTACGCCGGAAATCAATATCCATGTGACCGAAGAGAGCAAATTCAGCATCATTGATGCACTGCACGACGCACAGTGGGGCGCAGGCGCTGACCTGACCACCATCGACGGCGTGCGGGTCGATTACGCCAAAGGCTGGGGCCTGGTGCGCGCGTCCAACACCACACCGGTGCTGGTGCTGCGCTTCGAGGCCGATGACGAGGCTGAATTGCAGCGCATCAAGGATGTGTTCCACGCCCAACTGAAACGCGTTGCACCTGATCTCCAACTACCGTTCTGATCCACCCGGAGCCCTGAATGACCCTCGAACGCGAAGCCGCCGCCCACACCGCCCAGGTCCTGTCCGAAGCGTTGCCTTACATCCGACGCTATGTCGGCAAGACCCTGGTGATCAAATACGGCGGCAACGCGATGGAAAGCGAGGAGCTGAAAACCGGCTTCGCCCGCGACATCGTCTTGATGAAGGCCGTGGGCATCAACCCGGTGGTGGTGCACGGCGGCGGCCCGCAGATCGGTGATCTGCTCAAGCGCCTGTCGATCGAAAGCCACTTCGTCGACGGCATGCGCGTCACCGACGCCGCGACCATGGACGTGGTGGAAATGGTCCTCGGCGGCCAGGTCAACAAAAGCATCGTCAACCTGATCAATCGTCACGGCGGCAGCGCCATCGGCCTGACCGGTAAAGACGCCGGGCTGATTCGTGCGAAGAAACTGACCGTCACCCGTCAGACCCCGGAGATGACCCAACCGGAAATCATCGACATCGGTCAGGTGGGCGAAGTGGTCGGGATCAACACCGAGCTGCTGAACCTGCTGGTCAAAGGCAACTTCATCCCGGTGATCGCGCCCATCGGCGTCGGCGAGAACGGCGAGTCGTACAACATCAACGCTGACCTGGTGGCCGGCAAGGTTGCAGAAGCGCTGAAAGCCGAGAAGCTGATGCTGCTGACCAACATCGCCGGCCTGATGGACAAGTCGGGCACGGTCCTCACTGGTCTGAGCACCCAGCAGGTCGATGACCTGATTGCCGACGGCACCATCTACGGCGGCATGCTGCCGAAGATTCGCTGTGCGCTGGAAGCGGTTCAGGGCGGTGTCGGCAGCTCGCTGATCATCGACGGTCGCGTACCGAATGCGATCCTGCTGGAAATCTTCACCGACACCGGTGTGGGTACGCTGATCAGCAATCGCAAGCGGCCATGATCGGTAATCGCTGAAAAGCAAAAGATCGCAGCCTGCGGCAGTTCCTACAAAAGCGAATTTCGTGTGTATGAAATTTCTGTAGGGACTGACGAAGTCTGCGATCTTTTTTATTAGCGCAAGAAACGTCTTACCTAAAACAGCGAAAAGGCCGACATCACCTCAGAACAAATCTCCCTAGGATCTTCCCCTTATCCACCGGAGATTGACTCATGCAAAAAGACTACGCCCCTTACGGCAGCGATGTTTCCCCTGGCACTTACGAGTGCGTTGATTGCGGCCATCAGTATTCCAATCAAGCTAAAACCTCGATGCCACCGTGCCCGCAGTTTCGCAAAAAGGCGCACACGCTAAATGGCTGGAAAATCCTCACCGGGCAAGGCGATGCGATCAAAGATCCGTATCCAGAACAGCCTGCCAATATCAAAAGCGTCGAGACCATCGTGCCCTCGAACAAAAAATAGCCCCGGAGCGCCTGAGCCATGCGGATCTCGTTCATGATCGACGCTGACGCTTTCGAGCAGGAACAAAAAGAACCGGTCAAAAAGACCCTGCGCATCGGCGACGAGGACATCGCCCATGCCCTTCAGCGCATCGCCAAGGCCAGCCTGACCGAATACCTGAAGATGCTGGTCGAGGGCGGCATGCCCAGCCGGGCCGACGAAGCCAAGCAGGATCGCCTGCTCTATCTGATTCAAAGCTATTTCGGACAGACATTGCCGACCGAATCGCAGATTTCGACGATCTTTCAACTGACTCAAAGCCAGAGCAAAACTCTGCTGAAGAACACGGTCTCGCGCTTCCGCAATCAGCTCGACGACATTCTGCAAAACAGCATGCGTGCGGTGGTAGAAACCGCTGAATACGCGAAAAGCGTGTATCTGGTGGTTATCAGCTCGGACGTGATTCGTGATGAGCTGAACATGCTGATCACCCAGAATGAACCGACTTTCAAACCCATCACGAAACGCAAGGGCAGCGCCGGGCAGTTCGAGATCAGTGAGGATTCTCACGACTTGCTGTGCGCGACGCTCGGTCTCAATGCCGTTCAGTGACATCGTCGCGGTCAGTGGCTTGCTGCTGACCTTGACCACTTTCATGTTCAACCTGGCCTGGCCGACACTCCATGAGGCGTTGGCGCAGGACGAATATCAATCGGGTCCGCTGACCAGAAAACGCAGCAGGGAGAAGGTTCGCCAAGCTTTTTACTGGCGGGCACTGCCGCTGACGGGCGCGTTCATGGCGTTGTTTTACGTCAACCTGCCAGCCGCTGTAGGCATTGTCACCAGCAGCACGCTGGATCTGTGGGATTTTGATGTGGATCGGACGTTGTACGTGATGGTGGTGCTGGCGTTACTTGCGTTCGCGCTGATCAACGCAGGATTGACCCTGAAGCTGCTGAGAAAATGGCGAAACCTGCGTTAAGCCGTCCCCCCCCTTGTAGGAGCTGCCGCAGGCTGCGATCTTTTGATCCTGTTTTTAAGATCAAGATCAAAAGATCGCAGCCTGCGGCAGCTCCTACAGGGGAAGCGTCAAACGCCGAACTGGGCGCGGTACGCTTCCACGGCGGGTAGATGCTGCTTGAGTTGCGGATCGTCAGCGAGGAATTCCAGCACCTGGTTCAGCGAAACGATGCTGATGACCGGGATGCCGAAATCGCGCTCCACTTCCTGAATCGCCGACAGCTCGCCGTTGCCGCGCTCCTGACGGTTCAGGGCGATCAGCACGCCAGCCGCCTTGGCACCGTCCTGAGAAGCGATGATCTGCATCACCTCACGGATCGCGGTGCCGGCGGTGATCACGTCGTCGATGATCAGCACGTCACCGGTCAGCGGTGCGCCGACCAGGCTGCCGCCTTCGCCGTGGGCCTTGGCTTCCTTGCGGTTGAAGCACCAAGGCAGGTCACGATTGTGATGCTCGGCCAGCGCGACGGCGGTAGTAGCCGCCAGCGGAATGCCTTTGTAGGCCGGGCCGAACAGCACGTCGAACGGAATGCCGCTTTCGGCGATGGCTGCGGCGTAGAAACGCCCCAGCTGCGCCAGCGCCGAACCCGAGTTGAACAGGCCGGCATTGAAGAAGTAAGGACTGGTACGCCCGGACTTCAGGGTGAACTCACCGAAGCGCAAAACGCCGCGATCGATGGCAAAACGAATGAAATCGCGCTGATACGCTTGCATGAAAAAAACCCCAAATACCACGGATTTAGCTAATTAGCTTGACGCCGTGTATCATACACGCACGCGATTTTTGGGGCCATTTATGCGGATCATCAGTGTGAACGTCAATGGTATTCAGGCTGCAGTCGAGCGCGGTTTGCTCAGTTGGCTGCAGGCACAGAATGCCGACGTCATCTGCCTGCAGGACACCCGTGCCTCCGCCTTTGAACTGGATGACCCAGCCTTCCAACTGGACGGCTACTTCCTTTATGCCTGCGATGCTGAAGTCCCTGCCCAAGGCGGCGTGGCTTTGTATTCGCGGTTGCAACCGAAGGCTGTCATCAGCGGTCTCGGTTTCGAGACGGCCGACCGCTACGGGCGCTACCTGCAAGCAGATTTCGACAAAGTCAGTATTGCCACGTTGCTGCTCCCTTCGGGTATGAACGGCGATGAGGACTTGAACCAGAAGTTCAAGCTCATGGACGATTTCGGCAAGTACCTGGACAAACAGCGGCGCAAACGTCGCGAGTACATTTATTGTGGCTCGCTGTACGTCGCGCAGCAGAAGCTCGACATCAAGAACTGGCGCGACAGCCAGCAATCCCCGGGTTTCCTGGCGCCAGAACGCGCCTGGATGGACGAGATTGTCGGCAATATGGGCTATGTCGATGCCCTGCGCGAAGTCAGCCGCGAAGGCGACCAGTACAGCTGGTGGCCAGACAACGAACAGGCCGAGATGCTGAATCTGGGCTGGCGTTTCGACTACCAGTTGCTGACCCCGGGCCTGCGGCGCTTCGTGCGCAGTGCACGCCTGCCGCGTCAGCCACGCTTCTCGCAGCATGCGCCGCTGATCGTCGACTACGACTGGACGCTGACCATCTAAGCGTCGATTCGTGGATGCAAAAAAGCCGACATCGCTGTCGGCTTTTTTGTGGGCGCTGATTTTTGCTTTTATGCAGGGACTCGAGTTGATCGTTATTTGACCAATCGCCAAGTAAACGGATAGCGGTAAGGGAATCCGTTGTTAGCCTTCACCCCAGCAATAATCGGCAGGACAAAACAGCAAATGACCACCGGGATAATCAGCAGATACCCAATAAGCACTACCGTCAGCCCCACGCTAATGAGCGTAGCAATGGTCATCGTGATCTGAAAATTCAGTGCTTCCTTACCCTGCGCATCAATAAACGAGTCCTTCTCACGCTTCATCTGCCAGAGGATCAGCGGCCCGATCAAACTGCCAAATGGAAACCAGATCCCCAGCAAGCCGGACAAGTGACAGAACATCGCCCATTGGCGAACCTCCTGGCTCGGCCTGGGCAGTAACTCTTGCTCATCACTCATCGCGCCCTCCTTGCGGGTTACCAACCTGCTCAGTCAGCCAGTGCGACCTTTTGCAGTTCGAAGATCTCGTTCATGCCTTTCTTGGCCAGTTCCAGCATGGCGTTCAGCTCTTCAGGCTGGAACGGTGCGCCTTCGGCGGTACCCTGGACTTCGATGAAGCCACCGGTGCTGGTCATCACCACGTTGAGGTCGGTCTCGGCGGCGGAATCTTCAAGATAGTCCAGATCCAGCA
The DNA here is from genome assembly GCF_054456575.1 of Pseudomonas sp. Eth.TT006. Taxonomy (NCBI): domain Bacteria; kingdom Pseudomonadati; phylum Pseudomonadota; class Gammaproteobacteria; order Pseudomonadales; family Pseudomonadaceae; genus Pseudomonas; species Pseudomonas sp. Eth.TT006. The sequence continues at coordinate 316,744 of NZ_JBTJEN010000001.1, read as the reverse complement.
CCGGCTCGCCCTGATACATGCCGACCGACACCGCGCCGATCATTTGCTTGAGCGGATCGCCGCCTTTCAGGCCGCCGCGCTTCTTGATCACTTTCAGTGCATCGACCAGCGCGACCATGGCGCCGGTGATCGACGCGGTGCGGGTACCGCCGTCGGCCTGAATCACGTCGCAGTCGACGTACAGGGTCACGTCACCCAGCTTGGACATGTCCAGCGCAGCGCGCAGCGAACGGCCGATCAGGCGCTGGATTTCCAGGGTGCGACCGCCCTGCTTGCCACGACTGGCTTCACGCTGGTTACGCTCGCCGGTAGCACGCGGCAGCATGCCGTACTCGGCGGTCAACCAGCCCTGGCCCTGGCCTTTGAGGAAACGCGGCACGCCGTTTTCGACGCTGACGGTGCAGATGACCTTGGTATCACCGAATTCGACCAGTACGGATCCCTCGGCGTGTTTGGTGTAGTTGCGGGTAATGCGGATCGAGCGAAGCTGATCGGCAGCGCGACCACTTGGACGTTTCATAGGGAATACCTGTACTGGGGACGGAAAACTGCCGAGCATTATAGAGCGCTGCACCGCGCCTGGGCACGGGTTAAAAATTCCAGCCGTCGTCCCGAGGCCCTGAAACGCACAGAACCGACGGCCTGCAGCTCTTTGTCACACCGTGTGTTTGGGCGCATCCGCCGCACTGCGCTACAATCCTGCGCCTTTGCTGCCAGTCGGCTTAAATTCATTGATATCGAGCCTGCGGAACATCCCTTCTGCGCCGATCTGCATTGCGAGGTCACCGCCATGGTGCACAGCATGACCGCCTTCGCCCGCGTCGAGAAAGCCGGCGCCCTGGGCACCCTGAGCTGGGAATTGCGCTCGGTCAACAGCCGCTATCTGGAGCCTCACCTGCGCCTGCCGGAGTCGTTTCGCGACCTCGAAGGCGCCGTGCGTGAGGCCCTGCGCCAGGGTCTGTCGCGGGGCAAACTCGAATGCACCCTGCGCTTTACCGAAGAAAGCACCGGCAAGCCGCTGCAAGTCGACCGCGAACGCGCCGCTCAACTGGTTGCCGCCGCCGAAACCGTTGCCGGGCTGATCAAGAATCCGGCGGCACTGAACCCGCTGGAAGTGCTGGCCTGGCCGGGCGTGCTGGTGGCCGACGCCACTGACCCACAGGCGCTGAACGCCGAGGCGCTGGCGCTGTTCAACCAAGGTCTCAAGGAACTCAAGGCGGGCCGCGAGCGCGAAGGCGCGGAGCTGGCACGTCTGATCAACGAGCGCCTGACCTCCATTGAAGAAGACGTCGTGACGCTGCGTGAGCTGGTGCCGCAAATGCTCGCCACCCAGCGCCAGAAAGTCCTCGACCGCTTCGCCGACATGAAGGCCGAGCTCGACCCGCAGCGTCTGGAACAGGAAATGGTCATGCTCGCGCAAAAGAGCGATGTAGCCGAAGAACTGGATCGCCTGAGCACCCACATCATCGAAGTTCGCCGGGTGCTCAAATCCGGTGGTGCCGCTGGTCGGCGCCTGGACTTCCTGATGCAGGAGCTTAACCGCGAAGCCAACACACTGGGCTCCAAGGCCTTCGACCCGCGCAGCACGCAGGCCGCCGTCAACCTCAAGGTGTTGATCGAGCAGATGCGCGAACAAGTGCAGAATATTGAGTAAGGCAACAGACATGACCCACAGCACCGGCACCCTGTACATCATTTCGGCCCCCTCGGGCGCAGGCAAGAGCAGCCTGGTCAAGGCTTTGACCGATTCCATTCCGGAGATTCGCGTGTCGATCTCCCACACCACCCGCGCCATGCGTCCGGGTGAAGTGGACGGCGTGAACTATCACTTCGTGACCCGCGAAGAGTTCGTGAAGATGGGCGAGCACGGCGACTTCCTCGAACGCGCTGAAGTCTTCGGCAACTTCTACGGCACCTCGCAAAGCCGCCTGCAACAGACCCTGGATGAAGGTCACGACCTGATTCTGGAAATCGACTGGCAGGGCGCCGAGCAGGTGCGCAAACTGATGCCGCAGGCGCGCTCGATCTTCATCCTGCCGCCATCGCTGCAAGCCTTGCACCAGCGCCTGACCAATCGCGGTCAGGACAGCGACGAGATCATCGACGGCCGGATGCGTGAAGCGGTCAGCGAGATGAGCCACTACGTCGAGTACGACTACCTGATCATCAACGACGATTTCGCTCACGCGCTGGACGATCTGAAGGCGATTTTCCGCGCCAATCAGCTGCAGCAGAAACGCCAGCAGGTCCGTTTCGGCAAATTGCTGGCCGAATTGCTCGGTTAATCAGCACTTCCCAAAACCGCTGCGAGCGCTTTACATTGGTGCTTGCAGCGCGTTGAAGGGTCTGGTCAAAAAATCAGCGCTTCCCTAATCGCTGGTGTTTTTTTAAACTGCTCAGTCCGCTCGCCCAACCGGGCAGCGCGCATATTGCATTCGCTCCGAGGAATACCATGGCCCGCGTAACCGTTGAAGACTGCCTAGAACACGTGGAAAACCGCTTTGAGCTGGTCATGCTCTCTACCAAGCGTGCCCGTCAACTGGCCACCGGCGGCAAAGAGCCACTGGTCCAGTGGGAAAACGACAAGCCGACCGTTGTCGCCCTGCGTGAAATCGCTGAAGGCCTGATGAGCTACGAGTTCATCGCCGAGCAGGAAATCGTCCAGGATGAACCGCTCTTTGCCGCTTTCGAGGACGAGTCCAACGAGGCCGTCTAAGCCTATGCCTGGTCGACGTAGCACGGCGCGGGAACACAGCCTACGGCAGGAGTCATCATGCCGAGCATAGACGCCCTCGCCGATCGCTTATCGACCTACCTCGGCAACGACCAGGTCAACCTGGTCCGCCGAGCGTATTTCTACGCCGAACAAGCCCATGACGGTCAGCGCCGTCGCAGCGGCGAGGCGTATGTCACGCATCCTCTTGCCGTGGCCAATATTCTTGCCGACATGCACATGGATCATCAGAGCCTGATGGCCGCGATGCTGCATGACGTGATCGAAGACACCGGTATCGCCAAGGAAGCGCTGCAAGCGCAGTTCGGTGAAACCGTGGCCGAACTGGTCGACGGGGTCAGCAAACTGACCCAGATGAACTTCGAGACCAAGGCCGAAGCCCAGGCTGAAAACTTCCAGAAAATGGCCATGGCCATGGCGCGCGACATTCGTGTGATCCTGGTCAAACTCGCCGACCGCCTGCACAACATGCGCACGCTGGAAGTGCTGTCCGGGGAAAAACGCCGGCGGATTGCCAAGGAAACCCTCGAGATCTACGCGCCCATCGCCAACCGCCTGGGCATGCACGCAATTCGCATCGAATTCGAAGACCTCGGTTTCAAGGCGATGCACCCGATGCGCTCCGCGCGGATCTACCAGGCGGTCAAGCGCGCCCGGGGCAACCGCAAGGAAATCGTCAACAAGATCGAAGAATCCCTTGGCCATTGCCTCGCTGTCGACGGTATCCAGGGTGAAGTCAGCGGTCGCCAGAAACACCTCTACGGCATCTACAAGAAAATGCGCGGCAAGCGTCGGGCCTTCAACGAGATCATGGACGTCTACGCGTTCCGGATCATCGTCGACAAGGTCGATACCTGCTACCGCGTGCTGGGTGCCGTGCACAATTTGTACAAACCGTTGCCGGGGCGCTTCAAGGATTACATCGCGATCCCCAAGGCCAACGGCTACCAGTCGCTGCACACCACGCTGTTCGGCATGCACGGAGTGCCGATCGAAATCCAGATCCGCACCCGCGAAATGGAAGAGATGGCCAACAACGGCATTGCCGCGCACTGGCTGTACAAATCCAGCGGTGACGAACAGCCGAAAGGCACCCATGCCCGCGCCCGTCAGTGGGTCAAAGGCGTGCTGGAAATGCAGCAACGTGCCGGCAACTCGCTGGAATTCATCGAGAGCGTGAAGATCGACCTGTTCCCGGACGAGGTCTACGTGTTCACGCCCAAAGGCCGGATCATGGAGCTGCCCAAAGGCTCCACGGCGGTCGACTTTGCCTATGCAGTGCACACCGACGTCGGCAACAGCTGCATCGCCTGCCGGATCAACCGCCGTCTCGCACCGCTGTCCGAACCGCTGCAAAGCGGCTCCACGGTCGAGATCGTCAGCGCACCCGGCGCGCGGCCGAACCCGGCGTGGCTCAACTTCGTGGTCACCGGCAAGGCCCGTACGCACATTCGCCATGCGCTGAAACTGCAGCGCCGCTCCGAGTCGATCAGCCTCGGCGAACGCCTGCTGAACAAGGTGCTCAACGGTTTCGACAGCGCGCTGGACAAGATCCCGGCCGAGCGCGTCAAAGCGATGCTCACCGAATACCGCCTCGAACTGATCGAAGACTTGCTTGAAGACATTGGCCTGGGTAATCGCATGGCCTACGTCGTCGCTCGACGCCTGCTCGGCGAAGGCGAGCAACTGCCGAGCCCGGAAGGTCCGCTGGCGATTCGCGGCACCGAAGGTCTCGTCCTCAGCTATGCCAAGTGCTGCACGCCGATCCCGGGCGACCCGATTGTCGGTCACCTGTCGGCGGGCAAAGGCATGGTCGTGCACCTGGACAACTGCCGCAACATCAGCGAAATCAGGCACAACCCGGAAAAATGCATCCAGCTCTCGTGGGCCAAGGATGTCACCGGCGAATTCAACGTCGAACTGCGCGTCGAGCTGGAGCACCAGCGCGGCCTGATCGCCCTGCTCGCCAGCAGCGTCAACGCCGCCGACGGCAATATCGAAAAAATCAGCATGGACGAACGCGATGGCCGCATCAGCGTCGTGCAGCTGGTGGTCAGCGTCCACGACCGTGTGCACCTGGCCCGCGTGATCAAGAAGCTGCGCGCCCTGACCGGGGTCATCCGCATCACCCGCATGCGTGCATAACTCACACCTAACAAGGAGTCATACATGACCAAGACCGTTATCACCAGCGACAAGGCCCCTGCCGCCATCGGCACCTACTCCCAGGCGATCAAGGCCGGCAACACCGTCTACATGTCAGGCCAGATCCCGCTGGACCCAAAGACCATGGAACTGGTTGAAGGCTTCGAAGCCCAGACCGTCCAGGTGTTCGAAAACCTGAAAGCCGTGGCCGAAGCGGCCGGCGGTTCGTTCAAGGATATCGTCAAGCTGAACATCTTCCTCACCGACCTGAGCCACTTCGCCAAGGTCAACGAGATCATGGGCAAATACTTCGACCAGCCGTATCCGGCCCGCGCCGCCATTGGCGTTGCCGCGCTGCCGAAAGGCTCGCAAGTCGAAATGGATGCCATCCTGGTCATCGAGTAATGCGCACGGCGCAGCGTTCAATCGCTGCGCCGCCTGCACTGCGGTAAAGAAAAGGTTTTGAAAGGATTCCACCATGCGCAAAGCGCTTGCTCTCTCGCTGCTCGCCATTTTCCTCGGCGGCTGTGCCAGCGACCCCGCCGACCGTGACATCAGCGGCACCTGGATCAACCAGGTGGCGATCGATGCTGCTGCCAAGGGCGGCCCCCTGCGCGAAGCGCTTCAGGCCTATGGCCCGAACCTGGAGTGGGACGTCAACACCAAGGCCGGTCAGGCCCGCTACACCAACGGTTTCGAGAACGTCGAAGGCCGGCTGCAGGGCGAACAGTCCGGCGCCTGGAAAGTCGACTTCTATGGCAGCTCCGGCAGCGAGCTGAAACGCGACGGCGGCCGGATGAAACAAGCCGCCACCGAGAACGAACCCGACCAGGTATTCGATCGCGCGCAAATCCCGGTACCGGAAGGCGCGCCGATCGGTGCCAGCTTCGAACGCGCGTTGTACTCCGCGTACCTGGGCGGCAGCTGGAAGATTGCCAGCGGCGACGGCGAAGGCAACACCGTGCAATTCCAGGCCGATGGCCAGGTTTCCGGTCTGCCCGGCGCCGACCGCTATGCCCTGTGCCTGGCCGGCGACTGCGCGTCGATGAACAGCGACCACGACAGCATGTGGCTGCAACTCAACGGCCAGGGCAACAACTGGATCTTTGCCCGCAAAGGCAAGGCACTGGAGATTTTCCAGGCGGTGAATACCGCACTGGCGGATGAAATGCCGCAGTTCACTCCGGGTGAACGCAAGTGGTTGCTGGAGAAGCAGTAAGCGCACCTCAGAACAACACATGCCCCTGTAGGAGTGAGCCTGCTCGCGATAAGGGTTTGGCAGCCAACATAAGTGTTGGATGTTATGGCCTCATCGCGAGCAGGCTCACTCCTACAGTTGTTTTTGGGGTTGCAGAACGTCAGCATTTGCCGTCGAGAATCGCCGCGTAACCCTCGCGATAACTCGGATACTTTGGCGTCCAGCCCAACGCCTTCGCCCGGGCATTGCTGCAGCGCTTGCTGCCAGTGCGACGCACGCTGGCATCGTCCGCCCATTCGGTAACCCCCAGATAGGCGCGCAGCCAGGCAACCACCTCGGCCAGCGGCGTCGGCGCATCGTCGACGCCGATGTAGATCGGGTCTAATTGCACGCCCTGCCGAGACTTCTCCAGCAGAAACGCCATCAGTCCCGCCGCATCATCGGCATGAATGCGATTGCCATACAGCGGCGGCTCGACCGCCACTCGATAACCGCGACGCACCTGAGTCAGCAGCCACTCACGGCCCGGACCATAAATCCCGGTCAGTCGCACAATGCTCGCCGGAATGCCGCTTTTCAGCGCCACTTGCTCGGCTTCGAGCATCAGCCGCCCGGAATATCCGCTGGCGACGGTTTCCGAATTCTCGTCGACCCACTCCCCTTGCTGCTGGCCATACACACTGCTGCTGGAAACGAAGATCAATCGATCAGGCGTTTGCCCGTAGTCATCCAGCCAGCTCAATACGTTCTGCAAACCCTGCACATATGCCGCGCGATAACCGGCCTCGTCGTGCTCGGTGGCTGCCGCGCAATACACCAGGTAATCCACCGCCCCTACCGGCCAGGTCTCGGGGCAATCCTCCTTGAACAGGTCACCGGCCACGCCGATGACGCCCTCAGGCAGACGCGAAACGTCCCGGCGCAGGCCATGCACTTCCCATCCGCCGGCCAGCAATTGCTTGGCCAGACGGCTCCCGACATCACCACAACCGGCGATCAAAACCGAAGGCGCAGACATTGAAAAACTCCCGTTACAAGGGCTTGAACCACGCTCACCGGATGACGAGTGGTTAGCAATCAAGGAAAAAAAGAGACTCTATTACTTTAGTTAACAAGAATTACTTGCAATAATGCACCCCACTTTTGTTCTCGGCCTCACGAGGCCTGGAAGAGCATCACCGTTTTTCTATCTCAGGTCCGGCCAGCATGACACGTAATCAATTCCCCGCTTCGCCAACCACACGACCTCGCGCCTGGAGCACGGTAGCCGCCCTGCTGCTCAGCCTGCTGCTGGCGCCTACCGCCGCGTTCGCTGACGCCCAGGCACCGGCCGCTCCGGCAGCCGCCGAACAACACGCTCCTGCCGCCGCAGCGCCAGCCGCCACCGATCCGGTGCAATCGGTAGACGCCAGCCCGGCCGGCACTCCTGAAGTCCTCGAAGCCGACAACAGCCTGGGCATGGCCCACGACCTGTCGCCTTGGGGCATGTACCAGAACGCCGACATTATCGTGAAAATCGTGATGATCGGTCTGGCCATCGCGTCCATCATCACCTGGACCATCTGGATCGCCAAAGGCTTTGAGCTGATGGGCGCCAAGCGTCGTCTGCGAGGTGAAATCGCCGCGCTGAAAAAAGCCGCCACCCTCAAGGAAGCCAGCGCCACCGCTGCCAAAGAAGGCACCCTGGCCAACCTGCTGGTGCACGACGCCCTTGAAGAGATGCGTCTGTCGGTCAATAGCCGCGAGAAAGAAGGCATCAAGGAGCGCGTCAGCTTCCGTCTCGAGCGTCTGGTTGCCGCCTGTGGCCGCAACATGAGCAGCGGCACCGGCGTCCTCGCCACTATCGGCTCCACCGCGCCGTTCGTCGGTCTGTTCGGGACCGTATGGGGCATCATGAACAGCTTCATCGGCATCGCAAAGACCCAGACCACCAACCTCGCCGTCGTCGCGCCGGGCATCGCCGAAGCGCTGCTGGCCACTGCGCTGGGGCTGGTCGCGGCGATCCCGGCAGTGGTGATCTACAACGTGTTCGCCCGTTCCATCGCCGGCTACAAGGCGCAGGTTTCCGACGCTTCGGCGCAGGTGCTGTTGCTGGTCAGCCGTGACCTCGATCACCAGCCTGAGCGCAGCAGCTCGCAACCGCACATGGTGAAAGTGGGGTAATTGGCCATGGGCCTGCATTTGAAAGAAGGCGCAGACGACGATCTGGCCGAGAACCACGAAATCAACGTCACGCCGTTCATCGACGTGATGCTGGTGCTGTTGATCATCTTCATGGTGGCCGCTCCGTTGGCCACCGTGGACATCAAAGTCGACTTGCCCGCCTCGACCGCCAAACCGGCGCCGCGACCGGAGAAACCGGTATTCCTCAGCGTCAAAGCCGATCAGCGCCTGTATATCGGCGACGACGAAGTCAACGCCGACACCCTCGGCGCCACGCTCGACGCCAAGACCCAGGGCAAGAAAGACACCACCATCTTCTTCCAGGCCGACAAAGGCGTGGACTACGGCGACCTGATGAGCGTGATGGATAAATTGCGCTCGGCCGGTTACCTGAAGGTCGGTCTGGTGGGCCTCGAGAGCGCAGTCAAGAAATGATCACGACGCGCCATAAGCTGACGCGTTACAGCGGTAGCCTGGCCGTGGTGCTGGGCGTTCACGCGCTGGCCATCGCGCTGGCGCTGAACTGGACCGCTCGCCCGCCCATCGAACTGCCGCCGCAGGCAATGATGGTCGAGCTGGCACCGGTTCCGGCCCCGCCACCGCCTGCTCCGCCGAAAGTCGTCACACCGCCGCAGCCACCGGCGCCGGTGGAAGAGTTGCCGATTCCGAAACTGGCGGAAGCGCCCAAGGCCGAGATTGCCGTACCGAAGACCAAGCCCAAACCCAAGCCGAAGCCAAAACCGCAGCCGCCCAAACCAGTGGAGAAAAAGCCGGAGCCGGTGAAGGAAAAACCGTCCGAGGAAAAACCGGCTGATACGCAACCAACCCAGGCGCCGGCGGAGAAATCCGCCCAGCCGGCACCGGGGCCGTCGCCCGCCCAGTTGGCCGCCAAGGCAAGCTGGCAAGGCACCCTGCTCGCGCATCTGGCCAAGTACAAAAAGTACCCGGCCAGTGCTCAGGCGCGCGGCAAGGAAGGCTTGAACCGGCTGCGCTTCGTGGTTGATGGCGAAGGCAACGTGCTGTCGTTTGAACTGGTGGGCCGCTCCGGCAACGCCGATCTGGACCGGGCGACCCTGGAAATGATCCGCCGCGCACAGCCACTGCCCAAGCCACCGGCGGACATGCTGAACAACGGTTCGATCGAAATTGTGGCGCCGTTTGTGTATTCCCTCGAACGCCGCCGCTGATCAAATGTGGGAGCGGGCTTGCTCGCGAATGCGGTGCTTCAGTCAGCTCAATGTTGACTGACACGGCCCATTCGCGAGCAAGCCCGCTCCCACAAGGTGATGTGCAAACCAATAGATTCGGCCAAAAAGGCACCGCAAGGTGCCTTTTACGTATCTGCGCAATGCAAACTCACATTGCCCGGTGTCGCATTCCTCCCTCAGTCTGATAACGTGCGTCTATCGATTGCAGCCGTTATGCTTGGCCCGCAACTTCATGGACGCTCGCTATGACTCTCACAGAATTACGCTACATCGTTACCCTCGCCCAAGAGCAGCACTTCGGCCACGCCGCCGAGCGTTGCCACGTCAGCCAGCCAACCCTGTCGGTGGGCGTGAAAAAGCTTGAAGACGAACTCGGTGTGCTGATTTTCGAGCGCAGCAAAAGCGCCGTGCGCCTGACTCCGGTCGGCGAAGGCATCGTCGCCCAGGCGCAGAAAGTCCTCGAGCAGGCGCAAGGCATTCGCGAGCTGGCCCAGGCGGGCAAGAACCAGCTGACCGCGCCGTTGAAAGTCGGCGCGATCTACACCGTCGGCCCATACCTGTTCCCGCACCTGATTCCGCAACTGCACCGGGTCGCCCCGCAGATGCCGTTGTACATCGAAGAAAACTTCACCCACGTGCTGCGCGACAAACTGCGCAACGGCGAACTCGACGCGATCATCATCGCCCTGCCGTTCAACGAAGCCGACGTACTGACCCTGCCGCTCTACGACGAGCCGTTCTATGTGCTGATGCCATCCGGTCACCCGTGGACGCAGAAGGAATCGATCGACGCCGGCCTGCTCAACGACAAGAGCCTGCTGCTGCTCGGCGAAGGCCACTGCTTCCGCGATCAGGTGCTCGAAGCCTGCCCGACCCTGACCAAAGGCAACGACGGCGCCAAGCACACCACGGTGGAATCCAGCTCGCTGGAAACCATCCGCCACATGGTCGCGTCCGGTCTGGGCATCTCGATCCTGCCGCTGTCGGCGGTGGACAGCCACCACTACGCGCCGGGCGTGATCGAAGTGCGCCCATTGTCGGCGCCGGTTCCGTTCCGCACCGTGGCCATCGCCTGGCGCGCCAGTTTCCCGCGGCCGAAAGCCATCGAAATCCTCGCCGACTCCGTTCGCCTGTGCTCGGTGGCCAAACCCGCCGCGCCGGTTACGGCCGGGTAAGCGAGCGTCATGACCGAGCTGTCGCAAGTGTCGGTGACGGCACTCAAGGGTGTCGGCGAAGCCATGGCCGAGAAACTGGCCAAGGTTGGCCTGGAGAATCTCCAGGACGTGCTGTTTCACCTGCCGCTGCGTTATCAGGATCGCACCCGCGTGGTGCCGATCGGCCACTTGCGACCGGGTCAGGATGCGGTGGTCGAAGGCACCGTCAGCGGCGCCGACGTGGTCATGGGCCGACGGCGCAGCCTGGTGGTGCGCATGCAGGACGGCACCGGCGGCCTGAGCCTGCGCTTCTACCATTTCAGCAATGCGCAGAAAGAAGGCCTCAAGCGCGGCACGCGGATTCGCTGCTACGGCGAAGTGCGGCCCGGTGCCTCGGGGCTGGAAATCTACCACCCGGAATACCGCGCCATCACCGGTGACGAGCCGCCGCCGGTGGATGAAACCCTGACCCCGGTCTATCCGCTCACCGAAGGCCTGACCCAGCAGCGTCTGCGCCAGCTGTGCATGCAGACCCTGACCCTGCTCAAGCCGTCCACACTGCCCGACTGGCTGCCGACCGAGCTGGCCCGCGACTACCAACTGGCACCGCTGGCCGATGCGATCCGCTACCTGCACAACCCGCCCGCCGATGCCGACGTCGATGAACTGGCTCTCGGTCATCACTGGGCGCAGCATCGTCTGGCCTTCGAAGAACTGCTGACCCATCAACTGTCGCAGCAACGCCTGCGCGAAAGCATGCGCTCGTTACGTGCGCCGGCGATGCCAAAAGCCACCAAGCTGCCGCCGAAGTACCTGGCCAACCTCGGCTTCAACCCGACCGGCGCCCAACAACGTGTAGGCAACGAAGTCGCCTACGACCTCAGCCAGCACGAACCAATGCTGCGGCTGATTCAGGGCGACGTAGGCGCGGGCAAAACCGTGGTCGCCGCCCTCGCTGCGCTGCAAGCGCTGGAGGCCGGTTATCAGGTCGCGCTGATGGCGCCGACCGAGATCCTCGCCGAACAACATTTCATCACCTTCAAGCGCTGGCTCGAACCGCTGGGCATCGACGTCGCGTGGCTGGCCGGCAAGCTCAAGGGCAAGAACCGAGTGACTGCGCTGGAACAGATCGCCAGCGGCACACCGATGGTGGTCGGCACCCACGCGCTGTTTCAGGACGAAGTGCAGTTCAAGAACCTCGCGCTGGTGATCATCGACGAACAGCACCGCTTCGGCGTGCAGCAGCGTCTGGCGCTGCGGCAGAAAGGCGTCGGCGGGCGCATGTGCCCGCATCAATTGATCATGACCGCCACGCCGATTCCACGCACCCTGGCGATGAGCGCCTACGCCGACCTCGACACCTCGATCCTCGACGAACTGCCGCCCGGACGAACCCCGGTCAACACCGTGCTGGTCACCGACACCCGCCGCGTCGAAGTCATCGAGCGGGTGCGCAGCGCCTGCGCCGAAGGGCGTCAGGCCTATTGGGTGTGCACGCTGATTGAGGAGTCGGAAGAGCTGACCTGTCAGGCCGCGGAAACCACCTTCGAAGACCTCACCGCCGCTCTCGGCGAGCTCAAAGTGGGGCTGATCCACGGGCGCATGAAGCCTGCGGAGAAAGCTGCCGTGATGGCCGAATTCAAGGCCGGCAACCTGCAGCTGCTGGTCGCCACCACGGTGATCGAAGTTGGCGTCGATGTACCCAACGCCAGCCTGATGATCATCGAAAACCCCGAACGCCTCGGCCTCGCGCAGTTGCACCAGTTGCGCGGGCGGGTGGGTCGCGGCAGCGCGGTCAGCCATTGCGTGCTGCTTTATCACCCGCCGCTGTCGCAGATCGGCCGCCAGCGTCTGGGCATCATGCGCGAAACCAACGACGGTTTTGTCATCGCTGAAAAAGACCTCGAACTGCGCGGCCCCGGGGAAATGCTCGGCACGCGCCAGACCGGCCTGCTGCAATTCAAGGTCGCCGACCTGATGCGCGACGCCGATCTGCTGCCCGCCGTGCGCGACGCCGCCCAAGCCCTGCTGGAGCGCTGGCCGACCCACGTCAGCCCGTTGCTCGACCGCTGGCTGCGCCATGGGCAGCAATACGGCCAAGTGTGAGCACCGTCGCAGTTTCTCAAAGCTCCTTGCGGCAGAGCTGGTTATACTCCTGCCATTGTTTCAAAAACGGATACAGACCATGACCGACGCAGCTCTCGCCCCCGAACTCCCGCAAGCGCCGTCCGTGATTCGGCTGCTGCTCGGCAAGCTGGGCATCGCCTACGAAGAAGTGCTCGACCACCACGGCCTGAATGCTTCGCGCAAGGTCCAGGCCGTGTTGCTGGACGATGCCGTGGGCGCGCTGATGGTGCTGTTTGCGCAGAGCCAGTTGCTCGACCTCAACCGCCTCGCCGAATTGACCGGCCGACGCCTGACCGCAGTGTCCACCGAACGTCTGGAAAAGATGCTCGGCAAACACAGCCTGAGCCTGCTGCCGGGCCTGCCGGCACTGACCAGTTCGCCGTGCCTCTACGAAGAAAGCCTGCTGCGCGAGCCGAAGCTGCTGATCAACTCCGGCGAGCCGGGCCTGCTGCTGGAAATCGCCAGCGAAGACTTCAAGAGCATGCTGACCAAAGCCAGCGCCGCCAACTTCGGCGAGCCGCTGAGCAGCATCCGCCCCAACCTCGATCGCCCGGACGATGACCGCGAGGAAATCACCCAGGCCGTGCAGGCGTTCACCGCACGCCGGATCCAGCAGCGGCTGGAAGCGACCATCGAGATTCCGCCGCTGGCCGAGACTGCGCAAAAAATCATCAAACTGCGCGTCGACCCCAACGCCACCATCGACGACATCACCGGCGTCGTTGAAACCGACCCGGCGCTGGCCGCGCAGGTGGTGAGCTGGGCCGCATCGCCGTACTACGCGTCGCCGGGCAAGATCCGTTCGGTGGAAGACGCAATCGTCCGCGTGCTGGGCTTCGACCTGGTGATCAACCTCGCGCTGGGCCTGGCCCTCGGCAAGACCCTGAGCCTGCCCAAAGACCACCCGCAACACACCACGCCGTACTGGCAGCAATCGATCTACACCGCCGCCGTCATCGAAGGCCTGACCCGCGCCATGCCGCGCGCCCAGCGCCCGGAAGCCGGCCTGACCTACCTCGCCGGTCTGCTGCACAACTTCGGCTACCTGCTGCTGGCCCACGTGTTCCCGCCGCACTTCTCGCTGATCTGCCGCCACCTGGAGGTCAACCCGCACCTGTGCCACAGCTACATCGAACAACACTTGCTGGGTATCAGCCGCGAACAGATCGGCTCGTGGCTGATGCGCTACTGGGACATGCCCGACGAACTGGCCACCGCCCTGCGCTTCCAGCACGACCCAGGCTACGACGGCGCCTACGCCGAATACCCGAACCTCGTCTGCCTGGCCGTGCGCCTGCTGCGCAGCCGCGGCATCGGTTCCGGCCCCGACGAAGACATCCCCGACGCCCTGCTCGACCGCGTCGGCCTGAGCCGCGACAAGGCCAATGATGTGGTCAGCAAAGTGCTTGAGGCTGAAGTGCTGCTGCGGGAACTCGCTTCGCAATTCAGCCAGGCCTAAGCACTTCGCGAGTAAGCTCGCTCCCACAAGGTTTCGGTGACCTCCTGTGGGAGCGGGCTTGCTCGCGAAGAATTCACCTCGATCTACCCGCCTGACACAAAACCTGTGGTGAGGGGATTTATCCCCGATGGGCTGCGAAGCGGTCCCGCCCCAAAAAATCCCAGGCGCATCTGAAACATCCAGCTGACCGGGCTTGCGACTGCTGCGCAGTCGGTCGGGGATAAATCCCCTCGCCACAACAGCCCATCTACATATGCCCTTCTACTCAAACCTTAGGCTTGGCCTTCCTCGGCTTCAAATACTTCATCAACCCCTGAAACCACATCACCAGCGCCGGATTGCCCTTGAGCTGGATCGACTTGTCCTGAATCCCCTGCATAAACGCCAACTGCTTGTTCTTCGCCTGCATCGTCGCAAAGCCATACGCCGCATCCTTGAACGCAATCGCAAACGCCGGCTCCGCCACCACGCCGGACTTGCTGGTGATGCGCTGATTCTTCACCACAAAATGCCGCGCCACTTTGCCGTCCAGCGTCTGCAGCTGAAACACCAGATCCTTGTCACCCAACTGCTGCTGAAACGCAGGATTGGTCCGACTGGCCTTGGCCATCAACAAACCCATCATCCACAGAAGAAAACGAAATTTCATGCGCACAGCCTCAAAAGGAAAATGAACGGCCGGGGCAGTGTAAGGGATTCGAACGATAACGCCACTATCTGCCGCTATTGGAAGATGATGCAGCCCATTTCCCGCACGATGACCGCCAAGTCACGATCACACACCCAATGTCCTACACCTGTCGAAACACATCCCTGTAGGAGCTGCCGAAGGCTGCGATCTTTTGATCTTCCAGCCTGCAAACCTATGGGAAATTTCCCGCAAAGCGCCGGGATACCTGTGAACTAGGCAGCTCGGAGCATCATCGATAGCCTGTGTGTGTCGCCGCAAAATCGGTGACTCGGACGTGCAAGTCCGGTTCAGGTGCACATTCGTTGATGGCAATTCGCCGAGCGTTTTCCTATGCTCGCGAATCGTTATGGCGGCTGTGCGTCGGAGACCTCCGGGTCTGCCGGGTTCCTGAACCGGTCTTGCACACCAACGCACAGCTGCCACCTATTCGAAGTGCAAAGCGATGGGTGTCAGCCTCACAATTTCAGGAAGCTGCACCATGATCAAACCAACACCCAATCCCCCCGAATCCCCAGACATATCGCCCTACGAATCCCTGGAATCCAGGAAATTCCACGAAGCCGCCGAACGCGCCCTCGACCACCACTTCAAACCGCCCGCCGAACCCCAGCCCAAACGCGAAACCGGCCTCTTCAACCTCGCCCCCGGCACCGACGCCGAAGCCCTGATGGCCAACGCCTCCGAAGACCTCCTGTCCATCAGCGCAATCGCCTGCGACCTCGCCGACGACCTCCACGGCTCCCGCCGCTCGGTAGCGCTGGCCCTGAGCAGAATGGCAAATGGGGTGCGTCTGATGGTCGAAGGAACGCTCGACCAGATTGAAGTGCGAAGCGTGGCGGCCAAGCCGTAGCGAAGTCTGTGGATGAAAAAAGGGGACGTTAAGTCCCCTTTCTGCAACCGTCTGTAAAAATCCAGGCAAAAAAAACTGCCAATCACGGCAGCTTTTTTGAGAATCCGAAACCTTCAGCCGGCCAGTCGACCGACAGGCTCAAAATCAGAACCTTTGGCCAACGCAATATCCAGAAAACGGCTGCGCTTACCGGAACGCTTAGCCAAAACTTCACGAGCTTCAGCCTGGATCCGGGCAGCCATCATAGGCTTGGGGTCATGTTTGGACTTTTTCATGGAAACCCTGCAGGTATCGCGATTTGCCGGATATTAGAGGCGCGGCTCCCCCAATAACAAGTCAACTACAAGGGAATATTGAGTCCTTTTCTGTCAGCGGGCAGGTAAAAAAACGCAGGAAACGCTTTTAAACCAATCATTGCATCAGCGATTCATAGGCAACTGAAAACGCATACGAACAATGCAATAAGCGAAGTCTTCACGAAACAGCCGACCAGCCATTTCACAGTGCCCATCAGCGTATTGTTTCCAAAGCGGATCGTCGAAGGCTGCTCCCCCCAATCGCTCCATTGAAGTCGCCAGTCCTTTTTCCAGGTCCTGCCCAGCCATGGCCGTGGCGGCTTTGTAAAAACCGTCCAGCGGTAACCCGGTTTGCAGCGCAATCAACTCTCCCAAACGTGCGTTGGTTGTTTGCACCAGACACCCAAGCCTATCAATCGGCGCTTCAGCACCCGGGAACGTGCCTTGATAGATCTCCTCGCAAAACTCTTCTTTGAAGCGCACCCATTTCTTCTGCACGTCTTTGAGTTGCATCTTTTCCGCAGGCGCCAAAATGGCCAGCGCTTTCTTATATTGCTCATTCAAGACTGCATCGACTTTCTCGAAAGTCTGCTGACCGCACATGACCAAATCGCGATTGGTAAAGCTGTCGGGATTACAGGCTTCCTGCGCATGCGCTGGAACCAGCGAAGCAGCCAAAAAAACACCCACGATTAGCTCAAAGAACGTCTTGAGTTTGATCATGATCCGGATCCTCCAACACTGCGCTCAGCTACCCGAGCGGGAATCTTCGAAGCCTTTCCCGCTTCCGACATACGCGATGCGTATTGCTTGTACGCCGGCACCGCTCGCTCTTTATCGTTCATAGCCCAATAGCTATCTGCGAGATTCAGATAAGCCACCGTCCGCTCTGGGTTGTGTGCAATTACCGCATTCAACAGTTCAATCGACTCAGCGTAGTAACCCGCCTCGCCGAGCAGAAAACCGAGGTCGTTGGACCAGCCGGGACGCTGCGGGTAGTAGTACTTTGCGACGATATAGCTATCCGGTGGACAAGTGTCATGCGAGCCACCGCTCATCAACGCGTAGCTCATCGTATCCCTGAAGGAAGAGTCATCACCCTTGCGGTAGGCTGCCAGCGCCATATCCAGCAAATCAACCGAATTGACGGTCATCAATTTCTTTCTAACGCCCTCAATACTGCCAGTACGAGCAACCTGCAGCTTCGGCAGCACTTCACGCCCATCGAAAGAAGCGAGAGTGATGGGGCCCAGTGTCTGCACCGGCAACTCCACTACGCTAACAAGCGATCGGTCACAGGAGTCGTTATTCGCCACTTCCAGCAGAGCTTTCAGCTCAAACTGCTTTGAACCTCTGTTGAAGGCGAACAACAGGTTGAAGTTGTAAACCGCGTTATCTTCTTCGCTGGTTACCAGCGCGATGTAATCCCCAGCGTCAACGAACGGCTGCTTGATCACAGCTTCCTCAGCCTGCGGATCAATGACAGTCATGACGCCAGGACGACCTTTGAGTACATGAACGCTGAATACACCCTGAAGCGCAGACGAGTACTGACTCTTGATCAGAGGCAGCGCCTTCGACGTATCGAGCAAGATGTCCTCGTTACTCGCTTGTTCCGGCGCAATCAACAATCGGTTAGAAACTTCATCCGCATCTCCCGCCAGCACAAATACCTTTTGCCGCGACGCATCACCCAGCAAGCTAGCCGGAATTTCCTGGATCACCTGTGGAGCAGCGA
The DNA here is from genome assembly GCF_054456575.1 of Pseudomonas sp. Eth.TT006. Lineage (NCBI taxonomy): Bacteria > Pseudomonadati > Pseudomonadota > Gammaproteobacteria > Pseudomonadales > Pseudomonadaceae > Pseudomonas > Pseudomonas sp. Eth.TT006. The sequence continues at coordinate 298,981 of NZ_JBTJEN010000001.1, read as the reverse complement.
ATGAGTATGAAGTGGTTACCAGCCCAAGGCTCAACACGATAAAGCGGACAAACGTATTCACTGTTTCAGTCCCTGAATTTCGGATCGCTCAACGACGCGTCGCGGAATTTTCTGCGCTTTACCGGCGGCACTCATCGCATCGCGGTACTCGCGGTAATAACGCTGCGCTTCTTCTTGCCGATCAAGTCGCCACAGCGAGTCAGCCATGTTCAGCATCAGCACCGTGCGCTTGCCGACAGCCTCAACGCCTCGATAAAACTTTAGCGCCAACTCATCGTTGCCGCCCTCGGCCAGATAAAAACCGAGGTCGTTGTAAGCCTGAACATTTTGCGCCGGGGGATGACACGCCATATAGGATTCCGGGCTTAAAAAGCTCAGGCTCCATTCGATGGACTCTGCTCGGGACTGTATCGGCCCAATACTCGAAGCATATTTCAGAAGGTCCTTGGGCGACTTAGTCTCCAAGACAGGATTGAGCACCCCGCCCTCTTCGGAAACCCATCGATTGCCTACCCATTTACCCTCACAAAACCGCTCGTAACTCTCAGCAAGTACGCAACCGGTTTCCATCGAGATCACATCGCAATGTCCCTGTGATGTCGCTATTTCCTCTCCGTTCTCACCTATGACTACGCCGTACTCCACCGCAGTCGCCAGTAGAAATTTTTTGTCTGGGCTGAGCCCCTCGGGATAAGCCTGGGCACCAACGCCGGCATGGAACACGGGGAACGTTTTGCCATTCGCGGTGAACCAGGCAGTGGTAGATTCCACTACGGGTGATGTCCATTTTTTTCCTGGAACGTAACTGTGTTTCCGACGGCTCCCACTATTGGCGGGTCAACGGCAAAGACATTGGTAGCGCTGAACAAACTGCCGATCATCAACACCCACTTAAGGCTGGCCATAGACGATCCTCTTCACCGCCGGGCTTTCTGACACAAGCTGTCTCTTCGTGACGCCATAAGCCTTGATCAGCTCTTCCCGAGATCCCTTCGAGCCCAAAGAGCGTTGGTTATTATCGAAGCTGTATTGCTCCAATCGCCCTGCTGTCGAGTAATACCCGTGCCACTCCGCGCAGGCACCACAACCGCCATATCCGCCTATCGAAACAAGACTGCCCTTGGTGCCTTCCACGCAGTCCATCGCCACAACAACATTGCTCAACATCTTCGTCTTCGCACCGTCAGAAGTGAGTTGTGAAACTTTGCTGATATCGCGTCGAAGCACCTTGCTACCGATGTTGATCGTTTGGTCGGAGCAGACCGGGACGACGTGGGTTTCCGCACCATCCACCGTCACCGATCGGCAGGACGACACCAACACCACTTCAACACCGCCGCACTGCATGACATCGCGCTGAGTAAAGGCGTCCGAAGGCGAGGCGAGAGCTGGAAGCGAGAAAAGCAGCGAAAAGCTGCCCGCGAGAAAACGGCTCATCCACTCACTCCTCATCCATCGGAGACGCTTCCACATCGGTCATGCTCAGCAGTCGAAATTCATTGTTCACAAATTCGTAGTGACGATCCCGGTTACCGTTTTCCAAAGCATTCCCTTGGGCGTCTTCTTCGCCGTCGAGCGTGATGCCGGACACGATGACCATGCGACTATCGGGCTGGTAAACCATGCCGAACGTGCTGCCGTCGTAAGCATTCGGCAAACCGCCAACCACTTCACCGGTCTGGGCATCCAGCACTTCGCCGCATAGCGCGCCGCCGCCACAGCCGAAGCGGTACAGGATGTAATGACCGGCGAAATTGACCTTGCCCTTGAGGGCGTTGGCACGGGTGCTGTCCATCATCGGGCTGCTGTTTTCCTGCGGCACGAGTCCATGGTGCGATCCGCTGTAAACGGCTGAAACGCTGTAGTCCTTGAACGCCGGTTCGGTAGCGAACACGGATGTGGAAGCAGCCAGGAGGCTGGCAAACACAACGGCAAATCCTTTCACGGGGTGACTCCATTCGGTGTGAGGCATCGCCGGCATGCTCATTGGAAAGCAATGCTGCGCACTACAGTCTTCATATGTTCGAAACCTTCGGCGCTGATCGCCAACGGGATGGATGAGCCCGATTCGGCAGCACCGATCAGCACCTGCTCGCCCTGAACCAGGCAGAAGGCGATACGGCTGAATTGAGGTTGATGCTTGTGGTGGTAGCCGATGATGAACCCTGACGACTTCGCCCCCTCCAGTGACTCAAAGGCATAGGTTTGCGGGTCACCTGCCAGCGGCGTTGGTCGCCAGCCGACTTCGGTCAGGGTCGCCGGACATTTGCGATCATTGGCCTCACGCAGCTGTTGCAGCTCGATCGTGTCATCTGCCGGCGGCTGCGTCGTCAGGGAAGAAAAACTGCCGACGTTTTCACACATGATCCCGAACCATGGCTGGGTCAGGTTGGCCGACTTTTCAAAATTCCATTCATGGCCGCTGGATGTCGGCGTTTGCCACAAGTGTGGTGCGCTGGAGGGATCGGGCAATTGTTGGGAGGCGATGAATATCAGATCGGGTACGTTGAACTGCAACCATTGATCGTGCGCAAGCGTCATGGAAAAACGACAAGGGGTCATGTCGACCGAGGCCTCGGTTGGCCCTTGCACGACCGGTAACTGACCTGTCGCATTACCGACCATTACGTCACTTGCGGCACCCGCATGACCTGCCTGCATAAGCGCAAAAAAACCAGTCAACAAGCCGCTCAGGAAACAGCGTTTTACAACGTCCATTACTCTGACTCCCCTTCATAAAGCTGTGTCTGCGGATTGAATTGCCACAGATGGGGCCGGGTCATGGCCTCTTTGCCCTTGTAGCGGATCTGGTCGCGCTTATCGCGGATGTAGGAGTAGATCTCGATGTCTTTTACATCGCCGCCGTTCTTGGGCGGTCCGTCCAGAACTTTGACTCCGGCGAAGTAATCACCGCCCGTGTGTTTCAAGTAACCGCGGCACTGGATCAGGAAGGCATACGTCATATCACCTGCTGAGCCGTGACTTGAATATGAGAGAAAAATGAAGTCATCTTGGCCGTCGCCATTAAGGTCGCCTTGATACACGACCTTGCCCTCTTCCAGGGAAAAATGGCCGTCGTAGAACGACGAATGCACATCAATCTTTCGATCTGCACTTTCCATCCATTGCGAGAGAAAGTTCTTGGTATCGCTGCTCTCGTTGCACAGATCAGTCGCCATGCCAGCCATTGGCATACAGCTCATCAATAACACCAGCAGTCGTTTCACTTCGCATCCTTCGAATTGATCAATTCCAACTCCCCATCCCGATACACCACCTCGCACCCTACCCACGCCGGATCCACCTGCGGCATCACCGCCGACGGCTTGCGCAATTCCCGCAGCAACGTCGAACCATGCGACAGCCGCCCACCCATCCGCGCAATCACCGCCCGCGCCGCTTGGTAGTGCGCGTGCCGTCCCGGATCAAGGGTGTCTTCGAGAAGGATGTCGACGCCAAGAATGCCCTGCACCTGCCCCGGATAAATCATGAACCCGGTGGCCTGCTCAGCACCTTCGCGACCGTCCTGCCAGAAGCTGCCATCGCGGGTGCGTACGTCCGGATGTGGTGCAAACCAGTGTTCGCGATCCGCCAATGGCATGGCGTGGTGCAGGCGGAAGAAGATGCGCATCAGATTGTCGCGATACCACTCGCGCACTTGCAGGTAGTAACCGCGCAGGCCCGGCAGGCCGGTCGAATGGGCGAGGCGGATCAGTCCGGACCATTGCGGGAATGGCTGCAGCGGCAGTTCGCTCGACGCGGGTCGCGGGGTGGCCGGATCGGTTTCCCACGGCAAGCGATGCGGGCTGTTTTCCAGATTGTCGTAAGCGGTCGGCGGGCGGCCGAGCCAATCGCCGCCGCTGCTGGCCAGCGCCGTGGCGATGCACAGATTGCCTTGCACCACGAACACGTAAAACCGAGTGAACCAGTCCGCCAGTTGCTGGCCATCAGCAGCCTGGGCGACGAGGTCGGCCAGCTCCTGATCGAAGCGCTGCAAGCCGTGTTCAAGATTCAGCAAATGGCCGCGCGCCTTACGCTGCATACGCAAAAACAACGGCAACGAACGCAGCATCTTCAGCGGCTGCCAAGGCAAATGCGGAGTCGCGCCACCCACTTCGCCCGCGTAGTTATCGGCGCTGATGCCCCAGTCGGCCAACCGGGCAAGAAACAGATCATTGTTGATATAGGACGCGCCGCCGAACACTGCGGTGAACGGCTCGTTGTCCTGCAACACCCGCGCATCCCAACGCGCCATGATCGCCGGGATACTCGCGGCGGCGCGGCGCTGGGCGTACTCCACCAGTACGCTCGGTTGCGGCGGCAGGATCTCGGCGATGTTCGCAGCGGTCAGGTGGCGGCGCCAGCCGTAGTCGCTGATCGGCCGGTATTGCAGCAGCCATAGCTGCGCGCCATCCCAGGCCCATTCGACGTCGCCGGGCACGTAGTGGAACACACGCAGTACGTCTTGCAGAAAGCGCCAGAGCAGGTCTTCGGTCAAGCCATGGGCCGGCGTGAACGTGCCGCTGCGCCAGGCATCGCCGAGCCGCGAAAGCGTTGCTCGCGAGGGACTGACGTGACCATCGGCCAGTGATTCGAGATGACCCTCAACCCATTCCAGTTCCACCGAGAGATGGCGCACGAAGGCGATCCCGGACACTACCGGGGTGATGAAGCGCTGCACCACCACTTCCTCGACGCCTTCGGCCGTCAGTTCAGCGATGCGTGTTGGCACGTTGACGGTCGGCTCGCGTAGATAGGTCGTGCTCAAGCCGGCGTTGGCCGAGTCGGCCTGATCTTCGCCATAACTGGAGGAACGCACCGCCCAGGTCGCATCAGGTTGCGCGGCGAGAAATGCCGGCAGACGCGGATCGTCGCAATCGTTGAGCGTCAGCGCTGCCGGCACCACTTGCCGCGCCAGTTCAGCCAAACGCAAACGCCCGCCCTTGGTGTGCGCGACAAACCCGCGCTCGCCCGACTCCAGCCACTGCGCGAACTGCGCGGGCGAGTCGATCCATGGGTAATGACCCCAACCGGGTTTGAGGCTGATGGTCAGATCGGCGCGAGCGAGAATCGCCGACCACGCCGCCGCTTGCTCAATGCCGAGCACCGCGTCCTGATCGCCCCAGACCAGCTCGACCGGATCGGCGATCCACTCCAGCAGTGGCAGCGCGGTGTCGGCGCGGATCAGGTCCCAGTGCGGCACGAACGCACGGCAGCGCGCATAACCTGCGCCCATGCGCTGGTATTGCGCGGGGGTCCAGGTCTGGTTGGAAAACTTGCGCGCGAACAACGTGGGTTTGTTCGACAGCAGCCAGTGAATGGTCTTACGAATCGGCAGCGGCGACATCAGCGCCGGCAAGCGCCGCTGCCACAAAAACGCACCAACCGGCGCCAACAAAACGCTGCGGGAAAAGTGCCCGGGCCGACGCTGCAACGCATGCAATACAAGCAAGGCATTGACCCCGACCGCCATGATCGCGCTGCCCTTTTGCGTCATCGCCAACAAGGTCAGCGCGTAGTCCGCCAGATCCTCGCAAGGCGGCTGCGGATTGGCGCCGAAGCCAGGCAGCTCCAGCGGCACCACGTCGTAGCGCTGAAAGTGCGGCAGCGCATCATCCCACCAATCGGCGGCGCTGCCGTTGCCAGCCAGCAGGTACATCAAGGGCTTGCTCATGAGCGATTCTCAGGCCAGATCGCGCAGCGCGGCGTCGAGGGTTGGATAGCGGAATGTGTAGCCGGCCGCGGTCAAACGCTGAGGCACCACACGCTGGCCGTCGAAGAACAGTTGCGCCATTTCCCCCGCCATCGCACGCACTGGCGCGGCGGGAATGTGCAACCACACGGGGCGCTTGAGGACTTGGCCGACGTTCTCGGCGAACGCTGCCTGACTGACCGTTTCCGGCGCGACCATGTTGTAGGTGCCGCGCAAATTTTCATCGTGGAAGGAGCGGGCGATCACCTGAAGCACATCGTCGCGATGCACCCAGCTCATGATCTGCTGACCGTCGCCCATGCGTCCGCCGAAACCCAGGCGGAACGGAATCAGCAATGGCAACAACGCCCCGCCCGGCCCGAACACCACGCCGAGGCGCAGCACCACCTGACGCACGCCAAACAGCGTGGCGGGTTGCGCCGAAGCCTCCCAACGCGCACAGAGCTCGGCCATGAAACCGTCACCCTTGCTGGCGTGTTCGTCGAGGCTTTCGCTGGCATCGCGTACACCGTAGAAACCGATGGCCGAGGCTTGAATCCAGAGTGCGGGCTTGTGCTTGGCGTTGTTCAACCAGGTCATCAACGCTTCGGTGGTGCCGACGCGGCTGGCGAGCAATTGCGCCTGACGCTTGGCAGTCCAGCGTGGGCCGGCGACCGGCGCGCCGGCGAGATTGATCACTACGTCGAAGGTTTCGCAGTAGCCGAGTTTGCTCAGCGACCGCACGCAGCGTGCGCGGCCATCGAACAGATAAGCAGCCTTCAGCGGATCACGGGCCAACACGCTGACGGTGTGGCCGGCGTCGAGTAACTGATTGACCAGTGTTTCACCGATAAACCCGGTGCCACCGGTAACCAGCACCCGCTTGTAGGCGCCGCCGGCAAACGGGTTGGAAGGTTTTCCTTCACGCTGCATACGCAACGCCGCCAGGCCATCACGAATCCCCGACGCAGTCACGCCCAGCGCAAACAGGGTCAGTACCCAACCCTTCCAGCCGAGATCGATCGCGCTCAGGCCGGTCGGCAAACTCGCCCACTGCGCCAGTTGCACCCCGTACAACGCAAAAAAAGCCCCGCCATTTACCGCCAACACGGTGTGCATGATGCGTTCGATGGCCGGCAGTTTGCGGCTGCGATCCTCAACCACGAAGTCCCACAGGGTCAGGCCGATTTCCAGCGCGAACAACAGCGCAATCACGATCGCCCACGCACCACCGAACTGCAGGTGCGCCATGCCGAGAAACAAGACCCCGTAGAAACACGAACGCATCGCGTGGATCGACAACTCCAGCCGCGCACTGTGCCGATACGGCAGCGCCACGGTCAGTTCGTGGTGATAAAGGGTGTCCAGCGCGCCCAGGCACGCCTGGGCAATCAGCAACGTGAGCGCCCAATCCAGTAACGAAAAATCAGGCATGGTCTGGCTCACTCAAGGAAGTGTCGGAAGAGGAAATTCGGCGGTCGTGGCGATACAGCCAGAGCAGTGGCGGCAGCAGAACCAGCAGCGCTGCGCTGTCGAACCACAGGTGCGACCAGATCTGTTGTTGCGCGGAGAGCAACATGTCCTGTGGTGCCCACCAAACAATACCGGCCATCAACCCGGCCCAGGCCAGCGGGGTTTGCAGGCGATTGCCGATGTGCACCAAGGCCAGCATGAACAGCGAATAGCTTTGCAACGTCGCGCCAAACAACGCGAGCCACCAGACCTGTTGCTCACGCGCGGCAACGGGCACCGCATCGGCGCCCCAGAAAGTCTGTTCAAGGGTTTGCAAATAACCCTCAAGCAAACCGGAATGGCCGGCCCAGCTCAAAGTGAGACCGGCGAGTAAATGCACCAGCGCAGCGGCGTACAGCCATAGCACCAACATGCGGCGAAGGGAGATCGAGGGGACTGGCATTCCGTGTCCTGCGCGCGTTCCTTGGGGGGTGGGGAGTTTAAAGGAAAATCGAGATTGTCAGATGCTCAAGTGTTAAACGTTTTAGCGTGACGACCGTAGGCCAAGCCGGTGCGCAGGCGCTTCAAACATAGCCTCGAACTTCAAATGCAATGGCTCGCCTTGATCGGCTCCGGACCTTGCGACTTCAATCGCTTCACGCTGTCGATACCCGACTGAATGCCTTTGTCAGCCGCCATTTGATAACAGGCCAACGCTCGAGACATATCCTTTGTTCCCAACTCTCCGTTCTCAAAGGTAACAGCCAGATAATTCATCGCATCCGTGGACCCCATGTTAATCGCCCGGAAGATCTGCTCTTCTGCCTGTTTGGGATGAAGGCAAGGACCGTTATAGTCGGTGGAGTTTCCTATACAAAAAAACGTGGCATAAGCCAACGCCCCCTTAGGTATTACCGAAGCCGCTTTGAACAACGCCTCAACCTTGCTGGTTTCCAACTGAGACGCCATCTGCGAAAGGCTCAAGCTAGCCGCTGACAGACTTGCCAGTGGATCACCCGACTCTGCCGCACAGACATAGTTTTCCAGAGACGCTTCAATCAACTCCGCGGTCAAACGATATTGCTCAAGTAAACCCAACCCGCCCAAAGCTTCAGCACGTTGGTAACAGAAATTCTCGGCACGACTCATTGCGGGATTAAGTGTCGCGACAAGATCCTTCTCGCTGACCGACCAATCTTCAACACCCTCTAATACCCAGCATGCTTGGCGAGAAAAGTTGAAGATCTTGATATTGCTATTGCCCGCTCGTTTATCCACCACGTTGACGTGACTGTCGTCGACTTCTTCGATCTCGACTCCAGGTGTCTTGCCGGGTGCGATGGCGGCCATCAGCGGATAGCTGAAAGTGGCTGCACTGACACCCGACGTTGAAGGCTCAAAGGTAATTTGATCCTTCCCCGCTACCGGTCTCAACACCAGCGACTTGACTGTCATCGCCGTGAAGCGGCGTTGTGATTCGCTGTTGGCGGAAAACGCTGCCAGGAAAGGCGCGAACTCCTCCGAAGGACAAGCACCGCTGGCCGGCGCGTTCGAAGTGTTCTTGTCGGATGCAAGGGCAGGAGCAATCTTGTCCAGATACGCCGAACGCTCGCGACTCATTCTGGCAATGCACGAATTAACCGCGACCACATGCGCCGGCATCCCCGTCTCGATCTCGAACGCCTCCAACGGGCAATTCGCATCGCGCAACTTCAGCCATGCACGTTGCGACTCTTTGACCTTCGCCACGTACTCCGCGCCCAACGCTGGATTTGTTCGATAGTCAGACTCGAGTCGCGCCATCAACTGCTTGTAGCTGACGTTCAACTGCGCATCGGCCGCGCTCTTCGCCGCCTCAGAGCAGGGCACCATTTCCGGGCTTGAGGTGACATGGCTGCAGTCATCCTGCGCGTACACCGCTGAGACTGGCAGCAGCACGGCCAGCAGGGTAAAAACAAAACGGTTCACTGGGTTCATCCTTGAGTCATTAGGCTTTGCGTTTGGTGAATCGGGTAATGCATTGCTTGGGTATGTTCATTTCCCAATAGGTGCTGAGCAACGCTTTGCGTTTGTTGTCGACGCGCAGGTTAACGAAGCCATCGCCGCAGTCCGGCTGCAACTCCTCGAACGTGGCGGTTTTGACTTGATAAACGAATACTCGGTAGTAGTCGTGAGTGCCCATGCCGTCATCGAGCTGCCAGATCGCGAAATCCTGGGCGCCGTCGAAATTGAAATCGTAGAACTGCACGTGGAGTTCGTTTTCGGCTTCAAAATCGATGGTTCGCGACTCGCTGTGCGTATCGCTTTTAACCGCGATGTTCAGTTTGGAGCCTTCGATAATCAGCGTTGCGTCGACGCCTTTGGTTGGACTGAACGTGGTGGTTTCGGCTAGGGAAGGGATCGTCCACAGCAGGCCCAACAGTGATAACGCTAAAGCTTTGAAATGCATGTGCTAGCCCTATTCCCACTTGCATCCGGACTCCGGAGAAGAGTCGATGCTGGTATTGATTCCGAAGCTGTACACCTTGCCATTGGACTGTTTTGTGTAAGACATCGACACGATCTGCGAGCCTTGCGTCATCAACTCATAAGTCCCCGTGACCTTGCCGTTGACGACTTCGGACCAGGTTCTGGTGTACTGCCAAGGCGCGTCCGGATCGAGAATTTCGCTCTGGGAATCAGCCAACATGATGGAAATGGGCTCGCTGGATTTGGCGTACTTCACAAAACCACCAGACCATTTGCTGGCTTCGTCATAGTAGGTACGGAGTTCGAATTTCACCGGGCTGGATGGGGAGAGTTCGAAGCAGAGTGATTCGGTGGTGACTGCGCTTTGAGCACCTAAAGGAAATAGCGCAAAAAAGAGAAAGAAAAGCTTGTTCATGCTCATCCAAGTCGGCGCTTTCGCTCGAATGCTCTGGCTTGTCCGTTTCAACGTCTGCTCTTGTCCGGTGCCAAAGCCAATTGGCGAGCACGCTCTATCGTCGCGCGAATCAGGCAGGCGTCGGACCACTCACCGAAAACTGATTTATGCGATTTCGGGTCGGCCTGGCACTCCGCATCTCGAAATTTCATCCAGGCTCTTTGCGTTTCCCTCAGTGCTTTCTGACCGCTCTCGTCCAGCCGACTCATACGATCCCGATATACAGAGTTCAGCAATGCATCCGCGTCAGGAACCAATAGGTCGAGAACACCATTTCCCGAGGGAAACCACTCAACTTCCGCCAACGCTTGTTCGCTCTCATTGTTCCAGTTGTAGAGGCCGTTTTCTTCGATCTTCACCGTGGCGGATCGCTGGTGGTGATTCGTCGGATCGCTCTCGCTGACCTCCGAGCGATAAACAATTTCCAAATAGATAGGGTCCGTTGTGCGCTGAGGATCATTCAATAGCGTTTGCCGAACAATGGCCCGTCGCTTTGTGCTCTCAGTGATCTCTATTGAGAAGCACGGATCCGGCCCAGGACGTTCTGCGGACGCCTTCCTCTCCAGGCATTGATTACGAATCGCCATGGAAGGGGTATCCGAACCGCCACCCACATCGACGACTCTGACAAGCAACCGGACTTCCGGGTCCGTGGAAAAGTCGGCCTGAAGGATCGTGGCAATCATCGTGCCCTCAGCCATGACCACAGGCGACAGTATTGAAAGTAAAAAAATGAGACTGAATCTGAAAATCTGCATTCCTTGGCGTCCATAAAAACTTAGTGATCCGTTCAATTCTGAACGGCCCTGCGACAGAAAATAGAGTCAGAACCGACAAACGAGCCAGATCTATTAAAGCTTCAAAGCAGTCGAGCGCAACAAACAAATCCGTCCCCTTTAAACCTAAAAAGTAGCCTGCCCTCATTCTCTCTCGTTATTCGCCACTTTAATCCGCGGTCTTTAATTTTCCGCTACTTAACACTACACTTCGGCCCACTTAGCGCCTCACCTTCAATCTTAAAGCTGCATACTTCAACAACATCTGAACCTTCAGTCAGAGGCATAAGCTTCAACGTGAGCGAAAGACCTTCATTTGAAAATTCCCCACGTTCCAAAATAACTTCAGAAAAGTCATCATTAAAACTTTTTCCTGAGACATTACAGAATTTTTTTGAATTACTTGCAGCACCTCCTCCACCCGGCACGAGAATCTGTACCATAATGCACGGACTAGATAAAGTTTGATAGTAACGAACCAACTTACCTGCGACCATAGCTGTATCTGCCTTGTATACATCTACAGCTGTTTTTTTCTCATCTGTAGCAAATACACAGCAGGAGAAAGCCAAAGCCATCAATAGAAAAATATTTTTCAATTTCCACCTCATAAATAGTTTTTACGTGCAGCGAATCGGGCAGCAGGCACTCCTGGCCAATTGCTTTCGAGAGACATAACAGTCTTCAATTCTGCTTTATTATTTTCAACAAACGGCCGCTGAACAATTTCTCTCGTCGTCGGCTTATAATCGCCACGGTAAATCAAGTCAACAATCATGTCTTGGATCTTAACATCAACAGCATCCCAATTCAGCGTGCCATAGTGACCGACATTGAAAGGTTGTTGAGAAATCGTCACAACTTTATTTTTCATTATTTCATAGACAGAAACAAACAGCTTATATTGTTGCTTTCGCGTAATGAATGTCTTCCGAATTTCAGGGCTAGCATTATTAAGATAATCTCTTGCGGCATTACCGCTTAGACCCTTTGCTCCAACCAACCAACTCAATAATGGTTCTGGAACACCTACGGCAGTGAGATCGCTCATTGGATCCGATTTTTGTCCAAGGTCATATCCTCTCCCAATCGTAATTCCGGATGCTCCGCCTGGCCAATGTGCTTTTCTACTAAAATACATGTGTAAAGAATTCGACGAATCCTCTATGTCATTTCCTTCCACATCAAAAGTAAGTTGTCCCTTCTCAACCTTTAGCCACTTCAGATCATTATCATCCTCCATCGCGAGGAAGTTTGAAACGAAACCTATAGGGTGAAAATGATAAATCAACCCCGTTCCTGCCGGGGTCTTATCAGCCAACTTATCCCAAAAAACGTATGAATCTATCCTTTCTTTTTCATGTTTTAGTAATTTTTCAGAACCTTCGAGAAAAGTGTCTAATCTCTTCCATTTCTCTGATTTTGTATCATCCTTCCACTCCGTAGGATGGTGTGCCACTAATTTTGACCAGTGCTGCCTTGTCTCCGGACTTTTCAATGCATCAGCGAGTTCAGATGGCTCAACCTTTCCGTCATGGTTTTTGTCTATTTTCTTCAAGAGGTCTTTAAAAAACTGGGGCATATCATCAGGATCGAGGAAACCGTCGGAGGCTGAGTTGCTTTCCTCTACAAGCTGAAAACCCATTTTCGTCCAATCGTGTGGAGTGATAACTTTTGCATCAGATTTTTTGACCAATCCAGAGACCGGCTGATCTTCATCATTTACGGATAGCTCATACCAATCCTCATTGCCTTCCTTGACAACCGGCACCTTACCTAGGTCAATAGCGTGTTCTTCTTTTAAAGGTTCACTTGTTCCAGTAGCAGGCATTTTTTTCTTAAGTTGAGCACCTTTCGGCAGATGCAAATACTGACGCCCGACTTTTAATGCAGCTACATTATCTAGAAATTCTTTCACCTCAACCTGAGTTGTAAATATCTCGACATGAACTTGAAATTTACTCTCGGCCAGGCCGTTTTCATTTACTAGATTTTCAGTTTTACCCAAATAGCCAATAGGGTCACCAGCCTTGATTCCGACACTGGTCGTCACAACATCAAAATTTGTAGGAGTGAGTGATTCCCATTGCGTGTACTGACTATCTTTCTCACTTTCGATGATCGCCCAAAAATTACTTGGGACAGCTCCATTATCGTTCCAGATGCTGGCAACTACTGGAACGCAGGGCGCCATACGCCGCAGCTTGTTACCAACCACCAAATTCAGTACATCTTTGCTATCGAACTCAATGACACTACCTACTGTAATCTCTCGATTATTTTCGATGCGTGCACCTGCAGGTTGTCCGTTAGCAAGGTTCGTTGGCGCGCCGTACATGGCTAAACGCTGGGTAGTTTTAGCCTTTACCTTGCCTTGCCAATATTTTGGCCTAGCACGCTCGGGTATCGCATCTGCAACCCAAATAGCCTTGTGGCTGGAGTTTTGATATGGCTCATCATTCTTTAAATATGCAAACCAAACTTCTTGCCCTACGTCGCGGACTTTAGTTGACCCATGTTTTACGCTACCGGAAAGGATTTTCCCCTTAGCATAAGTAACATCCTCAACTGATCTTTTTTCCAAAATTTCAAGCTTGGTGTGCTTCGCCAATTTTCCTGGATATGGAAAGTTATTCGACACAGGAAAATCATCATACGCCTTGAAATCTTTTACAGTCATCGTCACTATCGGGTTCGGCTTTTCATTCTCCGCTAACGGATAGTGCTTATAAGGCAAAAGATGCATATATAGGCTATAAAAAATCAGACCGTTCTGCTTTCCTTTATTAGGTCCCTCTTCTGGGTTTGGCGCCGATTTGTATTCATGTCGCACCAAACAGAAGGAACTAGAATAATCCAGGTTTTTCGCCGTTTCTCCTGTACCAAACGTCGACTTTAGATAATCCTCGTTGAGGCGGTAGGCCACCACCTCGCCATCGGCCATGCAACGAATCGGTTCATTCAAGATGCACTGGGGAGCGCTGGCATTGCTGATGTGAATGCCACCGTGCCAGAACTTGTTACTGCCCAGCAAATAATGCCCGGCACTCTCATTTTCGAGAGCCTTGTAAATCTCATCCGCATCAGAGAACTGCTTACCGTCAGCTTTTCTGAATGGATATTGGAAGCTCATCAGCGGAGCTGGGCCTGCCGGTGCAGGAGCCGGCGAAGGAGCAGGCGCGGGTGCAGGTTGTGCGCCTCTGAATTGGGGCTTCGGGCGTAAAAACTTTTCAGGCATTGGCCAGTAACCACTACCCGCCCCATATTTGGCAGATTTCGGTCCGTTTGAAGACTGTGAACCGAAGAAATTCCCCCTATCTCGAACAGGCGACCCGAAGATGTCTTCGATAACCCCTGTGTGTCCATGAAAGTTTATCCACAGCGCAATATCGCCAGGCTGTACTTCCGCGAGCGGGATCACGTCAAAATAAGTAGTGTCGGTATTTAACCCTGATGTTGTGAGGTAAGGGATCGTATATCCCGCATCCTTAAGCATTCGATACAGTAGCCCGGAGCAGTCAATTTCCTTCTTGCCATCGTTATCATGGTCAGTCTCGCCCTTGAAAGGGCCATACTCATAACCAGTGCGATATTGCTGCCTTTGCTCAAGTAGTCCAGTGCTCATCAAAAGCTTCCTGCTTCAAAACATTGAATAGAGTTATTGCTGACGACGCCTCGGGCTGCCAAGCGCTCAACCAAAACGGTAGCCGTCTTAGGATCGGTTTTCTGAATATTCCGGTAACACGCCATCGCGCGAGGCAAGTCAGCCGCTACGAGGGCTCCCGCTTCGTACATTTCACCTAATCGAATCAGTGCATTAGTCGAACCTAGACGGGCGGAACGCTCCAATGACGCTATTGATTCTTTGGGGTTAATACAGCCGTGATTTTCGTCGTATTCACCTTCATCGCAATAAAAATCTGCGAGAGTCAAGCCAGCATCCGGCACTTGTTCTGAAGCTTGAATCAATAACGCCAGGATTCTGGAATTCTCCAAGCGTGGCGCCTGCCCAGAAAGGCTGATTCCCGCAGCAGCAAAAGCTGCTTGCGCCGAACCCTTCCGGGCACCATCTAAATAGCTATCCAATACCGCGGCGTATAAAGAGATTCCTGATTCGGGAGACGCTTTATTGACCAGTCTGTCAAAAATGACGCCTTTTTTGAGCTCTATCTCACCGGGCGTTAGTTTCTCAGTCTGAGTGATCTCTTCCATGACCGCATCGATTGACCAATCCTCTACTCGATCCAGAGCCCAGCAACCAGTATGGTTGAAGACGAAAATCTTCAAAAAATGGCCCGCCTCATCACGGACGACTACTCTGTTAGGCTCTTTGATTTCAATAGTGAGATCAGATTCGGCAGCATTTACCGGAAGCAATACCTTCAACTCATCGGCGGCAATAACGCCTAAGCTCCGCTCGACGACCTTCGGTATTTTCCCATCAGCGGTTACGTGAACATATTTCACAGGCGAGGCAATAAAGGCTTTCTGTATCTCTGGCTTAGATGAAAAAGCTTTGACGAAATCACCAAAATTGCTGCTTGGGCATTGGGCAGTGCTGGACGAAGAGGCAAAGGCACTCGAATTCATCCCCAAGGTCAGCAGTGCAATGGAAAACCACTTCATCTGCCTTACGTACTTGTTGGTTATCATCACGAAACTCATCACTCAGAAAACACAAAAAAAGCCTTCGGCTTAACCTTCTCAGGCGGCGAATTCGCCAACGCCTGATCCATCAAACTCCCCGCCTTATCCTTATCCGCCGCCCCCGGCAGCTCTGGCGGTTTGATCCCGATCCCAGTGCCCGACCCAGCCGAGCCACCCGCATTGATCTTGATCACCGGCCCAACCACCGTCACCCCACCGCCATCGAGCTTGATGAAGCTCCCACCGCCAAGAATGGTCAGCTCCGTCCCCGCCTCGATAACAATCTTGTCCCCAGCCTTGAGGTGAATCTCTTTCCCCACGCTGGTCAGTTGCGCAGTCCCCAACTTCACATGCTGGTTCTGCCCAATCGTCAGGTGATCATCGAGCTTCGCTTCAATCTTGCGATCGCTGATGGTGGTGCGGTGTTCTTCAGCCTTCAGCTCGGTGTAGGTGTTCTTCACCACCGTATCGTGACGTTCATTACCGACCCGAATCTTCTGGTCGTGCTCAACGTTTTCGTCCCAGTCGCGTTGGGCGTGGATGTAGATCTGCTCCGCACCTTTCTTGTCTTCGATGCGCAGTTCGTTGTAGCCACCGCCGCCCGGCGAGCTGAGGGTTTTGAACACGCTGCGGGTCTTGTTGGCCGGCAGGGCGTACGGCACCGGGTTTTCCTTGTGGTACAGGCAGCCGGTAACGAGGGGTTGGTCGGGGTCGCCTTCGAGGAAGGTGACGAGGACTTCCATGCCGATGCGCGGGATGCTGATCGCACCGTAGCGGTCGCCGGCCCAGGAGCTGGAGACGCGCAGCCAGCAGCTGGTTTTGTCGTCGGCCAGGCCTTCGCGGTCCCAGTGGAATTGCACTTTGATGCGGCCGTATTGGTCGCAGTGGATTTCTTCGCCTTTGGGGCCGGTGACCAGGGCGGTCTGGCTGCCGAGCACGCGCGGTTTCGGGTGTTCGAGGGCCGGGCGGTAGAACACGTCCCACGGGGTGGCGAGGAAGGTGTTGCGGTAGCCCTGGTGGAAGTCGTCCTTGTTGTCGGTGGTGTCGCTGGTCACGCCTTCTTCGAGGACTTGCGGCTGCTTGCCTTCGTGGAAGATTTCGGTGAGCAGCCACAGATCGTTCCACTCGCTGCGCGGGTGGTCGGACATGGCCATGAAGTGGCCGCTGACCAGTTTGGTCTGGTCGCTGCGGCCCTCGGCTTGGCGGTAGTCGGCGCGGTGGCGTTCGAGGGCGCGCTGGCTGAGGAACTTGCCGCGCGCGCGGTCGATGAAGCGGCCGGGGTAGTCGTAGTCTTCGAGATCCGGTTCGGCGTCTTTGCTATCGAGAGCGCCATCAGGCTTGTACGCCGCTTCCATTTGCAGGCGCGGTTTTTCGAAGTCGTAGTCGCGGCGCGTGGTGCGGCTGGTGCGGGTTTCCAGGCGCAGCTTGAAGCCTTTGATCACCGGCTCTTCGGCCACCATGCCGCTGCCCTGGATGTAGGCCGTCGGCTGGCCGAGGTCGGGGAACACGGTCTGGTCGTCGCCGAATACCAGCAGGTGGCCCTTGTCGCTGTGCTGGAAGTGGTAGTGAATGCCCTCCTCCTCGCACAGGCGCTGGACAAAATGCAGGTCGGTTTCGTCGTACTGCACGCAGTAGTCGCGATCCGGGCACGGCTGGCTCAGCTGGAATCGGTAGGCGTTGCCCTTGATCCCGTGTTCGTCGAGGATCAGCGCGATGATTTTCGGCGCCGACATCTGCTGGTAGATGCGCTGGTTGGTGCGGTGATGCAGGTATTGCAACTGCGGCACCAGCGACACTTTGTAGCGGGTCAGGCGTTTGCCGGCATCACCCTGGGCAACGCGGTAGATCTGCCCGTGAATGCCCGAGCCCTGCGGATCGAACGCGAGAAACGCCTGCTTGTGCAGGAGTTTTTCCAGGTCCAGATCGGGATTTTCACTGACCAGTTCGAGGTCGAAGCGATACGGCTGGCTGATGCCTTCAGTGCCGGTGAACGACAGCACTTGCAGGTCGCCCACGTAGTCTTCGACCTTGAGGCTGAAGTGGGTTTCGTTAGCTGGGTTGAACATAAAGTGCTCCCTGTTCGAATGTCGTCCGTTACGCCCGAAGTCGCAACCGTTGCAGCCAGGACGAAGTGGCGCCCATGGCGTCACGCAATTGATCGGCAGTGATGCTGCGTTGTGCCGGATTGAAGCTCAGCGCGGTGCGCAGCGCTGGCCAGGCGTGTTTCGGCAAATTGGTCGGGGCTCGCAGCTCGCGTTCCAGATGCTCGTCGCGGGCCTGGGTCGAGGGCAAGCGGCGGAACGGGTGTTTGCCGCTCGCCAGTTCATAAATCACGCAGGCTACGCCGTACACGTCCGCGCTGGCCGACAACGGTTGGCCCTCAAGCAGTTCGGGAGCGGCGTAGCCCGGGGTCCAGGCGTTGAAACGCTCGCGGCTCAGGTGCGGCAGACCGGGCATTACGCTTTCGTCGGCCTGGCCGAGGCCGAAGTCGAACAGGCGCAGGCCGTCTTCGCTGAGCATGACGTTGCTCGGTTTCATGTCACCGTGCAGCACGCCGCGACGGTGGGCATAGGCCAGCGTCTCGAGCAGCGGCAACGCGATGTCGCGGGTTTCTTTCCACGGCAGGCCGAGGGGCCGCTCGCAGAGCAATTTGTCCAGGGTCAGGCCACGCATGTATTCCATGGTGATGAAGGCCCGCTGGCAGGCGGTGTCGACTTCAAAGGTGTGGGCGCGCACGACGTTGTCGTGGCGCAGGCGTCGGGTCAGGGCGAACTCGCTGTAGAGCAAGGCACTGGCGTCCGGCGACTCGGCAAATTCTTCGCTGAGGATTTTCAGCGCGATGTACGGATCGGGATCGCCGAACTGCTCGTGCAGCAGGTCCCGCGCCCGGTAGACGGCGCCCATGCCACCGGCCCCGAGCAGACGCTCGAGGTGGTAGCGACCGGCGAGTATGTCCGGCAGTGCACCGATGCTGGCCTTGCTTGGCGCCAGCAACGGTTCTGCCTGGTTGGCCTTGGCGAAGGCGAAGTAGGTCAGGTTATTGGCCTGCTCTTCGCTCATCAGCACGTCATCGATTGGCGATTCGATATTGCTCATTGGCGGATCACCACGGCAGTCAGGTTGTCCCGGGCGGCGCCACGCAGGGCGCCGTCGAACAGACGTTCCAGGGCCACGTGCGGCGCACTCAGGCTGAGGGCGTTGCCGAGGGCATCGCTGCTCAGGCCCTGATACAAACCGTCGCTGCATAACAAGAACGCATCGCCCGGATAGACCTCGAGTTCGAGGACATCCAGGGTCAGCTGTTCGGCTGCGCCCACCGCTCGGGTCAAGGCCTGAGCGGCCGGATGCGCGGCAGCCTGTTCGACGCTCATCTGTTGCTCGTCGATCAGTTGCTGCTGCAGCGAATGATCCTTGGACAGCTGATACAGCCGCTGCCCGCGCCACATGTAGCAACGGCTGTCGCCGGCCCAGATGCAGGCCGCGCGATTGCCTTCCACCAGCAGCGCCACGACGGTGCTGCCCATGATGCTGTCGTGACGTCCGGCGGTGACCGTCAACTCCTGCCCCAGACGCCGGTTCAGCCAGTGCAGGCACTGGCGGATGGCTTTGAGGCGTTCGTCGAAGTCCTCGTGCTGCGGCAGTTCAGCCAGGCTGGCGACGATCATCTGGCTGGCGATGTCGCCGCCCTGATGACCGCCCATGCCGTCCGCGACCACCCACAGCCCCTGCTGCGGATTGTCGAGGAAGGCATCTTCGTTGCGCGCCCGTACCTTGCCCGGGTCGGTACGCGCCGCGCTGCGCCAGGGACTGGCCACCAGCATCAGAGCTGCACCGGCATACGGAAGGTACGCAGCACGCCCATGTCGAACGGGTTCGGCGTGCGCTGGCTGGTCAGCAGGTAGTTGGCGCGCAGGCCACCCACATCGGCTTTCAGCACCAGCACGTCGCGACCGGTCAGGTACTCGGTCTGCATCAGGTCGAACAGACGGAACAGCGACCATGGGCCGGAGTTCTTCTCGATGCCGATCGGGCGTCCGGCCATCTTGTCCATCACCAGACTGGTGCGCCCGTCTTCAGCATCGGTCGGCCACTTGAACGTCATCGGCAGGATCGGACCGTGGCGGTATTCCATGGTCTTGTCGCCGAACTTGAACTCGGAACGGCTGACCGCCGGATCGAGGGTGTACGGCTCCAGTTTGAACTGCACGGTCGGCTCGGCCGGGTTGATCGAGAAGAAGCTCTGGCGAATGGTCAGCGCGGCGGCCATCTGGTCCAGGTACATCTTCGATACCGGCAGGCTGTGACCGTCGACGCTGCGCATGCGGTAGTTGCCCGGATCACCGCTGACAAACGGCCGCATGTAGCTGTCGAAGAAGCGGTCGATGGTGCCTTGAGCGCGGAAGAACTCGCGGAAGTCGCTGATCGCCACATCACTGGTGCTGGTGGCGCTGAACGGATAACGCTTGCTGATGGTTTTGCCATACACGCTGTACAGCTCGTTCTGATAACGGCCGTTCAGGTATTGGTAGGCATCGTTCAGCACCAGGCGCCACGAGTCTTCGGCCAGCACGTTGAACCACACGCTCAGCGGACGCGGCAGACGGGCCGAGGCGGTGCGCAGGTTGGTCAGCGCATCACGCTGGCCGCTCATGCGGGTTTTCGCCATTTCGAACGCGGCTTGTTCCGGCGTGCTGGAACGGGCCAGACCGGACAGTTGCAGTTGCAGGTCGTTGAGCGCGCTCAGTGCCGGGGTCAGGTCAGCGGCCGGGCCGTTGTTGTCATCGAGCAAGCGATGCAGCGGCTCGAAGCGCCGTTGCAAGGACTTCTTCGCGGTGTCCGGCAGGCTTTTCGCCACGGCCATCGCCGAGGCCTTGTCCGCCACCGCCGAAGCCAGTTTGCCGACCTTGCCCAGTTTGCCCTTCTGCCCGGCCAGTGCATCGGCAGCCTCACCGGCTTCATCCACCGGATCGGCAGCCGCCGGGAAGCGCGTGTTCTCGCGCACTTCCGTGAGCAATGCCAGCACCGGCGAGTTGGCCGACGTCAGGCCCGCCAGTTGCTCGGCGCCTTCACCGGCGTCGGCGATCGGTGGCAGGGCCACCTGGCCAACGGCTTCGCTCCAGTAGTTGGCGTAGTCGCGGAAGTACAGTTGCTCCAGCTCGACCATCAGACGACGCAAGTCCATGTCGCTGATGCCCGCGCCTTCGCCCAGCACCCAGTTGTCACGCAGGATGTCGGTAACCAGCGCCGAACCCTGCACCGAGAAATACTGCTGATAACCCTGCTGGGTGTAGAACCCCGGGATCACGTATTCGGTGCCGATGAACAGCGAGGCCTGCGGGCCGAGGTGTTGGCTGAAACGGTATTCCGGCAGGTTGCGCGCCTGCTCGCGGAGCATGCGGTAGACCACGGTGGCCAGCGATTCGGCACGCAGCACCTGACGCGCCTGCGTTACCAACTGATCGTTCAGCGGGTAGATGAACGGCTGCTTCAGCAAGCGTTCGAGGTGGGTGTTCAGACCGTTCTGCACCGCGGTGTTGCCGGTGTAGCGCTGCGACCAGTCGGTGGCGACCCAGTCCTTGAGCCACGCCGCGTCGCGACGGTCCTTCATGTTCAGCATCAGGTACGCACGCAGGCTGTTGAGCAGCTTGTCGCGGTCCTTCATGTTGGCGCGGATCTGCCCTTCAAGCATGGTCGCCACCCGTGGCAGCAGTTGCGCTTCGAGCTCGTGCTCGTAGGCTTGCTTGACCACCGGATTGACGTCTTCGCCTTGGTACAGGCCGCCGCGCTCGTGATACGAGACGTCGCCTTTTTTCGGGAACACCTGAGTCGCGGCATAGCTGGTGTCGAGGGTTTTCAGCACGCCCATCGCGTCATCACGCGGGGTCAGCGCCGAGCGCTGCTGCCCCCAGTTCTGCGCCAGGGTGCGCAGGTTTTCCAGACGCTCGTAGTTGGCTGAGAAACCGCCGGCCCAGAGCACGCCGAACAGCGCCAGGGCTGCCAGTGCGCCAACGTACAGCGCGCGCTGGCCCCAATGGATGCGGCTGCGCTCGCGCTTGTCGAGGCCGGCCAGATCCGATTCCGGGAAGATCACCCGGCTGAACAGGTGATGGATGAAGCGCGAACGGCCGCTGCGCAGGGTCGGCAGCACACCGGCACTCATGCCGAGGCTGGCGCCGATGCCGGCGGTGGCCGGATCCATTTCCTGAGTCAGGTGCGGTGCGCTGGTCAGGTAGAAACCACGCAGCAGCGAGGCGCGCTGGTAGCGGTTGCCGGTGAACGCCATGTCGACGAACAGGCACAGGCGCTCGCCGATCTGCCCCAGTTGATGCGGGAAGTCGAGGATGCGGCCACGGCGCTGGGTATCGCGCTCGGAGTGCATGCGCATGATCACCTGATTGTTCAGGCGACGCAGCAGCTCTTCGAACTCGCCGCGCAGGACCGCAACGTCGGTGCCGACCTGATCCTTGCGGAAACTGGTGCCCAGCACCTGATCGCTTTCTTCGCGGGTCAGTTGATCGAAGAACTCGTCGAAACCGAGCAGCTTGTCGGCTTTGCTCAGCACCAGATACACCGGCACATCGACGTGCAGTTTCTGATAGACGTCTTGCAGACGACCGCGCACCTGACGAGCCAGGGTGTCGATGTCCTGCTCGCTGCCACCGATCAGCGACTCCACCGGAATGGTCACCAGCACGCCGTTCAACGGACGCCCGCGACGACGCTTGCGCAGCAACTCGAGCAAGGTGGTCCAGGCGCTGCCGTCAACTTCCGCATCCGGCTGGGTGGTGTAACGCCCGGCGGTGTCGATCAGCACACCGTGGTCGGCGAAGTACCAGTCGCAATGCCGGGTGCCGAGGGTGTCGCGGGTCAGCTTGCGGTCGATCTTGTTGATCGGGAACTCCAGCCCGGAGAAGTCCAGCAGGCTGGTCTTGCCGGAAGCCTGCGGACCGATCAGCAGGTACCACGGCAAGTCGTTGCGCCAGCGCTCGCTGCGGCCGCGATACAGGCTCGAGGTCTTCAAGGTTTTCAGCGCGTCCTTGAAACGCGCCTTCAACTCTTTCTGCTCGTCTTCGATCATCTCGTCACGACGGATGCGATCCTGACCGTCTTCGGTTTCCTCCATGGCTTTCTTGCGCACACCCGCGCGCCAGCTGACGAAGACCATGGTCAGGCCCCAGATCAGGAAGAGCACGCTGATGGTCAGCAGACGCGAGGTCGCGCTTTCCCAGAACTTGTAGTCATCCACCGCCAACAACGGACCGACGAACCACACCAGCAGTGCCACGAACAGCACCAGCAGCAGAGTCCAGACCCAGGTCTGGCGCAGGAAGGCGCCGACTTTCTTGAAGAACTTTTTCATCACACGTCCCTGTTACGGCTGCGACTGCGGTTGGACCGCGGCCGGATCAAGCGGCTGATATGGTTGCAGAACGGTGTCGCGCTGCTCGCCCAGGACCCAGGCGAAGCCCGAATACATCACCACCAGGCAGACCAGGGTGAACAGCACCACCATCCACGCCGGCACGATGCGCACCAAATTGCGGCGCTGATCGTTGAGGCCTTCCCAGTGCGGCGACAGCTCACGCGGCACGTCGCCGCGCAACTGACGGATCTGCCGGTACAGGGCGTCGCGGATGCCTTCGAGTTCGAGCATGCCACGTGCCTGCACGCGGTACTTGCCCTCGAAACCGAGGGACAGGCACAGGTACATCAGCTCGAGCATCGGCAAGTGCTTGACCGGGTTTTTCGACAGGCGATCGAGCAGCTGGAAGAACTTCTCGCCACCGAACGTCTCGTTGTGGAAGCTGCTGAGCAGGCTCATCTGCGACCACTCGCTTTCGTTGCCCCACGGCGTGGTCACCACGGCTTCGTCGACCACGGTGCAGAGCACGTAACGCGCGGCCATCACCTGGCTGCTTTCGGCGCCGTTGTGCAGCGCGCGCACTTCAAACAGTTTGAGCCCGGCGGTCAGGCGCTCGTTGAGCGCGTAGAGGTCTTCGCGGGTTTCGCTGTGCTTGAGGCGCACCACTTCCGAAAGCAGTTCGGACGACGCCGCCACCAGCGAGTTGAGGCTGATGTTGAAGGCCTCCGCCGGACGCAGGCGCGCGGCGTAGATCATCCGTTCTTCCAGTTGCTCGAAGCGCGGCGGCGCGGCGAAGTCGGTCAGCGGACTCGCTGCCGGTCCGTGGCCCTGACGATCGAGCAGGACGGTTTTGTCGTCCTGGTTGTAATCCGTATCCTTGATCATGTCGGTCAGTTCCTGATGGCCCAGAATTTCAGTTCAAGCTCGGCGAATTCGCCGGACACGTGGAACGCGAAGCCGCCGGAGCGCTCGAGTTGCGCCAGGTCTTCGGAACTGAGTTCGAGGATGAAGTAGGTTTTGTTCGAGTGGAACGCGATCTGCCGCGGGGCCACCGGCAACGGTTTGACCTTGATCCCCGGCAAGTGCAGGTTGACCAGTTGGCGGATGCGCTCCACCGGGCCGACCTTGAGGTGCGCCGGCAAGCGGTGACGCAGTTCTTCGGAGTCGCAGTTGGCGCTGGCCGCGAGCACGAACGATGCCGAGCCCAGCAGTTTATGGTCGTGCAACGGCGACACGATGATGCCGTACTGACGTGCCTGCAGGATCAGCTCGATGGCGTGCTGTTCCAGCACCATCGACAGCACCTGACGAATCGCTTCCATCAGTTTGCGGAAGCTTGCACCCTGGTCGGCGTGGGAATAGCGGCTGTCCAGACGCGGGCGTTTGCTGTCGCTGGAGAAGGTCGCCAGATCGCCGAGCATGGTCAGCAGCGTGCGGTACAACTCTTCCGGGTGTACCTGCTCCAGGCCCAGGTAATGGCGCAGCAGCAGTTCAGTGCGGTTGATCAGCTGCAGCATCATGAAGTCGCCGACTTCCGCACCGCCGACCTTGCCGTTGGAGCGAATCCGCTCGGCAATCGTGTCGCCCCGGTGGTTGAGCATGCTGATGACTTCTTTCAGGCACGACAGCAGGTAGCTCGAGGCGTGGGCCTGAATGTAGGTCGGCACGAAATCCGGATCGAGGCTGATCACGCCGTCCGGCGTGGTGTCGAGCACGTCGCAGATCTTCAGCTTCACGTAGGCCTGATCGCTCTGTTGCTCGCCGAGCAGCAGTTTGAAATCCGGGCGGCCACAGGTGACCTGGCTGGCGGAGTCGTCGCCGGCGTTGGAGTCGGCGACTTCGGCGTCATACGCGGTGTAACGCGCGAGCACGTCGGACTGCTCCGGGCGGCGCGCCTCGATGTGGTTACCGGTGACCAGCGGCAACGCCAGATAGATCGGCGTGTTGCCGGTGTTCGGCGGTACGTCCAGCGCCAGCGGCTCGGTGTTGCCGCCGAGTTCGAACAGGCTGCCGTCCGGCAGAATCCCCGACGCGGCACTGATCACCAGTTTGCCCATGTTGAGGAACTGCAGGTCGATCTCCAGATTGAGGAAACCCCAGGTGTAGCCACCCAGCAACTGGGTGCGGGTTTTCATCTGGTGATCGTAATAGCGATCGTTGTGCTGGAAGTGCTGCGGGCGCAGCAACATGCCTTCCTGCCAAATGACTTTATGGGTATTCATGTTCAGTCATCCGCCTTGGCGAGCGCTTCATGGGTGTTGCGAATACCGCCCTGATCCAGGGTCAGATCGGCCTCGGTCAGCTCCAGCGGCGTGACCTGCACGGTGTAGCGCCACTTGGTTTCCGGCAGATCGCGATACGCGGCGAGCACGCCGACGTAGCGGCTGCCCTCCTCCACGCTGAGCTTCATTTCCACGGTTTCACCCGGGCGCAGTTCGAGTTCTTCGCTGGCCACCAGATCCGGGTTGAGGGATTCCTTGGCGCGCTCGTAGAGGCTGAAGAAATCAGCGTTCTCGAAGGTCACCGGGTGCTTGAGTTCGAACAGGCGCACGACGATCGGCGACGGACGTCCGTTGAGGTCCGGGTTGAGCTGATCGCTGCCGGTCAGCTTCAGGTTGATCTTGGTCACTTTCGAGTACGGCGACAGCGACGAGCAACCGGCGAGCAGCGCCAGCAGGGTGAGCGCAGTCAGCGTCTTGAAAAAAGCGGTCGAGCGGCGAGACATGCGCATCATCCTTGGTGGTCGGTGTGGAGGGTGGAGATCAGGCGGATCTGTTCTTCGTAGGCCTGGGCGAAGTCGCGGGCCAGCAGACGCTCGCTCCAGTCATCGTCCTGCCGCAGGGCCTGGTGGTAACGGCCGAACGCTCTCCAGCGCCCGCCCGAGGTGGCGATCAACGGCTTGTTGTCGCGCTCGAAACGCAGGGTCAGTTGCTCTGGCGAGAAGTGCTCCAGCGTGCCGCGAACGGCGGCGCGGCTAGCGGTCAGCAGCGCCACCTGATGCGCCTGCAGATCGCGGAACGCACGGGAGATCGCCTGATCGGCCGGCAGGTGCCCGGGCTTGTGCGGCTGCAACAGAATCTCCAGTGCTTCGCTCGGATCGACGGCGAATTTCAGCGGGTTCTTGTTGGTGCCTTGCACGGTGGTCTGGGCCAGACGCAGCTCGTTTTTCAGCTCGGAGCGGGTGCGCAGGCTCTGCTGCAGACCGCCGACGCTCTGGCGCAGCAGGCGCGCGGCGTTCAGCGCCAACGCTTCGCGGGCGTCGTGATCGAGGCCTTTGACGTTCACCCCCAGCGCCGCGCCGAACTGCTCCCAGAAACCTTCGCTCTGACGCTCGACGGCTTTTGGCGCCGGAGCTGGCTCGGGTTCAACCGGAGCCACCAGTTCCGGCACCAGCAGGCTTTCCATGTCGATGCGCGCGTAATCGGCACGCTGCCGCGAATCCTCGGGCTTGGCGGTCGGCGCCAGCAGCTCGTCGATTTCCGAATAGACGCGCTCTTGCTGTTCGATCGCGTTCAACGGGTCGAGGTCGAGGAACGCGTCGTCCGGAATGATGCTGCCGGCGGCACGCGGACGGCCGACCTCACCGTCGAAGGTCGCCGGGTCGCGCACCAGGCGCGCGCGAATTTCGAAGTCGCCGAGCACGTAGGTGCTGCCGTGTTCGATGCGCACCGGTTCGCCCTTGTGCAGGCGTGCGCCGCTGCCGCCGTCCTGGACACCGTTGCTGCTGGTGTCGGTGAGGAAAAACGTGCCTTCGCGGTAGCTGACAATCGCGTGGTGATTGGACAGATGACGCTTGCGGTCAGGAATGATCCAGTCGCAGTCCTCGCCCCGCCCGATCACGCCGCCAGCCTGTTTGAAGGTCTTCTGGCACAACTCGGTGGGCACGAACTGCTTGGTGTTCAGCATTTCGAAAACCAGTTCCATGTTTGATGCTCCTTGCGGTCACTTGCCGCGATTGACCGCTTGCGGATCACCCAACGGGCGATAGTCGTTGTCGTTGAATTTGTAATTGCCGCTACAGCCGCCAAGGCCGCATAGAACGACGAGGGTCAGCAGGACAGCGTGCCAGTGACGAACAGACATCAGAGGGTCTCCAGGGGTAGACAAAGCACAAAGCGCCGACCCTTGCGGGCGGCGCTGAAATAAGTTTTTGCGGTGGGCGCGAGGGCTCTGGGTCGCGGCCTTGAGCCAGACCACCGAGGTATACGCGTACCCTGTGGTGAGGGGACTTGTCCCCGATGGGGTGCGCAGCGCCCCCAAAACCTGTGTTTCGGTTCTTTCAGGAAAACCGCGGCTACCGGACTGCGACTGCTGCGCAGCCGATCGGGGATGAATCCCCTCGCCACAGGGGAAAGCTCCAATTCCGGATGCTTCTTCAGATCAACCATCGAAGTCACCCAGGTTGATGTTCAACCGCCCGAGGCGGTACAGCAGCGTGCGCCGCGGCAGGCCCAGTTCGCGGGCGGCGAGGGTCTGGTTGCCGTCGTTCTTGCGCAGGCAATCGAGCAACAAGGTGCGCTCGACCTTTTCCAGGCGTTCGCGCAGATTCAGGCCGCTGTGGTCTTCGGGGATCGGCTCCATGCGCAGCGAGAAATGCTCGGCCAGCAACTCGCCGCCTTCGCACAACAGCACCGCGCGTTCGACCAGTGCCTTGAGTTCACGCACGTTGCCGGGGAAGTTGTAGCCGGACAGATGCTCCAGCGCCGCGCTCGACCAGCGCACCGGATCGCGCTGCAAATAGGCGCAAGTCTTCTCGGCGAAATGCTCGGCCAGTTCGAGGATGTCGCCTTCGCGCTGACGCAGCGCCGGCAGCTCGATCGGAAACTGCGCGAGGCGGTAATACAGGTCTTCGCGGAATTTGCCTTCGCTGACCAGCGTCGACAGATCGCGGTGGGTCGCGGCGATGATGCGCACGTCGATCTTGTGCGTGTCGTTGGAACCCAGCGGACGAATCTCGCCTTCCTGCAGCACACGCAGGATCTTCGCCTGCAACGACAGCGGCATGTCGCCGATCTCGTCGAGCAACAGCGTGCCACCGTTGGCCGCATCGAACAGCCCCGCACGGTCGCGGTCGGCGCCAGTGAACGCACCTTTGCGATAGCCGAACAGCTCGCTTTCCAGCAGGTTTTCCGGGACCGCCGCGCAGTTCTGCACGATAAACGCCTGCGAGCGACGCGGACCGCAATCGTGAATCGCCCGGGCCACGACCTCCTTGCCGGTGCCGGTTTCGCCACGCAACAGCACGGTGTACGGGCTGTGCAGGACTTTGCTGATCAGCGAGTGGGTCTTGCGCATCGCCGCGCTTTTGCCGATCAGGCCATAGCCGCTGATGCTCGGCACGCTGCGCGTGGCCGTAGCCGATTCCGCCAGCGGCTGGCGCAGACGCTGCAGCAAGTGCAGTTGGCCGAGCACGAACGAGCCGAGCTGACCGAGCGAATCGGCAAAGCCATGCAGGTCGACGCGACGACGACTGGCGCACAGCAACAGGCCTTCGACCGCTTGGTGCTGATTGACCAGCGGCACGCACAGCAGCGATTGCCAAGGCGTCGAAGCGGCCGGCAGGAAACTGGTTTCGTGCAGGCTGCCGCTCAAGTCGTCGAGGCACACCACGCGGTTCTGGCACAGGGCAAACTGCAGCAATTGCTCACCGTTGTAATCCGCCGGCAGGCTCGCCGCTTCACGCGGTTGCAGGGCGCCGTCGAGGTACTCGGCGTTCATTCCCAGGCAGGTGTGGGTGGCGTCGAGTAGATACAGCTGCGTCAGTTCGCAACCGCTCAGCTCGGCCAGGCCACGCACGAAGTCACCCAGCAGCGCAGCACCGTCCGCCGCGCGCGACAGACTGGCGAACTGCGCCAGCAACGCTTCGGCGTAGACCAGTGGCTGCGGCACTTGAGTGAACATCACACCCACCTCAGGCGAACTCGCACATCACGCTGGCGTTGCCATCGAGCGTGGCATGCACACGCTTGAGGGTTTCACCGCTGGCCATCGCATCGAGCAAGCGGTCGGCCACCAATGGCAGCACGTGCTGATCGAGCAGATGGTCGATCAGGCGCGCGCCGCTTTCGCTCTGCGTGCAACGCTCGGCGAGGTGATCGACAAGGTTCTGGCACCAGCTGAAATCCAGTTGACGACGGTTGAGGCGCTCGCCGAGACGGCCGAGTTTGATCTCGATCAGTTCGCGCAGCACTGGGCCGCCGACCGGGTAGTACGGCACCACTTTCATCCGCGCCAGCAGCGCCGGTTTGAAGTGTTTGCTCAGCACCGGGCGAATGGTTTCTTCGAGCACTTCGGCAGTCGGCCGCGCGCCGTCTTCGCAAAGGTCGCTGATCTTGTCGCTGCCAAGGTTCGAGGTCATCAGGATCAAGGTATTGCGGAAGTCGATCTCGCGACCTTCGCCGTCGTTGGCCACGCCCTTGTCGAAGATCTGGTAGAACAGGTTGAGCACGTCCGGGTCAGCCTTCTCGACCTCATCAAGCAGGACTACCGAGTACGGCTTCTGGCGCACCGCTTCAGTGAGCATGCCGCCCTCGCCGTAACCGACGTAGCCCGGCGGCGCACCGATCAGACGCGAGACGGTGTGCTTCTCCTGGAATTCGGACATGTTGATGGTGGTGATGAAACGGTCGCCGCCGTACAGCAGGTCAGCCAGGGCCAGCGCGGTTTCGGTCTTGCCGACGCCGCTCGGACCGACCAGCAGGAACACCCCGACTGGAGCATCCGGCTTGTTCAGACCGGCAGCCGTGGCGCGCATCGAGCGATCCAGAGCGTGCACGGCTTGTTCCTGACCACGGATGCGCGTGCGCAGGTCGCTGGCGAAACTCGCGACCTTGGCGTTGTGCTCACGAGCCAGTTGCGCCAGTGGCACACCGGTCCAGGCGCTGATCACTTCAGCCACCAGACGCGGGCACACTTCGAAGCTGACCAGACGTTCCTTGGTCTGCGCGGCAGTCAAGGCGCTGTGGGTTTCGTGGAGTTCGGCTTCCAGCGCTTCGACGCTCCGGCCTTCCTCGACCTCGGCCACGTGGGTTTCGATTACGGTGCCTTCGGCGTCTTCTTCAACGCTGACAGTGGGTTCAACGGCAGCGGCTTCGCGGGCCTTGGCCAGTTGCTGACGCAGTTCCAGCAGGCGCTCGGCGAGTTGCTTCTGTTCAGTCCACAGGGCTTCCAGCGCAACCATTTCGCTTTCGGCTTCGTCCAGTCGCGCTTCCAGTGCGTCCAGTGCTTCGTGGTCGATCAGCAGACCGGCCTCGGCATCGCGGCGCAGGGCCTGACGCTGACGGCCACCTTCGGCCAGTTCGCCGCGCAGGCGCTCCAGGCTCTCCGGGGCGGCAGCCAGACTGATGCGCACGCGGGCGCAGGCCGTGTCGAGGACGTCGACGGCTTTGTCCGGCAGTTGGCGACCGGCCAGATAACGCGCGGACAGCTCGGCGGCGGACACCACCGCGTCATCGCGCAGGTAGATGCCGTGGCTCTTCTCGTAGACCTGCGCCAGGCCACGCAGAATGGTCACCGCTTCGCTGACGGTCGGTTCGTGCAGTTGCACCGGCTGGAAACGCCGGGCCAGCGCCGGGTCTTTCTCGAAGTATTTCTTGTACTCGGCCCAGGTGGTGGCGGCGATGGTACGCAGTTCGCCACGGGCCAATGCTGGCTTGAGCAGGTTGGCTGCATCGGAACCGCCGGCATTGCCGCCCGCGCCGATCAGGGTGTGGGCTTCGTCGATGAACAGAATGATCGGTTTTGGCGAAGCTTTGACTTCGTCGATCACGCCTTTCAAACGACGTTCGAATTCACCTTTGACGCTGGCGCCGGCCTGCAGCAGGCCCATGTCCAGCGACAGCAGTTCCACGCCTTTGAGCACTTGCGGCACTTCACCGGCTGCGATGCGCGAGGCCAGGCCTTCGACGATGGCAGTTTTACCGACACCGGCTTCACCGACCACGATCGGGTTGTTCTTGCGACGACGCGCGAGGATGTCGACCATCTGGCGGATCGCGCCATCGCGGCACAGCACCGGGTCGAGTTTGCCGTCGCGGGCCTGTTGGGTCAGGTTGTGGGTGAAGCGCTGCAACAGCGATTCGCCCTGCGCGGCTGGTTTGCCATTGGCGGCCGGTTGCTCCTGTTGCGACAGAGCGAATTCTTTCAGGCGCTCGATATTCAATTTGGCGAGCAGCGGCTGATAACGGCTGCCGGCGTAGCGCATCGGGTTGCGCAGCAGGGCGAGGATCAGCGCGGCGTCTTCGACCTGGGTCTGGCCCAGTTCGAGGTTGGCCACCAGCAGCGCGTCCTGCAGCCACTGCACCAGTTCCGGGGCGAACACCGGGTTGCGCGAAGCGCTGTGTTCAACCCGGGTTTGCAGCGCGGCGCTCAGTTCGCTGGCGTCAACGTCGGCATCCTGCAGCGCGCGCGACAGCAAGCCGTTCGGACGCTCGAGCAGACCCAGCAACAGGTCTTCGACGAGGATCTTGCTGCCGCCACGGGCCACGCAACGTTCGGCCGAACGCTCGAGGTCTCGACGGGTTTCGGCGTCCAGCGCCTGGATGAGTTGTTGCAGGTCTACGTTGATCATGGCTCACGTCCTTAATGAATTTTGCTGCCCAGGGTCACTACGCCGTCTGCTTTCTCGCAGCCCAGCCAACTGGTCCACCCCAGGCGACAGTCGTTCTTCTCGCCAATGCGCAGCTCGCGGATTTCTTCCGGGCGCAGCACCAGGCGAATGTCGTAATCAAGCGGGTCACGCAAGGTGAACCGCACCAGCGCACACAGCGGCTGATAACCGAAACCGATCGGCAGGAATTCGTGGAATCGCGCCCAGTCGAGTTCGGTGATGTGAATGCGGAATTTGCCGCTGCGGTCGCGTACTCGTTCACCGAGGACCAAGTCTTCGCCGAGCAGGCTGTTGGCGCGACCGAGGCGGTTGCGCTGCTCGTCGAGGATCTCCACGCGGCGCTCGATACATTGCTCGATCACCAGGTCTTCGTGCTTGAAGTAGTAACGCAGCACGGCCTCGATCAACGCCGCCGAGTGCGCGCGCAAGCTGAGCAGGCCGAGGTACGGCAGCAGGCGTTTCCAGTTCAGCTCCTTGGCCTTGCGGATCTCGTCGCCGCCCAGCCCGATCAGCGCAAACAGCTGCGACGAGAACGGATCGACCGCGCCACTCTGGAAGCTCGCGCGATAGCGGTACTTGCGCCAGATCGGCAGCATCAGCCGTTGCAGGCGGTGATGGAACAGGTCGAGGAAGTTGCGCGTCGGGTTGCCGTCCTCGCTGTCACCCAGCGCCTGCTCGCCGTAGAACGCCGGCAGCGGCGAACCGGAACCGACCAGGCCGATCAGGTTGAAACGCATGCGCGCGCGCATCTGCCCGTGCTCTTCGAAAAACTCCACGCGATCGACGTCGCTGCGCGGAAAGCCCAGGCTCGGGTTGGCCTGAAACTCGACCTGATCGTACAGATCGTCTTCGCTCAGGTACGGGTGTGCTTCGCGCAGCCGGTCGATCACCAGCAGCACGGCCTGAAACAGCGAGTACTCGCGTATCGCCTTGGTCAGCCCGCTTAAAGCAGGGGCTGCAGGCCCATACGTGGTGTCCATTGGTACACCTCTCCCTGTGTGCTTTTTACTCGCAGCTCGTGGTACGAATTGAGACTGGCGTAAAGCGCGAAAAACTCGTTGAGAACCGAGGCGAAAACGAACAGGTCGCCCTCGCCGATATACCCTTCCGGGTCGATGGTCAGTTCGGTGCGCAGACCGCGCACCGGCAAGCCACGGTGCAGTCGGTCGACGTGGTGATGCTTGATGTGCTTGAGGCCGCCGAGCAGGCGTTTGCTGACCTTCTCCGCGTGCTGGTCGTAGTAGCGCGGCAGGTCGTAGGTTTCGAGAATCACCTTCAACGCATTGACGTCGGCCAGCGACAGGTAGTTGAGCGACATGTTGCTGATCAGCTTCCACAGGAAGTCACGGTTCAGCGGTGGCGCAAAACTCGAGGTGGCCGGGGTGATGTTGCGGAAACTCAGGAACTCCGGGGTCTCTTCGCAGGCCATGCAGATGTCGCCGAGCTTGAGCTTGCGCGGCAGGTTCTGGTTGGTGCACATCAGCTCGATCGACAGGGTTTCGTGGGCTTCGGTGTGGCGGATGCCGAAGCTCAGGTAAGTGTCGAGGCCGTCGTGCAGCAGCGAGGAACGCTGGCGGATGCTGTAATGCGGGCGGCTGTTGGGTACGTCGAAACTCGGGTCGTGCTCAAACGATTCGAACGGCACGTACTCTTGATAACCGAGGCCGCCGGGCTTCCAGCCGGTCACGGTTTCCACCGAGAACACGCCGCAGTTTTCCAGATCGTATTCGGCCGGCAGCAGCAGATATTCGTCCTGCTTGCCGTCGAGACGGATCGGCAGCGCATCGTGGGCGAACAGGTTGGCAATCGGCGTGCAGAACAGCTTCACGTTATCCAGGGTCGGGCGCATGCGCATGATGCCGCTCTTGCGAATGTCGAACCGCAACTCCAGGCCGCGCATCTGCTTGAGCGTGTCTTCCGGCAGCGCGTTGAGGATGTCCAGGCCGCTGACGTCGACGAACAGGAACTTGTCCTGGAAGGCGAAGTATTCCTGCAGGTAGCGATAGCCACGGAAGGTGTTCAGCGGATACGGGATCAACGCTTCTTCTTCGGCAAAGCCCACCGGCTTGACCCGGTCACCGGGAATCTTGAACGCCATCGGCTTGCCGCTGACACCATCGATCGGCTTGCCGGCGCCATCGAGCGGGATCAGCTCGATGCCTTCGAGGTTGCGCAACAGGCTCAGGTAGAGCATCTGGCTGATATAGCGCTCGCCGGCAAAGTGCAGACGCAGCTTGCTCAGTTCCAGCTCACCGAGGTGGCCGTCGGCGCTCATTTCCAGACGCAGGCTGAGCAGCGAACCGTCGCCCTTCACCGAGTAGTTCAGAGCCGCCAGATCCAGCGGCAGGACCTCGGTCGGGTAGCAGGTGCGGAAGCGGCAACGTACGTCTTCGATCGGCTTGCTCTCAATCGGCGTGTCACGCTCGACCAACAGTGCCGGGCCGGAACGCTTGAGCGGATCGAACTGCAAAATGCTGAACGCCGGCAGCGGGCGCATGTAGTTCGGCCACAGCAGTTGCATCAGCGAATGGCTGAGCTCCGGCAACTCGTCATCGAGCTTCTGGCGCAGACGCCCGGTGAGGAACGCAAAGCCTTCCAGCAATCGCTCCACATCCGGATCCCGCCCGGCCTGGCCCAGAAACGGCGCCAACGCCGGACTACGCTCGGCGAAACGGCGACCGAGCTGGCGCAGTGCGGTGAGTTCGCTTTGGTAGTAGTGGTTAAAGGACACGCTGGGTTACCTGCCTGGTAGTGGAACTCATCAAAAACGTACTCTGGAACTCGGACGGATGACGCTCTTCATGGCGGCGACATGACACCCCCCTAATCCCCTCCAGCAACTTCATAGGGAGTGTTACTGATAAAGCTATTGAGCCAATGGTTTTTCCATTCCGGAACTCTGATACCAAAATGTTGATCGCGCTTGTAAAAATCAATCCAGACGATCCCTACAATTACATCGTCCTCGTGAGCAGTCATATCCACAGCACTTCGCGAATACAAAGGCGATCGAAACACTGCATTGGAATCTCTTTTGTCAATAATTCGCAGGTATGCCAAATCATCGAAAGGCACCAGCAAACCTCTAACAGGCACATTTTCAATCAGATAGTTTCCTGACTCGCTGATTACGAAGCTGCTGGCCTGGCGATTAACAACACTGTTCACAGACACCGCAAAAACTGCGATTACAACCACTAACAAAAACAGGAAAAAAAATATCTTTTTGGTGCGCATCATTTTTTTCCCAACTCAATAGTCACAGGACTAATGCTTTCATAAAAAATATCAGAGAACAGTTTGAAGTCCCCACCCTTGGAGTAAAGCTTCCTGTACTCAACAAAATGTTTGTTTTGGATAAAAAAGTATCGCTTGTTCGCAGCTTCGACAAAGCGCTTTTCTGCTGATTCGCTCATTCCGAATATGGATGACTGCATGATGCCCGCAGTTTCCTGATCGATTGCCATGTTTTGCGCGTTAGCGTCCATCACCCCGGCAACACCATCAAAATTCCAGTATCCAAGTGGTTGACTGATGTAATCGTCGCCGTCGTTAAAATCATAGTTATCTTCGACGTAGTAGCCCAGGCGATCAGCGACAAACACGACTTTCTTGTCAAAGACGTTGACTACGCCTTCTGCGATAACCCGCATGTTGAAATTCGCCAAGGCTCCGCGCAGTTCATCAAGTTCACCGCCACCGAGCTGACTGAAATTAACTGCACGGGAGTTGAAATAACCGAACTTTTCGGCCGCACGCCCTTTGCCGTTAAACTGGACTGGATAGCAACCCGGCGCCGACTTGCCAAAAGCCCGAAGTATTTTGGTGCTGATTTCAGGCATGGCTTTCTCATTATTCCATGCCGCCTTTAAAACTTTCCGCGTCTCTTCAGGCTTCTTGAACTTAAGCACCCAGTCCATCTTGACTATATTTTCTTCAATATATTGATCGGGCACCGGCCTGACACGGTCTTTCTCTTCTTTTTCCATTCCCCCACTGGCATTCTGCCAAGGGGCACCATTAAACCAATGACGCATCAATGCGGCGGCGACCGGCCACTTCATTTTGTCCATGGCAGCAGGGATATCGCTAACCTTAAAAAGACGCACAACAGTAGACTGCCCGGCTTTATTACTCGCCGGGGTAAGGCTGGATGCTACTACCGTGTCTGCCATTTCAACGTCCTTACTTTAAAGCTCAGAAACAGAAGCTTGCGTTTAAAATACAATCCAATACCTAGCCAATCATCACTTCGGTTTGTTGTTCAATCACCAACTCCACCGCCTCAGCCTGAGCGGAAGAAATTTTCTGAGTTTTTCCATCAGCACTGGTAATACCGTTGATGATCTTCCCCGAGGCGGTTTTCAATGTGTAGGCCACACCCGCTAATGGCTTGCCGGTGTCCTGACAATTGATCGTGAAGTGTTCGTCGAACGGCCACTTGATCTCCACCGGCAACGGCGGCACAAACGGCGCCGGCGAATGCGAATTGCCGATAATCACCGTCCCGGATCCAGCAGTGACCTTGTTGCCATGCGTACCCACCGAATCAACCGTCGCGGCAGGTTTGCCGTTGATCAACACAGTGGTCGCCAAACCTCCCGACATCGCACCACCACACGCCGAGGCATCGCCTTGGCGGGCGGCCGCGAGGCCGTCGAAGAACACGTCGCCGGAACCGGCGGCGATCGGGTTGGTACCGTGGCCGGGAAGTGGGCAAGCGGTGGGGTCGGATACGCGTGCTGCAGGTTTGCCAGACATCGGGAATCTCCTTAAGTGACCTTCACTTGACCGCTGCCATCCAGGCGCGCGGAAAAACTGACCTGACGCTTGAAACCCTCGACCTCGAGCAGACCTTCGATACTGAAGGCCAGACGCAGTTGGTCGTTGTCACGCGGCAGGGAAATGACACGCACGTTGCTCAGGCGCGGCTCGTAGGCTTCGATGAAGTTTTCGATGGCCAGACGGGCCTGACTCAGGGAGTCGTGCAGGCTCAGACGCATGTCATTGAGATCGGGCAACCCGTAGTCGGACAGCGTTTGCACGCTGCCCGCCCGGGTGCTGAGCATTTTGGCCAGATGGGCAGCCACCGACGCCATGGCACAAGCCTCGAGGCTGTTGCCCTTGCGTAGTTGCGCGTCGCCGTTGAGGCGTTCGAACAGGCTGCCGTATCCGTCCATGAGTCGCTCTTACTCTTTGTCCAGCTTGCCAACCAGCGACAGAGTGAAATCGGCACCCATGTACTTGAAGTGCGGACGCACGTTCAGGCTGACGCGGTACCAGCCCGGCTCGCCTTCAACGTCGCTGACGATCACTTGCGCAGCGCGCAGCGGACGACGGCCACGCACTTCGGCGCTCGGGTTTTCCTGGTCGGCCACGTACTGGCGGATCCACTTGTTCAGTTCCAGCTCGAGGTCGGTGCGCTCTTTCCACGAACCGAGTTGCTCGCGCTGCAGCACTTTCAAGTAGTGAGCCAGGCGGTTGACGATCATCATGTACGGCAGCTGGGTGCCGAGCTTGTAGTTCAGCTCTGCAGCCTTGCCTTCTGCGCTGATGCCGAAGAACTTCGGCTTCTGCACCGAGCTTGCGGAGAAGAACGCCGCGTTGTCGGAGCCTTTGCGCATGGTCAGGGAAATGAAGCCTTCCTCGGCCAGTTCGTATTCACGACGGTCGCTGACCAGTACTTCGGTCGGAATCTTGGTTTCGATTTCGCCCATGCTTTCGAAGTGGTGCAGCGGCAGATCTTCAACCGCGCCACCGCTCTGCGGGCCGATGATGTTCGGGCACCAGCGGAATTTGGCGAAGCTGTCGGTCAGCTTGGTGCCGAACGCGAACGCGGTGTTGCCCCACAGGTAGTGCTCGTGGCTGTTGGCAACGGTTTCCTTGTACACGAACGACTTGACCGGGTTTTCTTCCGGGTCGTACGGGTTACGCAGCAGGAAACGCGGCACGGTCAGGCCAACGTAGCGGGAGTCTTCCGAAGTACGGAAGCTCTGCCATTTGGCGAATTGCGGGCCTTCGAAGTGGTCTTTCAGATCTTTCAGATCGGGCAGGCCGGTGAAGCTTTCCAGACCGAAGAATTTCGGACCGGCAGCGGCGATGAACGGCGCGTGGGACATGCACGAAACGCTGGCCACGTACTGCATCAGCTTGACGTCTGGCGAGCTTGGCGACATGTAGTAGTTGGCGATGATCGCGCCCACAGGCTGACCACCGAACTGGCCGTATTCAGCGGTGTAGATGTGCTTGTACAGGCCCGACTGCATGACTTCCGGCGAGTCTTCGAAATCGTCCAGCAGGTCTTCTTTGGAGACGTTGAGGATTTCGATCTTGATGTTTTCGCGGAAGTTGGTGCGGTCGACCAGCAACTGCAGACCACGCCACGACGATTCCAGTGCCTGGAAGTCCGGGTGGTGCAGGATTTCGTCCATCTGACGGCTGAGCTTGGCATCGATCTCGGCGATCATGCGGTCAACCATGGCCTTCTTGACCGGCTCACCGTTGTTCTGCGGCTTGAGCAGTTCTTCGATGAACGCCGACACGCCACGCTTGGCGATGTCGTAGGCTTCGTCGTCCGGAGTCAGACGGGTTTCGGCGATGATGCTGTCGAGAATGCTGTACTCGCCGCTGGCGGCGCTCTTCTCTTGTGCTGCGCTAGTGCTCATTGTGTTGGCTTCCTTGGCTGGAGTCTCAGGCGTCCGGGGCTGCGGCGTTCAGGCCCAGCTCACCGAGTACGCGACCGCGGGATTCGTCGTCGGCGAGCACGCCTTCGATCGCTTTACGGAACGCAGGTGCGTTACCCAGCGGGCCTTTGAGGGCCACCAGCGCATCGCGCAGTTCCATCAGTTTTTTCAGCTCAGGCACTTGCTCGACCAAGCTGGCCGGGTTGAAGTCCTTCATCGAATTGACGCGCAGTTGCACAGCCAGCTCGTCGGCCTCGCCATCTTCCTGCAGACGGTTCGGCACGCTCAGCGTCAGACCCAGTTCTTGCTTGGCCAACACTTCGTCGAAGGTCATCTTGTCGATGCTGATCGGCTTGCGATCTTCGATTTTGCGATCGTCCTTGCGGTGGGTGTAGTCACCGATTGCCAGCAGTTTCAGCGGCAGTTCAATCTCTTCCTGAGCACCGCCGGTGGCGGGTTTGAAGGTGACGTTGATGCGTTCCTTGGGGGCTACCGAGCCTTCTTTGGCCATGGCTTTTCTCCTTGCGGTTGTGGCCCTGGGGCCTATTCGAGTACCACTTCGAGATCGAGGTGGCACAGCCTGCGATAAATCTCTTCCTTGCGTTCACGCACTGCATGGTTCTGCGGCAACAACTCGCAGCAACTGTGCAGCAGGTGCAGCACTTCCAATGCAAGATCGGGCTCCCAGGCGTGCAGGCCTGAGTCCTGTAATGTCTGATCGAGGGTTTCGAGCTGGTTTTTGGCCAGTTCGTACTTCTTGGCCATGAAGCACAGCCGGGCCAGAGCGAACTGCCAGAAGAACCGCTCGCGCCCGCCGTGGGCCGATTGCAGTCCCTGCTTGAGAATCTGCACGGCCGGTTTGAGGCCTTCCTTGCGCAGCAACGGCAGCACGTCCTGCAGGGCCTTTTCCCAGGCCGGCTGGGTTTCGACGTCCTCGCTTTCAACCTTGCGCGGCGCACTGGCGCTTTGCAGGTGCGGCATGACGTTGCCGGCGATCCACGCCCGGGTGGCCGGATCGGCAAATGGCGCGCCGTCATGGAAGTGGCATTCGATGATGCCGGGCAGGCGCTGAACCAAAAGCGCGAAGTGGATTTCCACTTCGCGCATTGCCATCTCGGCGTTGAGGTTCTGCAGACATTCCCAGACCATCCTCTGTCCGTCGAACCAGAACGGCGCCTTCGCCAGGCTCGCCTCCAATTCCACCAGCAGATCGGCGTATTTGCCTTGATCGAAACGGTCCTGGTACTGCTTGAGCTTGTCGGCCGGCAAGCCGCGCAGCACGGTGATCTGCTCGGCGTTGCGCTCGGGCACCGCATCGATCGGCAGCCAGAGCAAGGTGCGGTTCAGGCGCAGGGCGCGCAGGTCGGTGGCTTTCTGCTTGAGCCACCAGGCGCACAACGGACGCGCGCTTTCCTGCTGGGCGCGCAGGGCCTTGTAGGCGTCTTTCTCGTTGTCGATCGGCGCGCCGGGGGTCATCAACTGGCTGGCGGCCTGTTTGACCTGCGCCACCGCCGCACCGACCACGCCGGGGGCCGGCTGGTTGTCGGCCGCACGCTGGATCATGGTTTTCAGGCGGCGGGAGAGAGGCAACAGCAGCGGCGCGTCGTCGCCCAAGTGCTCGGTGCACGCGGCATCGAGGCCGGCCAGATGCTCGGACAGCTGCCGGAACATCGGCAGCTGTTCCTTGATCGCAATGTTTTCGGTGATCACCTGCTCCAGACGCGGCACCAGCCAACCGATCGCGGCGGCACGGGTGCGGGGTTTAAGCGGGTGAACGTCGGCCCAGTGGTTTTCCGACAGATGGTGCAGCAGACCGAGGCCGGCGAGCAGCCCGGGGAACGATTCACGCTGGTACAGCGACCAGGTCAGCCAGGCGCCGACGCGCAAATCCTTGGATTGGGTACGCAGCAGGTTTTCGCTGTTTTCACGGATTTTCAGCCAGTCGATCTGCCCGCTTTCGTGCATCGACGTGGCTTTGGCCAGCTCGCTTTCCAGGGCCTCGAACTCGCTCGAAAAACGAACGTCTTCGCCCGCAAAATTCTCTTTGGAAACAGAGGCTTTTGCGAGTTCGAGGTAATGGGCGGAAAGTTTGCTTGAGTAGGACATCCATGGCCTTTATTAAGGATTACAGTCGTGCGCCTATTGGAGTTGCCACGGCGCGGGACAGTATCGAAGAGCAGTACAGCGACTCATCCAATTGAGATGTGCTCTTTCAAGTGGGCGCATCGTAATCACTATGATGGCCACTAGCAAGCATCTGATTAAACAACAAGACGAAGTGTTCATTGGGCCGTGTAGGAGATTGCCCTATATGTCGCAGGGGAATCCCTGATGCCCAAGTATATTGGGCGAATCCGCCCGGTTTCCTCGTAACCCTCGCCCCAGAGCGGCCCCGGTCCGACTGACCGCGTCGCCCTGCAAACGCCTGCCCCATTACACGGCGGCAAGCATGACAACTCTCGAAAGAAATGGAAGTAGGACCCTTCCGAAAAAACGCTGGATTTTACAAACAATTCGCCGGCGACAACATTCAACAATAAAAGTGCCATCAATTTGATGGCAATTCATCTTTCTGAAACTTTATTCATCTTGTGAATACTGTACTTCAGTGCCAGATCAACAACTATGAAGCACTTCCTTACTCTCAGGAGCGTAGGCTTACGCAACTCCTCTGCACCGGAAATACTCTGACAAATGACAGGGATACTTCTTACATTAAGTGTTACCCGTGATGCTGGGTGCCTGGGCAATCCTCTTGGTTTGGCGGCCAGGGACGAGCATCAATTCCGGCGTTTTTGCCCCCGTCGGCATCAAGCCTTTCCTGTAAGGCTCGGGCATACTGGCCGCGCCCAGGCAATATAAAGCCGTCTGGAAAATTCAACCTCCCGTACGAGAGCTGGTCAGGAGTATTACTCATGGAATTGAGCCCCCTGTTGTTCACCGCACTGATGTGGCTCCCCGTCACTCAAGCCTCTGCCGATACGCAGACACTGGAAGGTCACTACTACCTGACGGGCGCAATGGAAATGGGCGCCGAGTTGCTGCTGCGCAAAGACGGCACGTTTGACGCGGGCGTGGCATATGGCAGTGCTGACGGTTTTGCCAGGGGCACCTGGCAGGTGGATAAAAACACTTTGACGTTGAAGAGCGAAACGAAGGCCGCTTCAAACAGCGATTTGTCCGC
Organism: Pseudomonas sp. Eth.TT006; assembly: GCF_054456575.1. Classification (NCBI taxonomy): domain Bacteria; kingdom Pseudomonadati; phylum Pseudomonadota; class Gammaproteobacteria; order Pseudomonadales; family Pseudomonadaceae; genus Pseudomonas; species Pseudomonas sp. Eth.TT006. The sequence continues at coordinate 257,653 of NZ_JBTJEN010000001.1, read as the reverse complement.
CTTGTTTCAGGATCTGCAACTGGCGATCGAGCCAAACTGCCTGGCCGTAGACTTTGGCAATGGCAAAGCCTGCTTCCGCCGCCAATAACCTGGCTTGCAGCCACAAAAAATGGGCACCCGACCGCAATCGGTGTGCCCATTTTCATTGCGCTGCTCCCCGTCATTCGGGGAGCGCACCGCTATTACGGATTGACGCTGTCTTTCAACGACTTGCCTGGCTTGAATGCCACGGTGTTGCTGGCCTTGATCTTGACCGGTTCGCCGGTTTGCGGGTTTTTGCCGGTGCGGGCGCCGCGGTGACGTTGCAGGAAGGTGCCGAAGCCCACCAGCGTTACGCTGTCCTTGCGGTGCAGAGCGCCGGTGATTTCTTCGAGGACGGCGTTGAGCACGCGGTTGGCCTGTTCTTTGGTCAGATCCGCTTTTTCAGCGATTGCAGCGGCGAGTTCTGGTTTACGCATTAGTGAAGCCCCTTTGACGGTTTTTTGTTGTTATGTCCGTGCTGTTCTCGTTGGAACAGCGCCCAAGGCGCCGCAGGCTCTACTCTGCGGCAGACGGGAGTGAGAATGGCACGCGGATACCGGCGGCGCCAGTCTCCCCGCGACCTTTGTAGGGGCAAAAGCGGGGTGATTCCGACAGAACGACCGGTATTTACGCCAGCAGCGCCGGAAGCTGTTTGTTCAGGGCGAGTTTTTCCATCACCGCTGCGCCGGTCAGCGCATAACCGAGCAACTGGCCGTCGGCGCTGTGACACAAGGCCTTGATGTCGGCGCCCTGCCCTTCGACGCTCCAGACCCCTTCGCGGCCCCGTGGCGGCGGCGAAACGACCAACGGGCACACCGGGGTTTTCACGGTAATCGGCATCGCGCCGTAGCTCACCGCCGTCGGGTTGCCCGCCAGGGTTTGCGCCAGCGCACGCGCACAGTTCATGAGGGGCATCACGTACAACAGATTCAGCCCATCGACCTCGGCGCAGTCGCCCAGCGCGTAAATATTGGCGTGGGAGGTTTTAAGGTAGCGATCGACAACGACGCCACGGTTGACCTGCACCCCGGCTGCCGCCGCCAGATCGATGCGTGGGCGCAGGCCGATGGCCGACACCACCACATCGCAGGCGATCACCTGACCGTCGGACAGATGCGCCTCCAGCCCGTCAGCGACTTTTTGCAGACGGGTCAGCACCGGGCCGAGATGGAATTTGGCGCCCAGGCTTTCCAGCCCGGCTTGTACGGCTGCCGCCGCAGCCGGATGCAGCAAGGTCGGCATGACCTGCTCGCACGGCGCGACCAATTGCACCTCGTAGCCACCGAGGATCAGGTCGTTGGCGAATTCGCAGCCGATCAGCCCGGCACCGAGCAGCAATACCCGGCGCTTGCCCGCCGCCGCGGCACGAAAGCGCGCGTAATCTTCGAGATCGTTGATCGGGAACACCAGCTCGGCGCCATCGCCCTCGATCGGCACGCGCACGGTTTCCGCGCCCCATGCGAGGATCAGGTCGCGGTAGTACACCGCTTCCTCGCCGATCCACAGGCGCTTGTGGCCGGCGTCGATGCCACTGATGCGCGTGTGGGTGCGCACTTCGGCCTTCAACTGCTCGGCCATGGCGCCGGGTTCGGCCATGCTCAGGCCATCGGCGTCCTTGTTCTTGCCGAACCCGGTGGAGAGCATCGGTTTGGAGTAAGAGCGCCCGTCATCGGCGGTAATCAGCAGCAGCGGGGTTTCGCCATCGAGTTTGCGAAACTCCCGGGCCAGGTTGTAGCCCGCCAGCCCGGTGCCAACGATTACGACAGGTGCGTTCATGCCTTACTCCCAGGTTTTTCTCAGTTGATTTCGATCATTTCGAAGTCCGACTTGCCGACACCGCAATCCGGGCATAGCCAGTCTTCCGGCACGTCCTGCCACGGCGTGCCCGGCGCGATGCCGTCATCCGGCCAACCGTCGGCTTCGTTGTAGATCAGGCCGCAGACGATGCATTGCCACTTTTTCATTCAGGTACTTCCTCGGAGTTCAGGCTAAAGTCGGCGCGGAGGGTCGATGGTGGTGCGCTGCCATCCGGCTCAGGGCGTTTTGTACTGAGGGTGCCGGGCAGATGCAAGCCTGTTCGGCGCAACGGCGACCCGGATCCCTCAAAATCGCAGCACGCCATGGTAAGCTCGCCGCCTCATTTGCGGCCAATAATGACTCATTGTGCACCATTCAAATGCCTGCCCGGCCCCGCTCTGGCTGACTCAAAGCCGACTGACGCCCCTTCCCGACGCGCTGACCCTCGACTGGTTGTTCGGCGAAGGCTCGCTGACCCGCCGCCTGACCCGGCTGTCCAATGACGGTTTCAGTGTTACGCCGTTATTCGAAGGCTGGGCCACCCTGCGCAGCGACGAATGCGCAGCGCTGGAACTGGCCGAAGGCAGCGAAGGCTGGGTGCGCGAGGTGTATCTGCGCGGTCATGGCGAGGCCTGGGTGTTTGCCCGCAGCGTGGCGTCGCGTGCCGCTCTGCAAGGCGACGGCCTGCACATGGATGAGCTGGGCAGCCGCTCGCTGGGCGAACTGCTGTTCTGCGATCAGGCCTTCCAGCGCCGCGCCATCGAAGTCTGTCACTACCCGCCAGACTGGTTGCCGCCAGCCTGCCGCGCGCCCGAACTATGGGGCCGTCGTTCGCGTTTTGATCGTGGCGCGCTGAGCGTGCTGGTGGCGGAGATTTTCCTGCCGAGCCTGTGGACCGCCGCCCGCGCCCATCCGGAGAACTGCTGATGTACCAGAGCCTGCTCAAGTCCCTGAACCGCTTGAATCCACGCGCCTGGGACTTTATCCAGCTGACACGCATGGACAAGCCGATCGGCATTTACCTGCTGCTGTGGCCGACGCTGTGGGCGCTGTGGATTGCCGGCAAGGGTTCGCCATCACTGGCCAATATCGTGATTTTCGTGCTCGGCGTAGTACTGACCCGCGCCGGCGGTTGCGTGATCAACGACTGGGCGGACCGCAAGGTCGACGGCCACGTCAAACGCACCGCACAACGACCGCTGGCCAGCGGCAAGATCAGTTCGAAAGAGGCGCTGGTGTTCTTCGCGCTGCTGATGGGCGTGAGCTTCCTGCTGGTGCTGTGCACCAACGCGCCGACCATCTGGCTGTCGCTAGGTGGTTTGGCGCTGGCGTTCACCTACCCGTTCATGAAGCGCTACACCTATTACCCGCAAGTGGTGCTCGGCGCGGCGTTCTCTTGGGGCATGCCGATGGCGTTCACCGCCGAAACCGGCGAACTGCCCGCCGCCGCCTGGCTGCTGTGGATCGCCAATCTGCTGTGGACGGTGGGTTACGACACGTATTACGCGATGACTGATCGTGACGACGATTTGAAGATCGGGGTGAAATCCACGGCGATTCTGTTTGGTGATGCGGATCGGGTGATCATCCTGAGCTTGCAGGCGCTGTCATTGGGTTGCCTATTGCTGGCCGGGTCGAAGTTCGAACTGGGGACCTGGTTCAACCTCGGTCTGCTGGTGGCGGCGGGATGTTATGCGTGGGAATTCTGGTACACCCGTGATCGCGACCGGATGCGCTGCTTCAAGGCGTTTTTGCACAACCATTGGGCAGGGTTGGCGATTTTCGTCGGAATCGTGCTGGATTACGCATTGCGCTGAGGATCGGAACCCGTGGGAGCGGGCTTGCTCGCGAAGGCGTCGTGTCAGTCAGCAAATGTGTCAACTGGTACACCGCCTTCGCGAGCAAGCCCGCTCCCACAGGGGTTTGCGTTACTTGTGCTCGTGCACCACGTGCCAGACGTCCTTCATGCCATCGCCTTTCATTTCCCCAGGCTTTTCATCCTTCATGAAGGTGTACAGCGGCTTGCCGTCGTAGGCGTACTGCATCATGCCGTCATCGCGCTTGATCACCGTCCATTTGCCCTCAGCCTTGGCCCCCGCGGGCGCCATCATCGGTGGCCAGTTTTTCGCACAATCACCGTTGCACATCGACTTGCCACCAGCATCCTTGTCGAACGTGTACACGGTCATGCCTTTGTGGTCGACCATCATGCCGTCTTTCATCATGGCCGGTTCGGCTGCCATCGCCAGCCCGGGCAGAGTCAGGGCAGCAGCCATCAGCAGAGCTTTGAAAGAAGCAGTCATTTGCGTCATGGAAACCTTCTTTTGTGGTTGTCAGGATTCGGACTTAGAGCTTAGTCGAGGATTCCGCCATTCGCCGGGCGACTAAAATACTGTCACACGACTGCAATAATTCCGTTATCTAATGCGGCGCAAGACAGTTAAATGACAAGAGGATTAAGGCATGGTTGGCAGGAGCATTCTGATCGTCGACGACGAAGCGCCCATTCGCGAAATGATCGCCGTTGCGTTGGAAATGGCCGGCTATGACTGCCTCGAGGCAGAGAACTCGCAGCAGGCACACGCCATTATCGTTGACCGCAAACCGGACCTGATCCTGCTCGACTGGATGCTGCCCGGCACCTCCGGCATCGAACTGGCCCGCCGCCTCAAGCGCGATGAGCTGACCGGGGACATCCCGATCATCATGCTCACCGCCAAGGGCGAAGAGGACAACAAGATCCAGGGCCTGGAAGTCGGCGCCGACGACTACATCACCAAGCCGTTTTCGCCCCGCGAACTGGTGGCCCGCCTCAAGGCTGTGCTGCGCCGCGCCGGCCCGACCGATGGCGAAGCGCCGATCGAAGTGGGTGGCCTGTTGCTTGATCCGATCAGCCATCGGGTGACCATCGACGGTCGTCCGGCGGAGATGGGCCCGACCGAATACCGTCTGCTGCAATTTTTCATGACCCACCAGGAACGCGCCTACACCCGCGGGCAGTTGCTGGATCAGGTCTGGGGCGGCAACGTTTATGTGGAAGAGCGCACCGTCGACGTGCACATCCGGCGCCTACGCAAGGCCCTCGGCGATGCTTACGAAAATCTGGTACAAACCGTGCGCGGCACCGGCTACCGGTTTTCCACAAAAGCTTGAAAACAGCGGCAAGCTTTTAGCTGCAAGCGGCAAGCGAAAGCCGATCCGCTTTGGCTTGGAGCTTGCGGCCTGGAACTTGAAGCTGCGGCTAAGGACGCCCCGTGAATCAAAACTGGCATGGCACCCTGATTCGCCACATGCTGTTGCTGGTCACCGCCTGTCTGGTGATCGGTCTGATCAGCGGCTATTACGGCTGGAGCCTCGCTGCCGGCCTGGGTCTTTACCTGACCTGGACGCTCAGGCAACTGCTGCGCCTGCACGAATGGCTGCGCCTGCACCAACCCGATGACGCACCGCCCGACGGCTATGGCCTGTGGGGCGAGGTGTTCGACAGCATCTATCACCTGCAACGCCGCGACCAACGAGTGCGCGGGCGCCTGCAAGCGGTGATCGACCGGGTTCAGGAGTCCACCGCCGCACTGAAAGACGCGGTGATCATGCTCGACAGCGACGGCAATCTGGAGTGGTGGAACCGCGCCGCGGAAACCCTGCTCGGCCTCAAGACCCCGCAAGACAGCGGCCAGCCGGTGACCAATCTGGTGCGGCATCCGCGCTTCAAGGAATACTTCGAGCAGGACAGCTACGCCGAACCGCTGGAAATCCCCTCGCCGACCAACGACCGCGTGCGCATTCAGCTGTACCTCACGCGTTACGGCAACAACGAACACCTGATGCTGGTGCGCGACGTCACGCGCATTCATCAACTGGAGCAGATGCGCAAAGACTTCATCGCCAACGTCTCCCACGAACTGCGCACGCCGCTGACGGTGATCTGCGGCTATCTGGAAACCCTGCTCGACAACGTCGAGGAGGTGAACCCACGCTGGAGCCGTGCGCTGCAGCAGATGCAACAACAGGGCGGGCGCATGCAGACGCTGCTCAACGACCTGTTGCTGTTGGCGAAACTGGAAGCCACCGATTACCCCTCGGACAATCAGCCGGTGCAGATCGACACCCTGCTGCAATCGATCAAGAGCGATGCGCAGCAGTTGTCGGGGCAGAAAAACCAGCGCATCACCTTGGAGGCGGACGGCAAAATCCTGCTCAAGGGCAGCGAGGCGGAACTGCGCAGCGCATTCTCCAACCTGGTGTTCAACGCAGTGAAATACACCCCGGCCGAGGGCAACATCCGCATTCGCTGGTGGGGCGACGAACAAGGTGCGCACCTGAGCGTGCAGGATTCGGGGATCGGCATCGACAGCAAACACCTGCCGCGTCTGACCGAACGTTTCTACCGCGTCGACTCCAGCCGCAACTCCAATACCGGCGGCACCGGGCTCGGTCTGGCGATCGTCAAACACGTGTTGCTGCGCCACCGCGCACGGATGGAGATCAGCAGCGTACCCGGCCACGGCAGCACGTTCACCTGCCATTTCGCCCCGGCCCAGGTGGCCCAGGCACGGGCGATCAGCACCGCCGAGTGATACCGGCCAGCACGCGCCACTAGGCAATCGCCAAGTCAGCCGCTACATTGGCGGACTTGCGTCTGCCTTTCAGGCGCGATTTTTTCTCTCTTACGAATCACACGGAACCCGCAAAACTCCATCATGGACCCTTCCCCTGGCTTGTCCCTCGCAACCCTGTTCGCCGATTTCGGCATGATTCTTTTTGCTCTGATCCTGGTTTTGCTCAACGGTTTTTTCGTTGCGGCGGAATTCGCCATGGTCAAACTGCGCTCGACCCGGGTCGAGGCCATCGCCGACCAGAACGGCTGGCGCGGGCACATCCTGCGCACCGTGCACAGTCAGCTCGATGCGTACCTCTCGGCCTGTCAGCTGGGTATCACCCTCGCCTCGCTGGGCCTGGGCTGGGTCGGTGAGCCGGCGTTCGCACACATTCTCGAGCCGCTGCTGAGCGCGGTCGGCGTGCAGGCGCCGGAAGTGGTCAAAGGCATTTCGTTCTTCACCGCGTTCTTCATCATTTCCTACCTGCACATCGTGGTCGGCGAGCTGGCGCCCAAGTCGTGGGCGATCCGCAAGCCCGAGCTGCTGTCGCTGTGGACGGCGGTGCCGCTGTACCTGTTCTACTGGGCGATGTACCCGGCGATCTACCTGCTCAACGCCAGCGCCAACGCGATTCTGCGCATCGCTGGCCAGGGTGAACCCGGCCCGCACCACGAACACCATTACAGCCGTGAAGAACTGAAACTGATCCTGCACTCCAGCCGTGGTCAGGACCCGAGCGACCAAGGCATGCGCGTATTGGCTTCGGCGGTGGAAATGGGCGAGCTGGAAGTGGTCGACTGGGCCAACTCCCGGGAAGACCTGATCACCCTGGAATTCAACGCGCCGCTGAAAGAAATCCTCGCGATGTTCCGTCGCCACAAGTTCAGCCGTTATCCGGTGTACGACAGTGAGCGCCAGGAGTTCGTCGGCCTGCTGCACATCAAGGACCTGCTGCTGGAGCTGGCTGCGCTGGACCACATTCCCGAGTCGTTCAACCTGGCGGAACTGACCCGGCCGCTGGAGCGCGTGTCGCGGCACATGCCGCTGTCGCAGTTGCTGGAGCAGTTCCGCAAGGGCGGCTCGCACTTCGCCGTGGTTGAAGAAGCCGATGGCAACATCATCGGCTACCTGACCATGGAAGACGTGCTGGAAGTGCTGGTCGGCGACATCCAGGACGAACACCGCAAGGCCGAACGCGGGATCCTCGCGTACCAGCCGGGCAAACTGCTGGTGCGTGGCGACACGCCGCTGTTCAAGGTGGAGCGCCTGCTGGGGATCGACCTTGACCACATCGAGGCGGAAACCCTCGCCGGGCTGGTCTACGAGACCCTGAAACGGGTGCCGGAAGAGGAAGAAGTGCTGGAAGTCGAAGGCCTGCGGATTATCATCAAGAAGATGAAAGGGCCGAAGATTGTGCTGGCGAAGGTGTTGATGCTGGATTGATGGGTGTTTTGGGGGACGCTTCTGTGGTGAGGGGATTTATCCCCGATGGGTCGCGGAGCGGCCCTGTAATCTGCAATCGCGTAACTCCTGACTCAATGCCTTCAATGATTTTGGGACGGCTGCGCCGCCCATCGGGGATAAATCCCCTCACCACAAAAGCCCCTCCACAGCGGCCCTTCACCACTTCTACTGCTTGCCCAACGCAAAGTTGGGCAATGCCCCCAGCGGCTGGTTGAACTGATACGGAATCGACACCAGCCCCTGCCCGGTATTGCGCTGCACCACAAAGTGCAGGTGCGGGCCGCTGCTGTTACCGGTGTTGCCCGACAGTGCCAACGGGCTACCGACCGCCACCCGCTGCCCTTCGCGGACACTCACCGAACCTTGCTTGAGATGCAGGTACACGCCCATCGTGCCGTCATCGTGCAGGATCCGCACGAAATTGCCCGACGCATCATTACCGCGCCCGCTCTGCGAGTTTTCGGTCTTCACCACCACACCCGCCCGCGCCGCGATGATCGGCGTACCGACGGGCATGGCGATGTCCATTGCGTATTTGTTCTTCGGCCCGTAGTGGCTGTACTGGCCGTTCGCGCCCTGACTGAGGCGGAACGGCCCACCCCGCCACGGCAACGGATAACGATAGCTCTGCGCGGCGCCGCCAGGGTCGCCCAGCGCATACTGGAACTGCGGCGAATACACCAACGGCTGCCGGCCGCTGATCGCCGTCAGCAGCGCCAGACGCGTATTGCTGCGCGCCGGCAGCACCCGACGGATCGTCTGCGCCGGCACACCCCGCACATTGCTGACCCCGGTAAACGCCAGGGCAATTTCGACCGGCGCATACAGATCGTTACGCACGAAGACGATGTCGCTGCCCTTCTGCTTTTTGATATCGAGATACACCTGCCGCTCCAGGTGCTCGACCATGCGGTCCTGAAACACGAACACCTGCGAGCCTTTGCTCGGCCGGTCGCTGTACGAAACCACGCCGTTGGCATCGGTGGATTTGTAAATGGTCATGGCCACAGCCGAGGTGGCGGCCAGAAAAAGACCACAGAAAAACAGCAGGCGCGCGAGCATGGGCAAAAGTCTGTCGAAGGAAGGCCTGAAAATGAGCCTAGCAGCTGAGACAGACCAGGCTAGTCGACAGATGTTTCAGAATGGGCAGCACAAAGCAAAAGATCGCAGCCTTCGGCAGCTCCTGCATGGGAATGCGATCCCTGTAGGAGCTGCCGCAGGCTGCGATCTTTTCGAGGCGCTGCTTTAAGCGCCCGGAACGAAGTGCTTCTGCGCCGTGCCGCGGGCGATCAGGCGGGAGATGTAGTCGAGCTTCTGCGCGTCCTGGTCGACGAAGCGGAAAGTCAGTTGCAGCCAGTCGCTGTCAGCTTTCTGCTCGTGAGCCACGATGGCGTGCAGGTAACCGTTGAGGCGGGCGACCTCGGCATTGTCGCCCTGCTCCAGATCGAGCACGGCGCTGTCGAGAATCTGCGGCAGGGTCTCGGTGCGTTTCACCACCAACAGCGCTTCCTTGATGCTCAGCGCCTTGATCACGCATTGCTGGGTGCCGCTCGGCAGGCGCAACTGGCCTTGGCCACGACCGCCGGCCGGCGCTTTCGACGCGGCCGGAGCCTGGACCGGCGGGCTGTTGAGCAAGCCGCGCGATGGCGCCGCCGCAGGTGTCGCAGCCGCCGCGGCTGGCTTGGCGAACGGGTTGACCGCAGCGGCAGCCGGAGCGCCGCCCACCACGGCTGCCTTGCCACCGGTCAGTGCGCTCAGGGAGTCGTTGCCGAAGGCCGAGTTCATCTTGGTCGGTGCGCTGTTCATCAGAGTGTCGAGCTTGCCGACCTTGTTCAGCGCCTGCTTGACCTTGGTCAGCAGCTGTTCGTTGGTGAACGGCTTGCTGACGTAGCCGGAAACGCCGGCCTGGATCGCCTGAACGACGTTTTCCTTGTCGCCCCGGCTGGTGACCATGACAAACGGCATGGTCTTCAGATTGTCCTGCTCGCGGCACCAGGTCAGCAGTTCAAGGCCGGACATTTCCGGCATTTCCCAGTCGCACAGGACCAGGTCGAACGCTTCCTTGGCCAGCATCGCCTGGGCCTTTTTGCCGTTGACGGCGTCCTCGGTGCGAATCCCCGGGAAGTAGTTACGCAGGCACTTTTTCACCAGGTCGCGAATGAACGAAGCGTCGTCCACAACCAACACACTGATCTTGCTCATCCAACACCCCTATAAAAATCCCGGCAAGCATACCGCTTTTGCTGATGGCACATTGCCAACAATCTTCAGTCACGCCGGGACTTTTCGTTCGCGGGTGCTGCTTTTTCAATTGATTTCCTGATTCAGGCGCCCAAACAAAAACGCCCGGCCAAAAGGCCGGGCGCTTTTCTCAGGCAATCTTACTTATCGTCAGCATCGCCCGGAACATTAGCGGTTTCGCCGCTTGTGCCTTCAACTTCTTCTTTCATGCGCTTGAGGCCCATGTGGCGCACGTCGGTGCCGCGCACCAGATAGATCACCAGTTCCGAGATATTGCGTGCGTGGTCGCCGATGCGCTCCAGCGAACGCAGAACCCAGATGATGCTCAGAACCCGCGAGATAGAGCGCGGGTCTTCCATCATGTAGGTCGCCAGCTCGCGCAGAGCGGTCTTGTATTCGCGGTCGATGACTTTGTCGTACTGCGCCACCGACAGCGCCAGATCGGCGTCGAAGCGGGCAAACGCGTCCAGCGCGTCACGCACCATGTTGCGCACCTGATCGCCAATGTGGCGAACCTCGACGTAACCACGCGGCGCTTCGCCTTCCTCGCACAGCTGGATGGCGCGCCGGGCGATCTTGGTCGCTTCGTCACCGATGCGCTCCAGGTCGATCACCGACTTGGAAATGCTGATGATCAGTCGCAGGTCGGACGCCGCCGGCTGACGCCGGGCGAGAATACGCAGGCATTCTTCGTCGATGTTGCGTTCCATCTGGTTGATCTGGTCGTCGATCTCGCGCACCTGCTGGGCCAGGCCGGAGTCAGCCTCGATCAGCGCGGTGACCGCGTCGTTGACCTGCTTCTCGACCAGCCCGCCCATGGCCAGGAGGTGGCTGCGCACTTCCTCGAGCTCGGCGTTGAACTGCGCAGAGATGTGGTGGGTGAGGCCTTCTTTGGAAATCATTCGTTTGCTCCGCAAAAGCTGTGAGCCGCAAGCTACAAGCTGCAAGCTGATGTGTGTCGTTATGCTGAACTGCCTTTCCTTGCCGCTTGAAGCTTGCGGCTTGCAGCTGCTTCAATCAGCCATAGCGACCGGTGATGTAGTCTTCGGTCTGCTTCTTCGCCGGATTGGTGAACAGGGTGTCGGTGTCGCCGAATTCCACCAGTTTGCCCATGTACATGAACGCCGTGTAGTCGGACACCCGCGCGGCCTGCTGCATGTTGTGGGTCACGATGACGATGGTGAACTTGGACTTCAGTTCGTAGATCAGCTCTTCGACTTTCAGGGTCGAGATCGGGTCGAGGGCCGAGCACGGTTCGTCGAGCAGCAGCACTTCCGGCTCTACCGCGATGGTCCGGGCGATCACCAGACGCTGCTGCTGACCACCGGACAGGCCGAGCGCCGAGTCATGCAGACGGTCCTTGACCTCGTCCCACAGCGCCGCGCCTTTCAGCGCCCACTCGACCGCTTCGTCGAGGATGCGCTTCTTGTTGATGCCCTGGATGCGCAGACCGTAGACCACGTTTTCGTAAATGGTCTTCGGGAACGGGTTGGGCTTCTGGAACACCATGCCGACGCGACGACGCAACTCGGCAACGTCTTCGCCCTTGCGATAGATGTTGTTGCCGTACAGGTTGATCGCGCCTTCGACACGGCAGCCGTCAACCAGGTCGTTCATGCGGTTGAAGGTGCGCAGCAGCGTGGACTTGCCGCAGCCGGACGGGCCGATGAAGGCGGTCACGCGCTGTTTCGGGATGTTCATGCTGACGTCGAACAGCGCCTGCTTCTCACCGTAGAACAGGCTCAGGCCCGGGACCTCGATGGCGACGGTTTCCTGCGCCAGGCTCAGGCTCTGTTTATCGCGGCCCAGGGCGGACATGTTGATGCCGTGGGTAGGTGTTTCGTGCTGCATGGGAGGCTCCCTGTGCTGACAAATTCGGTTTCGTTGAACCGCCGGACGATGCCAGCAGGTTACGCAAATTCTGTGTCTGTCGCGGTTTCTGTGGGAGCTGGCTTGCCAGCGATGCAGGCAACTCGATCTGCCTGAAACACCGCGGCGATGCCATCGCTGGCAAGCCAGCTCCCACAGGGTTTGTGTTAACTGTCCAGCGCTTTGTATTTTTCGCGCAGGTGGTTACGAATCCACACCGCCGACAGGTTCAACGTGGCGATCACCAGCACCAGCAGCAGCGCCGTGGCGTACACCAGCGGACGCGCCGCCTCGACGTTGGGGCTCTGGAAGCCGACGTCATAAATGTGGAAGCCCAGGTGCATGATCTTCTGATCCAGGTGCAAATACGGGTAGTTGCCGTCCAGCGGCAGCGACGGTGCCAGCTTCACCACACCCACCAGCATCAGCGGCGCCACTTCACCGGCGGCGCGAGCCACGGCGAGGATCATCCCGGTCATCATCGCCGGGCTGGCCATCGGCAGAACGATTTTCCACAGCGTCTCGGCCTTGGTCGCGCCCAGTGCCAGCGAGCCTTCACGCACGGTCCGCGGAATGCGCGCCAGACCTTCCTCGGTCGCCACGATCACCACCGGCACCGCCAGCAGCGCCAGGGTCAGCGAGGCCCAGAGCAGGCCCGGGGTACCGAAGGTCGGCGCCGGCAGCGCCTCCGGGAAGAACAGTCGGTCGACCGAACCACCCAGCACGTAAACGAAGAAGCCCAGACCGAACACCCCGTAAACGATCGCCGGAACACCAGCGAGGTTGTTCACCGCGATCCGGATGATCCGGGTCAGGGCGTTCTGTTTGGCGTATTCACGCAGGTACACCGCCGCCAGCACGCCGAACGGAGTAACGATCATCGCCATGATCAGGGTCATCATCACGGTGCCGAAGATCGCCGGGAAGATCCCGCCTTCGGTGTTCGCTTCACGCGGGTCGTCGGACAGGAACTCCCAGACCTTGTTGAAGTAGAAACCGATCTTGGTCATCGTGCCCATGGCGTTCGGCTGGTAGGCGTGAACCACTTTGCCGAGACTGATTTCGATCTCTTTGCCGTTGGCATCGCGCGCGGTCAACGCGTCGCGGTTGAACTGCGCATGCAGATCGCTCAGACGCGCTTCGATGTCCTGATAACGCGCATTGAGCTCGGCACGCTCGGAGTCCATGTCCGCTTGCGCGGTGGCGTCGAGCTTGCCTTCCAGTTCCAGCTTGCGGCCGTGCAGACGGATACGCTCAAGCCCTGCGTTGATCGCGCCGATGTCTGTCTTTTCCAGCGACTTCAGTTGCGCGGCGAGCTTGTTCACGCGGTCGATCCGCGCCTGCAGCTCAGGCCAGGCGGCCTCGCCCTCGGCGATCACCTTGCCGTCCTGTTTGACGTTGACCAGGTAGCCGTAGAAGTTGCCCCACTCGCGCCGCTCGATCGCCATCAACTCCGGCGGCGTGGTTTGCTTGGTCAGCCACTCGCCGACGATCCAGGTGAAGTCGTTGCCATTCAGGTCACGGTTGCCGACCTTGATCAGCTCGCGGGTCATGAATTCCGGGCCTTGATCGGGCACCGGCAGGCCAGCGCTTTTCAGACGGGCGCGGGGCACTTCTTCTTTCTGCACCACTTCGCCGATGACCAGGTGATTGCCTTGGCCCGGGACGTCGTAGCTGGCGTGGATCAGGTCCGCCGGCCAGAAGTGACCGAGGCCGCGCACGGCAATCACCGCCAGCAGGCCAATGGTCATGATGACCGCGATGGACACCGCGCCACCGCTGATCCAGACGCCCGGGGCGCCGCTCTTGAACCATCCATTCAGGGAGTTCTGTTTCACAGACTTCTACCTTTCTTAAAGCGACGAGTATTTCTTGCGCAGACGCTGACGAATCAGTTCTGCCAGGGTGTTCATGACGAAGGTGAACAACAGCAGCACCAGCGCCGAGAGGAACAGCACGCGGTAGTGGCTGCCGCCGACTTCCGACTCGGGCATTTCCACCGCGACGTTGGCGGCCAGGGTGCGCAGGCCTTCGAACAGGTTCATTTCCATGACCGGGGTGTTACCGGTGGCCATCAGCACGATCATGGTTTCCCCGACCGCTCGCCCCATGCCGATCATCAGCGCGGAAAAGATCCCCGGGCTGGCGGTGAGGATTACCACGCGGGTCATGGTCTGCCACGGCGTGGCGCCCAGGGCCAGAGAGCCGAGGGTCAGGCCACGGGGCACGCTGAACACGGCGTCTTCGGCGATCGAGTAGATGTTCGGGATCACCGCAAAACCCATGGCCAGACCGACCACCAGGGCATTGCGCTGGTCATAGGTGATGCCCAGGTCGTGGGAGATCCACATGCGCATGTCACCGCCGAAGAACCAGTTCTCCATGAACGGACTCATGTACAGCGACAGCCAGCCCACAAACAGGATCACCGGAATCAGCAGCGCACTTTCCCAGCCATCCGGCACCTTGAGGCGGATCGACTCAGGCAGGCGGCTGAAGCTGAAGCCGGCGACCAGAATGCCGATCGGCAGCAGCATCAGCAGGCTGAAGATGCCCGGCAGATGCCCTTCGACATACGGCGCGAGGAACAGACCGGCGAAGAACCCGAGGATCACCGTCGGCATCGCTTCCATCAGCTCGATCACCGGCTTGACCTTGCGGCGCATGCCCGGGGCCATGAAGTAGGCGGTGTAGATCGCTGCGGCAACCGCCAGTGGCGCGGCCAGCAGCATGGCGTAGAACGCCGCTTTCAGGGTGCCGAAGGTCAGTGGCGAGAGGCTCAGTTTCGGTTCGAAATCGGTGTTGGCCGCAGTCGATTGCCAGACGTATTTAGGCTCGTCGTAGTTCTCGTACCAGACCTTGCTCCACAGCGCACTCCACGACACTTCCGGGTGCGGGTTGTCCAGCAGCAGCGGATGCAGTTTGCCGCCGGCTTCGACGATCACCCGATTGGCGCGCGGCGACAGACCGAACAGGCCCTGCCCTTCGGCCACCGGCTCGACCAGCAGCGTGCGATGCGCGGTGCTGTGGAACACGCCGAGCTTGCCGGACGCATCAAGGGCTACGAAACCTTTGCGGCGCTCTTCGGCAGTGATTTCAACAATCGGCGCGCTGCCCATCTGGAAGGTGCGGATCTGCTTCAGGCGCAGCTCGCCATCGGTGTCACGGGCCATGAACCACTGGGCCAGACCACCCTTGGAATCACCGATGATCAGCGAAATACCACCGACCAGTTGAGTGCTCGCGGTAACTTCGGTGTCGGCATTTTCCAGCAGTTTGTAGCGACCGTTGAGGCTCTTGTCGCGCAAGCTGAACACGTCAGCCTGGGCCCGCCCGTTGACCACGTACAGCCATTGCTGGCGTGGGTCGACGAAGATGTTTTTCACAGGTTCAGTCATCTGCGGCAGATCGATACGCTTCTGCTCGTTGGTGACTTCGCCGGTCATCATGTTTTCTTCGCTGGTCAGCGACAGCACATTGAGTTGCGAACCCGTTGAGCCGACCAGCATCAGCGTCGAATCGCTGGCATTGAGGCTGACGTGCTCCAGCGCCCCGCCGCTCTCGTTGACCACGATCGGCGTGTTGCCGTACGGGTATTCGATGGCCGGAGTGATGGTTTTCTTGCCTTCGGGATAGCTGACTTTATAGGTGTGACGGAACACCAGCGCCTGGCCGTTGGACAGGCCCACGGCGACCAGTGGATGACCTGGTTGGTCTTCGCCGATGGAGGTCACGCTGCTGCCTGCCGGAAGCGGCAGATCGACGCGCGTCAATTCAGCGCCACTGTCGATGTCGAAGAACAGCGCCTGGCCCTTGTCGGAAACGCGCATCGCCACCTGGTTCTGCTCTTCGAGCGAAATCATCAGCGGCTTGCCGGCGTCCTGCATCCAGGCCGGGGTAATTGCATCTTTCGCGGTCAGGCTGGCACCGTGGAACAGCGGCGCAACCACGTAGGCGAGAAAGAAGAAGATCAGGGTGATGGCTGCCAGCACCGCCAGCCCGCCAACGAGGACGTACCAACGGGTGAAGCGATCCTTGAGCGCGCGAATGCGGCGCTTGCGTTGCAGCTCAGGCGTATTGAAATCAATGCGCTTGGGAGGGGAAGTCGTAGTCATTGGGGAATTGGCCAGATCATTCATGCGCTCACCCTAGCGATCCTGTATGACAGAAAGATGACAGTGCAGTGACGCAGCAAATCCACCGCCAGCGGTTGCTGGAGGAGGATCGGAGAATTCGAGGGTTGTGTGGGAGCGGGCTTGCTCGCGAAAGCGTTGATTCAGTCAATGAAGATGCTGAATCCAAAGGCCCCTTCGCGAGCAAGCCCGCTCCCACACGAGAGTCCGGTGGGGTTCACCCCGGACTCAGTTTGTTACTTTTTTGCGACTTCAGCGCCGCCTTCCTGCAGACCGAGGTCAGCCAGTGCTTTTGCAGCAACCTTGGCTGGCAGCGGGATGTAACCGTCTTTCACCACCACTTCCTGACCCTGTTTCGACAGAACCAGTTTGACGAACTCGGCTTCCAGCGGGGCCAGAGGCTTGTTCGGCGCCTTGTTCACGTAAACGTAGAGGAAGCGCGACAGTGGGTACTTGCCGTTCAGGGCGTTTTCTTCGGTGTCTTCGATGAAATCAGTGCTGCCTTTCTTCGACAGCGCAACGGTCTTCACGCTGGCGGTCTTGTAGCCGATGCCCGAGTAACCGATGCCGTTCAGCGAGGAGCTGATCGACTGCACCACCGACGCCGAACCTGGCTGTTCGTTGACGTTAGGCTTGTAGTCGCCTTTGCACAGGGCTTCTTCCTTGAAGTAGCCGTAGGTGCCGGAAACCGAGTTACGACCGAACAGCTGCACCGGCTTGTTGGCCAGGTCGCCGGTCACGCCCAGGTCGCCCCAGGTTTTCACGTCGGCTTTGGCGCCGCACAGACGAGTCGACGAGAAGATCGCGTCAACCTGTTCCATGGTCAGGTGCTGGATCGGGTTGTCCTTGTGCACGAACACCGCCAGAGCGTCCACGGCAACCGGGATAGCGGTTGGTTTATAGCCGTATTTCTGTTCGAAGGCCGCCAGTTCGGTGTCCTTCATCTTGCGGCTCATCGGGCCCAGGTTGGAGGTGCCTTCAGTCAGCGCAGGTGGCGCAGTGGCGGAGCCAGCGGCCTGAATCTGGATGTTTACGTTCGGGTATTCTTTCTTGTAGTTCTCAGCCCACAGGGTCATGAGGTTGGCCAGGGTATCGGAGCCGACGCTGGACAGGTTGCCCGACACACCAGTGGTCTTGGTGTAGCTCGGGATAGCAGGGTCAACAGCGGCGAACGCGTTGGCAGTCGCAACGCCAGCAGCGACAAAAGTCATTGCCGCCATCAAACGCTTCAGTTTCATGCCTTACTCCTAGCAGATAGGGTGTGTTAAGTCGGGGCCAAGTATCAGCAGGCCGTGTGAACACTCTATGGCTGAAATATGACAATTGGATGAAAGGCCAGTATCGGGGTTTTTACTGGATGATTTGTGGTGCCTCCATTCGCGAGCAAGCTCGCTCCCACAATTGAAATGCATTCCAATGTGGGAGCGAGCTTGCTCGCGAAAGGGCCGGTATGACTGGAGAGAATCCCTGGATCAGCGCCCCCTCTTCCAGAGCCACGCCCCCACCAGAATCCCCATTGTGCACAGCACCGCCACATAATAAGCCGGGCCCATCGCACTCTCCTTAAGCAGCAAACTGACCACCATCGGCGTCAGACCACCGAAGATCGCGTAGGCCACGTTGTACGAGAACGACAGGCCGCTGAAGCGCACCACCGGCGGGAAGGCCTTGACCATCACGTACGGCACCGCACCGATGGTGCCGACCAGCAGACCGGTCAGGGCGTACAGCGGGAACAGCCAGTCCGGGTGATCGGCGAGGCTGTGATAGAAGGTCCAGGAGCTGATCAGCAAACCCAGGCTACCGAACACGAACACCCGACCCGCGCCAAAGCGATCGGCCAAAGCGCCGGAGATAATGCAACCGAAGCTGAGGAACACGATCGCCAGGCTGTTGGATTGCAACGCCACCGTCGGCGAGAAGTGATAGACCGTCTGCAGCACGGTCGGGGTCATCAGGATCACCACGACGATCCCGGCGGACAGCAGCCAGGTCAGCAGCATCGAAATTGCGATCGCTGCGCGATGATCACGCAGCACCGCACGCAGCGGCACTTCTTCGGCCAACGCCTTGCGCAGTTGCAGCTCGGCGAACACCGGGGTTTCGTGGAGCCAGCGACGCAGGTAGACCGAGAACAGGCCGAATACACCGCCGAGCAGGAACGGGATCCGCCACGCGTAATCCGCCACTTCCAGCGGTGTGTAAATGCTGTTGATCGCGGTGGCGACCAGCGAACCGAGGAGGATGCCCGCCGTCAGGCCGCTGGTCAGCGTGCCGCAGGCGTAGCCGATGTGCTTTTGCGGTACGTGTTCGGAAACGAAGACCCACGCCCCCGGCACTTCCCCGCCAATCGCCGCGCCCTGGATCACCCGCATCAGCAACAGCAGGATCGGCGCCCACAGGCCGATCTGCGCGTAAGTCGGCAGCAGACCCATGATCAGCGTCGGCACGGCCATCATGAAAATGCTCAGGGTGAACATCTTCTTGCGCCCCAGCAGGTCGCCGAAGTGCGCCATGACGATGCCGCCCAGCGGCCGGGCGAGGTAGCCGGCGGCGAAGATGCCGAAGGTCTGCATCAGGCGCAGCCACTCGGGCATGTCGGCCGGGAAGAACAGCTTGCCGACCACGGTGGCGAAGAAGACGAAGATGATGAAATCGTAGAATTCCAGCGCACCGCCCAGGGCCGATAGCGACAGAGTCTTGTAGTCGTTGCGGGTCAACGGTCGTGCGGGTTGCTCGGGCTGCGCGAGGCTCGAAGGCGCTGTGGTCATGGCAAGGGCTTCTCTTATAGTCGAATCTGCCGCCACAACAACGCTGGCTGTGGCTCGGGCGGGTTCGGCACCATAGCAAATTGTTCGAAAAAGCACATAGAGGCGCGTATTTGCCGGTCAAAATCAGAACCCGGTGGTCGTCGTGGAGTCTACCGACCGATATACTCGCAACCTGCTCCGCTTTGTAGGGGGTTGCTGTGCGAAAACGTCGTTGGCCCGACCTTTGCTCGGATTAGCCGGTTTCGCAGAGTTTCTCCTTCAGGCGCCTTATGGAAAACGTGACGAACGCAGTATGTTCGGTGCTGAATAGTTTTTCTGAAGACGGCTGCCACCAGCAATACCAACGAAGAGTCACGGGTCAGAGGCCCCCCGGCATGATAGAGCTCGAACAAGAAGATCCGATCCCGCAAGGCGACCTGGCCCTGCAAATCACCGCGCTTCCCCGCGAAACCAACGGCTTTGGCGATATTTTCGGCGGCTGGCTGGTGGCGCAGATGGACCTGGCGGGCACCGCCATGGCCAGCCGCGTTGCCGGCGGCCGTGTGGCAACCGTGGCCATCGACCGCATGGCATTTCTGGTACCGGTCGCGGTGGGTGCGCAATTGTCCTTCTATACCCAGACCCTGGAAATCGGCCGCAGCTCGATCCAGATGATGGTCGAAGTGTGGAGCGACGATCCGCTGTCCAGCGAGTGGCGCAAAGTGACTGAAGCGGTCTTCGTTTTTGTCGCCATCGACGGCAGCGGTCGCACCCGTTCGGTGCCGCCACGCGCGCGTTAAACATCGCCGCGGTTTTGCGGTCGATAGTCGTCCCAAGTGTCTGATCGAGAGCTGTCCCATGAACACGCCCAACGTTGAAGCCGTGAAACTGGATGAACTGAACTGCTGGCGTATCCGCCACGGTCAGGCCGAAGTGCTGGTGGCCCAGCAAGGCGCGCACATTCTCAGTTATCAGGTCGATGGCCAGCCGCCGATCATCTGGCTCAACGACAAGGCCGTGTTCAACACCGGCAAGAGCATCCGCGCCGGCGTGCCGGTGTGCTGGCCGTGGTTCGGTAAATTCGAGCGCAATCCGCAGCGCGTGCAGGCGATGTACAACGGTGAGCAACCGGCACCCGCCCACGGCCTGGTAAGAGCGATGGATTGGCAGCTGGGCGGCATCGAATCAGAGGCTGACGGCCTCAAGGTCGAATTCAATCTGCCCTATCCCGAAGGTGGTTTGCCGGGCTGGCCGCATCAGGTCGATCTGACCCTGACCCTGCATCTGTCCGAGCAACTGAGTTTCAGCCTGACCAGTCACAACCGTGGCACTGACACCGTTAGCCTGAGCCAGGCGCTGCACACTTACTTCGCAGTCAGTGATGTGCGCAACGTGCACGTCGATGGAGTGGCAGGTCTGGATTACATCGAGACGCTGGATGACTGGAACATCCACAACCAGCAAGGCGAGCTGCATTTTGCCGGGGAAACCGACCGCATCTATCTCGACGCTCCACCCCAGCTGAGCATCGTCGACCCGGTCTGGGAACGGCGCATTGTGCTGACCGCTACCGGCTCGCGCACCGCCGTGATCTGGAACCCGTGGATCGACCGCGCAGCAGCACTGGCCGACATGGACAACGATGGCTGGCAGCGCATGCTGTGCATCGAGACGGCGAATGTGATGGATGACATTGTCACATTGGCGCCGGGCGCGGGCCATACCATGGGTGTGAGCATCGGCAGTAAACCGCTCTAAGTCTCACGAAAAACAAAATGTGGGAGCGGGCTTGCTCGCGAAGGCGTTGTATCAGTCAACATTCAGGTGCCTGACCCACCGCTTTCGCGAGCAAGCCCGCTCCCACAGCTGTTTTGCGGTGACGGTTAGAGATCCGATTCCTGCACCACCCGCACCTTGTCCGCCTCCAGCGCATACGCTGCGTCGGCCAGATCGTTGCTGACCTTCTCGATCTTCAGCGTGCCGGTTACCCACAGCGGCGTGTAGATGTCATCCAGCTTCAACCCCTTCGGATAACGCACCAGCACCAGTTGATTCGGCGGCGGTGGCGGCACGTGGATGCACGCCCCAGGGTACGGCACGAGGAAGAACAGCGTGCTGCGGCCCTTGGCATCGGATTCCAGCGGCACCGGGTAGCCACCGATGCGGATGTGCTTGTCGTTC
Organism: Pseudomonas sp. Eth.TT006; assembly: GCF_054456575.1. Classification (NCBI taxonomy): domain Bacteria; kingdom Pseudomonadati; phylum Pseudomonadota; class Gammaproteobacteria; order Pseudomonadales; family Pseudomonadaceae; genus Pseudomonas; species Pseudomonas sp. Eth.TT006. The sequence goes on along the minus strand of NZ_JBTJEN010000001.1, from coordinate 236,599 downwards.
ATCGACGCCACGGTTTTGGTTGAATACATCACCGCCGGCAGGCCCTTGGCCTGTTTCATCCCGCCCTTCTGGGTGAAGGTGCCGGTGGCTTCCGGGGAGTTGTGGTCGATTTCGGGCATGGCCTCGAGGGCTTTCTGGTCCGACTTGGGCATCAGTTCCAGCCAGTCGGTTTCCGGCAGTTCGCCGGCGTGGGCCAGGCCGCTGCCCAGCAATAGGAGAGTCAACAGAAGACGGCGCATGGATGTGCTCGGTAAAAGATGCTCGGATAAAGGAGGGACTTTGAATCGCCGAGCATTCTAGCCCTCCCGGCCGCGTTGGCAGAGAGGGCTTTGTCGCTTTGGATCAGTTCTTTTTGATCAGGCCGTAGATCACCAGCAGCACAATCGCGCCGACCAGTGCGCCAATGAAGCCTGCGCCCTGACCTGCCTGATAGATACCCAGGGCCTGGCCGCCGTAAGTGGCTGCCAGCGAACCGCCGATACCGAGCAGGATGGTCATGATCCAGCCCATGCTGTCATCGCCCGGTTTCAGGAAGCGTGCCAGCAGGCCGACGATCAAGCCGATAAAGATGGTTCCGATAATTCCCATGGCATTTCCCTCTGACGCTCAATAGTAGATATGTCAAAGCCTAGTCAGACTTTGGCATCCTGCCATGAGAGAACGGCGGCACCTGAATGGTTCCGCCGCTGCCAGATGAAACTGTCGTTACTCGGCGATCAGCGTTTCGACCTTGACGATCTGCGCCTGCAGCGTAGCCATGTCGGCGCAGCGCAGGTTGGCGTGACCGACCTTGCGCCCAGCCTTGAAGGCTTTGCCATAGTGGTGCAGATGGCAGTCTTCGATGGCGATGACTTTCTCCACCGGTGGCACCACGCCGATGAAGTTGAGCATGGCGCTCTCGCCGACCTTGGCGGTCGAACCCAGCGGCAGGCCGGCCACGGCACGCAGATGGTTTTCGAACTGGCTGCACTCGGCGCCTTCGGTGGTCCAGTGCCCGGAGTTATGCACGCGCGGAGCGATTTCGTTGGCCTTGAGGCCACCGTCGACTTCAAAGAACTCGAACGCCATCACGCCGACATAGTCGAGCTGCTTGAGTACGCGGCTGGAGTAGTCTTCAGCCAAGGCCTGCAACGGGTGATCGGTGCTGGCCACCGACAGCTTGAGAATGCCGCTGTCGTGGGTGTTGTGCACCAACGGGTAGAACCTGGTTTCGCCATCGCGGGCACGCACGGCGATCAGCGAGACTTCGCCGGTGAACGGCACGAAGCCTTCGAGCAGACAGGCAACGCTGCCCAGCTCGTCGAAGGTGCCGGCCACGTCTTCCGGCTTGCGCAGGACCTTCTGGCCCTTGCCGTCGTAACCCAGGGTGCGGGTTTTCAGCACGGCCGGCAGACCGATCGAAGCCACGGCGGCCTCCAGGTCGGCTTGCGACTGAATGTCGGCGAACGCCGGGGTAGGAATGCCCAGGTCCTTGAACATGCTCTTCTCGAACCAGCGGTCGCGAGCGATGCGCAGGGCTTCGGCGCTCGGGTAGACCGGTACGAATTGCGACAGGAACGCCACGGTTTCGGCCGGGACGCTTTCGAACTCGAAGGTCACCAGGTCGACTTCATCGGCCAGTTGGCGCAGGTGATCCTGATCGCCGTAATCGGCCCGCAGGTGTTCGCCCAGTGCCGCGGCACACGCGTCCGGCGCAGGGTCGAGGAAAGCGAAGTTCATGCCCAGCGGAGTTCCCGCCAGGGCCAACATGCGACCCAACTGGCCGCCACCGATTACACCGATCTTCATCTCAACAACCTCAGGCAATACGTGGGTCTGGATTGTCCAGGACGCTGTCTGTCTGCTCGGCACGGAAGGTTTTCAGTACCGCGTGGAACTGTGGATGCTTGGCGCCGAGGATGCTCGCCGAGAGCAGCGCGGCGTTGATCGCGCCGGCCTTGCCGATGGCCAGGGTGGCGACCGGAATGCCGGCCGGCATCTGCACGATCGACAGCAGCGAATCGACACCCGAGAGCATCGACGACTGCACCGGAACGCCCAGCACCGGCAGGTGGGTCTTCGCCGCACACATGCCTGGCAGGTGGGCTGCGCCGCCGGCACCGGCGATGATCACCTCGATGCCGCGAGCCTCAGCCTCTTCGGCGTACTGGAACAGCAGATCCGGGGTACGGTGGGCAGAAACCACCTTGACCTCGTACGGGATGCCGAGCTTTTCCAGCATATCGGCGGTGTGGCTAAGGGTGGACCAATCGGACTTGGAGCCCATGATCACGCCAACCAGTGCACTCATCGTCGCGCCTCTTCTCTCTGGGCGCCCGCAGGCGCGTCAAAAACAACAAGCCACGCAGGATTGCGTGGCTTGTTGTAGGAAATATGGCCGGACGAACCGGCCGAAGGCCGCGCAGTATACCGCAAAGAATTCAATAAACAGCCCCTGAAACGACCATCCGTCAAATGAGTGAAAGGCCCGGTTTTATTGACCTGAAGGTCAGCGGAAAAGATCAAAAGATCGCAGCCTTCGGCAGCTCCTACAGAGATACTCATTTCACCCTGTAGGAGCTGCCGAAGGCTGCGATCTTTTCAGGACGCCTGTGCCACTCCGCCTTCGAGCTTGCGCCATAGCAGCCGCACATTGGCCTTGCGCACCAGGGCGCAACGATACAGGCGGATCTCCAGCGGCACATGCCATTGCGGGCCGCCGCAGACCACCAGTTCGCCCCGGGCGAGTTCGGCGCGCGCGCTCAGTTGCGGCACCCAGGCAATCCCCAGGCCTTCCAGGGCCATGCTCTTCAGGCTGTCGGCCATCGCGGTTTCGTAGATCGTGGTGAACCGCAGCTGACGCTGGCGCAACAAACCGTTCACCGAACGTCCGAGAAAGGCGCCGGCGCTGTAGGCCAGCAACGGCACGCTGCCCTCGCCTTCCAGATCGAACAGCGGCTTGCCCTCGGCATCCGCCGCGCACACCGGCAACATCTCGGTCTGGCCCAGGTGCAGCGACGGGAAGATTTCCGGGTCCATCTGCATCGCCGCGTCCGGGTCGTAGAACGCCAGCATCAGGTCGCAGCCGCCTTCGCGCAGCGCGTGCACCGCGTCGCCAACGTTGGTGGCGACCAGCCGCGTGGCGATGTTCAGCCCTTCATTGCGCAGTTGCGCGATCCAGCGCGGGAAGAACCCCAGCGCCAGTGAGTGCGCGGCGGCAACCTGGATCACTTCGCCCTGCCCGCCCTCCAGATGATGCAGATGGCGCAGCACTTCGCCGAGCTGTTCGACCACGGTGCGCGCGGTCACCAGGAACAGTTGCCCGGCCGCCGTCAGCTCGATTGGCGTGCGCGAGCGGTTGACCAGGGTCAGGCCCAGCGCCGCTTCGAGACTGCGGATCCGCCGACTGAACGCCGGCTGAGTCACGAAGCGTCGTTCGGCCGCCTGCGAGAAGCTGCGGGTGGCGGCCAAGGCACTGAAATCCTCAAGCCATTTGCTTTCCAGGTTCATCACACCCTCCCCGGGCGCACCAAAATAGGTCACACGTTCGCCATGCAAGCGGCGTCACATGGGCATTATGCCGAATGTGCATAGGGCAGTGTTTAACAGCATTGGCCCTAAAAATCCCACAAGCCTAGCATTCGCAGCGTTCCGGCACAGACCGGGTCCATATCGAGATGATTTCTATCATGTCCTCCGCTGCATCTTTCCGCACAGAAAACGACCTGCTTGGCAGCCTCGAAGTACCGGCTCAAGCGTATTACGGCATCCAGACCCTGCGAGCGGTGAACAACTTCCGTCTCTCCGGCGTTCCGATTTCGCATTACCCGAAACTGGTTGTGGGTCTGGCGATGGTCAAACAGGCCGCCGCTGACGCCAACCGTGAGTTGGGTCATCTGAGCGAAGCCAAGCACGCTGCCATCAGCGAAGCCTGTGCCCGATTGATCCGCGGTGATTTCCACGAAGAGTTCGTGGTCGACATGATTCAAGGTGGCGCCGGTACTTCCACCAACATGAACGCCAACGAAGTGATCGCCAACATTGCGCTCGAAGCAATGGGTCACCAGAAAGGCGAGTACCAGTACCTGCACCCGAACGACGACGTCAACATGGCGCAGTCGACCAACGACGCCTACCCGACCGCGATCCGCCTGGGTCTGCTGCTGGGTCACGACGCGCTGCTGGCCAGCCTCGACAGCCTGATTCAGGCCTTCGCGGCCAAGGGTGAAGAATTCAACCACGTGCTGAAGATGGGGCGTACCCAGCTGCAGGACGCCGTGCCGATGACTCTGGGTCAAGAATTCCGTGCCTTCGCCACCACCATGGGCGAAGACCTGGCCCGCCTGAAGTCGCTGGCCCCGGAACTGCTGACCGAAGTGAACCTGGGCGGCACCGCGATCGGTACCGGCATCAACGCCGACCCGCGCTATCAGGCCCTGGCCGTACAACGCCTGGCGCTGATCAGCGGTCAGCCGCTGGTGCCAGCTGCCGACCTGATCGAAGCCACCTCCGACATGGGCGCCTTCGTGCTGTTCTCCGGCATGCTCAAGCGCACCGCGGTCAAGCTGTCGAAGATCTGCAACGACCTGCGTCTGCTGTCCAGCGGCCCACGCACCGGCATCAACGAGATCAACCTGCCGGCGCGTCAGCCAGGCAGCTCGATCATGCCCGGCAAGGTCAACCCGGTGATCCCGGAAGCGGTCAACCAAGTGGCGTTCCAGGTGATCGGTAACGATCTGGCGCTGACCATGGCAGCCGAAGGCGGCCAACTGCAACTGAACGTGATGGAGCCGCTGATCGCCTTCAAGATCCTCGACTCGATCCGCCTGCTGCAACGCGCCATGGACATGCTGCGCGAGCACTGCATCGTCGGCATCACCGCCAACGAAGCCCGCTGCCGTGAACTGGTCGAACACTCGATCGGTCTGGTCACCGCGCTGAACCCGTACATCGGCTACAAAAACGCCACCCGCATCGCCCGTATCGCCCTTGAAAGCGGCCGCGGCGTGCTGGAACTGGTGCGCGAAGAAGGTCTGCTCGACGAAGCCATGCTCGCCGACATCCTGCGCCCGGAAAACATGATCGCTCCACGTCTGGTTCCGCTCAAAGCCTGAGCCGACGCGTACTTGTAGCACCACTCACCAGGTCGAGGGACTAGACACCTCTCACCTTTTGAGGGCTTGGGGATTTGTCCTCGAGCCCTTTTTTTTAACTGTTTGACCCTGAGACCCGTATGTCTGGGGACTGATCAAATGTAGAGGTGAGCCCTGTGGTGAGGGGATTCATCCCCGATCGGCTGCGAAGCAGTCGCAAAATCATTGCACTCGGTGTGCCTGACACATCGCACTTGCAGGTTTCGGGGCCGCTTCGCGACCCATCGGGGATGAATCCCCTCGCCACACGGTTTGCAGCAACAGAAATGCAGTCCCTGCACAAGCCCGGCGCCGGTAACGCCGGGTGTTTCACCGCTTCGTTTCGTCGCTTGCACCACGAGCGTGCAGACGGGCGCCGCACTGATCGGTATAGTGCCGCCCCTCTTCGCGTGAGCGGTCGTCGGTAACGAGGCCATAACCCATGCGAAACCCGAACTAATAACAAACCCGCGAAATGGATCCGGGACGAAATCTTCGCCTCACCTGCACTGCCGCGTGCAAGCCGGTGTAACACGATATTTCCGACCATCCAGTATTTGCTCACACAAAAAACAGCGAGGAAAAATCCATGCTCGAAGTCATCAACGACTTCCTCTCAGGGAAAGTACTGATCGCGCTCATTGTCGGGCTCGGTAGCTACTTCACGATTCGCTCGCGTTTCGTTCAATTGCGCCACTTTCTCCACATGTTCGCGGTGTTCCGCGACAGCCTGAAAAGCAGCGGCGGCCAACTCAGTTCGTTCCAGGCCCTGATGCTCAGCCTTGCCGGCCGTGTCGGTGCAGGCAACATCGCCGGTGTCGGCATCGCCGTGACCCTCGGCGGGCCAGGTGCGGTGTTCTGGATGTGGGTGACCGCTCTGGTCGGCATGTCCAGCAGCTTCTTCGAATGCACCCTGGCGCAGGTCTACAAGCGCGCCGACGGTGACGGCATGTACCGTGGCGGCCCGGCGTACTACATTCAGCACGGCCTGAAACTCAAAGGCATGGCCGTGGTGTTCTCGATCCTGCTGCTGGTCACCTACGGCTTTGCCTTCATCGGCCTGCAGTCGTACACCGTGACCCACTCGCTGCAGAACGCCTTCGCCTTCGATCCGCGCCACACCGGTATCGTCCTGGCAGTGCTGCTGGCCATCACCTTCATCGGTGGCATCAAGCGCATCGCCGCGGTGTCCGACCTGCTGGTACCGGTCAAGACCTTGGCCTACATCGGCGTGACCCTGTACGTGATCGGCACCCAGATCGAACACGTGCCAGCCATGCTGGAAACCATCTTCAAGAGCGCCTTCGGTCTCGACCCGGCCTTCGGCGGCCTGCTCGGCAGCGCCATCGTCATGGGCGTCAAGCGTGGCGTGTTCGCCAACGAAGCGGGCCTGGGCAGTGCACCCAACGTCGCTGCCGTGGCTTCGGTGAAACACCCGGGCGCACAGGGCGTGGTTCAGGCGTTCAGCGTGTTCCTCGACACCTTCGTGATCTGCACCTGCACCGCGCTGCTGATCCTGCTGTCGGGCTTCTACACCCCGGGCTTCGAAGGTGACGGCATCGTCCTGACCCAGAACTCGCTGGCTGCCGTGGTGGGTGACTGGGGCCGGATCTTCGTCAGCGTCGCGCTGTCGCTGTTCGTCTTTACCTGCATCCTCTACAACTACTACCTGGGCGAAAACAGCCTGCAGTTCCTCAGCCGCAACCGCGCCGTGCTGATGATCTTCCGCGGTCTGGTCCTGGCACTGGTGGTGTGGGGTTCGACGCAAGACCTTTCGACCGTGTTCGCCTTCGCTGACATCACCATGACTTGCCTGGCCTTCGTCAACCTGATGGCCCTGGCCATGTTGTTCAAGGTCGGTCTGCGTGTGATGCGCGACTACGACGAGCAGCGCCGTGCCGGTATCAGCCAGCCAGTGTTCGACTCGAGCAAGTTTGCCGACCTGGATCTGGACCTGAAGGCCTGGCCGACCGAGGCGCCAGCCGCCGGCAACAGCGAAGCCGCGCCGCAAGGCGTCCCTGCAGCGCAACGCTGACAGGTGAATGACGGGCGCATCCCCTGCGCCCGTCAGTTACAGTTCGGAAAACTGTGGGAGCGGGCTTGCTCGCGAATGCAGTCTTTCAGTTGATACATACGCTGACTGACACTGCGCTTTCGCGAGCAAGCCCGCTCCCCCAGGTCCCCATCCTTTCGGAGAGTCCTGATGAATTCGTCGACCTACCCCGCCGCCCAACACGTCATGGTCCTCTACACCGGTGGCACCATCGGCATGCAGGCCAGCACCAACGGCCTGGCCCCGGCGTCCGGTTTCGAAGCGCGCATGCGCGATTACCTGCACAGCCAGCCTGACCTCGTGGTGCCACAGTGGCGTTTCCGGGAAATGGCGCCGCTGATCGACAGCGCCAACATGACCCCGGCCTATTGGCAGCAACTGCGTGAAGCAGTGGTCGACGCCGTGGACGTACAAGGCTGCGACAGCGTGCTGATCCTGCACGGTACCGACACCCTGGCCTATAGCGCGGCGGCGATGAGTTTCCAGTTGCTCGGTCTGCAGGCCCGTGTGTGTTTCACCGGCTCCATGCTGCCGGCGGGCGTGGCTGACAGCGATGCCTGGGAAAACCTCGGCGGCGCGCTGGTTGCCCTCGGCCAGGGCCTGGCGCCGGGCGTGCACCTGTACTTCCACGGCGAACGGCTCGACCCGACCCACTGCGCGAAAGTGCGCAGCTTCGGCCGCCATCCGTTCAAGCGCCTGGAGCGTCAGGGCGGCGGCGTGAAAGCCACGGCGATTCCCGCAGCGTTGCACTACAACCAGCCCAAGCAATTGGCGAATGTCGCCGTGCTGCCGCTGTTCCCCGGGATCAATGCCGGAATTGTCGACGGTTTGCTCGATGGCGGCATTCAAGGTCTGGTGCTGGAATGCTACGGCAGCGGCACCGGCCCGAGTGACAACCCGGAGTTTCTCGCCAGCCTCGGCCGGGCCAGAGACAACGGCGTGGTGGTGGTCGCGGTCACCCAGTGCCATGAAGGTGGGGTGGAGCTGGACGTGTACGAGGCCGGCAGCCGGCTGCGTGGCGTCGGCGTGCTCTCCGGTGGCGGCATGACCCGCGAAGCGGCGTTCGGCAAGTTGCAGGCGTTGCTCGGTGCGGGGCTGGAATCGGCTGAAGTGCGCCGGCTGATCGAACTCGACCTGTGTGGCGAGCTGATCTGACACCACATATCTTTTGTAGGAGCTGCCGAAGGCTCGGGCCGCGATCGGACGATCTTTTGTTTTTCAGGATCAAAAGATCGCAGCCTTCGGCAGCTCCTACAGTAGGGTGATAGGCACACAACTTGCTCCTATTTCCAGCATCTCAAGGCTGGAAGATCCCATGCTGCACTCCCACCTCACCACCCTCAATGCCGTCTCGCTGATTCTCAACACGTTCAAAAGCGAGGGCCTTGCCGATGATGCGTTGCTGGCTGGCAGCGGCATCCGTGCCGCCGATCTGAACCGCGCCGACACCCGCATCACCACCAACCAGGAAATGCAGGTCTGCGCCAACGCGGTCGCGCTCAAGCACGATATCGGCCTAGAACTGGGGCGGCGCATGCACGTCTCCTGCTACGGCATCCTTGGTTACGCGCTGCTGACCTGTGCCACCTTCGGTGACGCTTTGCGCCTGGCGATCCGCTATCCGGCGCTGTTGGGAACACTTTTCGAATTGAGCCTGGAAGACGATGGCGAGCGCGTCTGGTTCGTCGCCGCCGACTATCGCGAAAGCCCGGCAATGGCAGTGTTCAACGCCGAGTTCTGCCTGGTGTCGCTTAAAGTCATTTGCGACGACCTGCTCGGTCATCCGCTGCCCCTGCGCGCCACACGGTTCGAACACGCCGCGCCGGATTACCGCGCCAGCTACGCCGAACACTTTGCCAGCCCGCTGCACTTCGGCGCCAAGAACAACGCCTTTGCCTTCGACAGGCACTGGCTCGATCAACCGTTGCCGCTGGCCGACATCATTACTCATCAGGCCATGGCCGAACGCTGCCGCAAACTGAACACCGAGTTCACCGGGCGACAGGCGTGGCTCGGGCGGATTCGCCAGTTGCTCGGCGCCCAGCTAAACGCCGCGCCGGGGCTGGAGGGTCTGGCGCAACAGATGAAATGCTCGCCGCGCACCTTGCGCCGCCACCTCAAGGACATGGGCAGCAGTTATCAGGAGCTGCTCGACGAACTGCGCTTCGAACGCGCCAAGCAGATGCTGTGCGAGGATCAGTTGCCGATCTACCGCATCGCCGAAACCCTGGGTTTCAGCGAAACCGCGAGTTTTCGGCATGCGTTTGTGCGCTGGAGTGGTGTGGCGCCGAGCCAGTTCAGAGCCTGAAGATCAAAAGATCGCAGCCTGCGGCAGCTCCTGCATTAACCTCTGTAGGAGCTGCCGCAGGCTGCGATCTTTTGATCTGACGAAGGGGCGATTAACGGTCAGATGTTTTGGCCATATCAATCCCCTTTTGGCCTTTCCTGCCGTTCTCCGATGCGCCGCGCGCCGCAACACTGGGGGCAACCGAATCAGCCTTGCGGAGAACAACAAATGCTGACGATCTACTCAGACGATCACCACCTGCACCATGGCCGCTGCGAACTCATCGACGGCCAGCTCAAGCCGTGCTTCGAAATGCCCTCGCGAGCCGACCATGTGCTGCAACGGGTACAGCAGCAGAACTTCGGCCCGGTCGAGGCGCCGAAGGATTTCGGGCTGGAGCCGATCGCCCGGATCCACAGCCGCGACTACCTCGACTTCTTCAAAGGTGCCTGGGCACGCTGGACCGAGTTCAACACCGACGGCGACCTGCTGCCCTACACCTGGCCGGCGCGCACGCTGCGGCCGATCAAACCGACCAGCCTGCACGGCCAGCTCGGCTATTACAGCTTCGACGGCGGCGCGCCGATCACCGCCGGTACCTGGCAAGCGGCCTACAGCGCGGCGCAAGTGGCACTGACCGCCCAAGCGGCAATCCAGCGCGGCGCACGCAGTGCCTTCGCCCTGTGCCGTCCACCGGGACACCACGCCGCCAGCGACTTGATGGGCGGTTATTGCTACCTCAACAACGCCGCCATCGCCGCCCAGGCGTTCCTTGATCAGGGCCACAAGAAGGTTGCGATCCTTGACGTCGACTACCACCACGGCAACGGCACCCAGTCGATTTTCTATGCGCGCAGCGATGTGCTGTTCGCCTCGATCCACGGCCACCCGGAAGCCGAGTTTCCGTTCTTCCTCGGCTACGACGATGAACGCGGCGAAGACGCCGGTGAAGGGTTCAATTTCAACTATCCACTGCCCGCCGGCTCCGGCTGGGATGCGTGGAGCGCAGCATTGGAGCAGGCCTGCAACGAGATCGAGCGCTACGGCGCCGACATCATTGTCGTGTCGCTGGGTGTCGACACGTTCAAGGACGATCCGATCTCGCAGTTCAAGCTCGACAGCCCCGACTACCTGGCAATGGGCAAACGCATCGCTGCCCTCGGCAAGCCGACGCTGTTCGTCATGGAAGGCGGCTACGCGGTCGAGGAAATCGGTATCAACGCGGTGAACGTGCTCGAAGGTTTTGCACAATGAATCGACTCGGGATCAGGATCCAGCGCGACTCCCTCAGCTGATATCCGCGTCCCAACGAGACCCGCCGACGCGGGTCTTTTTCTCTGCGGTATTTATATACCACCCCGCTCACCCGATCCGTCACTACCTTGCCCGGTCATTGCTCCGCATCTTCAGCGGTGCCCGTGCCTCAAAAGGATGTGACCATGCCCGACGCTTCCAGCCCAGCGCCCGATCCGATCAACGTGCAGTACGATCTGCTGACGCAATTGGTCGCCGGCCCTTCGATCAGGGAAGTTGCCGCCGCAACCCTGCGTCCGGCCCTGACAGCGCTGTACCCGCAACTGCAGATCGACCCAAGCCTGGCGGCGGTGGTCGCGCCCTCCTGGTTATTGACCAAAGACCACGTCGCGCCCGGTCCCAGGCATTTCGAATCACTGACCGGCGCGCTGGTCCGGCATGCGGTGGGGGCTACGCCGGTGCTCTACCTTGAAGGCGAGCACTACCTGACACTGCAGCCGCAGGACCAGGTACCGGCGCAGTTGCCCGTCAGCATCGAAGCCATCGGACACTTGCTCAACGAGCTGGCGCCGCTGCTGTTCGTCGCCTTTCAGGAGCAGCAACTCGATTACTGGAACCAGATCACACGTGCCGCAACGCCCCGCTGGAAAGGCTTGTCGACATCCTTGCGTGAGCGCTGGAACGTCCCCGCCAACCCGGACTGGGACAATGACCGCAGCGCCATGGCGCGCCTGCTGTTCAGCCATCCGGACAAAACTGTCCGCGCCGCTCACGACCGCTACGATTGTCGCGCCTGCCTGATCGATCTGGACGCGGTTTCTGCAGGCGTCAGCACGCACCTGAACCTGCTCGATATGGCGGTGCTGATCGGCACAGTCGATAAACGCACGGTCATCACCACCCACACCATCGTGCAGGGTTTTCAGGCGTTCGATTCGTTCGAGGCGCTGGGAGAGTCGCTGCGCACGTATTCCCGTGAGCAGAAACCCGGTGTCACCGTGAATTGGCGCCTGATCGAACCGCAGGGGAATTTCTTCGATCATCTGGCGTGTAATCTGATTGCCCTGCAATCGGACGGCATCGGTTCGCTGGCAGATCCTCCGTCCGCGCCGGTGGCCGATCTGGCCCCGCATATCCGCCGCACCAGCCAGGACTTCTCACCGACCGCGAAAGATGCGCCGTCGCGACTTGACCGGGTGCAAGCCGCGCTGCCCGACTGGATGGCCAACGCCAGCTCCACCGACCTCACGGCCTACAGCCGGCACCTGATGGACCTCGCTGTTGTACAGGGCCAACACAAGGGGCTGGCATTCAACGACGGGATCAAACCGATCCGCGCTTACGCCGAAGAGCAATTGCGCGTCGCCCTGCTCGAGGACCATCCCGACGCCACGGATCTCGACCTGGCCGACATCCACGTCGATATCGAAAGCGTGGTGGCCTGGGGCAGTTTCCTGCCACCGGTGCCGACCGAGCACACGCGGTTGAACCTGATCGATCTGGCGTTGCAGAACCTGATTGCCTTGCCGACCGGCAACAAGAGCGTCAGCAGCGGCGCTTCCTCGACGCTCCCGGAATGGCTGACCGTCAGCTATCTGGAGACGCTGGTGACACGGATGGACATCGGCAAGACCTACCCGGCCCTGATCAAAACCAGGCTCCTCGATGATCCTCTCGACAGCCTGCGACGGCAGAATCTGTTCACCGCGCGACTGCGAATCGAACTGCCGTTACTGGCCTTGCAGCAAAAAATCCGGCAGCACAACGGCGTCGACGAACTCGGTTATCGCTATGTCGCAGCGGTGGTCCAGGTCCTTGCAGCCAACCGCCGGGTAGAGGGCGAGGAGATCGTGATCCGCCCGCTGGCCTTCAAGCCCGGCTGGCGTACCGGGGCGTCAGCGGATGAAGTGACCAACATGTTCGTGATCGGACCACGGCAGATGGACAAGGGGCCATGCCTGCTCTATCGGCCCTTGCTCGATCAACCACTCAGCCAGTACCCGACGCCGGCCAATCTGATTTACGCCATTCGCCATGCTCCCGAACTGCGCAAGTCGGTACTCGCCTGGCTGCCGGACAACGTTCGGCCCAACTACGCCAACTATGTTTTCCCCGGCAACTTGCCTTCAGTCTGGAGCGTCTCGCAACTGCTGGCCGACCCTCTCACGACGCTGCAAATGAGCGGCACGCTATCCTTGGGTTCACGGGTTATCGAGGGTGATTATCTGGCCGGCTTTTATCAGGCCAATGCCAACGCGCTGATCGATCTGGCACAACGGCAGTCGCTGTCCAATGCGCAGAGTCGCTGGGAGACCTTCAAGCAAGCCGCCTGGCTGATTCTCAACGCCGCATTGCCTTTTATGGGTAAAACCGTCGGCACCGCCGCATGGATCTGGCAAGTGCTCGACGATGTGCAACAGACCATTGATGGCCATGCAGAGGACAGCTCTGCCCGGCAGGAAAGTGCGATCACCGATCTGCTGTTGAACCTGGCGGTCGTACTCGCGCATCACGCTGCTACTCGTCGTCCACCGGCCGCCAGACGCACGGAAAAACCGCTGATCAAGATCACCACACAAGACCCGCCAGCGGCGAAGGAAGTGCCAGGGGAAGTGACGGTGGCCGTTGTGCGCTTGCCCGACGTCACCGGTGCTGCCAGCGCTACGAGCCATTCCGCCAGCCTCGCAACCGACGTCGTCCTCGACCTGGTGCGAACCCTCGAACGCTTCCGGATTACCCCTCCTGACGACTTGATGCCACCCCCGCGCGACGGTGGTCCGTATCAACACCTGCATTGCAGCCAGAACCGTTTTTACACAAAGGTCGGCGAGCGTTGGTTCGAGGTGGCAGTCAATGAAGATGCTGACGTGTCGATCATCGATTCGCGCGAACAGCCCGCGCGCCAAGGCCCAGGATTGATTGGTAACAGCTCCGGCGACTGGTACATCGATACCCGCCTGCGGCTGCGCGGCGGCGGCATGTCGAGCCGGCGCAAGGCACTCAAACAGCAAAACCGCCAGCGCATCGCGGATCTCAAGACACAACTGGCCGATTTCGACAGAACGCTGGAAAACGCCAACAGTGAGCTGACTCAGGCATACACCACCATGAAACAGGCCAGCGACAAGGCCTTGCCCGCCCTGCAACAGCAATTTCTGCAAAAGCTCGAACAGCGCACTGGCGAATATGCAGTGCCGATGGAACAGCTCAAAACGCTGAACCAGCTCGAAACGGTACCGACTTACCGCACCTCCATGACCAAGATGCTCGGCGCCCAACTGTTCCTCAACCAGAGCTGGCTGGACCAGAAGAAACATGAGTTCGGGCAAGCGCTCATGCAAACCCTGACGCTGCTGGAGGCCGAAGAAACCAGCACCAATGCCGAGGGCCGAGCGACCTATCAGAAAATGATCGACCTGAACGAAGGCCTGATCGGCAAGATCGAATTTGCCCACGCATGCTTCCTGGATTTGAGTCGACTGGGTCGAGGCGCTTCGGAAATTGCCGCTACCTACAAGGCCCGACTGCCCGCCTACAGTCTCAATGACCTCAAGGCTCTGCAGGTCTCACTGACCCGTGAGGTCTGCCTGAAAGAGGGCACAAGTGCCGCCCTGACAAGCGCCAGAAACGACCTGACTCGAATCCTCGACACAACCACTCTGGCCATTCAGACCTCGCAGGAACTGATGCTTGAGAACGGCGTCTGGGTCGCCGAGGAGCGTATCGAGGCACTCAATGGTGTGCTTGAACAATTCGCCGCGACGGACCGGATCCTCGAAGATTTTGCGATCGCCCATCAAAAAGTCGTGCTGGAGCAACCCTTCGCGCTGATGTGTACGCGGATCAGTGAATTTCATCAGCAAACCGAACGTTTCTTCGCGCAGTTGTTGCTTGAACAGCCAACCCAAACGCCACGCTCCGTCCCTGCCAAAGCCACCACAGCCTCGCGCAAACGGGTGGTGAAAACCCGCTTCCGCGGCACCGTGGTCGGTGAAATCCGCACCGCGGCCCCCGGAGAGCCGGTGCTACTGGACGTGCGCGCACCGTTGACTGGACAGGTGATCGCCACCTTTCACGAGAAAACCCCCGGCGTCTGGCTGGAGCGTGTCGCGGCACAACCTCATCGATCAGTGACGAAACCCGCCAGCGCCGAAACCTTGATCGCACAAGGGCAAACGCTGCTCGATGAACTGGACAATTTCATCGCTCAGACGGACACCAGCGCCAGGAAGCCCGGACGCCTGCCCGTTGAAATCGAGGAATTGTTCCAGCAGAAAGCCGAGCAGTTCGACCACGCCGCTCGCGCCCTGGAAAAACTCCCAACGCCCGCCAACACCACCCAAAGCCCCGCCAGAAGCAATACCGCGTTGATCGCGCGACTGAACGCGGCACGTGATCGCTTGTACGCGGAGGGTCAGCGCCTGCGTGTCGAAATGATCAAGCGACAGCCCCCCACCGCCACTCGCGTCGAATGGCTGCACAGCAAGAATGAAATCGACATCGTCGCCAATGGCAGCCGCCGTCGTCTCAAGGGCCCGCGCAAGGATTACCTGCAGGAATACGAGATTCGCGAACGCAGCAGCGGGCAGACGCTGTGGTATGCACACTTCCATTACGCCGCCGCAGACTCGCCGGCAAGCGCCTTCACCGCCGCCCACCTGAAGCTTCGCGATCAACGATTGCTGGGCGCGTTCGACAGGCGCGCGGCCACTTCCGACCCGCAAGTCATCACCATCTATCGCAGCGAGATCAGCCCGACGCTGGCGCGCACGCTGTTTTTCTCTCGCGCATGACCCATCAATAAGGATATTGATCATGATCGAACTTCCCGCGGATCACGCCCCTCCCGTACTGCTGCAAAAAGGCCTGCTCATCCACAAAATCAGCCAGGGCCCGACCGTGGACGAGGTGGGTGCCCACATGCTGCGCACAGCCTTGAAAAGCCTGTATCCCCATTTGGAACTCGACCCCGACCATACGCTGCTCGGTACCCCGCAGTGGCAAGCCACGGACGACGGTGTGAGCGCTCTGCCCACTCGCTTTGAATCCCTGACCGGGACGTTGATCAGACTGTTTTTCAGTGACTCGACAGCCAACCTGCTGGAGGGTGAACATTTTCTGACGCTGAATCCGCACGTCACACCGATCGTGCACCTGGATGTCGATATCGAAGCGATCGGCAGGCTGCTCAACGATTACACGCCGCTGCTGTTTGTCGCTTTCGGCGAGCAACAACTGGCTTACTGGAACAGTCCCGGCAAACGTGAGCCGCGCTGGCGCGAATTGTCCGATGCCCTGCGCAAAGCGCTGGACGTGCAAAAGGCCGATGGCTGGGATGAGGTGCAGTGTCAGGTTGCCCGGACCGTCTCCATGCACCCGGACAGACAGGAGCGTGCCGCACGCGCTCCGGCGTTTAGCGCCATTCGCGTCTGCCTGATCGACATCGATATCGTCGACGAACTGGGCGCCAGCCAGCACCTGCTGTTGGGCGGCGCTGCAGTGCTGACCGGGCGCTACCAGGAGCGCGATCTGGTCATGTTGTATACCGTCGAGGAAGGTTATGAATCGTTCACGTCCCTGGAAAAACTCGGGGAGGCGTTGCCGACGCGCATCGAAGAGCGGCTGGCCGGAAGGAATGTGCAATGGCAGTTGTTCGAACCCGATGGCGATTTTTTCGACCACATGGCCTGGGCGCTGGTCAGCACCCAGCTCGACGCCATCGCCGCGATCACGCGCGAAGATGTTGCCGGTGAGCCGGCTGATCTGCAGCTTGAACCTGCGCTGATCGAACACAGCGGCGTCGGGAAGCCCGGGACGAGCATGGCGCTCGACGAGTCGATACCCCAATGGTTGCTGCGGGCCTCGGCGACCGATCTCGACGCCTATGGTCGCAGTGTCAGCGCGCTGGGCAAGTTGTATCGCAATACCGACACCCGTCTGTTCCGCATCCTGCCGCTGGATACCTTCGCGCGTACGCGCATGCGTGAGGCAATCATTGCCGACAAACCCCAGGCCTCCTCGTTGCCCCTCGACAGCCTCGAAATCACCATCACCAACAGTTTCGAATCGGGCGGCTTCACCTTGCCCAATCCGCTCGACACCCACACCGAAAATCTCGGCGAGTACGCCTTGCAGAATTGCCCGCCGTATCAGGCACGGGTGCAGTTCAATCCCTCACACGCAGTGCCGGACTGGCTGAGCGTGGACTACCTGACGACAATAGCCAACAAAGTCGACATTGGCTCGGCCTATCCGCGTCTGCTCAAGGACAAGCTGGTCGATGACGCCAGCCAGGCCTCCCTGCAAAAGCATTTCTACATCAACCAGCTGCACGCGTTACTGCCGCTGATGGCGCTGGAGTACAAGATCCGCGGCCTGGCAGGCTTCGATGAGCGCGGCTATCAGTACATACTGCGCTGGCTTCATCCTCTCCCCGATCACCCGCAACCGGTGGTCATTCGCCCGCTGACCTTCGTGCATGCCGGCAACACCACCGGTGATACCGTCACCGACATGTTCGTCATCGCACCCCGTCAGCCGGCCGGCGGACCATGTCTGTTGTACCGCCCGCTGTTCGATCCGCCGCTGCTGCAGTTCGTCTCTGAGCAAAATCTGTTGTATGCCTTGCACCAGCCGGGTGACCTGCGCGATTCGGTGCTGGCGTGGCTGCCTGACTCGGCCATCAGTTTCAAATATGCCCAATACGCTTTTCCGGTCGGCCTGCCTTCGCCATGGCTCGGCCTGCAAATGCTGAGCGAACCCTGGACCTCGGTGAGCTGGGCCGGGCCGATAGAACTGGCCACGGCCGAACTGAGTGGCGATGTGTTCTCTACGCTGTTCAACACACACGCGCAGGCCATGGGCGCACTCGCTGAGCGCCAGTCCTTGTCCAATTCACAACGGCGCTGGGCCCTGCTGCGCGACAGCGGCTGGGCCTTGTTCAGCCTGGCAGCCAATTTTCTCAGCGGGCCGGCGGGTGCTGCCGTCTGGGTCTGGCAAAGCATTGGCGACATCGATGCCAGCATCAATGCCTATCAACAGGGCGATACCAGGACCCAATGGAGCGCGGCCGGGGATTTGCTGCTGAGCCTGGGCATTCTGCTTGCCCATCATGCCGGCATTCGGCGCAAAACCGGCGCCGGGTATGCCTCGCGCCTCGTAGACAGCACGCTGGCAAAGCCCGCGATTGCGGCGCCGGGCGAGCCCGCTGCGCCGAAGGTCATGTTCAATCCGGCGACGCTGACCGGAGAACTCCCTTCCAGCCACTACTCCGCGCTGGAAGCCAATGGCTCGGTGCCCCACCGATCCCCAGGGGACTTTTCCACCTACCTGCAATCGCTGGCGGTCGCCGCCCCTGACTTGACGGCACCTGGTGTGCAAACCCTGAGCAGCGGCGCCGCGCCGCTGTATCGACTGAACGGCAGGATGTACGCAAACGTCGGCGAGCGCTGGTTCAATGTCCGGGAGAACGACGACCAGCAGGTACAGATCGTTTTTCCGCGGGCACCGGCAAAGACCGGCCCCTTGCTCAGCCATAACCAAAAGGGCCAGTGGTTTGTCGACACCCGCTTGCGTTTGCGCGGGGGAGCCGGTGGCACCAGTCTGAAGAGTCAGCTGCGCGAACAACGCCGACTCAAGGCCGAGCAACAGGCCGCTTTCAAGACCGCACTGCAAGCCTTCCAGAGCCGCGAAGCCAGCGGTAATGCCACACTGCTCAGGCTGCATGACGAAATGACACGGGCGACCGGCGCCGAGAAAAGTCTCGCGACCGAGCGTTACGTCGATCAGGCGCAAACGTTGATCGGCGACTACGAACAGGCGTTGCAGAATCTCTATCAATGGCGCTTCGCAGGTGGCAGTGAGGGTTATCTGTATGACCTGATCAGCATGACCACCCAGTTGCACAAGAACCTCAGCCTCTGGTTTCTATTCAAGCGCAATGCCTATGCAAAACTCACCCGGGAACTCGCCGAAAACACCGAGCACCTGGGCGAAAACCTGCAAGTGTCGCTGCAGGCTCATATTCATAGCGTGCGCCAGGCGTTGACCCTGGGCCAGGCCATGGTTGCCCGTCTGCAACTGTGTCACACCTCCATTCTGCCCCTTGAACTTGCCGGCGGCAGCGGCATCACCGTCGCGCAAAAACTGCGGCGCCTGCTGCCGGCGTTTTCCCAATGGGATCTGAAATCCAATGAAATCGGCATGTCCCATGAAGTCAGCATGCGCGGTGCCCCCAGCAGCGACTCGGCGCCGGCTCGGGACGCCGTCGGTATGTTGATCATTGAGGCGGCGACGGCCACGCGACGGCACTCGGCGATGCTTCGAACGGCGGACGACGGCGCTCAGCCCGCCGCACAGATCACCACCCTGAGCCGGTTGATCGACGTATATTCCGATGCCATTCAACGACTGGCCGACCTGCCTGACGAATACCCTGACAAGGTTGACCCAGGCGAGCTCGGGCGTATCAGCGGCCTGATCGGTGAGTTCAAGCAACTGGCGCAGGAACAACTCGATCAATTGCTCCCGGCAACGCTGCCTCCTGCCGCCCCGACGCTGCCCAAACCCGCAGTGGCCGGGCCGTCACGACCGAGCGCCAAAGTCACCAAGAGTCGTCCCCGTGTACCGGCACCCAAACCTTCCACGTCGCAACAGGCGGCAGCCCTCGACACAGTTCTGCTGGCCCGGCCACGACCCGCGGCACAACCGGTACTGGATGACAGCGATATTCTGGCGCAGGCGTTGGATCTGAACGAAAACATCCAGGGCTTTATCGAGCACACGCGCAAGGACGCCCTGAAGCCCAATCGCATTCCCGCCGACATGCAGGATCTTTTTGATCAGCAGGCGCAGCGGCTGGAGGCCGCCGCCGTCAGCCTCGAAGGCGTATTTGCGCGCGCGCGCCAGGCGAACCGGCCACCGCCCCCGGTGGGCATGCTGCCGCTGGAGTTGCAGCTCGGCGCCACGCGGTTGCGCGAAGAGGGAGTGCGTACCCGCGCCGGCCTGCTCAAGGAACGCCAGCCCCGACTGGCGTATGTGCAGTGGATGCTGGACAACCGCCAGATACGCATCGAAAAGAACCCACAGGGGCGGATCAAAACCAAAAAACGTCAGGACTATTTTCTGGAGTACCGTGTGCTTGATGTCACTCGTCAGGACCAGCCATTGTGGCTGGCGCACTTTCATTACGACTCGTTGAATACACCGCAGGAACAGTTCACGGCGGCGCATCTGAAAATCGCTGACGAACACTTGCAGCAATTCACTTCCGAGCGGCGCGAGGCACTTCTGGCCCTGACACCGCTGGACTATGTCTTGCGCCGGATCAGCGACCCGAGCTTGTTCTTCGGCGCCGCGTGACCCTCGCGGCGGTCCTTGCGGCCTCGTTCAACTGACCTGCCAGGCGCTGCGCAACCGGGCCAGCGCAGCGCTGATGGCATTTTCCGGTACAGCGGCAAAACCCAGTACCAGACCGGCTTGCCGCTGTGGTGAATCCGGCAGCCAGTAACTGCTCAGGCCGTTGATCTCGACATCGACAGCTTTGGCCAGATCGATCAGTTCGCGCTCCCGGACCACGTTGTCCACCGGCACGGTCAGATGCAGGCCGGCGGCGACCGTAGGCAGCGCGCCGACCCCGGGAATATTCGGTGGCCAGCCCTCCAGCAGGGCATTGCGCCTACTCAGCGCGGCCCGCCGCATGCGTCGGATATGGCGCTGGAAATGCCCGGCAGCCATGAATTCGGCCATCACCGCCTGGGTGCTCACCTCGGAATGCCGGACATCCACCGCCCGGCGTTGAGCAAACGCCTGCACCAGAGCGTTGGGCAACACCAGATAACCCAGTCGCAGCGCCGGAAATGCAACCTTGCCGAACGTCCCGACATACAGCACGCGTCCCTGCTGATCGAGTGCCGCCAGCGGCGCCAGCGGTGCGCCGCTATAACGGTACTCGCCATCGTAGTCATCTTCGATGATCCAGCCTTGCGTGCGTTCGGCCCAGGCCAGCAGTTCCAGACGCCGCGCCAGACTCATCACCACCCCGGTCGGGTATTGATGAGACGGCGTGACGTAAGCCACCCGGCAGTCACTGGCGGTGTTCAATACCGAGCAATCAAAACCTTCAGCATCGACCGCAATGCCCTGCAGGTGTCCACCCGCTACCGCAAAGGCATGACCGGCGGCGCGATACCCGGGATTTTCAATGGCCACGCTGTCGCCCGGCGTCACCAGCAACTGTGCACAAAGGCTGATGCCCTGCTGGGCGCCGCTGGTGATCACAATTTGCTCAGCCGTGCATTGCATGCCGCGCGAGCTGCGCAGGTAGGCGGCGATCAAACTGCGCAGTCGCGAGTCGCCAGCCGGATCGCCGTAACAGAGCTGCTGCAAATCCGGTTTTCGCCAGAAAGCCGCATTCAGCTTGGCCCAGACATCGAACGGGAACAGATCAAAAGCCGGTACTCCCACCCGAAAAGCCTTTGGCGGCCCACTGGGTGGCGCAGCCAAATGATTATTTTGCAGGCGTTGCACAGCCGTACTGTGGATAACTTTACTGGATGTAATCCCAGGGAAATCTGTCGATTTTGTGGATAAAGCTGTGGGTAAGCCTGTTGAAAACCCTGTGGATGGATTTGTGGATAGTTTTTTCGGCTGAGCGAGCGAAGGTGGCAACTGCGCGACATAAGTACCATCCCCCACCCTCCCCTCGATGAAGCCCTCGGCATATAGCTGATCATATGCGCGCACCACGCTGTTTCGTGAGATCGCCAGCGCCACTGCCAGATCACGACTGGCGGGCAAGCGGGTACCGCTGGCGAGCCGGCCATCCAGCACCCGCAGGCGCAAGGCTTGATAGAGCTGGCGACTCAGACCCTGGCGGCGGTCAAGTTCGATCCCGGCGGGATTGAATGGCAGTGACAGCGTAGACGATGCTGGCATGGCAATGGACCTGTGAAATTGGTCTTGAATGGCTCTTACAACAGTCCAATAGCCTGCCTAGGATGCAGGCATTCGCCAAGGAAATTTTCTCCATGTACACGCCACGCGCCTTTGCCATCGACGACTTGTCCCAACTGCACGAACTGATCCTCGCCACCCGCCTCGCCATTCTCGTGACTCACGGTGAAAGCGGCCTGCAGGCCAGCCATGTGCCGGTGCTCTTGCATCGCGAACAAGGCGAGAACGGCACGCTGTACGGACATCTGGCCAAGGCCAATCCGCAGTGGAAAGACCTGCGCGACGGCGCCGAAGCCATGGTGATCTTTGCCGGCCCGGACGCCTACGTCAGCCCCGCTTTCTACCCGAGCAAGGCCGAGCACGGCAAAGTCGTGCCGACCTGGAACTACATCGCGGTGCACGCCTACGGCCATGCCGAAACGTTCAGCGATGGCGGGCGCCTGCTGGATATCGTCAGCACCCTCACCGATCGCCATGAAGCCGGTCGCGCGCAACCGTGGAAGGTCGACGACGCGCCGGCCGATTACATCGACGGCATGCTCAAGGCGATCATCGGTTTCGCCATTCCCATCGAGCGCCTCGAAGGCAAGCGCAAGCTCAGCCAGAACCGCAGCGCCGAAGACATTGCCGGTGTACGTGAAGGGCTAGCCGCCAGTCCTGACCTCGCCGATCAGACCCTCGCCCACTTGATGCGTTAAGGAACCAGCATGAGTCAGATCCAGATCCGCCCGGTGACCGCCGCTGATCACGCCGCCTGGCTGCCGTTGTGGCAAGCCTACCTACGCTTCTACAACACCGAGTTGCCGGACGCTGTCACCCACAGCACCTGGCAACGCTTCCTCGACCCGAGCGAACCAACCCACGCCGCTTTGGCCTGGGCCGACGGCAAAGCCGTGGGCATGGTGCATTTCATTTATCACCGCTCGAACTGGAGCATCGAGAACTCCTGCTACCTGCAGGATCTGTTGGTCGTGCCAGAAACGCGCGGCACCGGGGTCGGGCGCCTGCTGATCGAGCACGTCTACGCCACCGCCAAGGCTGACGGCTGCGGCAAAGTCCATTGGCTGACCCACGAGAGCAACGCCACCGCGATCCAGCTCTACGAGCGCATCGCCGAACGCCCGGGATTCATCCAGTTTCGCAAAGCCATTTAAGGAGCCGCGCCCATGACCACTTCACTCGCCGACTGGAAAGGTGTTCCGGCGCCCACCAGCAAACTGCTCGAAGGCCGCTTTATCCGCCTGGAAAGACTCGACCCGGCGCGCCATGGCGACGAACTGTTCAACGCCCTCCAAGGCCCCGGTGCCGACCCGAAACTCTGGGACTATTTGCCTTACGGCCCGTTTCCGCAGCGCGAGGTTTTCAATGACTGGCTGAACAACCATGCGGCCAGCAGCGATCCGTATTTCTTCAGCGTGATCGACCGCGCCACGGGTCAGGTGCAGGGCATTCTCAGCCTGATGTCGATTGTCCCGGCGCAGGGCCGTATCGAGATCGGTCACGTCACCTTCGGCGCGCCGATGCAGCGCTCGCCGAAGAGCACCGAGGCCGTGTATCTGCTGGGCAAATATGCTTTCGCCCTGGGTTACCGACGCCTGGAATGGAAGTGCAACAACGGCAACGCGCGCTCCAAATACGCCGCCGAACGGCTGGGTTTCAGCTTCGAAGGCGTGTTCCGCCAGCACATGGTGGTCAAGGGTCAGAACCGCGACACCGCGTGGTATTCGATTGTGGATGGCGAGTGGCCGGCGATTGCGGTGGGGTTCGAGCGCTGGCTGAGCGATGACAACCAGACACCGGGCGGGCAAGTGAAAGGCCTGGTCGAATGCCGTTCCTGAGTCGTTAAAAGCAAAAAGATCGCAGCCTGCGACAACCCCTGTGTAGGAGCTGCCGCAGGCTGCGATCTTTTGCTCTGGTTTACGCGAGCTTCTGCGCCAGCACCGCGATGTGCTCCGGGCCGATGCCACAGCAACCGCCCAAATGACTGGCACCGCGCTGCTGCCAGTCCTGTGCCCAGTGCAGATAGCCCGGTGGGTCCAAGTCCTCACGCAACGGATCGAGACCATCGTTGGCGGTCGCCTCTTTGGGTTGCGGCGGAAACGCGTTGGCGTACGCGCCAATGTGAATCGTCACCCCCAGACGCTCGAACGTTTCACGCGCCGCATCAATCGCCGCACCGATCACTTCCGGCTGGCTGCAGTTGAACAGCAACGTCTGCACACCCAGTTCGGCTGCCACCGCCGCCGCTTCGGCCACCGGCTCACCGGAACGCAGACGCGGCACCTCGTCGGTATCTTCGTCCTTCAGGGTAAACGACAGCCAGAACGGCTTGCCGTCCTGCGGCAAGCCAGCGTGGATGGAGCGCGCCTCAATGATCGAACTCTGGGTTTCCGCCAACCACAGATCGACATGCGGCGCCAAGCCGTTGACCAGTGGCGCGAGCAATTCGCTGGCCCGCGTCGCGTCGAACAGGTCCGGACGATAGGAACCGAACAACGGCGGCAACGAACCGGCGACCCGCACCGCTTTGCCCGACGCCTGTACCGCGCGGCGCGCCAGCTCACCGGCCAGCGCAGCCAATGCCTGGCCTTCAGCGGCGAAGCGCTCCTCACCAATGTGAAATGGCACCACTGCATAACTGTTGCTGGTGATCACATTGGCGCCGCTGGCGATGTAAGCGGCGTGCACCGCTTCAACCGCCTGCGGGGCTTCGATCAGCGCCAGTGCCGACCATTCAGGTTGCCGGAAAGGTGCCCCGGCGCGTTGCAGCTCACGGCCCATGCCGCCATCAAGAATTACCGTTTCTGCGCCCATATGCTTTTCGCTCATATGCTTATGAAAATAACTCACTACCAGAGTGGTTCTTATAACTATTTAATACCCACCATTTCGTTAATAACAACTTCTTTTTTCCAGGGACCGACCATTGAAAATCAAACCTCTACTGGCTCTGGGCTTATCCCTTCTCGCCGCCTCGACACAGGCCTTTGCCGGCGCCACGCTGGATCGCATTGAACAGAAAAAAGAACTGGTCGGCGTGTTGATGGAAAGCTATCCACCGTTCTCGTTTCTTAACGATCAGAACCAGCTCGACGGCTTCGATGTGGATGTCGCCAAAGCCGTGGCCGATAAACTGGGCGTCAAGCTGCGCCTGGAAACGCCGTCCTGGGACGTGATTGCCGCCGGCCACTGGAGTGGGCGCTACGACATCTGCATCTGCTCCATGACTCCGAGCAAGGCCCGGGCCGAAGTGTTCGATTTCCCGGTCGAGTATTACGCTTCGCCAGCGGTGATCGTGGTCAACGCCAAGGACGATCGCATCCACGGCGCCAAGGACCTGAGCGGAAAGAAAGTCGGCCTGACCAGCGCCTCCAGCTACGAAAGTTATCTGAACAAGAACCTGGTCATCGAAGGCGCCGAAGACACCCGTCTGGAGTATCCGTTCGAGGATGTGCAGATTGCTCCGTATGACACCGACAACGTCGCCTTCCAGGACCTCGGCCTAGGCGCTGGCGTGCGCTTGGATGCCATTCTCACCAATCTGGTGACCGCGCAGCCCCGCCTGAATCAGGACCAGCGCTTCAAACTGGCCGGCCAGCCGCTGTATTCGGAACCCAATTCGGTCGCCATCGAAAAGGGTGACGCCCAGTGGAATGCCAAGGTGCGCGAGGTGTTTGCGCAACTGAAACAGGACGGCACACTGAGCAAGCTGTCGCAGAAATGGATCGGCGCCGATATCAGCCAATGACTGCCTTCCCGACACCTCCACAGCCACCACAACCGGTGGCTGAATCGCGCCGGCAACGGCTGTTCGGTTTCCGCACGCGCCTGTACCTGACGTGGGCGGCGATGTTCAGCCTGTTCGCCGGGTTCTTCCTGAGCTTCGACTTGAAGCTGTCGATCATCCTCGACAAGTTGCCAAACCTGCTCGGCGTGCATCTGGCGCCCAACGGCTTCTTGCAGGGCGCGGCGCTGACCCTGTTTCTCTGCGCCTGCGCGATTGTCGCCTCGTCAGTGCTGGGCTTCGTCACCGCCCTGGCGCGGCTGTCGAAAAGCGCCGTGGCGTTCGGCATCGCCAGCTTCTACACCTCGTTCTTTCGCGGCACGCCGCTGCTGATCCAGATCCTGCTGATCTACCTCGGCCTGCCGCAACTGGGCGTTGTCCCCGGCGCGGTGGTCGCCGGGATCATTGCCCTGTCGCTGAACTATGGCGCATACCTCAGCGAAATCTTCCGCGCCGGCATCCTTGGCGTGCCTTATGGCCAGCGCGAGGCCTCGCTGGCGCTGGGCATGCGTGACAGCGTGATCTTCTGGCGCATCACCCTGCCCCAGGCCATGCGCACCATCATCCCGCCAACCACCAACCAGTTCATCTCGATGCTCAAGGACTCGTCGCTGATCTCGGTAATGGGCGTGTGGGAAGTGATGTTTCTGTCGCAATCCTACGGACGCTCGAGCTACCGCTACATCGAGATGCTGACCACCGCGGCGATCATCTACTGGCTGATGTCGATTGGGCTGGAACTGATCCAGGCACGGATGGAGCGGCATTACGGCAAGGCTTACGTGCGTCGGGACTGACTTCAGCCGCCCTCAGCCGTGCTCGCGCCGAACCCGCACCACCCCCATTTTCAAACCGAACGGGCGAAACACGGCATTCAGTGACTTCAACGTCTGATTGCCTTCGCCATGTTCGATATGCACCAGCGTACGCACCGAAATTTTGCACATCTTCGCGAACTGAACCTGATGCAGGCCGGTGACTTCAACCCGTAAACGACGCACCGCTTCGCCTATCTCCAGCGTCCCCTGGGCCAGACCATCCTGAATGCTGTCGATGAGCGCCGTGCGCTCGGCAACGGTCAGGCTCATTTCAGATCCCACTCTTTCAAACGTTGCTCCAGGTTTTTCAAGGCAATCCGAGGGTGATTCGAAGGTTAACTACGTCAGAAACGCAATATAGTGCATCCCGCAGAGCCAGGGTAATTGCATATCTGCAATAAGTTGCAGAGTAAGGCGCTTAATCTTCTTGAAAACGCAGAATAATGCAGTTCAACCAGATGGAGCATTCAAGCTTCACGATTGTGAAAATCGGCGCGACTTACCCAGCCTTTGCGGGGATGGCTAGATGAGCTTCTGATCAGCAAACAGCTTTGGCCACAGGATCACTTGTAGGAAAAAGCTGCACAGCTGATCCGTAAAAAATCCATCTCCGGTCTTTGGCGCGAGATTTCCGGAAAAACGATCCGACATGCCCTGCGCGTCTGCAGGAAGCACCCGACATCGGTTTTTTGCCAGCGTCCATAGAGTTGAGCCTCTTCATTCAACGAGGTTCTACTTGATGATCGTCCAGCCTGTGTTCCGCCCTCATCACCTAGCATTGGCGATTACATTGACCATCGGATGGGTCGAGGTTGCCAGTGCCCAGCAGCCCGAGACTCCTTTCGTCGAAAGCGCGGTGGAAGAGAAGCCTAAAAAGAAGCGTACAAGGAAACCCAAGACGCCCATCGATTCAGGCGCTCCCGCCGCCGTTGAGCTGATTGGACAAACGCAGGATCTGGTCGAACCGCCGCTATCGATCGAGCGACCAATGGCGACACTGTTGGAGAGCGACGCACACCTTGCTGACGCAGTGGCCCCACCATCGCCAACCACTAATCCAATGCATGAACAGTTGGATACCCGGTCTCTCGACGACCTGGTGATCAGCCAGAATGCTCGGGAACTCGCAAAGAGCCTGGAAGAAAAACCTTCCGTCCCCCTGGCACCTCAACAACCTCAGCAACCTCAGCAACCGCAGCAACCGCAGCAACCGCAGCAACCGCAGCAACCGCAGCAACCGCAGCAACCTCAAGAGCCTGAGGCATTGCGCCAGCCGGTACAGCCTGAAACGCCTGCAGCGCCGGCAAATACCGCCATCAGCGCCTTGCTCGAAACCGATACGACCACGGCCAGTCTGGCACTCGAGCAACTTGCCGCCGGCAGTAACGCCAACCTTGCCAAGGCTACCCTGAGCAGCGCCGCTCCGGTCAGCGCCAGCATGCTCTCGGCAATGCAGCAACTGGACAATCGCAAAGGTGACGGTGCCGGGCGAGTCTGGCTACGGGCTCTGGGACATGGCGGCAGGGTCGATCGGGATTTCGACAGTGCTCTCAAACACTCCACCCACGGTGTGGTCCTCGCTGCCGACTGGCGATTCGATGAGCAGTGGCATCTCGGCGTAATGGGCGCGAAAGCGCAAACCCGGCTCGATGCGCACCGATTCGATGGCGATCTCGACAGCTGGCATCTCGGCGCTTACGCCCTGCGTCAGGATGGGCCATTCGCTGTGCGATTGGGCGCGTCCTATGGCAGGCATGATGGCAGTGGCAAACGACATGTCGCCTTCGCCGGTTTCAGCGACCAGCTCACGAGCAATTACACCGCCAATACCCAGCAGCTGTTCGCGGAGGTCGGCTACAACCTGGGCCGTGGCAATGTCAGCATCGAACCGTTCGCCAGCATCGGTTATCAGCGCTACCAACGTGACAGCTACACCGAAAAAGGTGGCGACGCCGCACTGATCGTCGATGGCCAGACCCGAGCGAATCCGAACAGCACGGTCGGCCTGCGCCTGGCGAAAACCAGTCACCTGGCCAACGGCATGCGACTGACGCCGCGTCTCAGCGCCAGCGTAAAACACACTTACGGCGAGCTTGATAACGAAACGCGCCAACGATTGGTCAAGGGTGGAAAACGCTTTGAGGTGATTGGCGCCGAGATGGATCGCAACAGCTTTACGCTGGACGCGGGTCTGGATCTGACGCTTTCCGCGAGCCACACCTTGGGCGTTAGCCTCACCGGCGAGGCAGCCAGCGACAGCCGCAGCTACGGCGTGACAGGTCAGTGGCGCATGGCGTTCTGACCCAACATGTGTAGGAGCTGCCGCAGGCTGCGATCTTCTGATCTTCAAAAGCAAAGTCAAAAGATCGCAGCCTGCGGCAGCTCCTACAAAAAACCGCGAATTACAGGCAAAAAAAAGGGGAGCACATGCCCCCCCGAGGTTTAAAGCGTTGTATCGCGGCCGTTAGCTCAGCCTTCGATCTCGATCAGAATTTCGCCCGGGTTGACCCGGTCGCCCTTGGCAACGTGAATGGCCGTGACCTTGCCGGCAATCGCAGCCTGGACTTCGGTCTCCATCTTCATCGCTTCGGTGATCAGCACGGCCTGACCGGCCTTGACGGTGTCGCCCTCCTTGACCAGCACATCGACGATGTTGCCTGGCATGGTGGTGCTGACGTGGCCCGGAGCCGACGCCTGTTTGCGCTTGCTGCTGCCACCGCCGACGAATTCGTTGAGCGGTTCGAACACCACTTCTTCCGGCATGCCGTCGATGGACAGGTAGAAGTGACGCTTGCCTTCGGCCTTCACGCCGACCCCAGTGATGTCGACGCGGTAGGTTTCGCCGTGGACGTCGATGACGAACTCGGTCGGCACACCTTCGCCACCGGCCTTCGCCACACCACCGGCCTCAGGGATGGGCAACAGCACTTCCGGTACGAGGGTGCCGGCGGCACGTTCTTCGAGGAACTTGCGCCCGATGTCCGGGAACATGGCGAAGGTCAGCACGTCCTCTTCGGACTTGGCCAGCGCGCCGATGTCGGCACGCAGCTTGGTCATTTCCGGCTTGAGCAGATCGGCAGGGCGCACATCGATAACCTCTTCGCTGCCGATGGCCTGACGACGCAGCTTCTCGTTGACCACGCCCGGGGCCTTGCCGTAGCCACCCTGCAGGTACAACTTCACTTCATTGGTGATGGTCTTGTAACGCTCGCCGGCCAGCACGTTGAAAAACGCTTGGGTGCCGACGATCTGCGAGGTCGGGGTCACCAGCGGCGGGAAGCCGAGGTCTTCACGCACCCGCGGGATTTCCGCCAGTACTTCAGCCATGCGGTTGAGAGCACCCTGCTCTTTCAACTGGTTGGCGAGGTTGGAGATCATCCCGCCCGGTACCTGGTTGACCTGTACGCGAGTGTCGACGGCGGTGAATTCGCTTTCGAACTGGTGGTACTTCTTGCGCACGGCATAGAAGTACAGGCCGATTTCCTGCAGCAGTTCGAGGTTCAGACCGGTGTCGTACTCGGTGCCCTTGAGCGCGGCGACCATCGACTCGGTACCCGGGTGACTGGTGCCCGAGGCGAAGCTGGAAATCGCGGTGTCGATATGGTCGGCGCCGTTTTCGATGGCCTTGAGCTGGCACATCGCAGCGAGGCCAGCCGTGTCATGCGAGTGGATGAACACTGGCAGCGACTGCTCGGCTTTCAAGGCGCGGACCAGTTCACCGGTGGCGTACGGGGTCAACAGGCCGGCCATGTCCTTGATCGCCACCGAGTCGCAACCCATGGCTTCCATCTGCTTGGCTTGCGCCACGAACGCGTCGATGGTGTGCACCGGGCTGGTGGTGTAGGCGATGGTGCCTTGGGCATGTTTGCCGGCAGCTTTCACCGCCTCGATCGCTACACGCAGGTTACGCACGTCGTTCATCGCGTCGAAGATGCGGAACACGTCGATACCGTTGACCGCGGCCTTGGCGACGAAGGCTTTGACCACGTCGTCGCTGTAATGGCGGTAGCCGAGCAGGTTCTGCCCGCGCAGGAGCATTTGCAGGCGAGTGTTAGGCAGCGCGGCACGCAGTTGGCGCAAACGCTCCCACGGGTCTTCTTTCAGAAAGCGTACGCAGGCGTCGAACGTTGCGCCGCCCCAGCATTCCAGCGACCAGTAGCCGACTTTGTCGAGCTTGTCGCAGATCGGCAGCATGTCTTCGGTGCGCATGCGGGTGGCGAGCAGCGATTGGTGAGCGTCGCGCAGGATGGTGTCGGTAACGAAGATTTTCTTGCTCATTCTTATATTCCTCACAGGCCTGCGTGGGCGGCGATGGCGGCGGCGATGGCCAGGGCCAGCTCTTCGGGTTTGCGCTTGATCGAGTAGTTGGTCAGTTCCGGATGGCTTTCAACGAAGCTGGTATTGAACTGACCGCTACGGAATTCCGGGTTGCGCAGGATTTCCTGGTAATACGCGGCGGTGGTCTTCACGCCTTGCAGACGCATGTCGTCAAGCGCGCGCAGGCCACGGTCCATGGCCTCTTCCCAGGTCAACGCCCAGACCACCAGTTTCAGGCACATCGAGTCATAAAACGGCGGAATGGTGTAACCGGTGTAGATCGCCGTATCGGTGCGCACGCCCGGGCCGCCGGGGGCGTAGTAGCGGGTGATCTTGCCGAAGCTCGGCAGGAAGTTGTTTTTCGGGTCTTCGGCGTTGATCCGGAACTGCAGGGCAAAACCACGGTGCTGAATGTCTTCCTGCTTCACCGACAATGGCAGGCCGGAGGCGATGCGGATCTGTTCGCGGACGATGTCGATCCCGGTGATTTCTTCGGTGATGGTGTGTTCCACCTGAACCCGGGTGTTCATCTCCATGAAGTACACCTCGCCCTCGGCGAGCAGGAACTCCACGGTGCCGGCGTTCTCGTAGCCCACCGCCTTGGCAGCACGCACCGACAGGTCGCCGATGTAGGCGCGCTGTTCCGGGGTCAGCTGCGGGCTCGGGGCGATCTCGATCAGCTTCTGGTTGCGACGCTGGATCGAGCAGTCACGCTCGAACAGGTGCACCACGTTGCCGAAGCTGTCGCCGAGAATCTGCGCCTCGATGTGCTTGGGATTGACGATGCATTTTTCCAGGAACACTTCCGCCGAACCAAAGGCCTTGGTCGCTTCGGAAATCACCCGCGGGAAATTCTGTTCGAGCTCTTCGCGGCTGTTGCAGCGCCGGATGCCGCGACCGCCACCACCGGAGGTGGCCTTGAGCATGACCGGGTAACCAATGCGGTCGCCTTCGGCCAGCGCTTCGTCGATACCGGAGACATTGCCTTCGGTGCCTGGAGTGACCGGAACGCCGGCCTTGATCATGCTGCGCCGGGCTTCGGTCTTGTCGCCCATGCGGCGAATCACTTCCGCCGACGGGCCGATGAATTTGATTCCGCGTTCGGCGCAGATTTCCGCCAACTCGGCGTTTTCCGAAAGAAAGCCGTAACCGGGGTGCAGCGCATCGCAACCGGTTTCCACCGCAAGGTTCACCAGCTTGCGCGGGTTCAGGTAACCGGCCAGTGGCTCGGCACCGATGCTGTGGGCTTCGTCCGCACGCTTCACATGCAAGGCATGGCGGTCGGCATCGGAAAAAATCGCAACCGAGCGAATGCCCATCTCGGCGCACGCTCGTACGATTCGTACGGCAATCTCACCACGGTTGGCGATCAGGATCTTTGTTATCACTTGGAGGTTCCCTTGAGCCGGTGGCACCACGACCTGCTAGACCCAGGTCGACGCGTGACTAAATGTTTCAATTTAGTCGCAGCCCCACACTAGCGCTCGCAAGGGATTAACAAAAATGAATAAAAATTGGGTCAGGCATAAGCTAAGACTTATAGTTAAACCATCACCCTGCCGCCAGAGCCTGTAAAAAATGCGTAAGTCCCTGATGCGTATGACATTACGCCAGTTGCAGATTTTCAACGAAGTGTGTGATTTGCGCTCCTACAGCCGTGCGGCTGAAGAAATGTCGCTCACACAACCGGCCGTGAGCCTACAGATTCGTCAACTGGAAGAGCTGATCGGCCAGCCATTGTTCGATTACGTCGGCAAAAAACTCTACATGACCGAGGCCGCCGAAGCCCTGCAGCGCGCCAGCCGGGACATCTTCGGCCGCCTGGAAAACCTCGACATGCAGCTGTCGGACATGCAGGGCTCGCTGCAAGGCCAGTTGAAGCTGGCGGTGGAATCCAGCGCCAAATACTTCGTGCCGCACCTGTTCGCCGCCTTCAAGCGCCAGCACCCGGAGGTGAACCTGCAATTGACGGTGGTCAACCGTGGCCAGGTGATTCGCCGCCTCTCGGACAACCGCGACGATCTGGTGATCATGTCGATGGTGCCGCAGGACATGGGCCTGGAATTTTTGCCGTTCCTCAACAATCCGATTGTCGCCGTGGCACGTCCGGATCACCCACTGGCGCACATGGGGCCGCTGCGCCTGCAGGATCTTGAACCCTACACATTGCTGATCCGCGAACCCGGTTCGGGCACACGGCTGGCCTGCGAGGAGTACTTCAAGGAGAAACGCGTGCACTTCACCCAGACCCAGGAAGTGGCCTCGGCCGAAGCTCAGCGCGAATGCGTGGTGGCGGGTCTGGGCCTGGCGCTGTTGACGCGCCACGCCCTGAACCTGGAGCTGGCGACCGGCGGTTTGGTCGAGCTGCCGGTCGAAGAGTTGCCGCTGTTTCGCAGCTGGTGCCTGGTGCAAGCCAAGGCCAAACGGCTGTCACCGGTGGCGCACGCCTTCCTGGCGTTTATCCGCAGCGAACGGGTACAGATCAGCGCGCTGGTTGAGCGCTTCGACGGGAAGCTGCGGGCGCAGCCTGCCAATGGTTGATCTCGGGAAAATCGCTGATTTCGCTCTGGAGCTGACGGAGTTCGAAGCGATCTTCGATCGCACGACGGAATTCCATGCGGCGCTGGTCTTCCTGCTGACGACGGGTTTTCGCGGCGCTGTTGCGTTCTTCGTAAGGCTGAGCCATTTCGAGTCTCCCAAGGCGATTACGGGAGTTTCACGATAGGCGTGGGGGATGACGGTTTGGCGGCGTCTGGGTTACAGATCGATGAAAAATCTCATCAAAAAAGCAAAAGATCGCAGCCTTCGGCAGCTCCTACAGGGATCAGTGTAGGAGCTGCCGAAGGCTGCGATCTTTTGCTCTTAATCATCGAGCGCTTTTACGGCTTTCGGCGACAGCCGCAAGCTGCGCAGACTGCGCTTCACGCTCTTCAGGTGATTGACCAGGCTCGGCCCGCGCGCCATCGCCACGCCCATCGCCAGCACGTCGATCACCACCAGGTGCGCAATGCGCGAGGTCAACGGCGTGTAGATTTCAGTGTCTTCGTGCACATCGATCGCCAGATTGACGGTCGACAGCTCGGCCAACGGCGTCTGGCTTGGGCACAGCGTGATCAGCGAGGCACCGCTCTCACGCACGAGGTTGGCGGTGATCAGCAGATCCTTGGAGCGCCCGGACTGGGAAATGCAGATTGCCACGTCGGTCGGCTTCAACGTCACCGCCGACATCGCCTGCATGTGCGGGTCGGAGTAAGCCGCTGCGGTCAGCAGCAGACGGAAGAACTTGTGCTGCGCATCCGCCGCCACCGCGCCCGAAGCACCAAAGCCGTAGAACTCGACGCGCTGCGCCTGGGACATCAGCGTCACCGCACGCTGCAGCTCCACCGGATCGAGCTTTTCGCGCACCTCCATCAGGGTGTGCAGCGTGGTGTCGAAAATCTTCAGGCTGTAGTCAGCGACCGAGTCGTCTTCGTGGATCGCGAACTGGCCGAAGCTCGCGCCGGCGGCCAGACTTTGCGCCAGTTTGAGCTTGAGATCCTGGAATCCCGAGCAGCCGATGGCCCGGCAGAAACGCACGATGGTCGGCTCACTGATGCCGACACTGTGGGCCAGGTCGGCCATGGAACTGTGCATCACGGCCGCAGGGTCAAGCAGCACGTGGTCGGCGACCTTGAGCTCCGACTTGCGTAACAGGTGACGTGACTGGGCGATGTGTTGCAGCAGATTCAAGGGGCTGGACTCTTCTTATGGGCAGGGATGTAGCATGCTTGTAGTTATACTACATGAATTGGCTTTTTGCCTGCCCAATGCGTAACTCAATGTCCCCATATCAGGCGCGATGGCGTGCATGTAGCCCTTAACGCGGTTTTTCCTGTTCACGCAAAAGCCCGGCGAACACCCCGGCCTCCACCGGACGACTGATCAGATAGCCCTGCACTTCGTCACAACGCTCAGCGCGTAAAAACTCCAGCTGCTCCTGCCGCTCGACGCCTTCAGCCACCACTTGCAACGACAGCCCATGGGCCATGGCAATGATCGCCCGGGTGATCGCCGCGTCTTCACTGCCCTCGCCCAGACCGCGAATGAACGCCTGATCAATCTTCACGTAATCCACCGGAATCCGTTTGAGATAACTCAACGACGAATACCCGGTACCGAAATCATCAATCGCCAGTTTTACCCCCAGATCGCGCAACTGCTGGAAGGTGGCGATGATGTGTTCGACGCTGTCGAGCAACTGGCTTTCGGTGAGTTCCAGTTCGAGGTAGTGCGGCGCCAGCCCGGTTTCTTCCAGCACCTGCCGCACCAGGCTGACCAGTTTGCCCTGCCGCAATTGATGCACCGAGAGGTTCACCGACACGCGGATCGGCGCCAGCCCTTGGCGCTGCCATTCGCAGGCCTGCCAGCACGCCTGGCGCAACACGAATTCGCCGATCGGGCCGATCAGCCCGGTTTCCTCGGCCAGACCAATGAAGTCCCCCGGCGGCACCCGGCCCATCGTTGGATGATCCCAACGCACCAGCGCTTCCGCGGCGTTCAGGCGCCCGCTCTGCAGGCACAGCTTCGGCTGGTAAAACACCTTGAGCTGCTTATCTTCGATAGCTTTGCGCAACTGGTTTTCCAGCTGCAGACGTTCAAGGGTGCTGGCCTGCAGGCTGTCGGTGAAAAACTGGAAGTTATTGCCGCCCAGATGCTTGGCATGTTGCATGGCCATGTTCGCTTGACTGACCAGCGCGGATATCTCCCGGGCGTTGTCCGGCAGCAGACTGATGCCCATCGAGGCACTCACCACCAGTTCATGTCCCTCCACCGTCACCGGCAGACGCAGCTTGCAGGACAGCCGCGTCGCAACCCGCGCCAGACTCGACAGGTTGCCGTAAGCATCGAACAGCACGGCAAACTCGTCACCGGACAAGCGGGCGATGGTGTCGGCCTCCGGCAACGCATTGACCAGGCGCCGGGCCATCTTCTGCAGCAACTGGTCCGCCACCTCATGGCCGAGGCTGTCGTTGAGCAACTTGAAGCGATCCAGATTGATGTGCAGCAACGCCAGACTGCGCCGCCCACCCTGGCGCACGCGCTGATGCGCTTCGTGCAGGCGCTCACGGAACAGTGAGCGGTTGGCCAGCCCGGTAAGCTCATCGTAGTGCGTCAGGTAACGCATGCGCTCTTCAGAGGCGCGCCGCGCCGACAGATCGGCGAAGAAGCCGACGATATGACTGACATTGCCCCGACTGTCACGCACCGCATTGAGTTGCAGCCATTGCGGATACAGCTCGCCGTTCTTGCGCGTTTCTATCAGTTCACCCTGCCAACTGCCATGCTGTTCCAAGGCGTGGCGGATCGACACGTAATGCCGACGGGCGTCACGGCTGCACGGCAGTTCGACGACATTGCGCCCGAGCATGTCTTCGATGTCGTAACCGGTGACCCGGCTGAAGGCCTGATTGATCGCGATCAGCGCGTAGTTGGGATCGAGAATCACGATGCCTTCGCTGGCCGCTTCGAACACCGTGGCCGCCAGGCGCTGCTGTTGTTCCAGGCTTTTGCTGGCGCTGATGTCACGGCGGGTGCCGACCATGCGGATCACCCGCCCGCTGTCACTGCGCTCGACCGCACGCCCGCGATCCTCGATCCACACCCAATGGCCGTCTCCATGGCGTACGCGGTATTCGATCTGATAGTCCTCGGTGCGGCCCTTCAGGTGTTCGATCAACGCCTGCTTGAGCGGCGGCACGTCATCCGGGTGCAGGCGTGGCTTGAGGTCGCGCAAGATCGCGGTGACGTATTCCGGCGCGAGGCCGAACAGTTCCTGGATCTGCGTGTGGTGGACTTCATCGGTTTGCAGGTTCCAGTCCCACAGCCCCAGCTCGCTGGCCTTCATTGCCAAGGCGAGGCGAGCTTCGCTTTTGCTTAAGGCCTGATTGGCCACGTCCAGTTCACGACTGCGCTGTACCACCCGGTCTTCCAGCTCGACCTGGGCTTCACGCAATGCGCCTTCGGCGCAGCGCCGCTGCTCGATCTCTTTGCCCAGCGCCTGATTGAGCAGTTCGCTGCGGCCCTGCGCCTGCTGCAAATGCTCGATCAGGTGCTGATTCTGAAAACGCCGCAGCAGGCCGCGATCAATCAACCGATTGACCTGCCACGCCACCACGCTCAGCGAGCCAAGC
Organism: Pseudomonas sp. Eth.TT006; assembly: GCF_054456575.1. Classification (NCBI taxonomy): domain Bacteria; kingdom Pseudomonadati; phylum Pseudomonadota; class Gammaproteobacteria; order Pseudomonadales; family Pseudomonadaceae; genus Pseudomonas; species Pseudomonas sp. Eth.TT006. Next base: position 199,852 of record NZ_JBTJEN010000001.1, on the reverse strand, counting down.
AGGATCAGGCCCAGCCAGCCCCAGCCGCGCGCCTGTTCATCACCGCCCCAGAACAGGTAACCGACCGCCGGCAGCAGGCACGGCAGGGTAAAGGACAGAAACGCCGGCAGGCTGACCGCATAGGCAACGCTGGCGGACAGGGTCGCGGCGCCGATCAGGCCGAATACCCAGGCTTGCTGCATGAAGTTGTCGGCGGGCACCAGCGCGATGCCGGCGCCGGCCAGGGTCAGACCGGTCATGGTCGAACCGAGCAAAAACATGCGGAACCAGATCGGCTGGGCCTGCCGGTCGGGGATCGCCGAATCGAACGCAGCGACCTGAATCACCCGCAGCGCCACCAGCGACAACAACCAGACCAGCCAGATGCTGACCACGAAATAGCGCTGCGGACTCCAGAGCAAACCGGCGCAGACCAGACCATTGAGCAGCATGAACATCGTCGGCAGCAGCGAGCCCTGATACAGCAGGCGCGTGCGCTCAACCGCCATCTCGGTGGCGTAAAGCTTGCGGATGACCCGGGGTTCCACAGAGGGGCCCGACAGGTCTGAGCTGAGGGTCTTTGCCAATGTTTTTTGTTCTTATTAAGAGTGAGCATGGGCCCGAAACGTAGACGGAGCATACACAAGCCGATCCCGTTGCCAAACTGTCCCGGATCATAATTTGAACGAAACTTCGCCCCGCCCGAACCCCACCAAAACCCGCAAAGCGAGACGGGCCAAAGCCTGTAGCCAATGACCGACCGGTCGTCATCGGCAGCACTTTCATCGGCTAATGCAAAGCTCGGTTTGCCGGGGCCTGCGGCGCACCCTAGAATGCCCCGATGCGCGATGATCTCTCCCTTCTGCTGAACTCCCTCAACGATGCCCAACGCCAGGCCGTAGCCGCCCCCGTTGGCCGTCAGTTGGTCCTGGCCGGTGCCGGCTCCGGTAAAACCCGAGTGCTGGTGCACCGTATCGCCTGGTTGATCCAGGTCGAAAACGCTTCGCCCCACTCGATCCTGTCGGTGACCTTCACCAACAAGGCCGCTGCCGAGATGCGTCACCGCATCGAGCAGTTGCTGGGTGTCAACCCGGCCGGCATGTGGGTCGGCACGTTCCACGGCCTGGCGCACCGCCTGTTGCGGGCGCACTGGCAGGAAGCGGGGCTGAGCCAGACCTTCCAGATTCTCGACAGCGACGACCAGCAGCGTCTGGTCAAGCGGGTGATCCGCGAGCTGGGGCTGGACGAACAGCGCTGGCCGGCGCGGCAGGCTCAGTGGTTCATCAACGGACAGAAAGACGAAGGTCTGCGTCCGCAACACATTCAGGCCAGCGGCGATCTGTACCTGGCCACCATGCGCGGCATTTACGAAGCCTACGAGGCGGCTTGTCAGCGTGCCGGCGTCATTGATTTCTCCGAACTGCTGCTGCGCGCCCTCGACCTGTGGCGCGATCACCCGGGCCTGCTGGCGCACTATCAGAAGCGCTTCCGCCATATTCTGGTGGACGAATTCCAGGACACCAACGCCGTGCAGTACGCCTGGTTGCGCCTGCTGGGCAAGGGCGGCGACAGCCTGATGGTGGTCGGCGACGACGACCAGTCGATCTACGGCTGGCGCGGCGCGAAAATCGAGAACATTCATCAGTACTCGTCCGACTTCCCGGACTCGGAAACCATTCGTCTGGAGCAGAACTACCGCTCCACCGCCGGCATTCTCAAGGCCGCCAACGCCCTGATCGCCAACAACACCGGTCGTCTGGGTAAAGAGCTGTGGACCGACGGCGGCGATGGCGAAGCGATCAACCTGTATGCCGCGTTCAACGAACACGATGAAGCACGCTACGTTGTCGAAACCATCGAAAGCGCGCTGAAAACCGGTTTGGCCCGCAGCGATATCGCGATTCTCTACCGCTCCAACGCCCAATCGCGCGTTTTGGAAGAAGCGTTGCTGCGCGAACGCATTCCGTACCGCATCTATGGCGGCCAGCGCTTCTTCGAGCGCGCGGAAATCAAGAACGCCATGGCTTACCTGCGCCTGCTCGAAGGGCGCGGCAACGATGCGGCGCTGGAACGGGTGATCAACGTCCCGGCCCGTGGCATTGGCGAGAAAACCGTCGAGGCGATCCGTGACCACGCCCGCCACAGCGACCTGTCGATGTGGGAAGCGATGCGCCAGCTGGTCGCCAATAAGGGCCTGACCGGGCGCGCTGCCGGGGCGCTGGGCGCGTTTATGGAGCTGATCGAAAACCTCGCCGCCAAGTGCATGGAGATGCCGCTGCACTTGATGACCCAGACCGTCATCGAGCAATCCGGGCTGATCGCCTATCACGAGGCGGAAAAAGGCGAGAAAGGCCAGGCCCGGGTGGAAAACCTTGAGGAACTGGTCAGCGCCGCGCGCAACTTCGAGAACAGCGAAGAAGACGAAGAGCTGACGCCACTGGCGGCATTCCTCGGTCATGCGTCGCTGGAAGCCGGCGACACCCAGGCCGACGAACATGAAGACAGCATTCAACTGATGACCCTGCACAGCGCCAAAGGCCTGGAATTCCCTTACGTGTTCCTGGTGGGCATGGAAGAAGGCCTGTTCCCGCACAAAATGAGCCTGGAAGAACCGGGCCGTCTGGAAGAAGAGCGGCGCCTGGCCTACGTCGGTATCACCCGGGCCATGCAGAATCTGGTGATGACCTATGCTGAAACCCGACGCCTGTACGGCAGCGAAACCTACAACAAGGTGTCGCGTTTCGTACGCGAGGTGCCGAAGGGGCTGATTCAGGAAGTGCGTTTGTCCAACAGTGTCAGCCGCCCGTTCGGCGGCAACCAGTCGATGAGCGGCAGCAATCTGTTCAGCGGCAGCGAAATTCCAGAAACCGGCTTCAGCCTTGGTCAGGCCGTGCGCCATTCGATCTTCGGCGACGGCGTGATCCTCAACTTCGAAGGCGCCGGCGCCCAGGCGCGGGTGCAGGTCAACTTCAGTGAGGGCAGCAAGTGGTTGATGCTGGGCTACGCGAAGCTGGAAGCGATTTAACACCCTACAGAAGGTCAATGTGGGAGCGGGCTTGCTCGCGAAAGCGTCCTGTCAGGCGACATAAGTGTCTCTGCAATACCGCATTCGCGAGCAAGCTCGCACCCACAGGCTTTATGTCGACCGGTTGATCAAAGGACATATTCATGGGCTCAGGCTTCTTTTCTTCCTGGACATTCTGGGCCCTGCTCTCGGCGACATTCGCCGCGCTGACGGCGATCTTCGCCAAAGTCGGCATCGAAAACGTCAATTCCGACTTCGCTACCCTGCTGCGCACCATCGTGGTCCTGATCAGTCTGGCCTTGATTTTGTACGCCACGGGCCAATATCAGTCTCTGGGATCGATTTCCGCCAAGAGCTATCTGTTCCTGCTGCTGTCCGGTTTAGGCACCGGCGCTTCGTGGCTGTGCTACTTCCGCGCGCTCAAAGTCGGCCCGGCCTCGCTGGTCGCCCCGGTGGACAAGCTCAGCGTGGTGCTGGTGGCGGTGCTCGGCGTGATCCTGCTGGGTGAAAAGCTCGACCTGCGCCAATGGGGCGGCATCGGCCTGATCACGGCCGGCGTGGTGATGCTCGCCTTTCGTCGCTGAGCAATTTCTCACTGAACCTATCCAAATTTCCTACAGACAAAAGTACATGGCCTGATTGCCTCGACGAGCTGAACGTAACCTGTCAGGCAAAAGCCCGAAACACTCTCTCGCTAGCCAGTAACACTTCAGCTGTGCAACATGGCGCGCGTGTCTCCACAAACGGGAATTCCCTTTATGAAACGTTTTCTTAGCATCGCCATGGCGTTGTGCATCGGCCTGACGATGAGCCTCGACGCCAACGCCAAGCGCTTCGGTGGTGGCAAAAGCGCCGGCGCCGCGCCGACGCACCAGACCAGCCAGATGGCTCCTTCTTCTCCAGGCATGGGCGGCGCAGCAGCGACCGCGGGTGCTGCCGGCGCTGCCGGTGCCGCGGCCAAGGCCGGTGGCGCGTCGAAATGGCTCGGCCCGCTGGCCGGTATCGCTGCCGGTGGCCTGCTCGCGTCCATGTTCATGGGCGGCGGCTTCCAGGGCATGCAGATTTTCGACATCCTGATCATGGCGGTGATCGCGTTCGTGATCTTCCGCTTCATCGCCGCCCGTCGACGCAAGCAGCAGGAGCATCTGGCTCCAGCCGGTGCGCCAATGCAGCGTGAAGTGTTCGAACAGAAGCCTGCTGCCATGGGTTCGATCTTCGGTGGTTCGGCTGCTCCGGTTGCCGCTCGTCCGGTGATCAACGCACCGGCCTGGTTCAACGAGCAGAACTTCCTGGCCGCTGCTCGTAGCCACTTCCAGGCGCTGCAGCAGCACTGGGACGCCAACGAGATGGACAAGATCGCCGAGTTCGTGACCCCGCAAATGCTCGATTTCCTCAAGCGTGAGCGTGCGGACCTGGGCGACGGCTTCCAGTCGACCTACATCGACAACCTGCAAGTGCAACTGGACGGCGTGGACGATCGCGCGGACAAGACCATCGCCACCCTGACCTTCAGCGGCGTGTCGAAGACCTCGCGTTTCGACCAGGGCGAAGTGTTCAGCGAAAGCTGGAACATGGAACGTCCGCAGGGCGAGAACCAGCCTTGGCTGGTGGCCGGTATCCGTCAGAACGGCTGATCCCTCGGCTTTACGCATGCAGTAATGAAAACCCCGGCCTCGGCCGGGGTTTTCTATTTCACGGTTGCATCTATAGCGCGCTACTGTATAAACCGGCCCATATGAACCGCGCCATTCAAGCAAGAGGATCCCGGACGTGGAAGAAATCATCGAACAACTGCGCGAAGCCAACGAACCCGTACCGGTTCCCCTGGAATTGCCTGACGAAGACCAATTGGTGGAGATCGAGGAAGAACTCTTCATCAATATCCCGTTCGTCTTCAAAGAGTTTCTGCTGACCGTCAGCGACGTGGTGTATGGCAGCCTCGAGCCGGTGACCGTCACCGACCCGCAATCGCACACTTATCTGCCGGAGGTTGCAGCCAACGCCTGGGACGCCGGCGTGCCGCGCGACCTGATTCCGATCTGCCAGGACGGCGACGACTATTACTGCGTCGAAGAAGACGGCACCGTGGTGCTGTGGTCCGGCGAAGAAGAGCTGATCACCGAAGAGTCCTGGGAGTCGGTGTGGCACTGGGCGCGGGACGTCTGGCTGGAAAGCTGATAAACCAGCCGCCCCTGGGCACTCAGTGCCCGGACGACTCCTTGTGATTATCGAGGGTTTCCAGCAGGGCCACCTGCATCCGCGTGTGTACGCGGATAAACCAGCGCCAGAGCAGCGCTGCCACGGCGGCCGCGACCACGGTGATCAGCACCAGCAGCTTGTTGGTCGGTAAGATACTGGCCGACAAGGCTGCCAGCAGCAGGAAGATCACCAGCAGCGAGAGGATCGGGATCACTTCGGAGATCACCCGCCGCACGCGCTGGGTATGCCGCCCGGCCATCTCCGGCTTCACGCCCATCTCCGCCAGCAGCATCGACAGCGCCTTGAGCTTGCGATACGCCGCGATCAGAAACGGCAACGACAGCAGCAGCGCTCCACCCCAGATCAGTGCCTTCTGCCAGCTCGGATCGCCGATCCAGTCCTGCATCCACAGCGACAGCCGCCCGGCAAAGAACGCGCCGCTGAAGAAAATCGCGATCACCAGCGCCAGGTTGACCCCGACCTGCAGCAGGATCCGCCGGATCATCGCCGCCAGCATCGCGCCCTCGCCTTGCGGCTGGATGCTGCGCAGCCATTCGCCATACATCCCTAACACCCGCCCCAAACGCTTGGGCACGGCGGCAGAGAGTTTGATCGACAGCGGATCGGCGGCACGGATCAGGTACGGCGTCAGCAGCGTGGTGATGACCGAAACCGCCACCGCGACTGGATAGAGGAAGTTGCTGGTGACCTGCAGCGTCATGCCGAGCGCGGCAATGATGAAGGAAAATTCGCCAATCTGTGACAGCCCCATTCCCACACGCAGTGAAGTACGTCCGTCGTTGCCGGCGATAAAGGCACCGAGGCCGCAGGACAACATCTTGCCGAGCACCACGGCCACGGTGATTACGGCAATCGGCCACGCGTATTGCAAGAGGATCATCGGGTCGAGCATCAGGCCGATCGCCACGAAGAAGATCGCGCTGAACAGGTCGCGAACCGGCTCGATCAAGCGCTCGATTTTCAGCAATTGCCGCGACTCGGCCATGATCGCGCCGATCAGGAAGGCGCCGAGCACCATGCTGTATTCGAGCTTGACCACCAGCAGGCAGAAACCGAAGCACAGGCCCAGTACGGTGATCAGCAGCATCTCGTTGCTTTCGAATCGGGCGACGTATGCCAGCAAACGCGGCACCAGCAGAATGCCGACCACCAGCGCGACGATCATGAACAGCGACAGCTTGCCGACCGTGGAAAACACTTCGCCGGAACTCACCGTACCGCTGACGGCGATGCTCGACAGCAAGGCGATGATGCCGATGCCGAGGATGTCTTCGACGATCAGCACACCGAAGATCAACTGGGCGAAGCGCTCGTTTTTCATCTTCAGGTCGTTGAGCGCCTTGACGATGATGGTGGTCGAGGAGATGGCCAGGATGGCGCCGAGGAACAGCGAGTCCATGGTATTCCAGTCGAACCAGCGGCCGATCTCGTAGCCGATCCAGATCATCAGCACGATCTCGAGGAACGCCGCGATAAACGCCGTGGCGCCGACCTTGAACAACTTGCGCAGGCTGAACTCCAGCCCGAGGCAGAACATCAGGAAAATCACTCCGAGTTCGGCGAGGGTCTTGATGGTTTGTTCGTCGTGGATCAGGCCGAACGGCGGCGTGTGCGGGCCGATGATGAAACCGGCAACGATGTAGCCGAGCACCACAGGCTGCTTGAAGCGATGAAACAACACGGTGACCACACCTGCGACCAACATGATCACTGCCAGGTCCTGAATAAAGCTGATGGCATGCATGGCGTGGCCTCCTTGTATGACGTGACCCGCCGTCAGCCATCGGAAAGGTCTGAGCGCGCGGGGTAAAAAATCTGCTTTTGGTGTGGGAATTGCCCTTGGAAGCGGGGCTTTTGCAGGTTAACACCGCGACTTCCGGCCGGAAGGCGGTGCAATATAAGGAAACAGATCGGTTCCGGCGTGACGGCACTCAGTTGCCTGGCGTCCCGATAACGGTGCTTTTGAAAAAGCCACCAGGCACCCGCAGAGGTGCTTTCAGCCATCCAGCCTTGATCCGTGAGAACGATATGGAACCCGGAAACGCCCAACTGTCGATGACGGTACTGATGACCCCCGACATGGCCAACTTCTCTGGCAATGTCCACGGCGGTACCCTGCTCAAATATCTCGACGAAGTGGCCTACGCCTGCGCGAGCCGCTATGCCGGCCGCTACGTGGTGACGCTGTCGGTGGATCAGGTGATTTTCCGCGAGCCGATCCATGTCGGCGAACTGGTGACCTTCCTCGCGTCGGTCAACTACACCGGTAACACCTCGATGGAAGTTGGCATCAAAGTGGTCACCGAAAACATCCGCGAACGCTCGGTGCGCCACACCAACAGCTGCTTCTTCACCATGGTCGCGGTGGATGACCAGCGCAAACCGGCTGCCGTGCCGCCGCTGCAACCGCAGAACAGCGAAGACAAGCGTCGCTATATGCAGGCGCAGCAACGCCGGCAGATTCGCCAGGAGCTGGAGAAGCGCTATCAGGAGATCAAGGGCGACGCTTGATCAGACTTTGGATTGATATTGTCTGGTCTATAGCTTTCGCGAGCAAGCCCGCTCCCACATTGGTTTTGTGTACGTCACAGATCCAATGTGGGAGCGGGCTTGCTCGCGAATGGGGCAACTCGGTCTTACAGACTGATCGCCATCGCCTCGAACTTCACCCGCGGATGCGCGATCCGGTCCTGCGCCCGCACCAGTTGCAGCTCATAACTGGCACACGCCTGAGTTTCCAGCAGCACTTCATGCACCGCCGCTGCGGTGAACTCGAACGCCGCTACCAGACTGTCGCCCAGCAGCACGCGCGCCAGAAACAGCCCGGACGTCAGATCGCCCACGCCCACCGGCTGCCGCGGAAATGCCAGCAACGGACGGCGCAGATGCCAGCTTTCGTCGGCGGTCACCAACAACATCTCGAAACCATCCGCCGGCTTGCCCGGGTAATCCAGATGCTTGACCAGTACCGCTTTCGGCCCGCGCGCCAACAGTCCCCGCGCCATCGCCAGGCAGTCGAACAACGACTGTGGCTTGCGCCCGGAAAAGCTGTCCAGCTCGAGCTGGTTCGGACACATGATGTCCGCCACCGCTGCGGCTTCCTCGAGCAGGAAATCGCTGACTTCGGCCGGTACACTGCAGCCTTTCTCCGGATGACCCATTACCGGGTCGCACAGATACAGAGCTTTCGGATTGACCGCCTTGATGCGCGCAACGCCACTGAGAATCGCCCGGCCTTGTGCGGCGCTGCCCAGATAACCAGAGAGCACCGCGTCGCAGTTACCCAGTTCGCCAATCGCGGCAATGCCTTCGACCAGTTCGGGAATCTGCTGCGGCGCCAGCACTTCACCGGCCCACTGGCCGTACTGGGTGTGGTTGGAGAACTGCACGGTGTTGAGCGGCCAGACGTTCACCCCGACCCGCTGCATCGGAAAAACCGCGGCGCTGTTGCCGGCGTGGCCGAAGACCACATGGGACTGAATGGCGAGCAGATGAGGCGTACGTTTCATTCGGGTTATTCCGTAAAACGATTGAAATTCAAGCCGCGCAGTATGCGACGAAACACAGCCTGTACGACAGACCGGCGACGCAGTTAAGCTGACGCTATCTTTTGGAGTTCGATGTTGATGCTGACCCTGGAAAACATCTTCGTGCTGATGCTGTTCGCCGCTGCCGGTGCATGGCTATGGCACAACCACGGCTTGCGCGAGCGGGCGCTGGAGCGGGTCAAGCAGCATTGCCTCAACGTCGGCGTCGAGCTGCTGGACGGTAACGTCGCGTTGAAGAAAATTGGTCTGATCAAGGATGCCAGCGGCCGTCGACGCCTGGCCCGGGTCTACAACTTCGAGTTCACCGTGACCGGCGAAACCCGGCACAACGGCACCATCACCCAGTTTGGCGCGCACAGTGCGCAGATCGAACTGGCGCCCTACCCGGCGCCGTTCGACGACACGCCGCCGGTGGTCGAAGTCACGCGCCCACGGGCCGAAGTGATCGAGCTGAGCCAGTGGCGCCAGGAACACACCAAGTGGAAGCCGTAGGCTAATCCGCCTGAACCCGGCATTGCGCCAGGCCGGCCTGCAACTCGGCAACGTCCTGCGGATCGGCGAAGATCAGCTCGATCCGCGAGTCCCGGCGCCATTCGCTGGGCTGCCAATCGAACTCAGCGTTCTCCAGGACATTGCCCGACACCCAGCCATTGGCACTGTGGATAACCAGTTTGGCCCGCCGCCAATTCAGGGCTTGCAGCCATTCACGCAAACGTTGCTGATCAAACGTCTGTCCCGGATGCCAGCGCCAGCCAATGCTCCAACCGCCCTCTTGCACCTGACTCAGGCAAATCGGTACGGCCGGATCGTTCCAGAGCGCCGGAACCGGTGCCGATCCCTCGGGCACATTCAAGTTATCCACACCCGCTACTGCTTGCGCGGCCACACCCGGCAGCTCACTCAATGACAACTGCGCCTGTTGTGTCCAGACTTGCCTGACTGCAGGCAAGCACTCGGCGATGTTTTGTCGTACCGCGTCATCCAGACTTTCGGCCTTGTTCAGCAACAGCAGACCAGCGCTGGCCAGTGCCTCTTGCTGAGCGACCGGCAAGGTTTTCCCGGCGGCAAGCACCTGTGCGTCCAGCACCAATACGCAGGGCTGCAGCGCGAGTACGCCCAGCCATGGCGCCGCGCTCAACTGCTTGAGCAATTGCGCCGGATGGCCCAGCCCGGACGGCTCGATAAACAGCCGATCGGGCCTGGCTTTACGCAACAATCGGCCAAGGCCGATCTGAAACGGCGCGCCGTTGACGCAACATAAACAGCCCCCGGCGACTTCGCCCAGTGCGATACCATCGCCGTCGCGGGTCAGCAGCGCGGCGTCCAGACCGATCTGACCAAACTCGTTGATCAGCACCGCCCAGCGCTCGCCTGGCGGACGTTGCGCCATCAATTGGCGAATCAGGCTGGTCTTGCCGGCGCCCAAAGGGCCGGCGATGACATGAGTAGGAATGTTCTGCAACATGGCTCGGCGTTTTCTGAGGGGATTGGACATGCGTTGGATGGGATGGTCGTTGCTGTTGATGCTGCTGTCGAGCGAAGCCTTGGCTCAAGCCTGCGTTGTGCACAGCCAGGGCGAGCGGCTCGACGTCAAAGTGTGCCAACAGAACCGCAATATCCCCGAGAAATTGTTCAGCGACGGTTTCTGCCAACCGACCCTGGCCGGGCAAAAGGTCGAGGTGCAGTACGTCGATCAGTGCCCGAGCGGCGCATTCGGCGTGTGCAGCAACGCTCAGGTTGCCAATATGCCGTATCGCCAGGATATCCACTATTACGGTGTCGCCTCCGATGCGGCGTATTTGCAGCCGTACTGCGAGGCCCAAAGTCAGGGCAAATGGCTCAGACCCTGAGCCGTCAGCCGAGCCAGTCAAGGGTAAGCAGCAGCCGTCGTTCGCCCGCTGCCGGTTGCGGCGAGCGATGAATCAGGCCGAAGCCTTCGTTGCCGTGCCACTTCTCGCCTTTCAATAGCGCGACTTCACCGCTTTGCAGTTGCTGGATGCTCGCTGCATCCCGTGGCTCGGCGTTGGCCTGGCCCAATTGCTCGCGATCCATCACCCCTTCCTTGAGCCACTGACTGCCGATTCCCGCGTACGTGGTGATCAAGCGCACCGGCACATGATCGACATGGAAACGCGGGCACATTGCCTTGTCCAGCACGCGCAGACGCAGACCGATGCGGCGCGCACCCAGCAGACAGGAGAAAGCGCTGACAAGCCATTGCAGATCAGCGATAAAGCCTACGTAACCTTCCAAATCACGGAACCCTACGGCGAGTCCGCTGAGCTCAGGTGCGGCGTCTTCATCCGGTAATTCGATGCAGAGCGACTCCGCCAAAGGCTCGTTGAGCGACAGCAGCAACGTTGCAAAATCGGCGATGTGCAGCGGCAGTTGGCGCTGCCAGACCGCGAGATTGACGTCGTCGTCGAGGATTCGCGTCAGGGTTTTCGGCGTCAGTCCCTGATGCTGGTGGCGCAAGCGGTTTTGCTGCAGTCTGAGCGCAAGCATCAGGCGGCCTCGTCGTGCCAGGGGCCGAACGGATCTGGCAGCCTGCGCCAGGCGTCGACTCCGCTGGTCATTTCTTCGTCAGTCAGCAAACAGGCGTCGAGTTCGGCAGTGAGCTGCTGGAAGTCGATGTTCTGCCCAATGAATACCAGTTCCTGACGGCAATCACCGACGCTCTGGGTCCAGTTTTGCATGATCGCCGCTGTGCTTTCCTGATCCTGCGGCCACTGGTTTTTCGGGACGAAACGCCACCAGCGCCCAGCGAAACCGTGACGCATCAGGCCACCGGCCTGCGACCAACTGCCCGCGTCCGTGGCCTTGCTGGCGAGCCAGAAGAAACCTTTGGAGCGCAGCAATTTGCCGTTGGTCCATGGACGGTCGATGAAGGTGTAGAAGCGCTGTGGGTGGAACGGCCGGCGCGCGCGGTAAGCCGTGGAAGCGATGCCGTACTCGGCGGTTTCCGGCACATGTTCACCGCGCAATTCCTGCAACCAACCTGGAGCCTGGGCGGCTTTGTCGAAGTCGAAACGGCCGGTGTTGAGGATTTTTTTCAATGGCACCTCGCCCATCACCATCGGGATAATTTCCGCCTGGGCATTCAGGCGCTTGAGGATTGCCGTAAGTTCGTCACGCTCCTGCTGGCTGATGAGGTCGATTTTGCTGATCAACAGTACGTCGGCGAACTCGATTTGCTCGATCAGCAGGTCGGTGATCGAGCGCTCGTCTTCTTCCCCCAATGTTTCGCCACGGGACGCGAGGCTCTCTGCGGCCTGGTAGTCCAGGAGGAAATTCATGCCGTCGACTACCGTGACCATGGTGTCGAGACGAGCAACGTCGGCGAGGCTTTGGCCTTGCTCATCGCGGAAGGTAAAGGTTTCGGCGACCGGTAGCGGTTCGGAAATGCCGGTGGATTCGATAAGCAGATAATCGAAACGTCCCTCGCGAGCGAGCTTGCTGACTTCTTCCAGCAAGTCCTCGCGTAACGTACAGCAGATGCAGCCGTTGCTCATTTCCACTAGTTTCTCTTCAGCACGATTCAGGCTGACATCACGCTGAACTTCGCTGCCATCAATGTTGATTTCGCTCATATCATTGACGATAACAGCGACGCGCAACTCATCGCGATTACGTAGTACGTAATTTAAAAGTGTACTTTTTCCGGCGCCAAGAAAGCCCGACAGAACGGTCACGGGAAGTGGCGATGACATTGGATAATCCTCATCAGGTTGGGACCGATGGGCGTTTATGCCGAACATTGGCTAAACGCACCGCGTTCTCAGGCTTCAAACCAGCGCTACGGCAGAAGCAGACGCGTTAAATCGGCAAGCTCAGGCTCAATTTGATTTTATGTTATAGTATAACAATGTGGATACGCCAGACCTGCTCTTGCCCAAATCGACAAAGAACATGAAGCTGCGTGCAATTGCCCGTCGAGAACCATGATGAAGTCAGCCTTGAAATGCTCTTTGTTCAACCTTGCTTTGTTGACGGCCGACGCTTTGGGACAAATACCACTGCTCGCCAACTGCACACAAAGCGCCAATCTGCTGGCTTGTGTCGATGCGCAAGGCAATGCCTACAGCGTGAACACCGTGGGTAGCACGATCTACCTGCGCGGCTTCGAAAGGGACGGCAAACGCTACTGGGCGCAAACCAACAGCCGTTTCGGTCAATTGACGTTCTTCACCGGGATTGCTTCGGACGGGGAAGCCTGGGTTGGCTACACTCGCCGAGTCGGCTGGACCACGATCAATCGCTTCTCCAGCTCGGGAGGTAGCAGCGCTAAATTCACCTGCAGCCGGATCACTGGCTGTTAAACCTGCGCTTTTTGCTGCTCCTGCTGCCAAGCGATGTAGCTGTCAACGGGTGGGCTCTTCTGAAAGTAGCGCTGCAATCCTTCGAACAAACCGTCAGCGATCGCTTGCTGATGGCGGGCCGTCACCAAACGCTGGCTGTCACGCGCGTTTGAAATGAAGCCGGTTTCCACCAGAATCGACGGCACATCTGGCGACTTCAACACAGCGAATCCCGCCTGTTCCACGCGCTTCTGGTGCAGCGTGGTGATGCCTTGCAGACTACCCAGCACGGTGCTGCCGAGTTGCAAGCTCGCGGCGATGGTGGCATTCATCGACATGTCGAGGATTACGCCGGCGAGCATCGGATCCTTGTCCTTGAGATTGAGCAGACTGGTGGCGCCAAGCAGATCGGCGCCGTTCTCGCGCTGCGCCATGAAGCGCGCTGTCGCCGATGTTGCGCCGCCTTCTGACAGGCAATACACCGATGCGCCTGACGCGGTCAGACGTGGCGCGGCATCGGCGTGCACCGAGATGAACATGTCAGCCTTGTGCTGGCGGGCGATATCCACACGCTTGCGCAGAGGCACGAAAAAGTCGTCATTGCGCACCAGTTTTACGTCGAAGCCTTTTTCCTTTTTCAGGCGTTTGGCGAGCAACTGGGCGATCGAGAGCACCACATCTTTTTCCCGCTCACCCTTGGCACCGACCGCGCCGGGGTCTTTGCCACCATGTCCGGGGTCGACCACGACGATGATGTCGCGTTTGGCATGAGGCTTATTCGTGGGTGTTTCACGTGGAACCATTGCCGTATTTGATATCTGTTTGGCATTTACCAGATCCAGAACCAAGCGGTGTCCCTGACCATCCTGAGGTGTCAAAAGAAAGCTGTTCAACCGCACCGGATTGTTCAGATCAAGAACGATGCGGGTATCACCCTGACCATAGTGCCCGGAGCGGATAGAGCGAATGGCCGTATCGGCCAGCGTTAACTGACTGAAATCACCACTCAAGTTCGTCCCGGACAGATCAATGATCAATCGCTCCGGTGCGCTTAGAGTGAACGTTTTGTAGCGCACCGGGCCGCTTAAATCGAAGACCAATCGCAGCTTTTCATCCGAACGCCAGAGCCGCGCATTGCGCACTTGAGTAGCGGATGCGCCGAAGGGCAAAGCTAAAGCTGCGCTGGCCAGAAACAAACTGAGCAAATGGCGTCTGTGCATATGAAAACCCGTTCATAAAAAAGCATCGTGATTCGAATTGTTATAATGTAACATTCAATTCAATCAACACGATGATCTCGAACATGAATTCGCTGACACTTCCGGATATCGCCACCCAAGCCGCTCGCCAAGCACTTCCGCTTGAGTGGGTGGGAATGCGCGGCATTGCCTTGCCGGTTTTACTGGACGGACAACGCTTGAACGCGAAGGCTGATGCGGGCGTCAGTCTGGACGATGGCGAGGCGCGCGGTATTCACATGTCACGCTTATATTTGGCTCTGGAACCGCTTGAACGAAAGAACCTGTCGCCACAGGCTTTGCGTCAGGTATTGGATGCCTTTCTGGATAGCCACGAAGGTTTATCCAGCAACGCCTATCTGAACATCCACAGCGAAGCGCTGCTGAAAAGGCCGGCATTGATCAGCCCACTGTCCGGCTGGAAGAGCTACCCAGTGAGTATTTCTGCCAGCCTGGAAAACGCAGTGTTCCACGTGGAACTGAAAATCGATGTGCCCTACTCCTCAACTTGTCCATGTTCAGCAGCATTAGCCCGGCAGTTGATCCAGCAGCAATTCATTGATGACTTTGCCAACCAGCCATTGCAGCACGCCGAAGTTTTGGCCTGGCTTGGATCAACCCAAGGCATTGTCGCAACCCCGCACAGCCAACGCAGTGCCGCCCAACTGCATATCCATCTGGAAGAGTTCATCGACGAACTGCCCCTGAGCGTGATCATCAACGACGCCGAAGCCGCGCTCGGCACCGCCGTACAAACCGCGGTGAAACGCGCCGACGAACAAGCCTTCGCGCTGGCCAATGGGCAGAACCTGATGTTCTGCGAAGATGCCGCGCGGCGGCTCAATCTGGCTCTGCGTCGCACTCCTGGCGTCAGCGGCTTCCGCTTGCGGGTGATCCATGCCGAAAGCCTGCACGCCCACGATGCAGTTGCCGAAAGTCACTGGCATCGGGAGCGCGCATGATTCGCTGCCAAACCCTGAGCTGGGGTGCTCAAGGCCAACCGCTGACCTCACCACTGACTGTCACGCTGGAAAGCGGCAGCCTGAGCGCCATCATCGGCGCCAACGGCTGCGGTAAAAGCAGTCTGCTAAAAGTCATCGCTGGCTTGCAGAAACCCTTATCCGGAAAAGTTGAGCTAGGTGTGCCACGCCAGGGTGGATTGTCGTTCCTGCCACAACAGCAACACCTCGACCGCCAATTCCCCATCAGCCTGGAAGAACTGGTAGCCGCCGGTTTTTGGGGGCGTCGATTGTCGAAACAACTGCGCGCGCAACGCCTGAGCAACGCACTCGATAACTGGCACTTGAGCGGACTGGAAAAACGCCCGCTGATGGCCCTCTCCGGCGGAGAACTACAACGCGCACTGCTCGCCCGTTTGAGTCTGGCGGACGCGCCGTTACTGCTCCTCGACGAACCCCACGCCGCTCTCGATGAATTGGGCCAGCAGTTGCTCTGGCAGCATATCCACGCCTGGCACGCCGAAGGGCGAACAATACTGGTGGTCTGCCACGACCTCGCCGCCGTCCGCCAACACATCCCGCAGACACTGTTGATCAAAAACCGTGAATGCACGTTCGGCGCCAGCGCCGAACTCATCAAGCAAACACCTGACACGCAGGTGGCCTGATGCTCACCCTCACCCACCTTTGGCAACCGTTCACCGAGTTCGTGTTTATGCGCCGGGCGCTGCTCGGCGGATTGGTATTAGCCTGCAGTACCGCCCCACTCGGGGTGTTCCTGATCCTGCGGCGCATGAGCCTGATCGGCGACGCCGTCGCCCACGGCATCCTGCCCGGTGCGGCACTGGGCTTCTGGTTCGCCGGCCTGAGTCTGCCGGCGTTAACGCTGGGTGGTCTGGGCGCCGGACTGAGCATGGCCGGCCTGGCCGCGTGGATCACCCGCCGCACCGGTCTGCGTGAAGACGCCAGCCTCGCCGCGATCTATCCGATCTCGCTCGCAAGTGGTGTGTTGATCCTCGGCATCGCCGGTAAACGTTTAGACCTGCTGCACCTGTTGTTCGGCTCGGCATTGGCGGTCGACGGCCCTACGCTTCACGGCATGTTATGGGTCTCGGCAATCAGTCTGATCGCCATGGCAGTGATCTACAAACCGCTGCTGCTCGACACCCTCGACCCTTTATTCCTGCAAACCGTCAGCCGCCTCGGTCCCCTCGCCCACGGCGTATTCCTGACCCTCGTTGTGCTCAATCTGGTGATCGGCTTCCAGGCCATCGGTGCGTTGATGGTGGTCGGCCTGATGATGTTGCCGGCGGCGGCAGCGCGCTTCTGGAGCCGACGCCTGCCGCTGCTGATCACCATTGCGGCGATCATCGGCTGTCTGTCGGTGTGGCTCGGATTATTGCTGTCTTTTGACTACTCGCTGCCCAGCGGCCCGGCCATCGTGCTGGTCGCCGGTGCCGGCTATTTGCTGTCGGTGGTGTTTGGACCGGTCCACGGTCTGCTGCGCCGCCCTCCTTCGCTCACGTCCCGATGAGGTGTTTTCCGATGCGCGTTTTACTCGTGCTGTTCAGCTTGCTGCTGTCGATGTCGTTGTCGGCGGCGGAAAAATTGCCGGTGGTCACCAGCTTCAGCATTCTCGCCGACATGGTGCATCAGGTAGGGGGCGAGCATGTGCAGATCACCAACCTGGTCGGTCCGGATGCCGACGCACACACTTATGAGCCAACCCCGGACGACGCCAAGGCGCTGCTCAAGGCCAAACTTATCTTCAAGAACGGCCTCGGTTTCGAGCCGTGGCTTGATCGCCTGGTGACCAGTACCGGCACCCAAACTCCGCTCATCAGTGCCAGCCACGGTGTGATTCCACGCTCGCTGGATGAAGACGGCGAGACGATTCCCGACCCCCATGCCTGGCACAACCTGGCCAACGCCGAGCTGTACGTCGCCAACATCACCAAGGCTTTAATCACAGCCGATCCGGCGAACACGGCCGACTACCAGCACAACAGCCAGACATACCGGAAGCAGATTTACGCCCTGCTCGCAGAGGCCAAGACCAAGCTCGGCTCACTGCCGCCGGGCAATCGCAAGATCGTCACCAGCCACGATGCCTTCGGTTATCTCGGCCAGGCCTACGGGATCGACTTCCTGGCCCCGCAAGGATTGTCCACCGAGCGAGAACCGTCGGCCGCCGAAGTCGCAGCACTGATAACCCAGATCCGTCAGGCCAAGGTCAAAGCGGTGTTCATGGAAAACATCAAGGACGCGCGCCTGCTCAAGCAGATTGCAGAGGAAAGCGGCGCGCACATTGGTGGCACGCTGTACTCCGATGCCCTCGCCGCCAGTGGCCCGGCCAGCAGTTTCGCCGGCCTGTTCGAATACAACCTCAACACCCTTTACAACGCACTGAGCCAACCATGATCCGCAAAAATCCTTCAGGCGATTTGCCGCAAATTGCCGAGTCGGCCTACGTCGACAAAACCGCGATCATCTGCGGCAAGGTGATCATTGGCGAGAACGTGTTCGTCGGCCCCTACGCTGTGATTCGCGCGGACGAGGTAGACGCGGCAGGTTCAATGGAGCCAATCATTATCGGCGCCAATTCGAACATCCAGGACGGCGTAGTGATCCACTCAAAATCCGGTGCCGCCGTAACCATCGGTGAATTCACCTCGATCGCTCACCGTTCGATCGTGCATGGACCGTGCGTGGTCGGCGACCGCGTGTTCATCGGCTTCAACAGCGTACTGTTCAATTGCATGGTCGGTGACGGCTGCGTGGTGCGCCACAACTCGGTGGTCGATGGCCGCGATTTGCCCGACGCGTTCTACGTACCCTCCACCACCCGCATCGGTCCCAATACCGACCTCACGCAATTCCCGCCGGTGAGTGTCAGCGCCTCGGAATTTTCCGAAGACGTGGCGCGCACCAACGTCGATCTGGTGCGCGGCTACAAAGCCTTGCAGAACGAGTTTTGAACCATGAGCAGCGTGCTGATTCGCAATGCCAGACTGGTCAACGAAGGTCGCGAGTTCGACGGTGATCTGTTGGTCAGCCATGGCCGCATCGTCAAGATCGCGCGCAGCATCGACGGCGAAAATGCCCGCGTGGAAATCGACGCCCGGGGGCAGTGGCTGTTGCCGGGCATGATCGACGACCAGGTGCATTTTCGCGAGCCGGGCGCGCCGGCCAAGGGGAGTATTTATACCGAGTCACGAGCAGCGGTGGCCGGCGGCATTACCAGTTTCATGGACATGCCCAACACTCAGCCGGCCACCCTCACCCTCGAAGCATTGGCCGATAAAAAGCGCCGCGCAGCAATTAATTCGGTGGCCAACTATGGCTTCCACTTCGGCGTGAGTCAGGACAATCTCGACACCGTCGCCGCGCTCAATCCCAGTGAAGTGGCCGGGGTCAAAGTGTTCATGGGGGCGTCCACCGGCAACATGCTGGTGGATGATCCGCAGATACTTGAGCGCCTGTTCGCCGAAGTGCCGACGATTCTATTGGCGCACTGCGAACACACGCCGAGCATCGAGGCCAACGCTGGCCGTTTACACGAACACTTTGGTGAACACCTGCCAGCCAATATCCATGCGCTGATTCGTGATGCCGAAGCCTGCTACCGCTCCTCTTCCCTGGCCGTGGAACTGGCGAAACGGCACGGCACCCGCCTGCATGTCTTGCACCTGACCACCGCCCGCGAGCTGGCGTTGTTCGAGGACAAGCCGCTCGCACAAAAACACATCAGCGCCGAAGTTTGTCTGCATCACCTGCTGTTAGATGACCGCGACTATCCAGCCCTGGGCAATCTGATCAAATGCAATCCGGCGATCAAGACCCAAACCGACCGCGATGCCCTGCGCGCGGCGTTGCTGAGCAATCGACTGGATGTGATCGGCAGCGATCACGCCCCGCACACCTGGGCGGAAAAACAGCGCCCGTATGCCGAGGCGCCTTCGGGTTTGCCGCTTATACAGCAGGCATTGCCGGCGCTGCTGGAACTGGTGGCGGATGGCGTGCTGCCGATCACCACACTCGTGGCGAAGACCAGCCACCGGGTGGCGGATCTGTTTGCGATTCCGGATCGGGGTTATTTGCGTGAAGGGTATTGGGCGGATCTGGTGTTGGTGGAACCAGCGGCGCTGGAGGTGGCTCGGCAACCGATTCTGTCGCAGTGCGGCTGGAGCCCGTTTGCCGGCAGGACTTTCCGGTATCGGGTGAATACCACGCTGGTGTCGGGACAGATTGCCTGGCATGAACAGCGTGTTAACGAGGGATGTCAGGGGCTGCCGCTGCGGTTTATGCGCTGATCATCAAAACGCTTTCGCGAGCTCACTCCCACAGGGAAATGCATTCCAATGGTGGGAGCGCGCTTGCTTGCGAAGCTCTTATGATCTTGGTTTAACCGTGCCGCAATCCTGACCCAACCACACCGCGCGGGTTTCCAGGCTGCCCTTCTGGTTGATGCCGATGGCGTTGAACGTGCCGTTGGCCACAGTGGTGAACTCGCGGTCGCTCTTGAATGTGGCTACGCCCGTGCCTTGGGCTTTCGGGCAACTGAAGCGGAATTTCCACTGATTGCCGGTGCGGTCGGTGATCTGCTGTTTGCAGCCCGATTGCGGATCGGATAGCGGGATATCGTTGGTCGCCACCTGCTGCGGCGTCAGGCAGGCACGGATGCCTTTGCCGCCGATATTGATCCCGTTCTTCTCCAGTTGTGCGCGCTGTTGCGGGGTCATCTGACCTTGCAATTGGCCGAGAATCGATTGCACATCCATGGGCTGGTCATCGACCTTGACGTTGCTCGAGGTCATTTCCCACAAACCCGGCTGCAGCATTTGCGCCTGCGCAATCACCGGCATTGCCAAACCCAGGCCCAGCGCCAAACCCAGCAGACGAACGTTCATCGAAAAACTCCTGATCAGTAGTGGCCGTTAGACGCCGGCCATTGGCTTCGGTTCATGGGCCAATTAAATAGCGACAATCGTGTCGGAACATGGTCTGTTAGGCATTGAATCGTCAGGAGCATGGCTGCCCCATGGATTATTTCGGACCGCACATCTTTGGTTATCTGATCGCCTTGATCCATAGCCTCGGCCTGATCGCCGCAATCCACGCGGTGCTGACCGTACGCACCGCGCAAGGCTCGATCGCTTGGGCATTGTCGCTTATTTTCATCCCCTACCTGACCCTCATTCCTTATCTGGTTTTCGGTCGAAGCACCTTCGACGGCTACATCAAGGCGCGACGCCAGGCCAACGAACAAATGCGCCAGGCAATCTCCGAATTGAACTGGCGCCCGTGGGTCGAAGAAGCCCTCGCCGCCCATGCTTCGAATGCCTACGCCTCGCTTCGCGCCATGCCCAAGCTGGGGCGCATGCCATGCCTGGCGAACAATCAGGTGCAATTGCTGGTGAATGGCCACGCGACCTTCGCCGCTATCTTTCAGGCGATCGAGCAGGCCCGCGAAGCCGTGCTGATTCAGTTCTTCATCATCCACGACGACCGCCTCGGTCAAACCTTGCGTGACCTGTTGCTGAAAAAGGCTGCCGAAGGCGTGGCGATTCATTTGCTCTACGACCGCATCGGCAGCCATGCCCTGCCCCACAGCTACGTACAGGCCCTGCGCGATGGCGGCGTCGAGGTCAAAGCCTTCGCCACCCGCAGCGGCTGGCTCAATCGGTTTCAGGTGAATTTCCGCAACCACCGCAAAATCGTCGTGGTCGATGGTGTGCTCGGTTTCGTCGGCGGGCACAACGTCGGTGATGAATACCTGGGCGAGAAGCCGCCCTTGGCGCCCTGGCGCGATACCCACGTTCAAGTCCGCGGTCCCGTGGTGGCCTGCATGCAGGAATCGTTTGCCGAGGACTGGTTCTGGGCTGCGCGTACCTTGCCACCGCTGATCCTGCCGGATGTCTACCCGGAAGACGGCGTGCTCTGCCAATTGCTGGCGAGCGGCCCGGCTGATGCTTACGAAACCTGTTCGCTGTTCTTCGTCGAAGCGATTCACGCAGCGACCGAGCGAGTGTGGATCACCAGCCCGTACTTCATTCCCGATGAAGCCGTGTTCGCCGCGTTGCGCCTGGCGGTGCTGCGCGGTGTCGATGTGCGTCTGCTGCTGCCCTCGCGTCCCGATCATCGCATCGTCTATGCCGCGTCCAGCCTGTATGCGTTCGAAGCGGTGCGCGCCGGGGTGCGGGTGTTCCGCTACGAACCTGGATTCCTGCATCAGAAAGTGGTGTTGATCGACAGTGAGATCAGCGCCATCGGCAGCGCCAATCTGGATAACCGTTCGTTCCGGCTGAATTTCGAAGTGATGCTGCTGACCGTCGACAGCGTGTTTGCCGCCCATGTGGAACAGATGCTCAACGATGACTTCGAGCAGGCCTACGAAGTCGCCAAAGAAGAAAGCCGGGAGATCCACCGCCTGCAACAGCTCGGCATGCGGATCGCCCGGCTTATTTCACCGATTCTCTGAAAGAGAACCGCATCAGATCTCAAGGGTGATAGATGTCGTCGCGAGTCCACGGCAGTTCATGGCTGCCATCGGGATGCGCCTTCACCGCCAGAATCTGGTGCAGATTGATCCAGCCGCGGGCGAACGCGTAGGCACACCCGGCCAGATACAGGCGCCAGATGCGCAATGCCTGATCCGGCACCAGTTTCCCTGCCGCTTCGAGGTTGTCTTCCAGACGCTCGCTCCAATGGTCCAGCGTGCGCGCGTAATGCAGGCGCAGGCTTTCGACGTCGACGATCTCCAACCCGGCTTCGCTGATCTCGGCGGAGATCATCGCCAGATGCGGCAGCTCACCGTTGGGGAATACGTATTTCTCGATAAAGTCGCCGGCACCGCGCCCAACCGGACGACCATCGGTGTGTTTGGCGGTGATGCCGTGATTCATCACCAGACCGCCCTCCTTCACCGCACCGAACAGGACTTTGCAGTATTCGGCGAGGTTGGCGTGGCCGACATGCTCGAACATACCGACACTCACCACCTTGTCGAAGCGCCCGTCCTGCGGCAGATCGCGATAGTCGAGTAATTGCAGTTCGACCTGACCCTCCAGGCCTTCGGCTCTGACCCGCTCGCGGGCCAGCTCCAGTTGCTCCTTGCTCAAGGTAATGCCAAACACCTTGGCGCCGAATTCACGGGCGGCATAACGTGCCAGACCACCCCAACCGCAACCGACATCCAGCAGATAGTCGCCAGGCTGCAAGCGCAGCTTGCGACACAGATGGCGAAATTTGGCTTGCTGCGCCTGTTCGAGGGTTTCGCTGCCGGTTTCGAAATATGCGCAGGAATACGCCATGTCGCTGTCCAGCCACAGCTGGTAGAACGCGTTGGACAAGTCGTAATGATAGGAAATGGCTTTGGCGTCGGTTTCCTTGTCGTGCACCGTCCGCACCGGCTGAGCGTCGTCATCTTCATCGAGCAAGGCGCTGCTCAATTCGTCGCAGACCCTGATCACCTCGCTGATCGAGCCTTCCAGTTCCAGTTTGCCTTCGACAAACGCCGCCCCCAGCGCGTCGAGACTTGGATGGGTAAGCTGGCTGACCATCGTCGGGTCCTTGACGACGATAGTGACACTGGGGGTCGGCCCCAAATTGAACTCATGGCCATCCCAGAGTCGCAAGCGAAGCGGAAGGTGCAGATTCTGTAAGGCCGGTGGAAGTTGCGCGAGCATGGAAAATCCCCCTGTTTCAGACGTCAGCTCTGAGGGTAGACCATCCTTGAAAAATAGCAGGCTATCGATTTGATTGGCCGAAACTATCGTTGCAGACGCTCCAGCATGCCGTCATGCACCCACTGCTTTAACCAGGTAACGGCTTGAAGTGGCGCGCCCTCACCATAGATGACTGCCAACTCGGCGCACAGTTCGGCGAAATTCCAATCCAGCGTGAGCATGCCATCGAGTGCATGCGCTTCCGCCGGCTGCAGACTGCGGTAATTGCACAGCAGATCACTGCGCCAGATAAGGCACACTTGCGGCGCTTCAAGCGCCTCGCTGTTGGGGAAATCGGTTTCCTCTTTGACCGCGCGCCATAGGGCCAGGCTGTTGAATCGCTGCTCCAGCCACTGCAACGATGGCGTCGGTTTGACCTGCAGCGCGGGCCATTCCTGCGGAGAAAAACCGGCCATCGCCGCAATCGTCAATGGCACACCATGCGGCGCGTCAAACGCCAGGGTGAATGCCCATTCCAGGGTCGCCAATTCGCTCAACGGTGCGCTCTGCTCCGGCACCAGATGCTCGCGGATGAACTCCGCGAAATCCTGAGCGAGCCAGCGCAGACTGTAATGCTGCGATGGATACTGACGGAGGTAAGAAGACGCGAGTGCATCGAACTCTTCGTCCCCCAGCCAATGCAGGATGGCGGGGAAGTCATTACGCAGCACCTCGATCAGCCGCGCGTTGTAGGCGTTGTGATAAATCGCCAGCCCGGTGTCGACATCCAGCGTCGGGCCGCCGATCAGACTGGTACTCAGAGCCGCAGGCGGCGTCGCGTCCTCGTTCAGCAGAAACGCCTCAAATGCCAATTGCCATTCGTTCAGGCGCATGACTGTCTCCCGGCCAGAACCTTGTCCCCCAATACTCTGGCCTTTTGCAGTTCGTCGAGCAGTTCTTCGAACGGCGGAAAATGATCATCGCGCTCCAGCAGCGTCGCCACCGGCCCGAAGTGCTCCAAGGTGCGTCGGTACAGCGCCCACACCGGATCACTGACCGGATGATCGTGGGTATCGATCACGTAGTCGCCGTAGTCACTATGCCCGGCCAGATGCAGTTGGCGCACCTTGTCCTTGGGCAGACTCTGAATGAATGTCCACGGATCGAAACCGTGATTGCGCGAGCTGACATAGACGTTGTTGACGTCCAGCAACAACTCGCAACCGCTGACCTGACTCAGCGCCTGCAGAAACTCCCACTCGGTGAAGTCATCGGTGGCGGCGCGCACGTAACTGGACACGTTCTCCAGCACGAGTGGCCGCTGCAACACGTCCTGTACCTGCGCCACGCGAGCGGCGATGTATTCAAGACTCTCTTCGGTGTACGGCAGCGGCAGCAGATCATGCAGTTGATGGGCGTTGCCGCGGCTCCAGCACAGGTGATCGGAGATCCATGCCGGTTTGACCTGATCGGCCAGTTGTTTGAGCTGTTTGAGATAGTCTGGATCGAGGGCATGCGGCCCACCGATGGACAGAGACACGCCATGCATCACCAGCGGATAGCGTTCGGCGATGGCGTCGAGGAAGTACAAGGCTTTACCGCCCTGCACCATGAAGTTTTCCGAGACCACTTCGAACCAGTCCACAGCCGGCAACTGTTCGAGGATCTGTTGGTAATAGGTGCTGCGCAATCCCAGGCCATAACCCAGGAAAGGAACGGAAGCTGACATGCCAGGACTCCTTTGCAAAGTGGCCGCAGCGGTGTCACCCGCTGCGGCAACACTCACCGGTGGCTTATTCGCCGACCTTACCGCCGGCCTTTTCACAGGCCGACTGAGTCATGGCTTTGAAACCCTGGCCCTTGCAGGAACCCATGCCTTTGCACGCATGGTCCTTGGTCTTGCAGTCGTTCTGGCCTTTACAGGCGTTCACGCCGTAGCAGTGAACCTGAGCATCGGCTGCCATGGCCTGGGTGGCGACACCGGCAAACATCGTGGCAGCAGCCAAAGCGAGAGCAGCACCAGCAGCAGCGGTTTTGATGGTCATTTTTATATCCTCGGTAAGCGTCAGGGGTGTCGGCTGGAAGGTTGTTCAGTCCCGACATAGCACTAGAGAGGGCTGCCCCGACGGCGTTACAGCGGTACAAAAAATAATTTCATTGATCGTCCTGGAGCTTGAGCAACGGCTCCTGAAACCGCAACAAACGCCCGGCATTGCCCAGTACCAGCAGTGTGCTGAGGTTATGCAACAACGCAGCGATCATCGCCCCCGCGGCCCCGAGCCAGCCAAAAGCCGCGAACACCACGATCGCCAGGGTCCAGCCCAGACCGATGATAACGTTGACCTGCAACGTCCGCCGGCATTGGCGACTGAGCCGCACACAGGTGCCGAGGCGCCGCAGGTCGCTGCCGATCAGCACGATATCCGCCGAAGCCAGCGCAATATCAGCGCCGCCCGCGCCCATCGCGACACCGACCACCCCGGCCTTGAGCGCCAGCGAATCATTGATGCCGTCGCCCACCACCATCGGCCGGAAACCGTTGTCGATCTCTTTGAGCACGCGGTTGAGCTTGTCCTCGGGCAGCGCTTGAGCTTGCACTTCCTGCAGGCCAACCTCCCGAGCCAAGTTCTGCGCAACACTCTGGCGGTCACCAGTGAGCAACAACTGGCGCCCCAGACCCAGCTCGCGCAATTCACTGAGGGCGAACCGCGCTTCCGGCTTGACGCTGTCGGCCAGCAACAGCCAGGCGACAAACTCACCGTTCAAAGCCAACCCGGCAATGGGTCCGTCATGCTCGGGCACCGGCGTGGTAGCAATGCCCAGTTGCGCGAACAATTCGGGACGCCCCAGCGCCGCTTCGCCCTGCCCGGTCATGGCCACCACGCCGAGGCCCTGACGCTCATGAATGTCGGTCAATGGCAGGCTCTGTTCCTGGCTGACCAACCCGGCCAAGGCGCGGCTGACCGGGTGACTGCTGGCCGCGCCAAGGCTGGCGGCCAGCGCCATTACAGAGGTCTGGTCCAAATGCGGGCTGCTGATCGATTGCAAGCGCAAGGTGCCGTACGTCAGGGTGCCGGTCTTGTCGACCACCAGCGAGGTCAGGTCCGCCAGTTCTTCGAGGAACGCCGAACTGCGGATCAGAATGCCGTGCCGTGCCGCCACCGCCACCCCGGCGATCGCCGTGGCCGGTGCCGACAGCACCAAGGCACAAGGGCACGCCGCGACCAACACCGCGAGCATCGCTTGCGCGTCGTTGGTGACAAACCAGGTCACCGCCGCCAACAACAACACCAGCACCATATAGCTGCCGGCATAGCGCTCAAGCAGACGAGTGATCGGTGGTTTCGAGCGCTCGGCGTTTTGCATCAGCGCGATGACCTTGCCCAGCGTCGATTGGTCACCTGTGCGAGTCACTTCAATGCGCAGCAGCCCGTCGAGGTTGATCGCCCCGCCGAACACCGTCATACCCGCCGCCGTTTCAACCGGGACCGATTCACCGGTAATCGACGCCGTGTCGAGACTGGCCTGGCCGAACAGCACCCGGCCATCCGCCGGCACCCGATCACCGGCGCGCACCTCCACAGTGTCGCCGGGTCGGAGCGTGCCGTTATCGACTTCGATGATCGAGCCGTCCGCCTGAATCTTGCGCGCGTGGCTGCGGGTCAATTGACCGAGGGCATGAATCGCTTCCTGCGAGCCGATCACGCTGCGCTCTTCCAGCACGTGGCCGAAGATCATGATGATCGGCAACAACGCGGCGGTCAGCAGATCGCCGGTCGCCCAGGCGCCGAGCATGGCCAGGGCGATCAGTTGATCGGTAATGCCGTGCAGGCTCGGATAGCGCAGGCTGTACCACGCCGAACGCATTACCGGCACTGCAACCAATAAAGAAGCAAACCCGAGCAGCAACTGACTGACGCCGGTTTGTTCCGGTACCAGCCAACGCCAGATCAGGCCAAGACCGAGCAAGCCAAGGGCGAGCATGGCCAGGGTCAATTGCCGTGCGGCGCGGCGCTGTTCGGCCGAGGACAACAGGCTCGGTGCAGCAGTGGTCGCAGTCATTTACTGGCTCCCTGAATGATCAGGCGGGAATCGTCTTTCGGATCCACCGTGGTTATCGAACCGGCCTGGCCGAGAATTTTCGGCATGCGTTCGCGGTACAGACGCAGAAGCATCTGCGGGTCGGTGCCCTGCTGCTGCGCTTTCGCCAGGCTCAGCACGGTGGCAGTGTCGGCGGAAGCTTTCGCCAGCCGTTCGCCGGCTTGGGCGTGAGCCACCTGCAAGGTGCGGTCGGCTTGTTCGTTGGCGCTCTGGGTGAGTTTTTCCGCCTCGGTGCGTGCGTTGGCCACTGCTTTGTCGGCTTGCTGACTGGCGGTCAGCACCGCATTGAAAGCGCTGACAGCGGGATCCGGCAGACTCGACTGCACGTCGACCCGCGCTACTTCGATGCCGATGCCCTGCCCGCTCGCCTTCAGTTCAGCCAAGCGCTGGTTGATACCTTGCACCAGATCGCCGCGCAGACGTTCGCGGCGTTCGGCGGCCTGATTGTCGGCACCGATCAACTCCGGTCGAGCCACCAGAATCGTGTCCAGATCCCGCGCAGCGGTCAGAGCCACCGCGCTGCGGGTGACCAACCGATCCAGAGCAGGCAACACGTGATCACCCTGCAACACGAAATCGTAAGGGTCGGTGACTTTGTAAAACACCCGCACATCCAGCTGCACGACTCCCGCGTCACCGGTCAGCAAATAACCGGAACCGGCCAAGGCATCGCTCAGCGGTGTGGCGAAAGTCGCCATCCGATCAGCCTTGATTGCGTCACTGCTGCGCAGCAGATTTTCCACTCGACGCTCAATCACCCGATCCGCCGCGGGCAGCAATACCACTTGCTCGAATGGCTGCGGCCAAGCCAATAACAGGCCGGCATTCTGGATGCGCTCGAGCGCGCCGAAGTGCAAAACCACAGCGCGATTCTGCGGATCGATCTGCCGCACATTGGAAAACGCCCAGGCCAATGCAGCCAATACTGTCACCGCGTACAGAGCGAAAAAAGCCAAGCGTCCGGCCTGAATCCACGGACTGCTCAATGCCTGTGTTCCACGTGGAACTTCATCACTCATGGTTGCGATCCGGCTTTGTTATCGACAGTTGGCGGGCCGTCCACCAGCACGCGGAACGGCGCAGCATCGGTGCGCAGGATCAGTTTGGTGTCTGGCGTAACGATGGTGCCGAGGGTATCGAGTGAACGCAGCAGGTTGTACAGCTGCGGCGAACCGGCATACGCGCGACCATAAATCTGCGCGGCTTCGACTCGCGATTGCGCTTCGATTTCCGCGGCTTTCACCGTGGCATCGGCCTGGACAATTCGCGCATCACGCTCGGCAGCCGAACGAATCTGCGCCGCTTCGCGTTTGCCAATCGCTGTGCGTTCGGTAGCGATTGTTTCACGCTCGGCGCGCATCCGATCCACCGTGGCGGTGAGTGTCACTGAAGGCAAAGTCAGCCGTTCAATACCGACTTGCACCACACGCACTCCGTAGGTAGCCAGCAACTGCTGATCGATCTGCTTGCGCAACTGCGCCTCAAAATCGGCAATGCGTACCTGACTGGCATCGGTGTTCACCAGATTGGCCAGGTCGAAACTGCTGGCGGTGGTTTCCAGCGCCGAGCCGACAAACGTGCGAATCTGCCGCGCCGCTTCGTCCGGCTGGTTCTGCACTGCACGCATGAAGCGTTGCACATTGTCCGGATCGCCCTGCACCTGCCACGCCACGTAGGCTTGCACGATGATGCGCAAACCGTCGCGGGTGCCGACATCCTGCAAGCCGCTGGAAGTGGTGCGCAGGCGCAGGTCCACCGGGATCGCCGCTTCGAACGGCGCCGGCCAGCGCCAGCTCAAACCGGGCTCAAGCAACACTCGCGAGGGATTGCCGAAACGGGTGATGACCGTGGCTTCCCCCGAACGCACTTGCACCAGGCTCGCCGCTGCGACGGCAAACGCCACCAGCAACAGCGCCCAGCCCATGCGCCGCCACGGGAAGGGTCCCGCTTCTTCCGGCGCACCGTGGTGATGGTGATGATGCCCATGATGATGGTGATGTCCGGCGTGGCCGTGATCGTGGCCGCTGTGGTCATGGGAATCGTGAGTGTGCGACTGGCTCAATGGGCAACTCCTGGTTGAGCGGTGGTGCGCGCGGGCGACGGGTCAGCCGGCAGCGTGAACGTACGCAAATCGATGGTCGGCGCATTGCTGCTGCCGCCTAAACGGTGGTCAAGCACCAGCAACTTGGCCTTGCTCAGGCCCTGACTGAGCTGACTGAAATACTGCTCCAGCACGAACGCCTGACCGGCGCTGGCATACGCTTGTCGTTCGGCCTTGAATTTCAGGTCGGCCGCCTGCGCGGTCGCACTGACTTCACGCGCACTGGCAGTGGCCTGATCGCGGGCAAGACTGGCCTGCAACTGCGCCTGATTGCTGGCTTCGGCGGCGGCACCGCGCTCGCGGGAGATCAACGCCTGGGTGCCAATCTGCGCCGCCTGCACGCCGTGATAAGCGTTGGCGGCGCCGGCGGGTGGATGAATCGCTTCAACCACGGTGGCGAGAATCTGCACGCCGCTGTCGAGTTTCTGCAGATCACCTTGCACCGCACGGCCGATCTCCTCGCCCAGCCCTACCCTGTCCGCGCCCAGCAGACCATCGAGGGTGCGCGAGGCAAAGTCGTGAACCAGAATCCGGCTCGCAGTGCTGCGAATCAACGTCGGCACATCAGCGTTGTTATAGGTCGCCGCCAACGCATCCTGATCGCGCAGACCGATGCGGTAGACAAAGCGCACATCCATGTTGACGATCTGGAAGCTCTGCTGATCGCCGCGACTGCTGGCAATCACCTGGGATTTATCGTTGACGTGGCTGGCATCCCACAAGCGGTTGGCGGTCATCGGTGCCGGACCTTCAGCGGGATCAGCCTGAACAGGCGCTGCCGAAGTATCGCCAACGCTGGTCGCCAATTCGTGCACCACGCCATTCTCAACGCTCAACACCCGGCCCAGCGGCCAGGGCAAACCGGCGTGCAAACCGGGGCCAAACACTTGCACCGGTTTACCGAAACGCTCGTAGATACCGCGACCTTGCAGCGGAATTTCGTGAATCCCGGTGAGCAACCAGCCGACTGCAGCGACCAGCGCCAGCACCGGCAGAAAGGCCCGGCGCATGTAGCTGAACGCCCAGATCTGCCGCAGATCGATACCAAAGCGGTTGTGCAATTCATGCTGCAAGGCGAGCAACGGCTGCGGCGGCCAACGCAGCATGTCAGCGACAAAACTGCGCGCCAGCAGGGTCGGTTCGAGCTGTTCACGGCGCGGGCTGAATACCGACAGAAACGCGCGCAATAGCAACTCGATCGCGACTAATCCCGGCAGAATACCGATCAACACCGCGAGCCGCACTGGCCAGACAGACGCATCGCTGGCAAATAACAGACACAACGCGCCGAGCACCAGACTGATGATCGTCACCCGCGCCAATTGGCTGAGGGCAGCGGCTTCCGGCCATTGCGCCGGATTTTCCTGGGCCAGTTGGCGTTCCAGCACCAGCAAGCCGAAGCCCAGCAGCAGCATCAGCACCGCGCCAACGGTTGCAGACAGGCCGACGGCACCGGCTGGCAATGTCAGGTTCCACACTTGCTCGATGCTCAACACCACCAAGGCTGCCCAGCCGCCGAGCCAAAGAGTGGCGGTGCCGATCTGCCCAAGCAGATGCACTCCGCGTTGACTCAGACGCTCCAGCAGCCGTTCGTACCAGCCATCAGGCGCTGCTGCCTCCGACTCCCGGATCGCTGGTGCCGGCGGGTTCATCACCCGTGCGCGCCACTGGGTCACCCACCACGCCGACTGCAGCCCGGCGACCAGCACCAGCACTGCCGCGCTCAGATTCACCAGCAACGCCGGCCACAACGATTGCGCGGCAAACAGTCCTATAAAAAACGCCAACACCCACCCCGCCCCGGCCAACGCGCCAAGACCAACAGCCAGGCGGCGCAAGCGGCGCCCCTGCGAGGCCGCTTGTTGAAAGCGCGGCAATCCGGTCACTTGCGTGCCATCGACATCCAGATCGACTTGCATATCACCCCAAAGCATAGATTCAGCGGTCTGATCGTTACCATATAACCAAACACGTGAAATATTCGTACACAAATACGCCTATCTAAAGACGTGCAACCTGTCGCTTGCCTGAAGCCTTGACCGAAATGTCCCGAAGCGCACATATTACGTTCGTAATTTTAAGCGACCGATACTTGGCGATGCGCATTTCCAATGAGGAGCAAGAGCATGAGTCACTATGATGTGGTCATTCTGGGCGGCGGCCCCGGTGGATATAACGCGGCGATTCGCGCCGGCCAACTGGGCCTGAAAGCTGCGTGCGTGGAAGGTCGCGCCACCTTGGGCGGCACCTGCCTGAACGTCGGCTGCATGCCATCCAAAGCCTTGCTGCATGCCTCGGAGCTGTACGACGCAGCCATGGGTGCGGAATTCGCCAACCTTGGCATTGAGGTCAAACCCAAACTCAACCTCGCGCAAATGATGAAACAGAAAGACCAGAGCGTCAGCGGCCTGACCAAAGGCATCGAGTTTCTGTTTCGCAAGAACAAGGTCGACTGGATCAAGGGCTGGGGCCACATCGACGGCCCGGGCAAAGTCAGCGTGACCGACGATCAAGGCAACCAGACCGAGTTGAGCGCCAAGGACATCATCATCGCCACCGGCTCCGAACCCACGCCCCTGCCCGGCGTCGAGATCGACAACCAACGCATCCTCGATTCCACCGGCGCGCTTTCCCTGAATGAAGTGCCCAGGCATCTGGTGGTGATTGGCGCCGGGGTGATCGGTCTCGAACTGGGCTCGGTCTGGCGTCGCCTCGGGGCCGAGGTGACTGTGGTCGAATACCTCGACCGCATCTGTCCCGGCGTCGATGGCGAGGCCGGCAAGACCCTGCAGCGCGCGCTGAGCAAACAAGGCATCCGCTTCAAGCTGAGCTCAAAGGTCACCAGCGCCACCACTTCGGCCAGCGGTGTGCAACTCAGCGTCGAACCGGCTGCCGGTGGCAGCGCCGAGCTGCTGGAAGCCGACTACGTGCTGGTTGCGATCGGCCGGCGCCCTTACACCGAAGGGCTGGGCCTGGAGAATGTCGGCCTGACCACCGACAAACGCGGCATGCTCGCCAACCGCCAGCATCGCACCGAAGCGCCCGGTGTCTGGGTGATCGGCGACGTGACATCGGGGCCGATGCTCGCGCACAAGGCCGAAGACGAAGCGATGGCCTGTGTCGAACAGATCGTCGGCAAGGCCGGCGAGGTCAATTACGCCTTGATTCCCAACGTCATCTACACCCGTCCGGAGCTGGCCAGCGTGGGCCAGACCGAAGAGCAGCTCAAGGCCGAAGGCCGCGCCTACAAAGTCGGAAAATTCCCGTTCAGCGCCAACAGCCGGGCGAAGATCAACCACGAAACCGAAGGTTTCGCCAAAGTCCTCGCCGACGAGCGCACGGACGAAATCCTCGGGGTGCACCTGGTTGGCCCGAGCGTCAGCGAAATGATCGGCGAATACTGCGTGGCCATGGAATTCAGCGCCTCGGCCGAAGATATCGCCCTGACCTGCCACCCGCATCCGACTCGTTCAGAGGCATTGCGCCAAGCGGCGATGAATGTCGAGGGGATGGCGACGCAGATGTAGCTTGGCGAGTGACACAGCTATCGCGAGCAGGGCTCATTCCAACATTGGAAAGCGCTTAAATGCAGGAGTGAGCCTGCTCGCGACCAAGGCGACGCGGTCTACAGCGGAAGATGTCCCAACGGCAACGCCCCCGGCGTCTTCACCGTGTGAATCGCAAAATTGCTGCGAATGTCGCTCACCCCCGGCAGCTTCAGCAGGCAACCACTGAGAAAACGGTCATACGCACGCAGATCCGGCACCACCACCTGCAACAGAAAGTCCGATTCCCCTGACACCAGAAACGCCGAGATCACCTCGGGCAGCGCCGTGACCGCTGCATAAAAAGCTTCGGCCTGTTCGTCGTTGTGGCGCTCGACCTTGACCCCGACAAACACCGTCAGCCCCAGCCCCACCTCGTCGCGATCCAGATTGGCCTGATAGCCGCGAATCACCCCGGCCTCCTCCAGCATTCGCACCCGGCGCAAGCACGGTGACGCCGACAAGCCGATCTCGTCCGCCAGTTCGACATTGCTCAACCGCCCGTTGCGTTGCAGGGCTGCGAGAATCTTGCGGTCGAAAGCGTCGAGTTTCATGGTTGGCAGATCCCGATAGTAAAGGCGCGAAAAGCACGCAGATTATGCCAATCGTGCAGGTTTTTGAAGCTGACTACGCAAGCACCTGCCCTGCCCTTCAGCCCTAAAATCTGTTCACCGAATCGACCACCAAAGGGCTGCGACATGGCGAGTATCTGGCTGTTTTTTCTGGCATTGGCGGTGGTCTTCCTGCTGCCCGGTCCGGACATGATCCTGTTGCTGCAAACCGGTGCCCGCCAGGGTCGCGGCGCGGCGCTGGCGACCGCCGTGGGCCTCGCGGTTGCCCGCGGTTGTCATGTGGCGTTGGCGGCATTGGGCCTGGCGGCGCTGTTCAAGGCAGCGCCGTGGACTTTTGACCTGGTGCGACTGGCGGGCGCGGCGTATCTGCTGTGGATCGGCATTCAGTGTCTGCGCAGCAGCCTGGTGCCGAACCTCGCCGCAGCCCCTGAAAGCGCTACACACGGGCAATGGCGCGAAGCGATCCGGCGCGGCCTGCTGACCAATCTGCTCAACCCCAAGGCCCTGCTGTTCTGCTCGGTGCTGTTGCCGCAATTCATCGTCAATGATGGTTCGCCGGTGCTCAGCCAGTTCGCTGTCCTCGGCGCGTTGCTGGTGGGCATCGGGCTGTTGTTCGACAGCGCCTTCGCCCTGACCGGCGCCGCGCTGGGCCGTTGGCTGCAACACAGTCCAACTGCCCAGCGGGTCCAGCAATGGCTGTTCGGCAGCCTGTTGATCGGCTTTGCCGTACGCCTGACCTTTATCCAGCAGGCTTAGGGCTTGCGTGCCTTGCGCCGACTGAACAACGCCAGAGCGCCGGCACTGAGCAGCAGCAAAACACCGATCACCGGCCATTTATACGGGCGCAAGGTATTGCGCACGGCATCGGTCACCTGGGTCACGTAACGCTTGTCGGCGTTTTCGAAATCCGGGTACGGACATTGATTGCCGAAGTCCACCGCCCAAGGCACGTACGGACCTTCGTTGACGTAACGGCGATACAGTGCACTTTGCTCCTCCAGACTGCTGTTGAAACCGACCGCGTTGCACAACACCGCGGCAAACGCCTGGCTGGTGTGCGGCAAATTGTCGGCGGCGCGACTGGCCAGCGCGGTGGCGACAAAGCGGTAGTGATAACGCTGATCCGGCTGCGCTTCACTGGCTTTCTGGCGTTTGACTTCGTCCTCAGCCACCAACGGCCCGACTTTCAGCTCGGTACTTTCCAGGCTGTAGTTGCCGCCAAACGTCGCGTAATCCGGGGCCATCTCGTAACCGAGAATATCCATGCCCCACTCGCGTGCCGTCCACGCCGCGTTGTACAGGGCGCTGGCACGTTTGCTCGGCCACCAGGCAGCGTCAGCCTTGATCCGCTGTTCGCCGTAGAGTCGAGCCCTGTGCTGCAGATCGGGATTGTCGAAATAGCCGACCGCTTCCTCGTAATGCCCTTCGCGCAGCAGTCGTCGTCCCAGCAGGTTGCGCAGGCTGGCAGCGACCGGCAGCGGCACGTAATTGTCGCGCTGCTGCTGGGTCAGCGCCGGTGGCGCCGGCACGTTGTCATCGACATAACGCTTGAGCTCATCAACCGTCAGCACGCGCTCGGCCACTGTCGCCGCGTCGAACCAGTAGATGCTGTTGCTGCGATACAGCTGCACGAACGCTTGCAGGTATTCACCGCGCTGCAAGGCGAGGATCGCGCTCTCGCCCTCGACCCGGCATTTGGGCTGGACGGTTTCCAGATTCCAGTCCGGGGTGCGGCGGTAGCCCCAGTCCTCGTTCTGCGGAAAGGCCTGCGCAGCTTTGGCATAGGCCGCAGCGGCAGCATTTTTATCGCCGTCACGCAGCGCCAGTTTCGCCCGCAGCCACCACGCCAGCCCGCCGTCACCGGCGTTCTCGAGGAACGCCTTGGCGCTGGCGTAATCGCCCTGTTGGTAATTCAGCGCCGCCAGCCGATCAGCATTTTCCAGACTGCCACGGGTGTTGTTCTGCAACAGCTTGATCAGTTTCTTTTCGTTCGGCGGCTGCTCGTCGAACGACCAGCCCATGCGACTGATCAACCAGGCAGTGACCAGTTGCTGCACCGGCTCACGGATCAGCAGTTTCTCCAGCTGCGGCTCGGGCAGCTCGGCCATTTCATTCACCAGCTGTTTCAGCGAGGTATAACCCACGGCCGAGCCGTGCAGGTTCTGCGCCTCATACAATTGGATGGCGCCGCTCCAGTCGCCAACCGTGCGCAGCGCCCGCGCCTCTTCACCGAGACTGGCCACGCCGAGTTCCAGCGGATCACTCAAGCCATCAATGCTCATCTGCCGGGCCTGACGGAACGCCTCGAGCGCCTGCTCCAGCGGTTCGATGATGTTGCTCGCCTCGGCACTCATGGCGAACCAGGTGCGTCCTAGCGAGTACGCCGCCCAGGTGCTGCGCAGCGGACGCTGATCGACCGGCAGCGCCAGCACCTTGTTGAAGTACTCGACGGCCAGCTGATGATCGCCCGTGGCAAATGCCACCGCGCCAGCCACGTACAGACGAATTTCCGCCGGCAGACTGGCGCCCTGCGCCTCGACCTGCCGCGCATCGGTCAGGCCGCGCAGTTGCTTGACCAGCGCCTGTTGCTCGGCGCTCAGACCGACCTGTTCGGCTTTTTCGCGCAGCGCAGCAGGTTCGCTTTCGTCGCCGTACATGGCGTCGGGATTGTAAGTCGCCGCGGTGACGTTCTTCAGCCCGGCAATGGTTTTGCCCAAGCGGCTGATCTCGAAGTTGAAGTTGCCCTCCGGCAGTTCGGCCAGGGTTTGCCCGCGATTGTCGAGCAGGCGCATCGGGAAGTCCGGGCCGCAAGCCAGCGCCGAACC
The DNA here is from genome assembly GCF_054456575.1 of Pseudomonas sp. Eth.TT006. Classification (NCBI taxonomy): domain Bacteria; kingdom Pseudomonadati; phylum Pseudomonadota; class Gammaproteobacteria; order Pseudomonadales; family Pseudomonadaceae; genus Pseudomonas; species Pseudomonas sp. Eth.TT006. The sequence goes on along the minus strand of NZ_JBTJEN010000001.1, from coordinate 163,774 downwards.
CAGCGGCAGGCTGAGGCTCAGGCAGAGCAGATGGCGGGGCCAGTTACGGGTCAACATGCGAACCTCCTTGATCAATAAATGCACAGCGCGCCCAACCGATGGCCCGTTGTCCACCCGCCGGCAAACGACCGTCGCGCAGGCGGGTGAAGGTAAGCAGATCCGCGCTTTGTTGCAACGCGTAACCGGCGAGTGCGTCGGCGCCCTCACAGCCATTGGCCTTGACGCGCAACTGCGCCGGCCACGCCGCGTCGAGATTGCCCGGATTGGTGAGGTGGATGTCGTAGAGGCCATCGTGCTCGCTGAAGCTCAATCCAAGCTCGCTGCGCAAGGCGTCGCCAGCGGCCACGGCACGCAGCGTGATCAGGCTCCAGGCCCGGCGGTCGTTGGCCAGCGGCAGGCGAAACCAGATCAGCCCGGCCAGATGCGCTGGCGGATCCTCGCGCAGCGCCTTTGCAAGTTGACTCAGTTGCAGCGGATCGGCGAGCAGTTCGCGGCGCTGCCCGTCGCGCTCGACCGGCACCTCACTCTCCACCACCGGCGCACCACCGGCATCCGCAAGCAGCGCCACGCCATAGGCCGGCAGTGCCAGATAAAACGGTTTGCGGCTGATCTTCGCCCAGTCATTCGCCCAGCGTTGCGCCTGCTCCGGGTCGAACAAGCCGCGTCGCGGATCGCTGACGGCATGCACCTGCAGCACGCTGCTGTCGACCGTGGCCAGCAACCCTGGCAACTGCGGGCTGCCGAGCCACGCCGGCAGTGCTGTGATGCTCAGCGGCAATGACGCCGGCAATGTCGAACGCAGATGCGTCAGGAACTCGGTGTAATCCGGCAAACGCGCGTTGCCCGCGTCATGGTCGATCTCGACGCCGCTCAGGGTCAGCCCCTGTGTCTGCCAGTCGGCGAGCACCTGAAGGATCTGCGCCGTGACCTGCTCCTGATCCAGCGACTTGAGCTGACCGTCGAGACGAATCACCGCGATCAGCGGCCGGCCATCCTGCCTGAGCAACGCCGCATCGATTCGTGCCCGATGCCAGCCGTCATTGGGAAACGCCTGCAAGGCCAGCACGCGCAAGGTCGAAAAACTTTCGCGGCTGTCGCGCAGGGCGGCGTCATGGGCCGGGGTCCATTGGCGTTGCCAGATATAAAGTTGTTGGTCGAGAGCGGCGGCGTCATGCCGCTCGCACGCGGCCAGCAGCAGCGCCGCGATCAAAATCGAAAAGCCGAACCGCATGAAATGCCCGTTCCCTGCCGATGCAAAAAACGCAGGGTACACAAATCCGCGTAGGAGTGACTCAGGGCTTGCGGGCGATGATTACCTGACTTTTCGCCACCACCGCATCCAGCGCCTGCTTGATCTGCGCGCCTCGGGGCGAATCGAGCACGGCTTGCCAGGTGTTGGCCCAATGCTCGAGCAACGGGTGATCGGGGTTGCTGAACTCGACCTTGGCTTCCCAGAACAGCAACATCCACATCGACCAGTAGAAACCGTACTGGCTGTGGCTGATGATCTCCAGCCCGGCATCGCTGACCATTGCCTTGAACTGGTCTTCGCTGATGACGCGAATGTGATTGGGCTTCTGGAAATACTCCGGCGAGGCGATGTCCTTCTGCAGGTCTTCGGAGCTGGGATGCGGCACGCTCAACAGGTACAGTGCACCCGACTGGCCGACCCGCACCAGTTCGGCAAGGAACTGCGCCGGATCGTCGACGTGCTCGATGACTTCGGTGGACACCACGCGGGTGGCGGTGCCGTCGGCGATCGGCAACGGGTTGCAGTCGGTGATGTGGCATTCGACGTTGCGTGCCGGGGTATCGCTGAGGCGCTGGCGGGTCGCCTCGACCTTGGCCGCGTCGATGTCGGCGATGATGATCTTCGCCCCGCGCATGCCGCAGAAATACACATTGCCGCCATCGCCGCAGCCGACATCGAGCAGGGTGTCATCGGCGCTCACGCGAAACCCGGTGAACAGCTCGTCAGTCTCCTGGTTGTACCAGCCGCTGAGCTTTGCGTCGTAGAGGCCGAGCATGTACGGATCGACCTTGTCGGCAGCAGGTTGCACAGCGACCGGTGCGGAAGAGGTCGCCGTGAGTTTCTTCAAAAGGCTCAGCATGAGGTAGCTCCAGAGGATGGGACGGCGGTTCGCGACATACCAAGGCGGCGCACCAGCGCGGCGCCGCGATTGCGCATCGGCGTTTCGATGAAGCGGTAATTCAACTCGCTGAGCAGCGCGATCAGACTGCAGGCGATCAGCACGGTGAGCAGCGGATGCCCGGCCGGACTGGGCAGCCCTGCGCCCTGCAGGCGAAAGATCAATTCACGGACCAGCAAATAGGCCGGAATATGGATCAGGTAGATGCCGTAGGAACGGCTGCCGATCCACGCCATCGTGTGCTGCACCCTTCCGGCCGGCCACAGGTAATCGCGGTTGTACGAAGCGATCCACACCAGCAGCGCGCTGAGCACGGCGATTGAGCCGATGCGGTAAGAGGCAAAGGTAAACCGGTCAGTGGCCATGTAGCTCAGCAGCAACACCAGCGCGATCAGGACCGACACACCGGCCCATGGCCGCCGTAGAAAAGTCGGTTCGCAACGTTGATAACCGGGCCGCACACTCCACATCGCCAGCAATACCCCGAGGGCCAGGGCATCGGTGCGCACCACCATCAGCAACGGCGTGCGCAGGGTCAACAGTTGCACCGCGACCAGCGCCAGCAAGGCCCAGACCAGGTGCCTGCGGCACAGCAGAATCAGCAAAGGGAACAACAGGTAGAACTGCTCCTCCAGCGCCAGGCTCCAGTAGACGAAACTGCTGCCGTATTCGTAATGAAAGAAACTGTCGGCAAAGCGGAAATTGGCATATTGCAACACCCCGGCCAACGTCGCCTGCAGGTTGGCGTGCAGCGTGCCGAACGCGCCTGAGCGGTTGAAGACGACACAGGCCAGCAACATCAGTGCCAGCCACAACCAGGCCGAGGGCAGCAAACGAAAGGCTCGGCGCAGCCAGAAATTGCGTGTCTGCTCCCAGCACTGCCGACGCGTCGTGCAATTGCCAAGGGCCGGAATCAGGCTGCGCGCGATGACAAACCCGGAGATGGCAAAAAACAGGTCCACGCCCCACCACGATTGCGCCCAATTGTGGACGCTCTGCAGCAAAGGCACGGTATCGATGAACAGGCTGCCCTGCAGGTGATGAAACAGCACACCGAGCACCGCGATTGCGCGCAGCACTTCGATGTCCATGATCCGTTTGCCGTTCATGCCCCGGACATCTCCGGGGCTGCGGCAAACCGGCTTTCGAACAACTGCCGCAGAAACACCTGCAGCCGCTGCTCGGCCACCGCCTGACTGCAGAAACCCTGCAGACTGCTCACCGCTTGCGCCGCCATCCGCGCATAACGTTGCGGATCGTCTTTGGCGACCGCATAGCTGGCGCGATAGGCCGTACACAAGGACGTCCAATTGGTTACATAACGCAGCGTGCGAAAAGCCTTGCGTGGATCATGCGGCCAGGCGGTCAGTTCGTCGGTGGAGTCGATCAGGAAGGCGTTGTCGGCACTCAGGTAATCGATCATGGCCGTGGTGCGCGGAGCCACTGCGGGTTTTCCGCACGACATGAACTCCATCAACGGCAGGCACTGGCCCTCGCCGTAGGACGTGTTGACCACATAGCGGGTCGCCTGCACCAGACGCTCGTAATCGGCGTCCGCGAGGTAGCCGTAGATCAACACGATACGGCAGCGGTAAGACTGATTCTTGTACAGGTGGTGGAGGATGTCGCTCAGCGCCTCTTCGGCATCGTGATGCGTCAGTTTCAGCACCAGCGTTGCGTCCTCGACCTCACGGAACGTTACGCAGAACGCACTGAGCATGTCCTCCCAGTTCTTGCGCCCGTCACCGGGATTGAATACCGAGGTGTAGACCACCCCGTCGAGCAGCAACTCCTGATCTCTGACCGGCGCCTGGAAATCGATACCCTTGCCCGTGCGCAAAGGCCTGGGAGCGAATGCATTCAAATCGAGCGTACGACTGTCGGCCACCAGTCCTTTGATCTTCAACCGTACCGGTCCGGTCGATGGCTGGCCCTGCAACGATGCACCGCGGGCGGCAAAGCGATCCCACACCGGCGCCGGAACCGCAACGATCGGATATTCGTTGTCCATTACCTCGCGCACTGCGTTGACCGTGTAGCTGGAGTGGGTGATCGCTGCCCCGCAGGCTCGCAGCACCGTGCGCCAGTCATTGCGCGGCTCGCCGGCAAACGGCTCATCGGGAATGGTGCTGAACTCCCATGCAAACACCGGCAGCGTCGGACATTTCAGATGTACCGGCGTGCGATGGGGCGGCGAGAACGACAGAAACACGCAGGGCTCGCCCCTGCTTTGGCATTCCAGATAAAGCGCATCGACTTCAGCCAACGGATCGCTGACTTCCACCACGCGTCCGAGACGCTCGAGCACCGGACGGTACTCCTTGAGCACGAAGTAATAGCTGTACTCCGAGCGACCCAGGTTCTGCGCGATGGTGTGCTGGTTGGTTTCCGAATGAATGATGATCAGCATGAGGCGTTTTCCGTCACTGACGCAGCATGGGCGGCATGCGGTGCAAGCCCGAAAAAGTCAGCCATGCGCGTTTGCACCGGGGCAAAAGCGCAGTAGTCATGCATGCGCTCGACCACGGCTGCCGACATCTGCCGGTATTGCTGCGGCTGGTCTTTGGCCATGCGGTAGCTGTCTTCGTAGGCTTGTTTCAGCGACCCCCAATCCGGGCGATGGCGCAGGGTGCGGTAAATCAGCCGCGAGTCCTGCGGCCAGATAGCAGGCTCTTCACTGGATGCGACCACGAACGCGACGCTGTCGTCGATGTAGTCTTCCATGGCCGTGTGGTTCGGGGCGATCACCGGTTTGCCACTGGACATGAACTCCATCAGAGGCAGGCACAAGCCCTCGCAGCGTGAAGCGTTGACATAGAAACTGGCAGCCGCGTAAAGCTCGGCGTACTGCGCGTCATCCAGGTAACCGTGCAGCACCAGCACCCTGCACGCGAAGGGCGAGAGCTGGGCCAACAGGGTCATCAATTCGCTGTAGTAAGACGCCAGATCGTTCTGGGTAATTTTCAGCACCAGCGTTGCATCGGTGGTCTCGCGAAACGCCCAGCAAAACGCGGTAATCAGCTGATGCCAGTTCTTGCGGCCGTCCCTGGGGTTGAACACCGTGACGTAAACCACGCCATCGACCGTGGTCTCGACCACCGAAGTGGTGTCCGGCAGATCCAGCGGCGCAGGTTCGGCCACTGTCACCGCCTGTGGTCCGGCAATGCTCGGCAGCCGCCGTTCCAGCCAGGCATGAGCCTTGGGCGAGAACAGGTCGCGCAGTCCTTCCCAATACCAGTGATGCAGAAACACCACCCGTGGCTGTTGCTGTTCGCGGCCCGCGTCCAGGCGCCACTGACGCAGATAATGCCGGGCAATAACCAGACGCCGTTTGAAGGTCAGCGCAGGTGGACGCTGCGCCTCGATCGCGGCCAGTTGCTCGGCGGTCAGCGGTTTGGGCAGCAGGACATCAGGCGAGAGCGCCAGCGTACGACTGTCGAAAATACAGCCCTTGATCGCCAGCGCCGTCCCAGGATTGACTGGCGCCGGAACGTGCTGCTGACGAATCGCCGCAAAGCTTTCCCACAACGGTGTCGGCAGCACCAGCACCGGAAAATCCTCGCCCAGCGCCCGGCGAATCGCCCGCGCAGTGTGACTGGACAGGGTAATCACCCGCCCTTGTCGGGCCAGCATCTGCGTCCAGTCGTGGCGCGGATCGTTGTCCCACGTCTCGTCCGGAATCGAATCGAACTCCCAGGCAACGACACACAGGGTCGGACACTCGAGATCGGTCGGGGTGTTTTGCGGCGGGGTGAAGGAGAGAAACAGGCTATCTTCGCCCGCGTCGCGCAATTGGCGGAAGAGCGGATCAACCTCGGTGATGGCGGACACCACATGCACCCGTCCAAGGCTTTCCAGCACCGGGCGATAGGCCTTGAGCACGAAATAATAACTGTATTCGGGACGCCCGAGACTCTGACTGATGGAACGGTCGTTGACGTCCGAGTAAAGAATGAAGTTCATGGCATCCCACGCTGAAGCCGCCATCCCGGCTGCCCCGATCTTTGACGGTGAAGCGCCGGATCGTGGTCGGTATATCGACACTCTCATGCATCTTCCAGCCGTCTTTGTTGTTGTTTTTAGAGGTCGGTCCGACGGGGGCTGAACAGCCACTGTCGAACGCGACGAGGGGCATTCTAAACACATCCGTCGAGGATTCGTGAACCGCCCGGCGCGAATAAACCCGTCTACTCTGACGAGAACTGACCGGTCACGGTTTGCCCTGTTGAAATTGCCCGGCATTTGGCACAGATTGGCAACAAACAACTACAACAACGACTTCGCCTGTCGTCATGTCGATCTTTTCATCCGGCCTGACAGACTTCTTCTCAACACCTGTGGGAAAGTGGCGAAGGTTCAAGACCAAGGGGTCGCTGTTTGAAAAAGCGTCTGTTCGTCACGGGCATCAGCGGGTTCGTGGGACAACATATCCAGTCGCATCTGGCCAAGCCTGACTCGACGTGGGAACTGCTATCCGCGCCTGCACCTTACGATCTCACGGCGGCGGCCAGCCTCGTCGACCTGTGGCCAGAACTGCCCGACGCGGTGATTCACCTGGCCGGGCAGACCTTCGTTCCCGAAGCCTTCCGCGATCCGGCCCGCACTCTCGAGATCAATCTGCTTGGCACCCTCAATCTGTTGCAAGCGCTCAAGGCGCGCGGATTTCAGGGGAAGTTCCTGTATGTCAGCTCCGGCGACGTCTATGGGCAAGTGGCCGAAAGCGCCCTGCCCATCACCGAACATCAGGCGCCCTGCCCGCGCAATCCTTATGCAGTGAGCAAACTGTCGGCGGAGTTCCTCAGCCTGCAATGGGGCTTGAGCGAAGGCTGGCCGGTGCTGGTGGCGCGGCCGTTCAACCACATCGGCAGCGGCCAGAAAGACAACTTTGTCATCGCCAGCGCTGCCCGCCAGATCAACCGCATCAAGCAAGGCCTGCAGGCACCCCGACTGGAAGTCGGCGATATTGATGTCACGCGCGACTTCCTCGATGTCGAGGATGTGCTCTCGGCTTACTTCGCACTGCTGGAAAAAGGCACGCCGGGCCAGGTCTACAACATCTGCTCGGGCCACGAGCTCAGCATCCGCAGTCTGATCGAACAAATGGCCGACCTTGCCGAAATCGACCTGCAACTGGTGCAGGACCCGGCGCGCATGCGTCGTGCAGATCAGCGTCGCGTTTGCGGCAGTCACGCCAGGTTGGTCCAGACCACCGGCTGGACGCAGAAAATCACAACACAACAATCCCTGCGGGCGATCCTGTCCGACTGGGAGCAGCGAGTACGACAAGAATGAAAAGTGCACTGATCACAGGGATCACCGGCCAGGACGGCGCTTATCTGGCCAGACTGCTGCTCGACAAGGGCTACAAGGTTTACGGCCTGGTCGCACGGCGCAGCAGCGATTCGCGCTGGCGTCTGCGCGAGATGGGTGTCGAAGCCGACATTGTCTATCTCGACGGAGACATGGCCGATGCCTGCTCGGTGCAGCGTGCGGTCATCCAGTCCGCGCCGGACGAGGTCTACAACCTCGCTGCGCAAAGCTTCGTCGCCGCCTCCTGGAATCAACCGGTGACCACCGGCATCGTCGATGGCCTGGGTGTGACCCATCTGCTTGAAGCGATCCGCCAGTTCAGCCCGCACACCCGCTTCTATCAAGCCTCGACCAGTGAGATGTTCGGCCTGATCCAGGCTGAGCAGCAGGACGAAAACACGCCGTTCTATCCACGCAGCCCCTACGGCGTGGCCAAACTCTACGGCCACTGGATTACCGTCAACTACCGCGAAAGTTTCAACCTGCACGCCTGCAGCGGCATCCTGTTCAACCACGAATCGCCGCTGCGCGGCATCGAATTCGTCACCCGAAAAGTCACCGACGCCGCCGCCCGTATCAAGCAGGGCAAACAGCAGGAACTGGCCCTGGGCAACATCGACGCCAAACGCGACTGGGGCTTTGCCGGCGACTACGTCGAAGCCATGTGGCTGATGCTGCAACAGGACAAGCCTGACGATTTCGTGGTCGCCACCGGCGTCACCACCACCGTGCGCGAGATGTGCCGCATCGCCTTCGATCACGTCGGCCTGAACTACCGCGACTACGTGAAGATCGACCCGGCGTTCTTCCGCCCGGCCGAAGTCGAAGTGCTGCTCGGCAACCCGGCCAAGGCACAGCGCGTGCTGGGCTGGAAACCGAAAACCGACCTCGACACCCTGATCCGCATGATGATGGATGCGGACATGAAACGCGTCGCCAAGGAGTAGGGCATGCTGATTCCCGTGATTCTGTCCGGCGGCGCCGGCACGCGTTTGTGGCCGGTGTCCCGTGAAGGCCATCCCAAGCCGTTCATGACCCTGCCCGACGGCCAGTCGTTGCTGGGCAAGACCTATCAGCGCGCCGCCGCGCTGCTGGACGGCTGGGGCGATATCGTCACGGTGACCAATCGCGAGTACTACTTTCAGAGCAAGGATCACTACTGTGCGGCCCAGGTGTCGCGCCATCGCGGGCATTTTCTGCTGGAGCCGACCGGGCGCAACACGGCGCCGGCCATCGCGGCGGCAGCGCTGTCGTTGCAGGCACTGCATGGCGACGACGCGATCATGGTGGTGATGCCCGCCGACCATTTGATCGTTAATCAGCAAGCCCTCAAGGGCGCCGTTGAACACGCAGTGAATCTGGCGAAGGACGGTTATCTGGTGACCTTCGGTGTGCTGCCGACCGCCCCGGAAACCGGCTTTGGCTACATCGAAACCGGCGCGCCTCTCGACGCCAAAGGCGCGGCAAAGGTCCAGCGTTTCGTGGAAAAACCCGATCTGCAAACCGCAACGCATTACCTGGAAAGCGGTAACTTCCTGTGGAACTCGGGTATGTTCTGCTTCACCACCGCGACCCTGATCAACGAGTTGCAATTGCATGCTCCCGAGCTGCTGGAGCAGACCCGCGCGTGCATGGCAGCCAGTGCCCCGGTGGAAACCGTCGGCTGCCTGCAACAGGAACTGTCACCGGTGCTGTTTGCCGAGATCACCGACATCTCCATCGATTACGCCTTGATGGAACGCTCGGAAAAAGTCGTGGTGGTGCCCGCCGGTTTCGACTGGAGCGACATCGGTTCCTGGAGCGCGGTCGCGGCGCTGATACCGGCCGATGCCGAGAACAACCGCGCCAGCGGCGAAGCGATCTTTATCGACAGCCACAATAACTTCGTGCACAGCGAAAGCCGTCTGGTCGCGGCCGTGGGTGTGGATAACCTGATCGTGGTCGATACCGCCGACGCGGTACTGGTGGCGCATGCCGACCGCGCCCAGGATGTGCGGCGCGTCGCCAAACAGCTCAAGGACAAGTCCCACGAAGCCTATCGCCTGCACCGTACGGTGAGCCGTCCATGGGGCACCTACACCGTGCTCGAAGAAGGTCCGCGCTTCAAGATCAAGCGCATCGTGGTCAAGCCCGGTGGCAAACTGTCGCTGCAAATGCACCATCACCGCAACGAACACTGGGTGGTGGTCGAGGGCATGGCCAAAGTCACCAACAACGGCAGCGGTACGCATCTGGTAGCCAAGAACGAATCGACGTTCATCGCCGCCGGGCACAAGCATCGTCTGGAGAACCCCGGAGTGATCGACCTGGTGATCATCGAGGTGCAAAGCGGCGAATACCTGGGTGAAGACGACATTGTGCGTTTCGAAGACCAATACGGCAGGACGGTTTGATGCTGTTTTCCCTGTACCGCTCGCTGCGCAGCTATCGCGGATTCATCCTCGGCAGCGTGCAGCGAGAGTTTCAAGCGCGTTATCGCAACTCATTGCTTGGTGCCTTGTGGCCGGTGTTCAACCCGCTGTCGATGATCATCGTTTACACCGTGATTTTTTCGCACATCATGCGCGCCCGCCTGCCGGGCGTGGATGACAGCATGGCCTACAGCGTCTATCTGTGCGCCGGGTTGCTGGCCTGGGGAATGTTTTCGGAAATCACCCTGCGCAGCCAGACCATGTTTCTGGACAACGCCAACCTGCTGAAAAAAATCAGCTTCCCGCGCATCTGCCTGCCGGTAATCGTGCTGTGCAATGCGGCGATCAATTTCGCCATCATCATTGGTCTGTTCCTCGGGTTTTTATTGATCAGCGGACGCTGGCCGGGCGTGGCGCTGCTGGCGCTGGTCCCGCTGATTGCCCTGCAGATGCTGTTCTGCGCCGGTCTGGGCATGATCCTCGGCGTGTTGAACGTGTTCTTTCGCGACGTCGGCCAGCTCTTCGCCATCTGCCTGCAATTCTGGTTCTGGCTGACGCCGATCGTGTATCCGGTCACCATTCTCCCGGAATGGGTGCAGCGACTGCTGCAACTCAACCCGTTGACCCAACTGATCGGCAGCTATCAGAACCTGTTCCTGTATGGGCAATGGCCTGTCTGGAGCTCGCTGTTGCCGGTGTTCATCGTCGCGCTGGTGATGTGTCTGATCGCCCTGCGTCTGTTTCGCCAACGTGTCGGTGAAATGGTGGATGAACTCTGATGGGACTTATACGCGTTACGGGCCTGGGCAAAGCCTACAAACAGTATCCGACACGCTGGAGTCGCCTGGCGGAATGGCTGATCCCGTTTTCCCCGGTGCGCCACCAGCCGCACTGGGTGCTGCAGGATGTCAGCTTCCAGATCGCACCCGGCGAGGCCGTAGGTATCGTCGGTGCCAACGGTGCGGGTAAAAGCACCTTGCTGAAGATGATCACCGGCACCACTCAACCCACCTGCGGCTCGATCGAACTTGAGGGCCGCGTGGCGGCGCTGCTGGAGTTGGGCATGGGCTTTCATCCGGACTTCACCGGCCGCCAGAATGCAATCATGGCCGGACAACTGCTGGGGATGCAGGTCGGCGAAATCGAAACACTGATGCCGGACATCGAACACTTCGCGGAAATCGGCGCCGCCATCGACCACCCGGTCCGCACCTACTCCAGCGGCATGCAGATGCGCCTGGCCTTCAGCGTCGCCACCGCACGGCGCCCGGACATTCTGATTGTCGACGAGGCCCTGTCGGTGGGTGACGCCTACTTCCAGCACAAGAGCTTCGAACGCATCCGCAGCTTTCGCAAGGCCGGCACCACCCTGCTGATCGTCTCCCACGACCGCTCGGCCATCCAGTCGATCTGCGATTCGGCGATCCTGCTCAAGGATGGCCACATGGCCATGTACGACAAACCGGAAGTGGTCCTCGACTATTACAACGCCTTGATGGCCGAACGCGAGGGCCAGGTGGTGCGCCAGGAAATGCTCGCCGGCGGCGAAGTCCAGACCATCTCCGGCACCGGCGAGGCCGGGATTCTCAGCGTGCGCCTGCTGGACGAACAGGACCGCGCCATTGATGCGGTCGAGGTCGGTCAGCCGGTGGTGCTGGAGGTGCAGGTTGAAGTCCGTCAGGACATCGAACGGCTCGTACTGGGCTTCATTCTCAAGGACCGTCTGGGCCAGATGATGTATGGCATCAACACCCATCGCCTGAACAAGGCCCTGACCGACCTGCGCGCCGGCGAACGCTTCACCTATCGCTTCGCCTTCGTCATGGGCCTGGGCAAGGGCAACTATTCGGTATCGCTGAGCCTGTCGCGGCTGGACTCGCACCTGGACCGCAACTTCGAATGGCGCGATTACGGCCTGGTGTTTCAGGTGATCAACAACCGTCAGGAGGATTTTGTCGGCTGTGCCTGGCTCAACGCCACGACCTCGATTACCCGCCAGACCCAGGCAGCGCTGACCGAGCGTGCGCCATGACGCGGCTGCTGGTGGAATGCACCCATGTCTTCAAACACCCGAAGATCAACTCCGGTATTCAACGGGTGGTGCGCAACGTCATCACGCAACTGCCCGAACGGGTGGGGGATGTCGAGTGCCTGCCGGTCATTTCACTCAGGGGCCGGCTCTATCGGGTCACGCGCCTGGCTCCGCTGGACTCGCCGCTGTTTAACACCATCGTGACATTCGGCGAACGGCTGGAGCGCCTCGCACACCGCCTCTGGCAGTGGCATCAGCGTCTGGACAGCCGGCTACAGGCCAAAACCGCACGACGCCTGTTGTACGTCGGCTACCGACTGAGCGCGTTCGCGGCGTTTGGCGTTCCCTTGCGGCTGATCGAGCGGATCAACCGCCATCAACTGCCCAAACGCTGTGAACCCTTGCAGCATCAGCCAGGCGATCAACTGGTGCTGCTGGATTCGTCCTGGCATTCGGACTTTTTCCCCCACGCCGAACAGCTCAAGCGCGAGGGCGTCGGTATTGTGGCGGTCATCTACGACTTGATACCGCTGACCCACCCGCAGTTTTATGACGCCCGGCTGGTGCAGGTCTTTGGCGAATGGTTCGACTGGATCACGCGCACGGCCGACGGCTACATGGCCATTTCCGCGACGGTACGCGATCAGGTGCGTGCCGAACTGCAGCAACGGATCGGCGCGGCACAGGCCGAACAACGCTGGTTCGACTATTTCCACCTCGGTTCCGAACTGGATCTGCGCAGCGCCGGCGCCAGCGTCGATGCTCGCCTGCAACAGCTGTTCAGTGCACCGCAGCCGGTATTCCTGATGGTCAGTACCATCGAGCCGCGCAAGAACCACGCGTACCTGCTCGATGCCTTCGAACTGGCCTGGGCTGCCGGCTCCCCGGCGCGGCTGTGCATAGCCGGTCGCATCGGCTGGAAGTGCGATGCCCTGCTCGCCCGGGTGCGCAGTCATCCGGAATTGAATCGCCGCCTGTTCATGTTCAACGACTTGAGCGACACCAGCCTCGAACACGCCTACGCCCATGCCCAGGCACTGGTATTTCCGTCCTTCGTCGAAGGTTTCGGCCTGCCACTGGTCGAGGCGATGCAGCGCGGCTTGCCGGCAATGGGCAGTGACATAGCGGTGTTCCGGGAAATAGGCGGCGAGTTCATGGCTTATTTCGATTTGCAGGATCCGCAAAGTCTCGCCGACTTGATCAGCCGGTTCCTGCAAAGTGGCCAGTTCCCGGCCGCCCGCGATGTGGCGGACTGGCGCTGGATCGGCTGGCGCGAGGCGAGCGCGCAGTTGGCCGAACGCATCGTGCGCCATACGGTGCAAGCGCCATTGGCGTCAGCGAGGCCGCATGCGCATTGCCCTTAATGCCCGGATCCTGCAGGCGCCCCGAACCGGAATCGGCCATTACGTGGCCGAGTTGGTGAAGGCGTTGCGCAGTGATACCGATATCGACATCGCGTTGTTCCACGGCTGGGGCTGGAGTTCGGTTCTGCCGGAAGCGGCGATGCCCGGTTATTCGCGTCTGACGCCGCTGCTGCGGCAGATCCCCGGGGCCTATCAGGCGCGACGCTGGCTGGAGCAGAAACGCTTCGATCAAGGTCGCGCGCGCGGCATCGATCTGTATCACGAACCGAGCCTGTGGCCGCTGGCCTTCGACGGCCCGACAGTGATCACCCTGCACGACCTGACGCACCTGCATTTCCCTGACACCCAACCGCTAGCGCGTCTCAAGGAAATCGAACGGCGCCTGAGCGCTGGCGTACAGCAGGCACAGCGCATCATCACCGATTCGCAGGCGATTGCCGACGAAGCCCAAGCCCATTTCGGTCTGTCGGCCGAGCGTTTTGTGGTGGCGCCACTGGGAGTAGCGGAACGCTTTCATCCTCGGAAGGCGCATGCGATCGACACGGTGCTCAAGGCTCATGCGGTTGCCCCGGGCGAATATTTCCTGTGTGTCGGCACCCTCGAACCGCGCAAGAACCTGAACCTCGCCCTGCGTGCCCACGCGCTGCTGCCGGAAGCTGTGCGCCAGCGCTTCCCGTTGCTGATTGTCGGCATGGCCGGCTGGCAACAGAACCAGTTCAGCGACGAACTGCGCCAGGGCCTGGCCTCGGGGCACGTTTGCCTGCTCGGCTATCTGCCCGATGAAAACGTCGCGCAACTGCTCGCCGGCGCCCGGGCGCTGGTGTTTCCCTCGCTGTATGAAGGCTTCGGGCTGCCGGTGCTGGAAGCCATGGCCAGCGGCACTCCGGTGATCCTGACCCGGTCTTCGGCCATGCCGGAAGTCGCTGGCGCGGCCGGCAACTATATTGAACCTGACGATGCACACGGCCTGCGCGATGCGCTGCTGCGCCTGATCGACGATCACGCACATTGGCAGGCCTGCCGAGAAGCCGGATTGCACCGGACGCGGCTATTTTCCTGGGAACGTTGTGCACAGGCCACCGCCGGTGCCTACCGCCAGGCCATGGGAGGCTGAATGCGCGTGCTCCATTTCTTCAAAACCTATTTGCCTGATTCGGTCGGCGGTATCGAGCAAGTCATCTTCCAGCTGTGCGAAAGTGGCGCGCAGCACGGCATCGACGGCCAGGTACTGACCCTCAGCGCCGCCCCGACACCGCCGGTAGTGAAACTGGGCCAACACGAAGTGCACCGCGCCGGACTCGACATTCAGTTCGCCTCCACCGGGTTCTCCTGGAGCGTGTTCAAACAGTTTCGCGAGCTGGCCGCCGAAGCCGACGTAATCAATTACCACTTCCCGTGGCCGTTCATGGACCTGGTGCATTTCGCCAGCGGCATGAACAAACCAAGCGTGGTGACCTACCACTCGGACATCATTCGCCAAAAGCATCTGCTCAAACTGTATCGGCCATTGATGAACCGCTTCCTCGCCAGCGCCGACCGGATCGTCGCGGCCTCGCCGAACTACCTGCACACCAGCGACGTGTTGCAGCAGTTCCAGAACAAGACCCGGGTGATTCCCTACGGTTTGAACAAGGCCGGTTATCCACAGGCCGACCGCGAACGCATGAATCGCTGGCGCCAGCAACTTGGGGATAAGTTTTTTCTGTTCGTCGGGGTCATGCGTTATTACAAGGGCCTGCACATTCTGCTGGACGCCTTGCAGGACGTGGACTATCCGGTGGTGATCGTTGGCGCCGGGCCGCTGGAAATGGAGCTGCACGCTCAGGCCGCCGCCCTGGGCCTGCGCAATATCCACTTCCTCGGGCGCCTGGGTGATGAAGACAAGGTTGCCCTGCTGCAACTGAGCTACGCCATCGTGTTCCCGTCGCACCTGCGTTCCGAAGCGTTCGGCATTTCCCTGCTCGAAGGCGCGATGTACGGCAAACCGATGATCTCCAGCGAGATCGGCACCGGCACCAGCTACATCAATATCCACAACGAAACCGGGCTGGTGGTGCCACCAAGTCATCCACAGGCGTTTCGCGAGGCGATGCGCACCCTGTGGGAAAACCCGGAGCGCGCGGCAGCCATGGGGGTGAAAGCGGAGGCGCGCTATCGTCAGTTGTTCACCGCCGATGAAATGGGCCGCAAGTGGAACGAGCTGTATCAGGAGTTGCTGGAGGAAAAAGCCCTGTCCTACGCCTGACCTCAGGCCGAAACCCAATCCCTGTAGGAGCTGCCGAAGGCTGCGATCTTTTGATCTTGATCTTTAAAAACAAGGTCAAAAGATCGCAGCCTTCGGCGGCTCCTACAGGGGGCTTTTTACAGATCCAGCACCAGCAATTGTTCACTCTGCGCCGGTACCGCACAGCAGATCAGCACCTGCCCTTCTTCCGGCATGTCCGCCGGGGGCTGTGGATAATTCACTGCGCCACTGATCAGACGAGTCTTGCAGGTGCCGCACGAACCACCGCGGCAACTGAACTCCGGGCGCAGACCGCGGCTTTCCGCCAGCTCCAGCAGACTGCCGCCATCCGGTTGCCAACGGGCCTCTTTGGCCGATCGTTCGAACATCACCGGTACCGACGTGGTCGCGGCGGGCGGTTGTTCGATGACGATGGCGTCCGGATCGGCCTGACGCTTCAGTGTCGAGGGGCCAAAGGTTTCCGCATGAATCTGCGCATCGCGCACGTCCAGTTCACGCAAGATGTCGTAGATCCCTTGGGTAAAACCACCGGGACCACAGAGCACGAAGTCGAGCTGATCGAAATCCTCGGCATCCAGCAGGTTCCTCAGCACCGTGCCGTCAATTCGGCCCGGCAGATCAAAATCCTCGCCCTCTTGCAGATCAGCTTCCGGTTGGCTGAGCAAACGCAGGACTCGCACTGCGCCGCCGGCGGTTTCGAGTAGATGATCCAGCTCCTTGCGAAACGGCTGATCCGCCAGACTGCGCGAACTCTGCAGCAACAACGTCGGACGAATCCCCCGCGTCCTTAGGCCCTGATACACCACCTCGCGCAGCATCGACAGTAACGGCGTGATGCCGACACCCGCCGCCAACAGCACCAGCGGCCGTTGTTCCAGCGGCGCCACCGTGAAATGCCCTTGCGGCGCCCGCGCCTCGAGCACATCGCCGACGCGGATCTGCTGGTGCAAATGACCGGAAACAAGGCCTTCGCGCTTGACGCTGATGCGCAGGAAATCATCCGACGGCGCACTCGACAGGCTGTAGGTGCGGATATGGGTTTCGCCATTCAGCGTAAAGCGCAGCGGCAGATGCTGTCCGGCCTGGAATACCGGCATCCCGGCGCCGTCGTCCGGTTGCAGATAGATCGAGCGGATATGCTGGCTCTCCCGCTCGATGCGGGTCACCCGCAATGGTCGCCATTTGTCACCCAAGGCTTTGGCCTGCAAACGTGCGTCGGCCTGCGCCCAGGTACCGGTCAGCAGGCTGGTCGGCGACATGCCGTCAAAGCGCCAGCGCAAGGCCAGCGCCGCCGGACGCCGCACCAGTTTCTCCACCTCGAACGTCCACAGGCGCTCGGCGCCCTGAAACGCTTCGATCTGCGGCCCATCAAGGATGATCTCGGTACGACCGCTCAACTGCAGCACATCGCCTGTGGAAAAGTCGATGAACAGCAACCCCGCTCGCGGGTTGAGCAGCAGGTTGCCGAGGGTATTGAAATGCAGGTTGCCGGCAAAATCAGGAATGGTCAGGCGATTACCTTCCACCCTTACAAAACCGGGTTGGCCGCCGCGATGGGAAACATCCACTGCACGCTGGCCGTCGTCCTCCACGTAACTGGCGACGAAGAACGTATCAGCGCCGGCGATCAGCGCCGTGGCCGCGTCATCGAGAGCGGTCAGATACTTAGCCGGACGTGTCTGCGGATCCGTCAGCGGCACACGCTGAAACTGCCGCAACTGAATGTACTGCGGGCAATTGCCAAAGGCCTGATCCACGCTCACCGCAAAACCCTGAGCGCCGAGATGGCTGACATGCCCGTTAAGACGGTTACGCCGCCGGGTGTGCAACTCGATACCAAGCAGACCGATTGGCTCGCCATCGCGCAGTTGCGCCGGGTCATCGGCAGCCACCTGAGTGGTGAAATGCAAATGCTGCGGATCGGGCGACTGGGCGAACCCCGGTGCGCCCTCAAGCACACTGGCCCACGGCCGCCCATCCGCATCGACCGCGCCGTACAACAGAAACGGCAACTGCTGATAGAACGCCCGGTGCTGATCCGGCATCCAGCTGCGAATCACCTTACGCCCGAAGGCTTCCATGCGCTCGGCAACCCCGACATGCGCCTGTAACTGTTGCTCGCCAGCGTGCCACGGTGAACGTTCCATCACGACCTCTCCCCTGTACCGGCGGCACAGTGTGGATTGCGAAAATCAGGCGCTGGTTTGCAGACCGGCGACGGTGCGCGGCATGCCGACAAAACCGGGCAAGGCTTCGACCCGCGCCAGCCAGGCGCGAACATTGCCGTACTCAGCGAGCGACACGTTGCCTTCCGGTGCATGGGCGATGTAGCTGTAAGCGGAAACGTCAGCGATGGTCGGTTCATCGCCAGCCAGATACGCGGTTTGGCCCAGCTCGACGTCCATCACCTTGAGCAAGTTGTGCGCACGAGCGATCGCCTCTTCAGCATTCAGCTGTGCACCGAACACTGTGACCAATCGCGCTGCAGCAGGTCCGAAGGCAATCGGCCCAGCGGCGGCCGACAACCAGCGCTGTACCCGTGCGGCGCCGACCGGATCAGCTGGAAGCCAGCGACCCTGGCCATATTTCTGCGCCAGATACACCAGAATCGCGTTGGAATCGGCCAGCACCACGCCGCCATCATCGATCGCCGGCACTTGGCCAAAGCTGTTGATTGCCAAATACGCAGGTTGCTTGTGCTCACCCTTGGCCAGATCGACGAAGATCAATACGGTGGGCAGTTGCAGCAGGGACAGCATCAACTCGACGCGATGAGCATGGCCGGAACGCGGGAAGTTGTAGAGTTTGATCGCTTGCATGGTCGACTCCGCTGGAGGTGGCGCTGTTCGGGATGGCAGCACCGATGGGGGCCATCTTCCACCCATCCTCACGGCAACAGAATCACCAGCAATCGCAATCGATTATTTCACCTGATGAAATAACGCAGCGTTCTGCAACGCCGGATGCTCGCGCAGCGCCTTCACCGCGTGATCAACGAAGCTGCGCACCCGAGCCGGCGCCTTGCGCCCGCCCTGATACACCACATGGATCGGCAGCGGCGGCAGTTCAAACTCGGCGAGGACAATTTCCAGCTCGCCTGCGGCCACCTTGTCGGCGACTTGATAGGACAACACCCGGGTCAGCCCCAACCCCAGGCAGGCAGCGACGATCGCGGCCTGATTGGCAGTCACCACCAGCCTGGGCTCGGGCCGCACGCTGATCGCTTCGCCCTGATCCAGAAAGGGCCAACTGCGCAACTGGCCGATCGACGAGGTCGCCACCACCGGCGCCCCGGCCAATGCCTGTGGATGCTCGGGACGACCATACTCCGCCAGGTACTTCGGCGAACCACAGATCACCCGCCGCACCTCGCCGACCCGAATCGCGTGCTGATTGCTGTCCGGCAAGTCACCGATGCGCACCGCGACATCGATGCCCTCCTCGACCATGCTCACCACCCGATCAACCAACAGTGCATTGATCGAAACGTCCGGGTATTGCGTCAGATAAGCAGCCATCAGCGGCGTGACAAACAGCTCGCCGAACAATACCGGCGCGGTCACTGTCAATTGCCCACGGGGCTGGGCATGACTGCCTGCAGCGGAATCCTCGGCTTCCTGCACCTCGGCGAGAATCCTCCGACAGTCTTCCAGGTAACGCTGACCCGCTTCGCTCAGATGCACACTGCGCGTGGTGCGGATCAGCAATTGCGTACCGATACGCTGCTCCAGCGCCGCCACCGCCCGGGTGACACTCGCCGCTGACAAGCCCAGGCGCCGCGATGCCGCCGAAAAGCCTTGTTCCTGGGCCACGGCGGCGAAGATCTGCATTTCCTGGAAGCGGTCCATGGATGTCCTTGAGTCAGATATGAAAAATCGCAGCCGAGGCTGCGATTTTCTGGGGGTCTATGTCAGCTGTGGATAACTTATTCCACGGTCACCGACTTCGCCAGGTTGCGCGGCTGATCCACGTCCGTCCCCTTGAGCACAGCAACGTAATACGACAGCAGCTGCAACGGGATGGTATAGAGAATAGGCGAAAGGACGTCGTGGATATGCGGCATCTGCACCACGTGAGTGCCTTCGCCATTGGTCATCCCGGCCTTCTCGTCAGCAAACACGATCAGTTCGCCGCCACGGGCGCGGACTTCCTGCAGGTTGGATTTGAGCTTTTCCAGCAGTTCGTTGTTCGGCGCCACAGTGACCACCGGCATGTCGTTATCCACAAGGGCGAGCGGGCCGTGCTTCAGTTCGCCGGCCGGGTAGGCTTCGGCGTGGATGTAGGAGATTTCCTTGAGCTTCAGGGCACCTTCCATCGCCACCGGGAATTGCGCACCGCGGCCGAGGAACAGCGTGTGGTTTTTCTCGGCGAACAGTTCGGAGATCTTTTCCACCGTGCTGTCCATGGCCAGCGCTTCGCCCAGACGGGTCGGCAGGCGACGCAGTTCTTCCACCAGCGTGGCTTCGACGCCTGCGCCCAGGGTACCGCGCACCTGACCCAGCGACAGAGTCAACAGCAACAGGCCGACTAGTTGCGTGGTGAAGGCTTTGGTCGAGGCGACGCCGATTTCGCGGCCGGCCTGGGTCAGCAGGGTCAGATCGGATTCACGCACCAGCGAGCTGATGCCGACGTTGCAGATTGCCAGGCTGGCGAGGAAGCCCAGTTCCTTGGCATTACGCAGCGCGGCCAGGGTGTCGGCGGTTTCGCCGGACTGAGAGATGGTGACGAACAGGGTGTCCGGCTGCACCACCACCTTGCGATAGCGGAATTCGCTGGCGACTTCGACCTGGCACGGAATACCGGCCAACTCTTCGAGCCAGTAACGCGCGACCATACCGGCGTGGTAGCTGGTACCGCAGGCGACGATCTGCACATTCCGCACTTTGGCAAACAGTTCAGCAGCCTGTGGACCAAAAGCCTGCACCAGCACCTGATTCGGGCTCAGACGACCTTCGAGGGTGCGCTGGACCACGGACGGCTGCTCGTGGATTTCCTTGAGCATGTAGTGGCGGTATTCACCTTTATCGGCAGCTTCGGCGCCATCGCTGTACTGCACGGTCTGGCGCTCGACGGCTTTGCCGTTCACATCCCAGATCTGCACGCTGTCGCGGCGAATCTCGGCGATATCGCCCTCTTCCAGGTACATGAAACGGTCAGTGACCTGACGCAGGGCCAACTGGTCGGAGGCGAGGAAGTTTTCGCCCAGGCCCAGGCCGATCACCAGCGGGCTGCCACTGCGCGCGGCAACCAGACGGTCAGGCTGATGGGCGTTGATCACGGCCAGACCGTAGGCACCGTGGAGCTCCTTGACGGTCGCCTTGAGGGCAACGGTCAGATCTGGCTGATCCTTGAGCTTGTGGTTCAGCAGGTGGGCGATGACCTCGGTGTCGGTGTCCGAGGAAAACACGTAACCCAGCGCCTTGAGCTGTTCGCGCAGGGCTTCGTGGTTTTCGATGATGCCGTTATGCACCACGGCAATGTCGCCGGAGAAATGCGGGTGGGCGTTGCGCTCGCACGGCGCGCCGTGGGTTGCCCAACGGGTGTGCGCGATACCGAGTCGGCCGACCAGTGGATGCTCGGCCAGTGCGGCTTCCAGCTCGCTGACCTTGCCCGGACGCCGCATGCGCTCGAGCTTTTCATCATTGGTGAATACCGCCACACCGGCGCTGTCATAGCCGCGGTACTCAAGGCGTTTGAGGCCTTCGAGCAAGATGGCAGTGATATTACGTTCAGCAACTGCGCCGACAATTCCACACATGCTTATTTCTCCTGACTGACAGCCGCGCAAATCAAGGTGATACCGCGGGCCTGAATCTGATCGCGGGCCTCTTGTGGCAGGCGATCATCGGTAATGAGGGTATGGACGCTGCTCCATGGCAGCTCCAGATTAGGAATCTTGCGACCGATCTTGTCGGCTTCGACCATCACGATCACTTCGCGCGCCACCTCGGCCATCACCCGGCTGAGGCCGAGCAGTTCGTTGAACGTGGTGGTGCCGCGCACCAGATCGATGCCATCGGCGCCGATAAATAACTGATCAAAGTCGTAAGAGCGTAGTACCTGCTCCGCCACCTGGCCCTGGAAGGACTCGGAATGCGGGTCCCAGGTGCCGCCGGTCATCAGCAACACCGGCTCGTGTTCAAGTTCACTCAGGGCATTGGCGACGTGCAACGAGTTGGTCATGACCACCAGACCCGGCTGTTGGCCAAGCTCAGGGATCATCGCGGCGGTGGTGCTGCCGCTGTCGATGATGATGCGCGCGTGCTCACGGATACGTTTGACCGCGGCGCGAGCAATCGCCTGCTTGTACTTCGAGACGCTGTGACCGGATTCCGCGACCAATTCCTGCGGCATGGTGATTGCCCCGCCATAACGACGCAGCAACAGGCCATGGCTTTCCAGCGCAGCCAGATCCTTGCGGATCGTAACTTCCGAGGTTTCGAAGCGCTTGGCCAGTTCATCCACGCTGACTTCACCCTGCTCATTGAGCAAGGCAAGGATATTGTGCCGGCGCTGGGGCGTATTGCGTTTCGACATGGGTGCTTAAGTTTCGATTCGAAAGATAACGGAAGCAATCAAAACCTATTGCTCATTCATCGTCAAGCCAACGCGCAAAAAAAATCGCATCCCTCAACCCTCTCTGTAGGAGCTGCCGAAGGCTGCGATCTTTTGATCTTCAAACTGCTGTGGACTCAACCCTTGTTGATTTTCTCCGGCCGCTTCCAGCCATCCACGTTTCGTTGCCGCGCACGGCCCACAGCCAACTGCGCGTTATCCACATTCTGAGTGATGGTCGAGCCCGCCGCAGTGGTCGCACCGGAAGAGATATCCACAGGCGCGACCAGCGAGTTATTGGAACCGATAAACACATCTTCGCCCAACACGGTTTTCCACTTGTTGGCGCCATCGTAGTTGCAGGTGATGGTGCCCGCGCCAATGTTGGTCCGTGCACCGACTTCGGCGTCGCCCAGATAGGTCAGGTGCCCGGCCTTGGCGCCCTCGCCCATGCGGGCGTTTTTCAGTTCGACAAAGTTACCCACATGGGCGCGAGCTTCCAGCACCGTGCCCGGACGCAAACGGGCGAACGGACCGGCATCACTGCCTTCGCCCAGAATTGCACCTTCGATATGGCTGTTGGCTTTTATCACCACACCTTTGCGCAGGGTACTGTCCTTGATCACGCAGTTCGGGCCGATCACCACGTCATCTTCAATCACGACGTTGCCTTCCAGAATCACGTTAACGTCAATCAGTACATCGCGACCGACAGTCACTTCGCCACGCACATCGAAACGTGCCGGGTCGCGCAGAGTCACACCTTGCGCCATCAGGCGGCGGCCGGCGCGCAACTGGTAATGCCGCTCCAGTTCCGCCAATTGCTTGCGATCATTGGCGCCCTGCACTTCCATCGGATCGTGCGGCTGCTCGGTGGCCACCACCAGACCATCGTTGACCGCCATTTCGATCACGTCGGTCAGGTAGTACTCACCCTGCGCGTTATTGTTCGACAGGCGGCTCATCCAGTCGGCCAGACGATTGGCCGGGACCGCGAGGATTCCGGTGTTGCCTTCAGTGATTGCGCGCTGGGCCTCGCTGGCATCTTTATGCTCGACGATGGCTGCAACCTTGTTGTCAGCGTCGCGCACAATCCGGCCATAACCGGTCGGGTCTTCCAACTCGACGGTCAACAGCCCCATCTGTCCCGGCACGACATGCTTGAGCAGGCGTTGCAGGGTTTCGACCTCGATCAGTGGCACGTCACCGTAGAGGATCAGCACGGTATCGGCTTTGATGAACGGCACAGCCTGGGCGGTGGCGTGGCCGGTACCCAGTTGTTTGTCTTGCAGGACGAAATTCAGATCATCAGCGGCCAGACGTTCACGCACCACGTCAGCGCCGTGACCGATCACCACATGAATGCGTTGTGGATCGAGTTGTCGCGCGCTGTGGATAACATGACCCAGCATGGAGTTGCCGGCAACCGGGTGCAAAACCTTCGGCAGTGCCGAACGCATACGAGTGCCTTGACCGGCCGCGAGAATAACGATTTCGAGAGACATGACTGGCTACCAATCCTGGGCGGTCAGCAACTGCGACCGGAGTGTATAAATCGGAAAAGAAAAAAGGGTAGCCGAGGCTACCCTTTTTTATCAATCGCACAACAAGCGGCTGACGGATTAACCGCCAAACTTCTTGCGGATCTGCTGGACGGTGCGCAGCTGAGCTGCAGCCTCGGCCAGACGTGCGGACGCAGCTCCGTAATCGAAATCTGCGCTCTTCTCATGCAGAGCAGCTTCGGCAGCCTTGAGAGCTGCCTGAGCCTGAGCTTCATCCAGGTCGGCGGCGCGTTGCACAGTGTCGGCAAGAACCTTGACCATGTTCGGCTGAACCTCGAGGAAACCACCGGAGATGTAGAACACCTCGGCTTCCCCGCCTTGCTTGATCAGGCGGATCGGACCCGGCTTGAGATTAGTGATCAGCGGCGCGTGACCCAGAGCGATACCAAGATCACCCAGTGCACCGTGCGCAATCACCATCTCGACCAGGCCGGAAAAGATTTCCCCTTCCGCGCTGACGATATCGCAATGGACTGTCATAGCCATCTGATTGCCTCAACCTAAATTAGCGCCCGTTGCCGGGCGCCGGGATTACAGTTTCTTGGCTTTCTCGATCGCTTCTTCGATGCCGCCAACCATGTAGAACGCTTGTTCTGGCAGGTGGTCGTAGTCACCGTTGAGGATGCCTTTGAAGCCAGCAATGGTGTCTTTCAGGGAAACGTATTTACCCGAAGCACCGGTGAAGACTTCAGCCACGAAGAACGGCTGCGACAAGAAGCGCTGGATCTTACGAGCACGGTTAACCAGCTGTTTGTCGGCTTCCGACAGCTCGTCCATACCCAGGATCGCGATGATGTCTTTCAGCTCTTTGTAGCGCTGCAGAACATACTGAACGCCGCGAGCGGTTTCGTAGTGATCGTTGCCGATCACGTTCGGATCCAGCTGACGCGAAGTCGAGTCCAGTGGGTCTACCGCCGGGTAGATACCCAGGGAAGCGATGTCACGGGACAGAACGACGGTGGCGTCCAGGTGAGCAAACGTGGTCGCTGGCGACGGGTCAGTCAAGTCGTCCGCTGGTACGTATACGGCCTGGATCGAAGTAATCGAACCTTGCTTGGTCGAAGTGATGCGCTCTTGCAGCACGCCCATCTCTTCAGCCAGGGTCGGCTGGTAACCTACTGCCGAAGGCATACGGCCCAGCAGTGCGGATACTTCAGTACCGGCCAGGGTGTAACGATAGATGTTGTCGACGAACAGCAGAACGTCGTTACCTTCGTCACGGAACTTCTCGGCCATGGTCAGGCCGGTCAGGGCTACGCGCAGACGGTTTCCCGGCGGCTCGTTCATCTGACCGTAAACCAGTGCCACTTTGTCCAGAACGTTGGAGTCCTTCATCTCGTGGTAGAAGTCGTTACCCTCACGAGTACGCTCACCCACACCGGCGAACACGGAATAACCGCTGTGCTCGATGGCGATGTTACGGATCAGTTCCATCATGTTTACGGTTTTGCCTACACCGGCACCACCGAACAGACCGACTTTACCGCCCTTGGCGAACGGGCAGACCAGGTCGATAACCTTGATGCCGGTTTCCAGCAGCTCGTTGCCACCCGCCTGTTCTGCGAAGGAAGGAGCGGCGCGGTGGATACCCCAGCGCTCTTCTTCGCCGATCGGGCCAGCTTCGTCGATCGGGTTGCCCAGTACGTCCATGATCCGGCCCAGAGTCGCTTTACCGACCGGTACGGAGATGGCTGCGCCAGTGTTGTTGACGTCCAGACCGCGCTTCAAGCCTTCGGTGGAGCCCATCGCAATGGTACGAACCACGCCGTCACCCAGCTGCTGCTGAACTTCCAGAGTGGTTTCGGCGCCTTGAACCTTCAAGGCGTCGTAGATGCTCGGTACGCTGTCGCGTGGAAATTCCACGTCGATAACGGCGCCGATGATTTGAACGATACGTCCGCTACTCATAGCTGGATCCTCTGAATATTTGAACCGTTAAACCGCGGCAGCGCCGCCGACGATTTCCGAGATCTCTTGGGTGATCGCAGCCTGACGCGCCTTGTTGTAGATCAGCTGCAAATCGCTGATCAAATCACCGGCGTTGTCGGTAGCGTTCTTCATCGCGATCATCCGCGCAGCCTGTTCAGCCGCGTTGTTCTCGACCACCGCCTGGTACACCTGCGACTCCACGTAGCGCACCATCAAGCCGTCAAGCAGCTCTTTGGCGTCTGGTTCGTAGAGGTAGTCCCAGTGGTGCTTGAGTTCCTGATCCGGGGTCGCCACCAGTGGAATCAACTGCTCCACGGTAGGCTGTTGCGTCATGGTGTTGATGAACTTGTTGGATACCACGGACAGGCGGTCGATACGGCCGTCCAGGTAGGCATCCAGCATCACCTTGACGCTGCCGATCAGATCATTGATCGACGGCTCTTCACCCAGGTGGCTGATAGCTGCAACGACGTTACCGCCGAAGTTGCGGAAAAAGGCCGCACCCTTGCTACCCACGACACACAGATCAATCTCGACGCCGTTTTCGCGGTTTACCGCCATGTCCTTGACCAGGGCCTTGAACAGGTTGGTGTTCAAGCCGCCGCACAGACCACGGTCACTGCTCACTACGACATAACCGACGCGCTTTACTTCACGGTCGATCATGAACGGGTGGCGGTATTCCGGGTTGGCGTTGGCCAGATGCCCAATTACCTGGCGGATACGTTCCGCATAAGGACGGCTAGCAGCCATGCGCATTTGTGCCTTGCGCATTTTGCTGACCGCCACTTTTTCCATGGCGCTGGTAATTTTTTGCGTGCTTTTGATGCTCGCAATCTTACTGCGAATCTCTTTTGCGCCTGCCATGTAACACCTATCAGGTTAGCAAGCGGGAGCCTTGCGGCTCCCGCTGCGGCTTACCAGGTTTGGGTGGCCTTGAACTTCTCGATACCGGCTTTGAGGCCAGCGTCGATTTCGTCATTGAAGTCACCTTTAACGTTGATCTTGGCCATCAAATCGGCGTGATCGCGGTTGAAGAAAGCAATCAGCGCTTGTTCGAAGCTGCCGATCTTGGCGATTTCAATGTCAGTCAGGAACCCACGCTCAGCGGCATACAGCGACAGCGCCATGTCAGCGATCGACATTGGTGCGTATTGCTTCTGCTTCATCAGCTCGGTAACGCGCTGACCATGCTCAAGTTGCTTGCGGGTCGCTTCGTCCAGGTCAGAAGCGAACTGGGCGAATGCCGCCAGTTCACGGTACTGAGCCAGAGCGGTACGGATACCACCGGACAGCTTCTTGATGATCTTGGTCTGAGCGGCACCACCCACACGGGATACCGAAACACCGGCGTTCACTGCAGGGCGGATGCCCGAGTTGAACATGGCCGATTCCAGGAAGATCTGACCGTCAGTGATGGAAATCACGTTGGTCGGAACGAACGCGGAAACGTCGCCAGCCTGGGTTTCGATGATCGGCAGTGCGGTCAGGGAACCGGTTTTGCCGGTCACTGCGCCGTTGGTGAACTTCTCTACGTACTCTTCCGAAACGCGGGATGCGCGCTCCAGCAGACGGGAGTGGAGATAGAACACGTCGCCTGGATAAGCTTCACGGCCTGGTGGACGGCGCAGCAGCAGGGAAATCTGGCGGTAAGCCACTGCTTGCTTGGACAGATCGTCATAAACGATCAGCGCGTCTTCACCGCGGTCGCGGAAGAATTCACCCATGGTGCAACCGGAGTACGGAGCCAGGAACTGCAGTGCTGCAGATTCCGAAGCGCTCGCTGCAACGATGATGGTGTTAGCCAGTGCACCGTTTTCTTCCAGCTTGCGAACCACGTTGGCGATGGTCGATTGCTTCTGACCGATTGCCACGTAGACGCAGAAAATGCCGCTGTCTTTCTGGTTGATGATCGCGTCGATCGCCAGAGCGGTTTTACCGATCTGACGGTCACCGATGATCAGCTCACGCTGGCCACGGCCGACAGGGATCATGGCATCGACAGCCTTGTAGCCAGTCTGTACAGGCTGGTCTACCGACTTACGCCAGATCACGCCCGGTGCAACTTTCTCGACCGCGTCGGTCTCGGTGTTGCCCAGTGGACCTTTGCCGTCAACAGGGTTACCCAGTGCGTCGACTACGCGACCCAGCAGTTCCTTACCAACCGGAACTTCGAGGATGCGGCCGGTGCACTTGGCGCTCATGCCTTCAGCCAGACTGGTGTATGCGCCCAGTACAACGGCACCTACGGAGTCTTGCTCCAGGTTGAGGGCCATACCGTAGACGCCGCCCGGAAACTCGATCATCTCGCCGTACATGACGTCGGCCAGACCGTGAATCCGCACGATGCCGTCAGATACGCTGACGACAGTGCCTTCGTTACGGGCTTGGGAGGTCACATCGAGCTTTTCGATGCGGCCCTTGATAATTTCACTTATTTCGGAAGGATTGAGTTGCTGCATTGCTCTGCTGCCCCTTCAAACTCAAGATTTCAATGCTTCGGCAAGTTTCGCGATTTTGCCGCGAATCGAGCCATCGATAACCAGGTCGCCGGCGCGGATGACAACACCCCCGATAAGGGAGCTGTCTTCCTCGACTTGCAGGCGCACTTCCCGGTTGAGTCGTGCACTGAGAACCTTGGCGAGTTTGTCTTGCTGATCTTGGTTCAATGCAAAAGCACTGGTCACTTCAACGTCTACCGACTTCTCTTGTTCGGCCTTGTACAGGTCGAAAAGAGCGGCGATCTCCGGCAGAAGCGGGAGACGGTCGTTTTCGGCAACGACATTGATGAAATTCTGTGCCTTGGCATCGAACTTGTCGCCGCACACGTCAATGAACGTGGCGGCCTTTTCTGCGCTCGTCAGTCGCGGGGCCTTGAGCACGCGCTGCATGGTGTCGTCTTGCGACACCGCTGCTGCCAGGCCGAGCATGGCTGACCAATTGGCCAGTTGCTGGTGGGCCTGAGCGTGCTCGAAGGCCGCCTTAGCGTAAGGTCGGGCCAACGTGGTCAGTTCTGCCATGATCGCCCTCGCTTAGATTTCAGCAGCCAGTTGGTTAACCAGCTCTGCGTGCGCGTTTTGATCGATTGTGGCACCCAGGATCTTCTCGGCGCCGCCGACAGCCAGCAAGCCCACTTGGGCACGCAGCTTGTCTTTGACACTGTTCAGTTCCTGTTCGATCTCGGCTTGAGCCTGAACCTTCACACGGTCAGCGTCGATACGGGCTTTTTCAACAGCCTCTTCAACGATCTGGTTACCGCGTTTCTTGGCTTGCTCGATGATTTCAGCTGCCTGAGCTTTCGCTTCGCGCAGTTGCTGACCCGCTTTCTCTTGGGCCAACTCCAGGTCGCGAGCTGCACGGCTGGCAGCGTCCAGACCATCAGCGATCTTCTTTTGACGTTCGTGCAGTGCCGCGATGACCGGAGGCCATACGAACTTCATGCAGAACAGTACAAAAATCAGGAACGCAACGGACTGGCCAATCAGGGTCGCATTAATGTTCACGCCAACACCTCGCAGTTACGTTGTCCATCACACCAAATTACTCGGAAGAATCCGGGTAATTAGCCAGCGATCTGACCAACGAACGGGTTCGCAAAGGTGAAGAACAGAGCGATACCAACACCGATCATGGTTACGGCGTCGAGCAGACCGGCAACGATGAACATTTTGACTTGCAGCATTGGAACCATTTCTGGCTGACGCGCTGCGCCTTCCAGGAACTTGCCGCCCAGCAGGCCGAAACCAATTGCGGTACCCAGTGCGCCCAGGCCGATCAACAGTGCAACAGCGATAGCGGTTAGACCAACTACAGTTTCCATCTTTCCTCCCGACTTTTACGTCGTATGGTTTAGGTTTTTTAGATTAAAGCGGTAAAACAAATCGTTTCAGGTGCCCTGTGAAGAGCCCCTTCCCGTTTTACCGGGAAGGACATCAGACTAGTCGAGACTGGTCTTAATGGTTTTCTTCGTGCGCCATCGACAGATAGACGATGGTCAGCATCATGAAGATGAACGCCTGCAGGGTGATGATCAGGATGTGGAACACCGCCCACGCCCACTGCAGAACAACGCCCAGGCCACTCAGCCAGAGCAAGCCGCTGCCGAACATCACAGCGATCAGAATGAACACCAGCTCGCCGGCATACATGTTGCCGAACAGACGCAGAGCCAGAGAGATCGGCTTGGCGATCAGGGTCACGAATTCCAGCAGGAAGTTCACCGGGATCAGCAGGGCCTGAACAAAGATGTTCTTGCTGCCGAACGGGTGCAGGGTCAGTTCGCCGATGAAGCCGCCGATGCCCTTGACCTTGATGCTATAGAAAATGATCAGTGCGAAAACCGAGAACGCCATGCCCAGGGTCGCGTTCGGGTCGGTGGTCGACACGGCGCGGAACGGGATGTGGTGGTCGCCGGTGATCAGGATGGCCAGCTGAGGAATCCAGTCGACCGGTACCAGGTCGACGGCGTTCATCAGGAACACCCAGACGAAGATGGTCAGTGCCAGCGGTGCAATCACCGGGCTACGGCCATGGAAGCTGTCTTTCACGCTGCCATCGACGAATTCGACCAGTACTTCAACGAAGTTCTGCAGGGCACCTGGTTGACCGGAAGTCGCTTTCTTCGCCGCCATGCGGAAAAGGAAAACGAAGATCAGACCCAATGCGACCGACCAGCCGAGGGTATCGACGTGGAAAGCCCAGAAGCCCATTTCCTTGGCCTCTGCTGCGGAATGGGCAAAGCCCCAGCCGCCGTTAGGTAGCTGACCGAAGGTCAGGTTCTGCAAGTGGTGCTGGATATAGCCCGAAGCGGTTGTTTCTGCCATGGTTGCCTCAAACGCCCTAAGGTCTCGAAAGTCTTGTTCTCATCAGCAGGGGAGCGAACCAGCTGACCGACTGAGTCAGCACGAAAGCGCCGAATACTGCGATCGGCGCCAATGGCTTCACACCTGCAAACACCAGTGCAAACAGCACTGCCGTCAAAATCAGTTTGCCTGCCTCGCCGGCATAAAAAGACCGGACGATGGACTGGGCTGCTCGGGCGCCGGAAAACCGAAATGCCTTGTGAGCGAAATAAACATTGGGCAGCAAGGCTATCAGGCCTCCGCAAAGTCCCGAGTATCCGGCAACGACTCCATGCCATTGCCAGAGCGCCAAAGCGGCAATGAGCAAAATGACAAATTGAGCCATCAGCACCGGAAAAACCGCCAGGCGATGGAACGGCAGGCGGTTTGGCTTGCGGGTTTCCATCACGTTTGCTCTCCAATGGCCGGCTGCCAGAATTCAATAACTTGGCATAATTTGTGCCGACAAAATGCGCGCAGAGTATAGGGGCGGTTCAGCCCCTATTCAACTGTCAGGTAGTGATTTCCGACTGCGCGCTACATGAGGAAATGTTTCAGCGGATGTGTGCAAGCACACCTTGAAGCTCATCGAGCGAGTTATAACCGATGACCAACTGACCCTTACCCTTCTTGCCGTGGCGAATCTGCACCGCAGAGCCTAGGCGCTCGGCCAGACGCTGTTCGAGACGAGCGATATCCGGGTCGGGTTTGGCCGCTTCCACGGGCTCCGGTTTGCCGCTCAACCACTGGCGAACCAGTGCCTCAGTTTGGCGCACGGTGAGGCCGCGTGCGACAACATGTCGCGCCCCTTCCACCTGCTGATTGTCCGGCAAACCGAGCAAAGCACGGGCGTGACCCATTTCCAGGTCGCCGTGGGACAGCATGGTCTTGATCACTTCAGGCAGCGCAATAAGTCGCAACAGGTTAGCCACAGTCACCCGCGACTTACCCACAGCCTCAGCCACTTGCTGCTGAGTCAGCTGGAATTCCTGTTGCAGACGCTGCAGGGCCACCGCTTCCTCGATCGGGTTCAGGTCTTCGCGCTGGATGTTTTCGATCAGCGCGATGGCGATTGCGGTTTCATCCGGCACATCGCGAACCATCGCCGGGATCGTTTCCTGCCCGGCCTGCTGGCTGGCGCGCCAACGGCGTTCACCGGCAATGATTTCGAAGCGGCCAGCGCCAATCGGGCGCACCACGATCGGCTGCATCACGCCTTGCGCCTTGATCGACTGCGCGAGTTCTTCCAGTGCCTGCGGGTCCATGTCGCGGCGTGGCTGGTATTTGCCACGCTGCAGCAGATCCAGCGGCAGATGTTGCAGTTCACGGCTATCCGCCTGCGCAGCCTGCTCTTCCAGGGCGCTGACAGTCGGACCACTCAGCAGTGCATCCAGTCCACGTCCGAGACCTCGTTTCTTGACGGCCATGGGGATTCCTTAAGTTGGCTGGGCAGCGGCGATGCGTGAATTTTTGCGCTGACGGCGAACCATCTCGCCCGCCAGGGCCAGGTAGGCCAGCGCGCCGCGCGATTGCTTGTCGTAGGCCAGTGCCGGCATGCCGTAGCTCGGCGCTTCGGCCAGACGGATGTTGCGCGGGATCACCGTGTCGTAGAGCTGCTCGCCGAAGTGTTCCTTAAGCTGCGCCGACACATCATTCATCAGGCTCAGGCGCGGGTCGTACATGGTCCGCAGCAAACCCTCGACCTTGAGGTTCGGGTTCAGCAGTTCGGCGATGCGCTTGATGTTATCCACAAGGTCGCTCAAGCCTTCGAGCGCAAAGTATTCGCACTGCATGGGGATAATCACCCCGTCGGCGGCGACCAGCGCGTTGAGCGTGAGCATCGACAGCGACGGCGGGCAGTCGATCAGAATGTAATCGTAGTTTTCGCGGATCGGCGCCAGCGCGCTGCGCAGACGGCTTTCCTTCATCTGCATTTCCAGCAGCACCACTTCGGCCGCGGTCAGATCGCGGTTGGCCGGCAGCAGTTGATAACCGCCATGCTCGGAAAAGTGCATGGCCTGGGTCAGATCGCATTCGCCGATCAGCAGGTCATAGACCGAGTTTTCCAGGCCATGTTTATCCACACCGCTACCCATGGTGGCGTTGCCCTGTGGATCGAGATCGATCAACAGCACCCGGCGCTTGGTCGCGACCAGGGATGCTGCGAGGTTGATGCAGGTGGTGGTCTTGCCCACACCACCCTTCTGGTTCGCTATCGCGAATACCTTAGCCATTCTTGCTTGTGTTCCCAATCATGCCGTGCGGCGCAGTATCAGCAGATGGCGTTGGCCTTGGCAACCGGGTACGGCCAGGGCGTGTTCGCTATCGAGTTTGAAGTCTGCCGGCAATGCTACCAGCTCATCGGCCGGATGAACGCCCTTCATTGCCAGCCAGCGCGTATCGGCGTCGCCGAGGTGGCGAGTCCAGTTGGTGAAGTTCTCCATGCTGCTGAACGCCCGGGAAATGATCCCGTTGAATGGCTGCGCGGGCTGGAAGGCTTCGACGCGACTGTGGATAACTTGCAGGTTATCCAGTTTGAGTTCGAGTTTGACCTGGGTCAGGAAGCGGGTTTTCTTGCCATTGCTGTCCAGACACGTCACTTGCGACTGCGGATACAGGATCGCCAGCGGGATCCCCGGCATGCCGCCACCGCTGCCGACATCGAGCCAGCGGCCGTTTTCGATGAACGACATCACGCTCAGACTATCAAGCAAATGCCGCGAGACCATTTCGTCCGGATCGCGCACAGCCGTCAGGTTGTAGGCCTGGTTCCATTTGATCAACAGGGCCAAGTAACCCAGCAGCAATTCGTGCTGGGTTTCAGTGAGATTGACACCGAGCGCGCGGGCTCCTGTGGATAACTCTTCGGCGTGTTGCGAAGTGACCTTAGAACTCAAGCGCTTTGCTCCAACTGACGGCCCGCGCCGCGTTTTTTCAAATGAATCATCAACAGCGAAATGGCTGCCGGGGTCACCCCCGGGATCCGTGAAGCCTGGCCGAGCGTCTCCGGACGCGTCGCACCGAGCTTGCTCTGGATCTCCTTGGAGAGACCGGAAATGTTGGTGTAATCGATATCCACAGGCAGTTTCGTGTCTTCACTCGCGCGCAGACGGGCGATTTCGTCCTGTTGGCGGTCGATGTAACCGGCGTATTTGGTCTTGATTTCAACCTGCTCGGCGACCTGTGGATCTTCGGCGCCGTTGCCGGTCACTTCGACCAGACCAGCGTAGTCGATTTCCGGACGGCTCAAGAGATTGAGCAAGTTGTATTCGTGGGTCAGCGGCGTGCCGAATTTTTCGGCAATCGCATCGCCCTGCTCGGTGCCCGGGCGAACCCAGGTGCTTTTCAGGCGCTGTTCTTCGAGCTCGATGCTTTCGCGTTTCTTGCAGAAGGTCGCCCAGCGCGCGTCATCGACCAGGCCGAGTTCGCGACCTTTTTCGGTCAGACGCAGGTCGGCGTTGTCTTCACGCAGGATCAGGCGGTATTCGGCACGGGACGTGAACATGCGGTACGGCTCTTGAGTGCCGAGGGTGATCAGGTCGTCGACCAGCACCCCGATGTACGCCTCGTCGCGACGCGGGCACCAGGCTTCTTTGCCCTTGGCGCGCAGTGCTGCGTTGGCACCCGCGAGCAGACCCTGGGCACCAGCCTCTTCGTAACCGGTGGTGCCGTTGATCTGGCCGGCGAAGAACAGACCGCCGATGACTTTGGTTTCGAGGCTGTACTTCAGGTCGCGCGGGTCGAAGTAGTCGTACTCGATCGCGTAGCCCGGACGCACGATGTGCGCGTTTTCCATACCGCGGATCGATTGCACGATCTGCAATTGCACGTCGAACGGCAGGCTTGTGGATATCCCGTTCGGGTACAGCTCATGGGTGGTCAGACCTTCTGGTTCGATAAAGACCTGATGGCTTTCCTTGTCGGCAAAGCGGTGAATCTTGTCTTCGATCGACGGGCAGTAGCGCGGGCCGATGCCCTCGATTTCGCCGGCAGCGGAATACATCGGCGAACGGTCGAGGTTCGCCGCGATGATTTCGTGGGTGCGGGCGTTGGTGTGGGTAATCCAGCAACTGACCTGACGTGGATGCTGTTCCTTGTTGCCCATGAACGACATGACCGGGATTGGCGTATCACCCGGTTGCTCGGTCATCACCGAGAAATCCACAGACTTGCCATCGATGCGTGGCGGCGTACCGGTTTTCAAGCGACCGACACGCAATGGAAGTTCACGCAAACGGTGAGCCAGAGCAATCGACGGCGGATCACCGGCGCGACCGCCGGAGAAATTCTGCAAACCGATGTGGATAAGTCCGCCGAGGAAGGTGCCAGTGGTCAACACCACGGAATCGGCGAAGAACCGCAGACCCATTTGCGTGACAACACCGCGGACTTGTTCTTGCTCGACGATCAGGTCGTCAGCCGCTTGCTGGAATATCCACAGGTTCGGCTGGTTTTCCAGAATTTCGCGGACAGCGGCCTTGTACAGAATCCGGTCGGCCTGCGCACGGGTTGCACGCACGGCCGGGCCTTTGCGGCTGTTCAACACGCGAAACTGGATGCCGCCCAGATCGGTGGCCACGGCCATCGCGCCGCCGAGGGCGTCGATTTCCTTGACCAGATGGCTTTTACCAATGCCGCCAATGGCCGGGTTACAGCTCATGGCACCGAGGGTTTCCACGTTATGCGTCAGCAGCAGGGTTTTCGCCCCCATACGTGCTGAGGCCAGTGCTGCCTCGGTACCGGCATGACCGCCGCCGATGACGATCACTTCAAAACGGGAAGGGAAATCCACCACGCACCTCGTGCCTGCTTAAGTAGGTCATTCAGGAATAGTTTGAGATCAGGTTTCTGGACCTGGTCGGCAAGTATAGGGACTTCGCCCTTCCTAAAGAACCCTTTGCACAAAATTTAACCAGCTGTGGAGAACTCGAGGTTAAAAGAATAAAAAAGAGAGAAATTTATAAAACCTTTGTTTTAATGCTTATTCTTACTGACCCTCCTGTCTGTGGATAAATCTCTGTATCCCTTATAATTCAGCGTGTACAGCGTTTTAAAACCCTGTGCCCATGTGCCAATAAGGCCCTTGGATAACCGGTGTAAGCCTGTGGATGAAAGTGATGGTTATCCACAGGTGGGGTTGTATCCAGTTTTCAAGCCCTGTTATCAACTGACCTCAGTGGCAGTTATTCACAGGGCTTAATCCACAGAAAACCGGGTCGGCGGCTTCAACATATGCAAAAAAAAGCGCCGCTGAAGATCAGTGGCGCCGACAGAGACAGTCAGAGAAAAGCCTAAGGGCTATTGTGAGTGAACGTAACAGAGGCTAATAATAGCCATTATCATTAACTCGCCAGTTCTCTCCATGTCCCTAGCCACCCACACTGCTGCGATCGAGCGAATCTACGCGCAACACCATTCGTGGCTATATGGATGGCTCAAGGGCAAATTGCATGACGCCTGCGATGCGGCCGATGTGGCGCATGACACGTTTGTGCGGATCCTCACCGCGCGCAATGCCGCACAGATTCGCGAACCCAGGGATTATCTGGCGACCATTGCCCGCGGGCTGGTCATCGATCGTTATCGCAGACAAGCTGTCGAAGCCGCTTATTTGCAGACCCTGGCAGCCCGGCCGGAAGCCACGACCATCAGCGAAGAGGACAAGGCGCTGATTATCGAAACCCTGGTCGCCGTGGATAAGGCCCTGAGCGGGCTCGGTGACAGAAGCCGACAGATCTTCATGCTGTCGCAGATCGATGGCCTGACTTATCAACAGATCGCCACGCAATTGAGGGTTTCGCTGACCACGGTGAAGAAGCACATGATCCGTGCGCTGACCGAATGTGCCCTGATCATGGCGCAGCGCTGATGCCAATCACCCCGAACCGCCAGGTGTTCGAAGCTGCCGCCAGTTGGTATGTGCAGTTCCAGGCCCATTCGCCAACGCTTGCCGAGCGCAAGGCTTGGCAGCTGTGGATAGATAGTGATCCAGCGCATCTGGCGGCCTGGAACCAGATGGAACAACTGCAGCGCCATCTCGGCACCGTGCCGCAGGATCTGAAACGTCGAGCGCTGAACCACGGCCAGCACCGGCGTCAGGTATTGAAGCTATTGCTGCTTGCGGCGGGGACGGGTTTCGTTGGCTGGAATGTTCAGCAAAACACATCCCTGGGCAATGTCTGGGCCGACTATAAAACCGGCGTCGGCCAGCGGCGCAACATCGCGTTGGCCGATGGCAGCCAGATTCAGCTCAATACCGATTCGGCCATCGACGTGTCTTTTGACGCAGGGCAGCGGCTGATTCGCCTGCGCTCGGGTGAGATGCTGATTCAAACCGGCAAGCTTGGCGACCAGCGTCCTTTATTGGTCGAAACCCGCGATGGGCGGATTCGAGCCTTGGGCACGCGTTTTTCCGTTCACCAGCTGGCGGGTTCTACCCGTGTAGGTGTGTTGGAGGATCGGGTCAGTGTACAACCCGCTGATTTATCCACAGCGATGATATTGAAAGCGGGCGAAGGCGCTGACTTCGACAGTCGGCATGTCGGCTTGATTCATCCCTTCAAAACCTCGGCAGTGGCGTGGACCAACGGCCAATTGATCGTCCTCGATGCGCGGTTGGGCGATGTAATCGAAGAGTTGGGGCGCTATCGTCACGGCGTCTTGCATTGCGATTCCAAGGCTCGGGATCTGCGAGTGTCTGGCACGTTCCGTCTGGATACGACCGATGCTGTGCTGGCCAATCTTCAGGCGTCATTGCCGGTCAACGTCCGTTACTTCACCCGTTACTGGGTGTCGATCAGCCATAACGCCTGATCCCGGAACACCTGAGAAAAATAATTGCGGCCGGGGTTATCTTTTTTGGCCCTGACCCGGCCCTACAGGTAATCGCGATAAACGCGGCTCTTTGCCACCTTCAGGGCTTATCCATCCATGCGCCTTCCCACATTCCGTCAGCGTTTTTCCCAGCACTGCATTGCCTACAGCTTACTGATGACCAGCGCCGCTTCCTGCCTGGTCATTAGCCAAAGCACCTTCGCGGCATCGCCGGCCCAGCGCTACACCATTGCCGCCGGTCCGCTGGACAGTGCGCTGAGCCAGTTCGCCTCCGCCGCCAATGTGATCCTGTCGTTCTCCCCGCAACAGACCAGCCACTTGCGCAGCGCCGGCCTGAACGACAGTGTCAGTGTCGACCAGGGATTTGCCGAGCTGCTGCAGGGCTCGGGCTTACAAGCCGTACTGCAAGCGCCGGGCAGCTACATTCTGCAGGCACTGCCCAACGACGGCTCGCTGGAGCTGGCACCGACCAACGTCAACGGTCAGTTGGCCAACCCGATGAACCTGGATTACGCCGCCGACGTCGGTTACAAGGCGCAGAACAGCCGGATTGGTACGAAAACCAGCACGCCGCTGTCGGAAACGCCGCGTTCGGTGTCAGTCGTAACCGGCCAGCGCATGAAGGATCAGAAATCTCAGACACTCACCGAGGTGCTCGGCTACGTGCCTGGGATCTTCGCCCCGCCGTTTGCTGCCGGTGACAGCCTGGCGGGAGACCTGTTCTACATTCGCGGTTTCAACGCCACCGATTACGGCTACGGGCTATTGCGCGATGGACTGCGTGTACAGGGCAACCGCTATGACACCAGCACCGAGCCTTACGGGCTTGAGCGCGTTGAGGTTTTCCGTGGCCCGTCGTCGCTGCTCTATGGCGAAAACGCCCCGGGTGGCCTGGTCAACCTGGTGAGCAAGCGCCCGACCGCTGCCCCCCAAGGCGAAGTGCAATTGGGCTACGGCTCGAACAATCGCCGGCAGCTTGGCGTGGATGTCTCCGGGCCACTCAATGACAGCGACAATGTTCTCGGGCGCTTAGTGATGCTCGGTCGCAAATCCGATACCCAGACCGATCACGTCCCGGATGACCGGCTCTACATCGCGCCATCGCTCACGCTGAATTTCGACGATTTCAACACCCTGACCCTGCTGGCCAACTACCAGAAGGATCACACCAACATGGAACTCGGCCTGCCGGCTGCCGGGACCTTGCTCAGCAATCCCAACGGCAAGTTATCCAAAGGCACCATGCTCGGCGACCCGGACTGGAACACCTTCGAACGGGAGACCTGGAGCAGCGGTTACGAGTTCAGCCACTCGTTTAATGACGACTGGCAGTTCCGGCAGAACTCACGCTACATGCAGTCGCGCATCACCCGCCATGAAACCTGGCCCGGTAACCTCAATAATGCCGGCTTCGGCACGCGCCTGAATATGACCGCCTACGATCGCTTCAACAAGTCGATGGTGTACTCGCTGGATAACCAACTGGAAGGCAAATTCCAGGTCGGTGGGCTGGAAAACACCGTGCTGTTCGGCGCCAGTTATGACCGTACTTCATTCAGTCAGGACTGGGATGCCGGCGTCGTCGGGCCGATCGATGTGTATAACCCGGTTTACCTGCGCGACCCGAGCACGCCGATTGCCGTGCAAAACACCTTGCTTGAGCAACAGATGAAAGGCGTTTATGCACAGATCCAGAGCAAGTATGACCACTGGCTGTTTCTCCTCGGTGGTCGTCAGGACTGGGTCGACAGTGATTTCCGCGACAAGGTGGCCAAGGGCAGCGACATCAGCTCCGAGGACAAGAAGTTCACTTACCAGGGCGGCGTGATGTACCAGTTCGACAACGGCATGACGCCGTATGTCAGCTATTCCACTTCGTTTGTGCCTGTGCAGCAGATTTCCAATGCCGGCACGCCGCTTGATCCGATCACCAGCAGCCAGTACGAAGTGGGTCTGAAATACGAACCGATCGGCTGGGATACCGCATTCACCGCGTCGGTGTACGACCTGCGCAAAAAGGATGACACCTATTTCGACGCCACCACCTCGAGTTACCGCCAAGTGGGCGAAAGCCGCTCCAAAGGTGTGGAACTGGAACTCAACAGCAATCTGACCCAGAACCTCAATGTCACAGCGGCTTACACCTACACCGACGCACGCATCACCAAAGATGCCGCGACCTCATTGGTGAAAGGCCATCAAATGACCGGCGTGCCACGTAATCAGGCGTCGGTCTGGGCGAAATACCGCTTCCTCGATGGCGATTTGAAAGGTTTGTACGTCGGCGGTGGCGTGCGTTACTTCGACAGTGCGTTCGCCTACACCTCGCCTTCGCTGTACGGAAAGCTGGATGCCGGCGATGTCACGTTGGTGGATGCGGCGGTCGGCTACCAGATCGACACCCATTGGAGCGTCGACCTGAACGCGAAGAACCTGTTCGACAAGGAATATGTGTCGGGATGCAACGATGCTGGCCGTTGCTATTGGGGTGAGGACCGCACCTTGCTGGGCACGGTCTCTTACAACTGGTAAACGACAAAGGGGCTGTGGATAAATTGTCCACAGCCCCTTTTTTTCATTTGCCGATACAGAAGCTGGAAAAGATCCTTCCCAGCAGATCATCGGAACTGAAGGCTCCGGTGATCTCGCCGAGAGAATGCTGGGCCTGACGCAAATCTTCAGCGAGCAATTCGCCAGCGCCTGCCAGGGTCAGCTGTGCACGGCCGTGTTCCAGCGCCGCACCGGCGTGGCGCAAAGCCTCAAGGTGGCGGCGACGTGCACTGAAACTGCTTTCCGAGGTCTGTTCATAACCCATGCAGGCTTTGAGATGGTCGCGCAGCAAATCCAGCCCTTCTCCGGCCGACCTGGCGCTAAGACTGATGGTTACATGGCCGTCTTCACTGGTTTCCAGAGCTACTGCTTCTCCGGTCAGATCGGCCTTGTTGCGGATCAGGGTGACTTTCGCCGGATCCGGTCGGGTTTCCAGAAATTCCGGCCACAGCGCAAATGGGTCCAGTGCTTCCGGTGCGGTCGCATCCACCACCAGCAACACCCGATCCGCCTCACCGATGGCCTTCAGCGCCCGTTCGACACCGATCTTTTCCACATGATCATCGGTATCACGCAGGCCTGCCGTATCGACAACGTGCAGTGGCATGCCATCGATGTGGATATGTTCGCGCAGAATGTCCCGCGTAGTGCCGGCAATCTCGGTAACGATCGCGGCTTCGCGCCCGGCCAGGGCATTCAGCAGGCTGGACTTGCCGGCATTCGGACGACCGGCGATCACCACGGTCATGCCGTCACGCAACAATGCACCTTGCCCGGCTTCACGCAGCACTGTGGATAACTCGTCGCGCACTTTGTCGAGCATGCTCAACACATGGCCATCGGCAAGAAAGTCGATCTCTTCTTCCGGGAAGTCGATGGCGGCTTCAACGTAGATACGCAGACCGATCAGTTGCTCGGTGAGGTTATGCACACGCTGGGAGAACGCGCCTTGCAATGAACGCAGGGCATTGCGCGCAGCCTGTGCAGAACTGGCCTCGATCAGATCGGCGATTGCCTCGGCCTGAGCCAGGTCGAGTTTGTCGTTGAGGAACGCGCGTTCGCTGAATTCTCCCGGACGCGCCAGACGGCAGCCCAGTTCCAGGCAGCGCTTGAGCAGCATGTCCAGAACGATCGGGCCGCCATGGCCTTGCAGTTCCAGCACATCTTCGCCGGTGAATGAGTTCGGACCCGGGAAGTACAGGGCCAGACCTTCGTCCAGAACTTGCTGATCAGCACTAAAGAACGGACCGTAATGCGCGTAACGCGGTTTCAGTTCGCGGCCGGCGATGGCTTGAGCCGCCACACTGGCCAGCGGCCCGGAAATGCGGACGATACCGACGCCGCCGCGACCTTGAGCGGTGGCGACGGCAGCGATGGTTTCACGAGGTGCGCTCATAAACCGGAATCCAGACAAAAGTGGCAGATAGCAAAACGCCCCACTAGGGGGCGTTTTGAGTGGTGTTATCCACAGAGCAAGTTACGCCTCGGCTTTTTTCGTCGCCGCTTCGATCTTACGCGTGATGTACCACTGTTGGGCAATCGACAGGCAGTTGTTCACTACCCAGTACAGCACCAGACCTGCAGGGAACCACAGGAAGAAGAAGGTGAAGATGATCGGCATCATTTTCATTACCTTCGCCTGCATCGGATCCGGCGGCGTCGGGTTCAGTCGCTGCTGGATGAACATGGTCGCGCCCATGATGATCGGCAGGATGAAGAACGGATCCTTGATCGACAGGTCGGTGATCCACAGCATGAACGGCGCCTGGCGCATTTCCACGCTTTCCAGCAGAACCCAGTACAGCGAAAGGAAAACCGGCATCTGCACGAGGATCGGCAAGCAGCCGCCCAGCGGATTGATCTTCTCTTTCTTGTACAGCTCCATCATGGCCTGCGACATTTTCTGCCGGTCATCGCCATGTTGCTCTTTCAGTGCAGCCAGTTTCGGAGCAACGGCACGCATGCGCGCCATGGATTTGTAGCTGGCAGCCGACAGTGGGAAGAAGATCCCTTTGATCAGCATGGTCAGGA
Organism: Pseudomonas sp. Eth.TT006; assembly: GCF_054456575.1. NCBI lineage: Bacteria > Pseudomonadati > Pseudomonadota > Gammaproteobacteria > Pseudomonadales > Pseudomonadaceae > Pseudomonas > Pseudomonas sp. Eth.TT006. Next base: position 121,960 of record NZ_JBTJEN010000001.1, on the reverse strand, counting down.
AGATGATCGACCAGCCCCAGTTACCCACGATCGCGTGGATGTGTTGTAGCAACCAGAAGATCGGTTGGGCAATGAACCACAGAATGCCGTAGTCGACGGTCAGTTCCAGACCTGGGGACAACTCTTTCAGCACTGCCTGGCTTTTCGGGCCAGCGTACAGAATGGCGCTGGTCTCAACTTTGGCACCCGGTGCAGCGGTCAGCGCAGGACCGGTGTAACCGATGATGTAGTTGCCTTTGCTGTCTTTACGCGTCTGAACGATGTTGTTTTCGCCCTTCGGCGCAACCCATGCAGTCACGAAGTAGTGTTGCAGCCAGGCTACCCAGCCACCGGTGACGGTTTCCTTGAGCTGACCTTTGTCCATGTCCTTCATGGACACTTTCTTGTACGGCTCGGAACTTGTCCACAGGGCGGCGCCCAGGTAAGTCGCGGTGCCGGTGGCAGTAGTCGACGAAGGGTCGGCACTGGCGTCGCGCTTCAACTGCGCGAACATCGAACCGGTCCAGGGCTGAGCGCTCTGGTTATCCACAAGGTAAGTCACAGTCACGTCATACAGGCCACGTTTCAGGGTGAAACGCTTGATGTAATTGACGCCGTCCTTGCTGAACTTCAGGTCGACCACCAGTTGGTCCTGACCGTCAGCCAGTTGATAACTTTTCTTCTCCGAGGAATAAACCGGACGACCGGCCGGGCTTGCGTCCGGACCGTTGGTGCCGATCAGGCCGCTTTGCGCCAGATAAGTCCGTTCGCCGCCGTTGTCGAACAGCTGGAACGGCACATCCGGACGGTCCTGACGACGTGGATACAGGGGCAAGGTCAGTTGCGCAACGTCACCGCCCTGTGGATCGATCGCCAGATCGAGCACGTCGGTTTTGACCTGGATCAGATCCTTGCTGGCAGCGACCGGCGTTTCTGCAGGTGCGCTGGTATCGCTGGCGGCACGCGGAATATCGTCACTGGCGGAAGCGTTATTGCCAGGAACGGTGTCCGGCAAACCGGATGCAGTCGTACTGGAAGCAACATTCTGAGTCGGCAGGGCAGCCTGGCCATAGTCCTGGTTCCATTTAAGGACCATGACATAGGACACGATTGCCAGGGCGACGATCAGGATCGTGCGTTTGATATCCATGATTACTCGGCCATCGAAGAAGAACGGGAGGTAGGGATAGGTGGAACCGGGTCATAACCACCGGGATTCCACGGATGACAGCGACCTAAACGACGAAAGGTCAGCCAGCCACCGCGCAGAAGGCCATGATTTTCAATGGCTTCATACGCGTAGCAGGAACAACTGGGGTAGAAACGACAGTGGCTGGCCATCAGAGGACTAATGGCATAGCGATAAAACTGGATCGGAACGAGTGCCAGTTTACGCATCTGGACTGTCTACCCCTACAGTTTCGGTTTTGACTGCTGGGACTGGCTTGTTACGGGCCAGACGTTTCCAGAGCTTGCCGAAATGCTGAATCAATTCGGGGTTTTCTACGTCGCCCAAACCTTTGCGCGCGACGATAACGATGTCCCAGCCGACCAGTGAATCCTGGTGCAGGCGAAACGATTCGCGCATAAGACGTTTGAGGCGATTGCGCTCGACGGAGAGCTTTACGCTCTTTTTCCCGATAACCAGCCCGAGACGGGGGTGATCAAGATCGTTGTTGCGCGCAAGGAGCAGGAGGTTTTTCCCCGGAACCTTGCCGGTAGGGGAGTCAAAGACTGCCTTGAAATGCCGGGGGGTAAGCAGACGCTTTTCCCGACTGAAGTCCTGACTCACCTCCAGTACCGGATTATCAAACTGCCAGACGCGCACGACCTTTGGCGCGACGACGCGACAGGACTGCGCGGCCGTTCTTGGTAGCCATGCGAGCACGGAAACCGTGGGTACGAGCGCGTTTGATAGTGCTTGGTTGGAAAGTACGTTTCATGTCGTGTTACCTGGTTCGTCCACAACGGGCCGGAATGGCCCCCGTTTTAAGAGACCGGGGATTCTAGAGAAAGCAAGCCTTCAGGTCAATTTCCAACCAGCGTTTCCTTATAAATAGATCTCTGGAGCTTTCAGGACCGTGAACGTGTTGGCCAAACATAAAAATAAAGAAGGGAATTATTTAAAGCTTTTCTGTAAAGCTTGTAAAAGCTAGGACGGCCCTCTTCTGTGGATAACCAGGTCTGGGCCTTATGGATCGTGATGTACAGAGAATGACAACTACAGTGGAAAACCGTGTTCAGCCTGTGCTGCAGTGTCGGATAACCTGTGTGTGGAAACGCCAGTTATCCACAGGTCGGTTATCCACCGGGTTCTACCCCCAGTTGTCCAGTGCCCTCAGAGGCGGTTATCCACAGAGCTTATTCATACACCGTTGGTCGCCTTTTTGCCGGTTAACGCATTGATTAATCATGTTCACCACACAACCTGCATGTGGATAAGTGGACCGCTCGCCGCTACAATGGCCGCTTGTTTTTGCCTCACCGGCTTTCAACTTAGGGGATATCCGTGTCAGTGGAACTTTGGCAGCAGTGCGTGGAGCTTTTGCGCGAGGAGCTGCCTGCCCAACAATTCAACACCTGGATCCGTCCACTACAGGTCGAAGCCGAAGGCGACGAGTTGCGCGTCTACGCACCGAACCGTTTTGTGCTGGACTGGGTCAACGAAAAGTACCTGGGTCGCGTCCTTGAACTGCTGGATGAGCACGGCAACGGCATGGCGCCTGCGCTTTCCTTATTAATAGGCAGCAAACGCAGTTCGGCACCGCGTGCCGCGCCGAATGCGCCATTGGCGGCTGCGCAAGCATCTCTTGCCCAGGCCAATGCGGCACCGGTCAGCGCTCCTGTGCCGGCACCGACGCCTGCTCCGGCGAAGCGCTCGACGCAGAAAACCGAAGAAGTCAGCGAAGAGCCGTCCCGTGACAGCTTCGATCCGATGGCCGGTGCGGCCTCGCAACAGGCCCCGGTGCGCGCCGAACAGCGCACCGTACAGGTCGAAGGTGCGCTGAAGCACACCAGCTACCTCAACCGCACCTTTACCTTCGAGAACTTCGTTGAAGGCAAGTCCAACCAGCTCGCCCGTGCGGCAGCCTGGCAGGTAGCAGATAACCCCAAGCACGGCTATAACCCGCTGTTCCTTTATGGCGGTGTCGGCTTGGGTAAAACCCACTTGATGCACGCAGTGGGTAACCATCTATTAAAGAAGAATCCGAATGCCAAGGTCGTGTACCTGCATTCCGAGCGCTTTGTGGCCGACATGGTCAAGGCGCTGCAGCTGAACGCGATCAACGAGTTCAAGCGTTTCTACCGTTCGGTGGACGCCTTGTTGATCGACGATATTCAGTTCTTCGCCCGCAAGGAGCGTTCGCAGGAAGAGTTTTTCCACACCTTCAACGCCCTGCTTGAAGGTGGCCAGCAGGTCATTCTCACCAGTGACCGCTATCCGAAAGAAATCGAAGGCCTTGAAGAGCGCCTCAAATCCCGTTTCGGCTGGGGTCTGACTGTTGCCGTCGAGCCGCCTGAGCTGGAAACCCGCGTGGCGATCCTGATGAAGAAAGCCGACCAGGCCAAAGTCGAGCTGCCACACGATGCGGCGTTCTTCATTGCCCAGCGCATTCGCTCCAACGTCCGTGAGCTGGAAGGTGCGCTGAAACGCGTGATCGCCCACTCGCACTTCATGGGCCGTGACATCACCATCGAGCTGATTCGCGAATCCCTGAAAGACTTGTTGGCACTTCAGGACAAACTGGTCTCTGTGGATAACATTCAGCGCACTGTCGCCGAGTACTACAAGATCAAGATCTCCGACCTGCTGTCCAAGCGCCGTTCGCGCTCGGTGGCGCGTCCGCGTCAGGTGGCCATGGCCTTGTCCAAGGAACTCACCAACCACAGTCTGCCGGAAATCGGCGATGTGTTTGGCGGTCGCGACCACACGACGGTGTTGCACGCCTGCCGCAAGATCAACGAACTTAAGGAATCCGACGCGGACATCCGCGAGGACTACAAGAACCTGCTGCGTACACTGACCACTTGATGAACACCAGCGCAGCTTATTAAGGCAAGGGACTAGACCATGCATTTCACCATTCAACGCGAAGCCCTGTTGAAACCCCTGCAACTGGTCGCAGGCGTCGTCGAGCGCCGACAGACCTTGCCGGTACTCTCCAACGTGCTGTTGGTTGTCGATGGCCAGCAATTGTCGCTGACCGGTACCGACCTGGAAGTCGAACTGGTTGGCCGCGTGCAACTCGAAGAGCCGGCCGAAACAGGTTCCATCACCGTGCCTGCGCGCAAGCTGATGGACATCTGCAAGAGCCTGCCCAACGATGCGCTGATCGACATCAAGGTCGACGAGCAGAAGCTGGTGGTTAAGGCTGGCCGTAGCCGCTTCACCCTGTCGACCCTGCCGGCCAACGATTTCCCGACCGTTGAAGAGGGCCCGGGTTCGCTGACCTGCAGCCTGGAGCAGAGCAAACTGCGGCGTCTGATCGAACGCACCAGCTTCGCCATGGCGCAGCAGGACGTGCGTTACTACCTCAACGGCATGCTGCTGGAAGTCTCGGCCGGGGTGATCCGTGCCGTGGCCACCGATGGTCACCGTCTGGCGATGTGCTCGATGCAGGCCGATATCGGTCAGCCGGACCGCCACCAGGTGATCGTGCCGCGCAAAGGTATTCTCGAACTGGCACGCCTGCTCACCGAGCCGGATGGCAATGTCAGCATCGTTCTCGGCCAGCACCACATTCGTGCCACCACCGGTGAATTCACCTTCACTTCGAAACTGGTCGACGGCAAATTCCCGGACTACGAGCGCGTACTGCCGAAAGGCGGCGACAAGCTGGTACTGGGTGATCGCCAGGCCCTGCGTGAAGCCTTCAGCCGTACCGCGATTCTGTCCAACGAGAAGTACCGCGGCATTCGACTGCAACTGGCCAGCGGTCAGTTGAAGATCCAGGCCAACAACCCGGAGCAGGAAGAAGCGGAAGAAGAAGTGGGCGTTGAATACAACGGCGGTTCGCTGGAAATCGGCTTCAACGTGAGCTACCTGCTCGACGTACTGGGCGTGATGACCACCGAGCAGGTTCGCCTGATCCTGTCCGACTCCAACAGCAGTGCGCTGGTGCAAGAGTCCGACAACGACGACTCGGCTTACGTTGTCATGCCGATGCGTCTGTAATCAGCTGACTCTGGATGTCCTTAAGTCGTGTTTCGGTCACCGCGGTGCGTAATCTGCACCCGGTGACCTTCTCCCCCTCCCCCCGCATCAACATCCTTTACGGCGCCAACGGCAGCGGCAAAACCAGTGTTCTGGAAGCCATTCACCTGCTGGGGCTTGCCCGTTCGTTTCGTAGCACGCGGCTGTTGCCAGTCATCCAGTACGAGCAACTTGCCTGCACCGTGTTCGGTCAGGTCGAGCTGGCCGAGGGTGGACACAGTGCGTTGGGGATATCGCGCGACCGTCAGGGCGAGTTCCAGATCCGCATCGACGGTCAGAACGCTCGCAGCGCCGCGCAACTGGCGGAGATCCTGCCGCTGCAGTTGATCAACCCCGACAGCTTCCGCCTGCTCGAGGGCGCGCCGAAGATTCGCCGGCAGTTTCTCGACTGGGGCGTGTTCCACGTCGAACCGCGGTTCATGGCGACCTGGCAGCGTCTGCAGAAGGCCTTGCGCCAGAGAAACTCCTGGCTGCGGCATGGTACACTTGACGCCGTTTCGCAAGCGGTTTGGGACAGGGAACTGTGCCAGGCCAGCGCTGAAATCGATGAATACCGCCGCGCTTACATCAAAGCCTTGAAACCAGTCTTTGAACAAACCTTGAGCGAACTGGTTGAGCTCGAAGGTTTGACGCTCAGCTATTACCGAGGCTGGGACAAGGACCGGGAATTGAGTGCCGTATTGGCTGGCTCCGTGCAACGGGATCAGCAAATGGGTCATACCCAGGCCGGACCACAACGGGCTGATTTGCGTCTTCGATTGGGCGCACACAACGCCGCGGACATCTTGTCCCGGGGTCAGCAGAAGTTGGTGGTGTGTGCCTTGCGCATCGCCCAGGGGCATCTGGTGAGCCAGGCCCGCCGCGGCCAGTGTATTTATCTGGTGGATGACTTGCCGTCCGAGCTGGACGAGGGCCACCGTCGTGCGCTGTGCCGCTTGCTGGAAGACTTACGCTGCCAGGTTTTTATCACCTGTGTAGATCACGAATTATTGAGGGAAGGCTGGCAGACGGAAACGCCAGTCGCTCTGTTCCACGTGGAACAGGGCCGTATCACCCAGACCCACGACCATCGGGAGTGAAGGCATTGAGCGAAGAAAATACGTACGACTCATCGAGCATTAAAGTGCTGAAAGGCCTGGATGCCGTGCGCAAACGTCCCGGTATGTACATTGGTGACACCGACGATGGCAGCGGTCTGCACCACATGGTGTTCGAGGTGGTCGACAACTCGATCGACGAAGCCCTCGCCGGCCATTGCGACGACATCAGCATCATCATCCATCCGGATGAGTCCATCACCGTTAAAGACAACGGTCGTGGCATTCCGGTAGACGTACACAAAGAGGAAGGCGTTTCCGCCGCCGAGGTCATCATGACCGTCCTCCACGCGGGCGGTAAGTTCGACGACAACTCCTACAAAGTATCCGGCGGTCTGCACGGTGTAGGTGTGTCGGTAGTGAACGCGCTGTCCGAAGAGCTGGTACTGACTGTTCGCCGCAGCGGCAAGATCTGGGAACAGACCTACGTCCACGGCGTACCGCAGGCACCGATGGCCATCGTTGGCGACAGCGAAACCACCGGCACACAGATTCACTTCAAGGCTTCCAAGGAAACCTTCAAGAACATTCACTTCAGCTGGGACATCCTGGCCAAGCGTATTCGTGAACTGTCCTTCCTGAACTCTGGTGTCGGCATCGTCCTCAAGGACGAGCGCAGCGGCAAGGAAGAGCTGTTCAAGTACGAAGGCGGCCTGCGTGCGTTCGTTGAATACCTGAACACCAACAAGACTGCGGTCAACCAAGTGTTCCACTTCAACATCCAGCGTGAAGACGGCATCGGCGTGGAAATCGCCCTGCAGTGGAACGACAGCTTCAACGAGAACCTGTTGTGCTTCACCAACAACATTCCGCAGCGGGACGGGGGCACCCACCTGGTGGGCTTCCGGTCGGCGCTGACGCGTAACCTGAACAACTACATCGAGCAGGAAGGCCTGGCGAAGAAGCACAAGGTCGCCACTACCGGTGACGATGCCCGTGAAGGCCTGACCGCGATCATCTCGGTGAAGGTGCCGGATCCGAAGTTCAGTTCGCAGACCAAAGACAAGCTGGTGTCTTCCGAAGTGAAGACTGCAGTCGAGCAGGAGATGGGCAAGTACTTCTCCGACTTCTTGCTGGAAAACCCGAACGAAGCCAAGCTGGTCGTCGGCAAGATGATCGACGCAGCGCGCGCCCGTGAAGCAGCGCGTAAAGCCCGTGAGATGACCCGCCGCAAAGGCGCGCTGGACATCGCCGGCCTGCCAGGCAAGCTTGCCGACTGCCAGGAAAAAGACCCGGCCCTGTCCGAACTGTACCTGGTGGAAGGTGACTCCGCGGGCGGCTCTGCCAAGCAGGGACGTAACCGCAAGACCCAGGCGATCCTGCCGTTGAAGGGCAAGATCCTCAACGTCGAGAAGGCTCGTTTCGACAAGATGATCTCGTCCCAGGAAGTGGGCACGCTGATCACCGCGCTGGGCTGCGGTATCGGTCGCGAAGAGTACAACATCGACAAGTTGCGTTATCACAACATCATCATCATGACCGATGCTGACGTCGACGGTTCGCACATCCGTACCCTGCTGCTGACCTTCTTCTTCCGTCAGTTGCCGGAGCTGATCGAGCGCGGCTATATCTACATCGCCCAGCCGCCGCTGTACAAGGTCAAGAAAGGCAAGCAAGAGCAATACATCAAAGACGACGACGCCATGGAAGAGTACATGACGCAGTCGGCCCTGGAAGATGCGAGCCTGCACCTGAACGAAGAAGCCCCGGGTATTTCCGGTGAGGCGCTCGAGCGTCTGGTGAATGACTTCCGTATGGTAATGAAGACACTCAAGCGTCTGTCGCGCCTGTACCCGCAGGAACTGACTGAGCATTTCATCTACCTGCCGGCGGTGAGTCTGGAAATGCTTGGCGACCACGCCAAGATGCAGGATTGGCTGGCGCAATACGAAGTCCGTCTGCGCACCGTCGAGAAGTCGGGCCTGGTCTACAAGGCCAGCCTGCGTGAGGACCGTGAACGTGGCGTGTGGCTGCCAGAGGTCGAACTGATCTCCCACGGCCTGTCGAACTACGTCACCTTCAACCGCGACTTCTTCGGCAGTAACGACTACAAGACCGTCGTCACCCTCGGTGCGCAACTCAGCACCTTGCTCGACGAAGGCGCGTACATCCAGCGTGGTGAGCGCAAGAAAGCCGTCACCGAGTTCAAGGAAGCCCTCGACTGGCTGATGGCCGAAAGCACCAAGCGCCACACCATCCAGCGCTATAAAGGTCTGGGCGAAATGAACCCGGATCAGCTGTGGGAAACCACCATGGACCCAAGCGTGCGTCGCATGCTGAAAGTCACCATCGAAGACGCCATTGGCGCAGACCAGATCTTCAACACCCTGATGGGTGATGCGGTCGAGCCACGCCGTGACTTCATCGAGAGCAATGCGTTGGCGGTTTCGAACCTGGATTTCTGATCGAGGTTGCTGTCAACGAAAAGGCCAACGCATCTGCGTTGGCCTTTTTTTTGGCAGATCAAAAGATCGCAGCCTGCGGCAGCTCCACATGGATTACCGGTAGGAGCTGCCGCAGGCTGCGATCTTTCGATTTTTACTCTGACTCAACCGTCACACTCTCCAACCGATACCCATATCCATAAATCGTCAGCAACTGCCAACCCCGATCCGCCGTCAGCCCCAACTTGTTACGCAGCCGATAGATATGCGTATCCAGCGGTCGCGACGACGCCATCTCCTCATGCGGCCAAAACCGCTCGTACAGATAATCCCGCGACAACGGCCGGCCCAGATTGCTGAACAGACAACGGGCGAGTCGATACTCCCGCTCAGTCATGACGATGGGTTTGCCCTCACGGGTGACGGTCAACTCTGCATCATCGAATGTCAGGTCATTGAAGCTCAGCACTTCACTAGCAGCGCTGCGTTGCTGGCTGTGTCGGCGCAGCACGGCGGCGACCCGGGCTTTCAGCTCATTGGGGCGGAACGGTTTGCTCACGTAATCATCGGCACCGGCGTTGAGGGCCTGGACGATATCGCTTTCGCCGTCGCGGCTAGTCAACATGATCGCGGCGGGCGGTGCTTCCATGTGTTCGCGAGTCCAGCGCAGCAAAGCCAGACCCGTGAGGTCGGGCAGTTGCCAGTCGAGGATCAACAGGTCAAAGGTTTCGCGGCGTAGCTGTCGCAGCAGATCTTCGCCGCGCTCGAAACTGTGCAGTGACCACGGCTGTTCGCCCACGGCCGCCATCTGCTGCAGGGTTTGCTCGACCCGGCGCAGTTCGGCCGGCTCATCGTCCAGTATCGCAACGCGCATACGCGTGGGTTCCTTGTTGCTTGGTCAGTGGCGGCCACCATAACGGCTTGGCCGGTGTGATGAAAGTAAGCCGTCCGCCGTCGGTCGACCTCCGCTATGATTCTTCTGATCTACGTCTTCAGACCTGTGGCCCATGAAACCATTCACTGTCCCCTGCCCCTGCTTGCCATGAATAACCCGCGCCGGCGTGAAAGCCGAGAGCCGAGTCAGGTCCAGCGTCTGTTTCGACAGCTGGTGCGTGAGTGGTTGTGGATAAGTTTAGTGCTGTTGCCGCTGACTGCGCTGTTGTCGTATCGCGCGCAGATCAGCCTGCACGACGTGGCGCCAGTCTGGAGTGCGCTGCTCTCGGTAGCGTTGGTGGCCTGCGTATTAGGTTTACTGCAATGGCGTCCGCGCTGGGCTATGTGGGTCACTTTGTGTGGGGTGGCGTGCGTATTGGTGACCAGTGCTGGCCTGGCGGAGGTCCGCCACTGGTGGTCACCGACCCCGGCGGCGCTCGGCATGTTGTTCGGCTATCTGATCTGGAACTGGCGGCGCCTGAGTGTGGTGCTGAAGTACTTTGGCTGGGAGCTGGCGCGGCTGGACCGCGAGCCGAAAGTTTTTCCGGAGCGCCGCCGTGCGCAATTCACCAGCGCCGACCAGTTGCAAAGACAGATCATGGCGCTGGAGCAGGCCATGAGCCGCACCCGCGATACCCGGCGGTTCATTGCCGACGGACTGGAATACCTGCCGGTAGCGACGTTGATCAGTGATCCCAAGGGGCAGATTCTGCTGGGCAACCGCAAGGCTCGCGCACTGTTCGATCACCCGCTGGTGGGTGACGAGGTGCTTGAGCAACTGGCGCGCCTCGGTTATCCGGAGTTGCCCACAGAATCGCGACCGGCGCTGGCGGCCCTGCCGTTGCTGGAGTTTCGCGATCACAAGGAGCGCAGCCTGCGTCTGGAACGCGCAGCGTTGCTGCCAGTGGATGGGGATACACCGATCGGCTGGTTGCTGAGTCTTACCGACCTGAGTGCCGAACGCGCTGCCGAAGAGCAACGCGGTGTATTGCTGCGATTTCTCTCCCACGATCTGCGCGCGCCGCATTCGGCCATTCTGGCCCTGCTCGATGTGCATCGCCATCAGGCCGGAGCGGATTCCCCGCTGTTCGAGCAGATCGAGCGCCAGGTGCGCCGCGCGCTGGATCTGACCGATGGTTTCGTGTTGCTGGCGCGGGCCGAGTCCGAGGCCTATCAATTCCAGCCCAGCCTGTTCGCCATGCTGGTCCTGGATGTACTCGACCAAGCCTTGCCCATTGCCCAACAGAAAGGCATCCAGTTGTTGCATGACATGGATGAGCCAGCCCAGGAACGCCTGATCAGCGCCGATCAGGCTCTGCTGACCCGCGCCTTGTTCAACCTGCTGGAAAACGCGATCAAGTACAGCCCGGCCGGGACCACGATTGAGCTGCGCGTCCGTTGTCAGGGCGAGTGGCTGTGTTGTGAATTGACCGATCAGGGCAAAGGCATTGCCGCCGAAGAACTGCCGGATCTGTTCAGCCAATATCGACGCTTTTCATCGGCGCAGGGGATCGACGGGGTCGGTCTGGGTCTGTCGATGGTCAAGGCTGTGATCGACCATCACGGCGGCAGCATTGAGTGCCAGAGCGTGGTCGATCAAGGCACGACCTTCCGCCTGCGGCTACCGTTGATTGCCGAGTAAACGAGCACAAAAAAACCGGCTATATCAGCCGGTTTTTTTACTTCCGAAAAAAACTTATGCACGTTTTATGGCGTTTTATCAGATTAAGAAATATATAGATAAATCAATCAGTTACTTTGAATATTCAGGGTTTCTCAACAAAACCGTACACAGGTTATCCACAAAAATCAGACAGCCACTTGATCGTTTGTCACCGGGGCCTGCGGCGCTGGTGGCAAGGACCCCATTTCGCGTTGTGTCTGCTCGTTCCAGGCCTGGACCCGATCATTCAGGTCAGCAATCGCGCGCGGCCCAGTGCCCGCGGCATACATCGGCTCACCAATCACCACAGTGATTACGCCGGGCTGCTTGCCCCAGCCGATTTTCGGCCAGAACTTGCCGGCATTGTGTGCAATCGGCAGCACTGGAAGCGCCGCATTCACCGCCAACGCGCTGCCACTGCGCGAGAACTTGCCGACGGTACCAAAGGGAACGCGGGTGCCTTCAGGGAAGATCAATACCCAGACGTTGTCCTTGAGCAGCTCGTCGCCTTTCGCTGCGACCTGTTTGAGCGCGGCTTTCGGGTTGTCGCGGTCGATCGCAATCGGCCGCAACATGGCCATCGCCCAGCCGAAGAACGGCACGTACAGCAATTCGCGCTTGAGCACCTGGCTCAACGGCGAGAAATAAGCGGAGAGGAAAAACGTCTCCCAGGTGCTCTGGTGGTTCGACTGAATCACGCAGGGCCGGTCAGGCACGTTTTCCGCGCCCTTGATTTCATAGCGGATACCGAGAAACACCTTGGTCAACCACAAGGCGCAACGGCACCAGTACACGTTGATAAAACGATAGCGCGCCTTGAACGGCAGAAAGGGCGCGATAAAAAAGCTCAGGCTGCACCACAGCAAGGCGGTGGTGCCCAGCAGCAGGTAAAAGAGAAAAATTCTGATGGCCTGCAGTATCGACATGGCGACGTTTACCGTTACGGGCAATGCCCGACTGTTCAAGCGCACTCCCGATCAATCCCTGGTCAGGAACTTCAGAAGCGCTCTAGTTGTGGATAAGTTCTGCGGCAATCGCCGCCAGATCGTCAAAAATCAGGGTGCCAACCGGCAGGTTTTTGCCCAGGGTTTTTTCGCCTTTCCCGGTCTTTACCAAAACGGGCTGTGAATCGACGGCTTTGGCGGCCTCCAGGTCACCAAGGCTGTCGCCGACGAACCAGACATGGGTCAGTGCGACGTCGTAATGCTGCGCGATGGTTTTCAACATGCCGGGTTTCGGCTTGCGGCAATCGCAACCCTCGTCCGGACCATGCGGGCAATAGACGATCAGCCCGACCTCACCGCCCTGCTCCGCCACCAGTTCGCGCAGTCGCGCGTGCATGGCGTCGAGGGTGGCGAGGTCGTAGTAACCGCGAGCAATGCCCGACTGGTTGGTGGCAACCGCCACCGTCCAGCCGGCCTTGCTCAACTGCGCAATCGCCTCGATCGAGCCGGGCAGTGGAATCCACTCCTCCACCGATTTGATGTAAGCGTCGGAGTCGTGATTGATCACTCCGTCCCGATCGAGTATCAGCAGTTTCAACAGTATTTCCTCAACCCAGCAGCGAAATGTCGGCGACACCGAGGAACAGGCCACGCAGACGCGCCAGCAGCGCGTAACGGTTGGCTCGCACATTGGCGTCGTCGGCATTGACCATCACCGCGTCGAAGAACGCGTCCACCGGCTCGCGCAGGGCGGCCAGGCGGGCCAGCGATTCGTTGTACTGACGCGCCGCAGCCATTGGCTGCACAGCCTGATCGGCCTGCTGGATCGCCGAGTACAGCGAGAACTCGTTGGCGTTGTCGAAGTACTTGGCCTGCACCTCGGTCGGTACCGAACCTTCAATTTTGCTCAACAGGTTCGACACACGCTTGTTCACCGCCGCCAGCGCTGCCGCTTCCGGTAGTTTGCGGAAGGCCTGCACCGCTTGCACACGCTGGTCGAAGTCCAGCGCCGACCCCGGCTTCAGGGCACGTACCGACAGGTAGGTGGCAACATCCACGCCCTCGTCTTCATAACGCGCACGCAGGCGGTCGAAGATGAATTCCAGCACAGCGTCATTCAGGCCGGCAGCCTTGACCTTGCTACCGAACGCGGCCACGGCGAATGCCACGGCATCGTTCAGATCGAGGTCGAGTTTTTTCTCGATCAGGATACGCAGCACGCCGAGTGCCGCACGGCGCAGGGCATACGGGTCCTTGCTGCCGGTTGGCAGCATGCCGATACCGAAGATGCCGACCAGGGTGTCGAGCTTGTCGGCAATGGCGACGGCAGCGCCGGTCAGGGTTGCCGGCAGTTCGGCACCGGCACCGCGCGGCATGTACTGCTCGTTAAGCGCCAGCGCGACGTCTTCCGGCTCGCCGTCGTTGAGGGCGTAGTAGTAACCGGCGACACCTTGCATCTCCGGGAACTCGCCGACCATTTCGGTGGCCAGGTCGCACTTCGACAGCAGGCCGGCGCGGGCCGCCCACGAAGCATTGCCGCCGATACGTGCAGCGATGTACGCGGCCAGTTTCGATACGCGCTCGGCCTTGTCGTAGACGCTACCGAGTTTTTCCTGGAACACCACGTTCTGCAGGCGCAGGTTGAAGGCTTCGAGTTTCTGCTTCTTGTCTTGCTTGAAGAAGAACTCGGCGTCGGTCAGGCGTGGGCGCACCACTTTCTCGTTACCGGCGATGATCTGCTGCGGATCCTTGCTTTCGATGTTGGCGACGGTGATGAACCGTGGCAGCAACTTGCCGTCAGCGTCCAGCAGGCAGAAGTACTTCTGGTTGTCCTGCATGGTGGTGATCAGGGCTTCCTGCGGCACGTCGAGGAAACGTTCCTCGAACGAACACACCAGCGGCACCGGCCATTCAACCAACGCGGTCACTTCGTCGAGCAGTGCCGGCGGCACAATCGCGGTGCCTTCCTGACGGGTCGCCAGCTCTTCGGTGCGCTTGCTGATGATCTCGCGACGCTCGTTGGCATCGGCCAGGACATAAGCGGCACGCAGGTCGGCCAGGTAGCTGGCCGGCGAACTGATGCGCACGCTTTGCGGGTGATGGAAACGGTGACCACGGGATTCACGGCCAGCCTTTTGCGCGAGGATGGTGCAGTCGATGATCTGGTCACCGAGCAGCATCACCAGCCATTGGGTCGGACGCACGAACTCTTCCTTGCGCGCCCCCCAACGCATGCGTTTCGGGATCGGCAGGTCGTTCAGCGAGTCTTCGACGATGGTCGGCAGCAGACTTGCAGTCGGCTTGCCGGCAATGTTCTGGCTGTAACGCAGCTTCGGCCCGCTCTGATCGATTTCTCCCAGCTCGACGCCGCACTTCTTGGCGAAGCCCAGGGCGGCCTGGGTCGGATTGCCTTCGGCATCGAACGCGGCCTGACGTGGCGGGCCGTCGAGATTGATGCTGCGATCCGGCTGCTGGGTGGCCAGCGCGGTGATCAGCACTGCCAGACGCCGTGGTGCTGCGTAAACGGTTTTGCTTTCGTAGCTCAGGCCAGCCGCTTGCAGGCCTTTGTCGATACCGGCGAGGAACGCTTCAGCCAGAGTGTTCAGGGCTTTTGGCGGCAGTTCTTCGGTGCCCAGTTCAACCAGAAAATCTTGCGCACTCATTGTGCAGCCTCCAGCTTGGCCAGTACTTCGTCACGCAGATCCGGGGTCGCCATCGGGAAGCCCAGCTTGGCGCGCGCCAGCAGGTAGGCTTGCGCAACGGAACGCGCCAGGGTGCGTACGCGCAGGATGTATTGCTGACGCGCGGTCACCGAGATCGCCCGGCGCGCATCCAGCAGGTTGAAGGTGTGCGAAGCCTTCAGGACCATTTCGTAGCTCGGCAGCGGCAGCGGCTGGTCGAGTTCGATCAGGCGCTTGGCTTCGCTTTCATAGAAGTCGAACAGCTCGAACAGTTTGTCGACGTTGGCGTGTTCGAAGTTGTAAGTGGACTGCTCCACCTCGTTCTGGTGGAACACGTCGCCGTAGGTCACCTTGCCGAACGGACCGTCAGCCCAGACCAGGTCGTAGACCGAGTCCACGCCCTGCAGGTACATGGCCAGACGCTCGAGACCGTAAGTGATCTCGCCGGTCACCGGGTAGCACTCGATGCCGCCCGCCTGCTGGAAGTAGGTGAACTGGGTCACTTCCATGCCGTTGAGCCAGACTTCCCAGCCCAGACCCCATGCGCCGAGGGTCGGCGATTCCCAGTTGTCTTCGACGAAGCGAATGTCGTGGACCAGCGGGTCCAGGCCGACATGCTTGAGCGAGCCCAGATACAGTTCCTGGAAGTTGTCCGGGTTCGGCTTCAGGACGACCTGGAACTGATAGTAGTGCTGCAGACGGTTCGGGTTTTCCCCGTAACGGCCGTCAGTCGGACGGCGGCTTGGCTGCACGTACGCGGCGTTCCAGGTTTCCGGGCCGATGGCGCGCAGGAAGGTCGCGGTGTGGAAAGTGCCGGCGCCTACTTCCATATCGTAGGGCTGAAGTACCACACAACCTTGCTCGGCCCAGTATTGCTGGAGCGCGAGGATCAAGTCTTGGAAGGTACGCACGGCTGGCGTAGGCTGGCTCACGAAATTCACCTGTTTCTTGGGCTGCGATTTAAAGAGCGGGAGTATACCCGATTCAGTCGCACCTCCACCCCCTGGAGCCTTATGCCACGCTGCTTTTGGTGTACCGAAGATCCGTTGTACATGGCTTATCACGATCAGGAGTGGGGCACGCCGCTACGCGATGCGCAGGGTTTGTTCGAGTTGCTTTTGCTTGAAGGGTTCCAGGCCGGGCTGTCGTGGATCACCGTGCTGCGCAAGCGCGAGCGTTACCGCGAGGTGCTGTACGGCTTCGACGTGCAGCGCGTGGCGCAGATGAGCGATGCCGAAATCGACGATCTGATGCTCGATCCGGGAATCATCCGCAACCGCCTCAAGCTCAATGCCGCCCGGCGCAATGCCCAGGCCTGGCTGGCGCTGGAAGACCCGGTGACGTTCCTCTGGTCGTTTGTCGGCGGGCAACCGATCATCAACCATTTCAAGGATCGCAGCGAAGTCCCGGCGATCACCCCCGAAGCACTGGCAATGAGCAAAGCCCTGAAAAAGGCCGGCTTCACCTTCGTCGGCCCGACCATTTGCTACGCGCTGATGCAGGCCTCGGGCATGGTCATGGATCACACCCGGGACTGTGACCGCTACGCGCAGCTGGTCAACGGCGGTTAGAATGGCCGCCTCGCGCACCGCACAAGATCAGGAGTGACCTGTGGAAAAGTTTAAAGGCGCCTTGCTGGTAGGCGCTCTGCGGCTGTTTGCCCTGCTGCCATGGCGGGCCGTACAGGCCGTGGGTTCGGCGATCGGCTGGATCATGTGGAAAACCCCCAATCGCTCCCGCGACGTGGTGCGAATCAACCTCGCCAAATGTTTTCCACAGATGGACCCGGCCGAGCGCGAGCGTCTGGTCGGCCAGAGCCTGAAAGACATCGGCAAGTCGCTGACCGAAAGCGCCTGCGCGTGGATCTGGCCGGCGCAGCGTTCGATCGATCTGGTGCGCGAAGTCGAAGGCCTCGACATCCTCAAGGACGCCCTGGCGTCGGGCAAAGGCGTGGTCGGCATCACCAGCCATCTGGGCAACTGGGAAGTGCTCAACCACTTCTATTGCAGCCAGTGCAAACCGATCATTTTCTATCGCCCGCCGAAGCTCAAGGCGGTGGATGAATTACTGCGCAAACAGCGCGTGCAGTTGGGCAACAAAGTCGCGGCATCGACCAAGGAAGGCATCCTCAGCGTCATCAAGGAAGTGCGCAAAGGTGGTGCGGTGGGCATTCCTGCCGACCCGGAACCGGCCGAATCCGCCGGGATCTTCGTGCCGTTCTTCGCCACCCAGGCGCTGACCAGTAAATTCGTGCCGAACATGCTCGCCGGCGGCAAAGCGGTCGGCGTGTTCCTGCACGCCCTGCGCCTGCCCGACGGTTCCGGCTACAAAGTGATCCTCGAAGCTGCGCCAGAGGCCATGTACAGCACCGATACCGAAGAATCCTGCGCGGCCATGAGCAAAGTGGTCGAGCGCTATGTGGCGGCGTACCCGAGCCAGTACATGTGGAGCATGAAGCGCTTCAAGAAGCGCCCGCCAGGCGAAGCGCGCTGGTACTGACGAAGTTGGCACACTCTGTGGATAACCTGTAGGAGCTGCCGCAGGCTGCGATCTTTTGATCTTGCTCCTTCAGTTATCCACAACCGTTCATCAAAGGGCGCAACAAGATGTCCGAACAACGCAAATCCTTCCGCATCAAGATTACCCACGACAGTTTTGGCGAATGCCTCGGCCAGACGCGCAACCTCACACCGACCGGCGTGTACGTCGAGCATCCGCGACTGGCTTCGCTGCCCAGAGGTGCAGTGGTTTATGGACAGGTGCAGGGTTTACCCACAGGCGCGCCGCGGGTGCGGATGGAAGTGGTGACGGTGGATGCCGAGGGCATCGGGCTGCGCTATCTGTGAATCAGGTCGCCTGACGATCGAGTTTCTTCAGAAACACCGCCATTTCCTTTTCGGCCTGCTTGTCGCCATGGGCGCGTGCCGCTTCCAGACCTTGTTCCCATGCCTGACGCGCAGCGGTGTGATCGCCCAGCGCCTGTTGCGCCTTGCCCAACAGTTTCCAGGCCGCCGAGTACTTCGGATCAAAGCTCACGCAGCGCTGCAAATGTTCGGCGGCCTTGGCGTTCTCGCCCAGATCCAGATAACCCTTGCCCAGGCCGAAGCGCAGCAGCGAGTTATCCACACCCTTGGCGAGCATTTTTTCCAGGGATTCGAGCATGGGTGGATTCCTTGTGGGTGGAGTGTCAGGTGTTGATCGGGTTTAGTGAGGCCGCTTTCGCGAGCAAGCCCGCTCCCACAGGGGACACGCATTCCAAATGTGGGAGCGGGCTTGCTCGCGAAAGCGGCCGTCACCGTCAGCGAAAATTCTGGATCAGAAAAAGCTCAACCCCACATGAAACAGCTTCTCCACATCGCGAATATGCTTTTTATCCACAAGGAACAGGATCACATGGTCGCCGGTTTCGATCACGGTGTCGTCGTGGGCGATGATCACTTCTTCGTTGCGAATGATCGCGCCGATCGTGCTGCCCGGCGGCAGACCGATTTTTTCGATGGGCCGGCCAATCACCTTGCTCGATTTCGCATCGCCATGGGCAATCGCTTCGATGGCCTCCGCCGCGCCCCGGCGCAACGAGTGCACGCTGACGATATCGCCACGCCGCACGTGGGCCAGCAGCGTGCCGATGGTCGCCAACTGCGGGCTGATGGCGATGTCGATGTCGCCGCCCTGGATCAGGTCGACGTAAGCCGGGTTGTTGATGATCGTCATCACCTTCTTTGCCCCCAGCCGTTTGGCCAGCAGCGAGGACATGATGTTGGCTTCGTCATCGTTGGTCAGCGCGAGGAAGATGTCGGCATCGGCAATGTTTTCTTCCAGCAACAGATCACGGTCTGATGCGCTGCCCTGCAGCACCACGGTGCTGTCGAGGGTGTCGGAGAGATAGCGGCAGCGGGCCGGGTTCATCTCGATGATCTTCACCTGATAACGGCTTTCGATGGCCTCGGCCAGACGTTCACCGATCTGCCCGCCGCCAGCGATGACGATGCGCTTGTAGGTTTCGTCGAGACGGCGCATTTCGCTCATCACCGCGCGAATATTCTCACGGGCAGCGATGAAGAAGACTTCGTCATCAGCCTCGATCACGGTATCGCCCTGCGGCAGGATCGGCCGGTCGCGGCGGAAAATCGCCGCGACGCGGGTTTCGACGTTCGGCATGTGCTCGCGCAACTGGCGCAGTTGCTGACCCACCAGCGGCCCGCCGTAATACGCGCGCACCGCCACCAGTTGCGCCTGGCCTTCGGCGAAGTCGATCACCTGCAACGCGCCCGGGTGCTGGATCAGGCGCTTGATGTAGTTGGTCACCACTTGCTCGGGGCTGATCAGCACGTCGACCGGAATCGCTTCGTTCTGGAACAGCTGTTCCTCACGATTGAGGTAGGACGCTTCGCGCACCCGGGCGATTTTGGTCGGGGTGTGGAACAGGGTGTGGGCGACCTGGCAGGCGACCATGTTGGTCTCGTCGCTGTTGGTCACCGCCACCAGCATGTCGGCATCGTCGGCGCCGGCCTGACGCAGCACCGACGGCAGTGAGCCGCGGCCCTGAATGGTGCGGATGTCGAGACGGTCGCCGAGGTCGCGCAGGCGCTCGCCGTCGGTGTCGACCACGGTGATGTCGTTGGCTTCGCTGGCCAGATGTTCAGCCAGCGAACCGCCGACCTGCCCCGCACCGAGGATGATGATTTTCATCCAGTCACTCCATTGAATCCGTTTAGCCGCGCGCGGCAGCGATCTTGATCAGCTTGGCGTAGTAGAACCCGTCATGCCCGCCCTGCTGGGCCAGCAATTGGCGACCATGCGCCTGTTTGATCCCGGCGCTGGTGGCCAGGTCCAGCTCACGGGCGCCGGGGGTGCGCTCAAGAAATGCGGCGACGACTTCGGTGTTCTCGGTCGGCAGGGTCGAGCAGGTGGCGTACAGCAGAATGCCGCCGACTTCGAGGGTTTTCCACATAGCGTCGAGCAGTTCGCCTTGCAGTTGCGCGAGGGCGACGATGTCGTCCGGCTGCCGGGTCAGCTTGATGTCCGGATGGCGACGGATTACCCCGGTGGCGGAGCACGGCGCATCGAGCAGGATGCGCTGGAACGGTTTGCCGTCCCACCACGCTGCGGTGTCGCGGCCATCGGCGGCGATCAGTTCGGCATTCAGACCGAGACGCTCAAGGTTTTCCTTCACCCGCACCAGACGCTTGGCTTCCAGATCCACCGCCACCACGCCGGCCAGTGCCGGTTCGGCTTCGAGGATGTGACAGGTCTTGCCGCCC
The DNA here is from genome assembly GCF_054456575.1 of Pseudomonas sp. Eth.TT006. Classification (NCBI taxonomy): domain Bacteria; kingdom Pseudomonadati; phylum Pseudomonadota; class Gammaproteobacteria; order Pseudomonadales; family Pseudomonadaceae; genus Pseudomonas; species Pseudomonas sp. Eth.TT006. Next base: position 101,800 of record NZ_JBTJEN010000001.1, on the reverse strand, counting down.
GGCGCGCAGCAGGCGTCGAGCACGCGCTGGCCCGGCGCCAGGTCGAGCAGATCGGCGGCCAGTTGCGCGGCCTCGTCCTGCACGCTGATCCAGCCTGCGGCGAAACCCGGCAGGCTGCGCACGTCGGCGGCGGCTTCGAGGACGATGCCGTCGCGGCTGTAAACGCATGGGGTCGCGGCAATTCCGGCGTCCGTCAACAAACCGAGATAGGCGTCGCGGCTGTGATGGCGGCGGTTGACCCGCAGGATCATCGGCGGATGCGCGTTGTTCGCCGCGCAGATCGCCTCCCACTGTTGCGGCCAGAAAGCTTTCAGGGATTTTTGCAGCCAGCGCGGGTGGGCGGTGCGCACCACCGGGTCGCGTTCCAGTTCGGCGAAAATCGTCTCGCTTTCGCGCTGGGCGTTGCGCAGCACCGCGTTGAGCAGGCCTTTGGCCCAGGGCTTTTTCAGCTTGTCGGCGCAACCCACGGTTTCGCCGATGGCGGCATGCGCCGGGACGCGGGTATAGAGCAATTGATAGAGGCCGACCAGCAGCAGCGCCTCGACATCGGCGTCGGCTGCCTTGAACGGCTTCTGCAGCAGTTTCTCGGCCAGTGCCGACAGGCGTGGCTGCCAGCGCGCGGTGCCGAACGCCAGATCCTGAGTGAAACCGCGATCACGGTCTTCGACCTTGTCCAGTTGCGTCGGCAAAGAGCTGTTCAGCGAAGCCTTGCCGCTGAGCACGGCGGCGAGTGCCTTGGCGGCGGCCAGACGTGGGTTCATTGCGCGTCCACCGCTGCGCCGAGCACGGTGCCGACGGCGAACTTCTCGCGACGGCTGTTGAACAGGTCGCTGAAGTTCAGCGCCTTGCCGCCGGGCAATTGCAGGCGGGTCAGGCACAGGGCCTGTTCGCCGCAGGCGACGATCAAGCCGTCCTTGCTGGCGCTGAGGATTTCACCCGGGGCGCCTTTGCCGTCAGCCAGCGTTGCCGCCAGCACTTTCAGTGCTTCGCCGTTGAGGCTGCTGTGGGTAATCGGCCATGGGTTGAAGGCGCGCACCAGACGCTCCAGCTCGACCGCCGGACGGCTCCAGTCGAGACGCGCTTCGTCTTTGTTGAGCTTGTGCGCGTAGGTGGCGAGTTCGTCGTTCTGTACTTCGCCTTCGAGGGTTCCGGCGGCCAGACCGGCAATCGCCTGGACCACGGCGGGCGGGCCCATTTCGGCGAGGCGGTCGTGCAGTGTACCGCCGGTGTCGTCGGCGCTGATCGGCGTCACGACTTTGAGCAGCATCGGCCCGGTGTCCAGGCCGGCTTCCATGCGCATCACGGTCACGCCGCTTTCCGCGTCACCGTGTTCCACGGCGCGCTGGATCGGCGCCGCACCGCGCCAGCGCGGCAGCAGCGAGGCGTGGCTGTTGATGCAACCCAGGCGCGGAATATCCAGCACCGCCTGCGGCAGGATCAGGCCGTAGGCGACCACCACCAGCAAGTCCGGCTTGAGTGCGGCGAGTTCGGCCTGAGCCTCAGCGTTGCGCAAGGTCGGCGGCTGCAACACCTGGATATTATTTTCCAGCGCCAGCTGTTTGACCGGGCTCGGCATCAGTTTTTGCCCACGACCGGCCGGACGATCCGGTTGGGTGTAGACCGCAACGATCTCGTAAGGGCTGTTCAGCAGGGCCTTGAGGTGTTCGGCGGCGAATTCCGGGGTGCCGGCAAAAACGATGCGCAATGGCTCAGTCATGAAGGGAGTCTCATAAAAAGAAAAAGGCTTGCCGCAGCAAGCCTTTGAAGAGGGGCATCAAGCGTTCTGGCGGTGCTGCTTTTCCAGTTTTTTCTTGATCCGGTCGCGCTTGAGCGTGGACAGGTAGTCGACGAACAACTTGCCGTTGAGGTGGTCGCATTCGTGCTGGATGCACACCGCGAGCAGGCCTTCGGCGATCAGCTCGTACGGCTGGCCGTCGCGGTCCAGCGCCTTGATTTTGACCTTCTGCGGGCGGTCGACGTTTTCGTAGAAACCCGGTACCGACAGGCAGCCTTCCTGGTACTGCTCCATCTCGTCGGTCAGCGATTCGAACTCGGGGTTGATGAACACTCGCGGTTCGGTGCGGTCTTCGGAGAGGTCCATCACGACGATACGTTTGTGCACGTTGACCTGGGTCGCGGCGAGGCCGATGCCCGGCGCTTCATACATTGTTTCAAACATGTCATCGACCAACTGACGCACTTCGTCGTCCACTACAGCCACAGGCTTGGCGATAGTACGCAGACGCGGGTCCGGGAATTCGAGGATGTTTAAAATGGCCATAGGCTGATTGCTGCACGTATTGAGTAAAGTCGGGTCGATGGCCTGGCAGGTCCGAAGATGCAGGCTACCGTTGTGAAGCGTAGCCAATGCAATTGCACTGGCGAGCCAAAGGGGCTCTGACGGTTCACGCGAACGCACATGATAAAGGGATTCGCTGCATGAGGAAAACACTACTCGCCCTGCTGCTTCTGGCCTCGGCCGGCGTGGCGCAAGGGCAGGTGCAACTCAGGGAAGATTTTCCACAGCAATACACGGTGGTTTCGGGGGACACGCTCTGGGACATTTCCGGCAAATATCTGCGTGAGCCCTGGCAATGGCCGCAGCTGTGGCGGGCCAACCCGCAGATCGAAAACCCCAACCTGATCTATCCCGGCGACACGCTGACGCTCAGTTACGTCAACGGCCAGCCGCAACTGACCCTCAACCGTGGCCAGTCACGCGGCACCATCAAGCTGTCGCCGCGCATCCGCACCAGCCCGGTGGCCGAGGCCATCCCGAGCATTCCACTGAAATCGATCAACAGCTTTCTGCTGAGCAACCGCATCGTCGACAAGGTCGAGGATTTCGACAAGGCGCCGTACATCGTCGCCGGCGATGCCGAGCGCGTGCTCAGCGGCACCGGCGACCGGATCTTCGCCCGCGGCCACTTCGACCCGAATCAGCCGGTGTACGGGATCTTCCGGCAGGGCAAGGTCTACACCGATCCGCAGACCAAGGAGTTCCTCGGGATCAACGCCGATGACATCGGCGGCGGCGAGATTGTCGCCACTGAGGGTGACGTCGCCACCCTCGCCCTGCAACGCACCACTCAGGAAGTACGCCTGGGCGACCGCCTGTTCAGCGGCGAGGAGCGCTCGATCAACTCGACCTTCATGCCCAGCGCGCCGAGTACCCGGATCAACGGTTTGATCATCGACGTGCCGCGCGGCGTTACCCAGATCGGCGTGATGGACGTGGTGACCCTGAACAAGGGCAAGCGCGACGGCCTTGCCGAAGGCAATGTGCTGGTGGTGATGAAAACCGGGGAAACCGTGCGCGACCGCATCACCGGCCAGCCGCTGAAAATTCCGGACGAACGGGCCGGATTGCTGATGGTATTTCGCACCTACGACAAGCTCAGTTATGGCCTGGTCCTCAACGCTTCACGCTCGCTGGCGGTACTCGACAAGGTGCGAAATCCTTAGCAGGCTTAACAAGTTACCAACAGAGTTATCCACAGCTTGTTCCGAATGGTTCGGGACTTATAACGATCAAGGATGATCCACCATGCTGTCTGCCTGTACCTCCGTTTCCCCTGCGGAACTGGAAGCGCGTTTGCGCCTGCACCGTCTGCCGGATGTTGGCCCGAAACGTTTCGCCAAATTGCTCGAAGCCTTCGGCTCGGCCTCGAAAGCCCTCAGTGCGCCGGCCAGTGCCTGGCGCGCGTTGGGCTTGCCGGCGGCGTGTGCCGAGGCGCGGCGCAGTCCCGAAGTGCGCGATGGCGCCAGCCATGCATTGCGCTGGCTAGAGCAGCCGCAGCAGCATTTGTTGATGTGGGACCAGGCCGATTACCCGGCGCTGCTGGGACAGATACCCGACCCACCACCGCTGCTGTTCGTGGCCGGCGATCCGGCGATTCTGGAAAAACCGCAGCTGGCGATGGTCGGCAGTCGTAGCGCTTCGCGTCCGGGCATGGACACCGCTGCAGCGTTTTCCCGCAGTCTGGCCGGGGCCGGTTTTGTCATCACCAGCGGCCTCGCGCTGGGCATCGACGCGGCGGCCCACCAGGCGGCACTGGACGCCGGCGGGCTGACCGCAGGCGTTCTGGGCACCGGGCTGGAAAAATTTTATCCACAACGCAATCGACGTCTGGCCGAGGCGATGATTGCTTCGGGTAGCGCGGTACTTTCCGAGTTCCCGCTGGACGCCGGCCCGACGGCGAGCAACTTCCCCCGGCGCAACCGGATCATCAGCGGTTTGTCTCTCGGCGTGCTGGTGGTCGAGGCCAGTGTTGCCAGCGGTTCGCTGATCACCGCACGGCTGGCAGCGGAACAAGGGCGCGAGGTCTACGCGATTCCCGGCTCGATCCATCACCCCGGCGCGCGGGGTTGTCACCAACTGATCCGCGACGGCGCAGTGCTGGTGGAAACCATCGAACACATCCTCGAAGCCCTGCGCGGCTGGCAACATCTGCCGTTATCCACAGACACGCCGAGCAGCGATCATCCATTGCTGAACCTGCTGCACGCCGCGCCGCATACCAGTGAGGCTTTGGCCGCCAGTAGTGGCTGGGCGCTGCCCAAAGTGCTGGCAGCGCTGACCGAACTGGAAATGGAGGGGCGTGCGGTGTGTGAAAACGGTCGCTGGCTGGCCAGGACACGCTAGGTTTTACGGGGAAGATCGGTAAACTGCGCAAAACCTGTTTTCGGAGAGTTTTTTCATGGTCAACAGTTGGCGTGTGCAACAAGCCGCACGAGAAATTCGCGCCGGGGCGGTGATTGCCTATCCAACCGAAGCCGTCTGGGGGCTGGGTTGCGACCCGTGGAACGAAGAGGCGGTGGATCGGCTGCTGGCGATCAAGAATCGTTCGGTGGACAAGGGCCTGATCCTGGTTGCCGACAACATCCGTCAGTTCGACTTCCTGTTCGAAGACTTCCCGCAAGAGTGGATCGACCGCATGTCCGCTACCTGGCCGGGGCCGAACACCTGGCTGGTGCCACACCAGAACCTGTTGCCGGAGTGGGTGACGGGGGTGCATGACACGGTGGCGCTGCGGGTCAGCGATCATCCGCAGGTCCGTGATCTGTGCTCGATGGTCGGGCCGCTGATTTCCACCTCGGCCAACCCGCAGGGGCGTCCGGCAGCGCGCACGCGGTTGCGCGTGGAGCAGTATTTCCGCGGGCAGCTCGACCTGATCCTTGGCGGGCAACTGGGTGGGCGAAAGAACCCCAGCGTGATCCGCGATCTGGCGACCGGCAAGGTCATTCGTCCCGACTGATCCGGCCTCAAACCTTTGAAATGTGCCTACTCCTCGGCTTGCTGGCGAGGAGTACTACGCATGCCTGCGATTTGTCCTGCAACGGCGCTGCTTTGCGCGTCAGAAAAGTCGCCAAGTACCCGGATTCATTGATTTTTCCCACCGGTTTTTCAGACCCGCTTCCGTGGCGCAATCGGCAAAAGCAACCATCCTTTCCCTGCACTCGAAACACTTCGATAAGTTAAGGTCTGCGGAGAAAGAATGGACACTACGGATTTGCAACTCACGGATTACCTGCAGGCGCTTCAGGTGACGCTGAACAGTCACCATGAGGGATGCCGTATCGTGACGCTGGAAGCGGGCTCGGATACTCAGGAGTTCGACCGATTCATCGATCGGCAATTTCGGCTGCGGCTGCAGCATTACATGCTGACTTCACGGGCGCGGCTGCTCGAATCGCAACTGGCGATCAAGGCGCGCAGTACGCACTTTCTGCTCTATCGGCACGAGCAATTGCTGGCGGTACTGCGGGCGACCCCGGCACCGTTCGAATGGGCGTTGCTGGCCCAACAACATGTCTCGCCCACGGTGGCGCTGGCGCGGCATGTCGAGTTCAGCCGCCTGATCTCATACTCGACCCATCAACTGCCGATCGCGGTCAACGGTCTGCTGGCGGCCGCTGCCGAGTGGGCGATCAAGAGTGGTTATCAAGGCGTCACCGCGTTGTGCAGGTCGCAACAGCTGCGCTTTTACCAGCGTTTCGGCCTGATGCCGATCGCCTCCAATGCCCTGCGCATCGAACAGCGCGCACGCGGTGATTACTGGGTGTTATCCGCCGAGTGGCGGCAAATTCTCGCGGCGGTTCAGCAGCCGGATCCGGCGACGGTGGGGCATGTGGTGCAGAAACCGCTGGCGTGTCAGTTGCTGCGGTTCTGAAGGGGGCGAGCCGTGTTGCCAAGCGGGGTCGCTGAGACCCCGACTGGCAAGCGGTCGAGCGGGCTATCAGGGCAGGAGGATGGTCGAGCCGGTGGTGCGCCGCGCCGACAGTTCGGTCTGCGCTTTGGCCGCGTCGGCCAGTGGATACCGCTGACTGATGTCGACCTTGAGCTTGCCGCTGGTGATCATCTCGAACAGCTCGTCGGCCATGCGCTGCAGGTTTTCCGCGTTGTTGGCGTAGGTCGCCAGGGTCGGCCGGGTCACATACAGCGACCCTTTGGCCGAAAGAATCCCCAGATTGACCCCGTCCACCGCGCCGGAGGCATTGCCGAAACTCACCAGCAGGCCACGGGGCGCCACACTGTCGAGCGAGGTCAGCCAGGTGTCCTTGCCGACGCCGTCATACACCACCGGGACTTTCTTGCCATCGGTCAGCTCCAGCACGCGCTGTGCAACGTTCTCATGGCTGTAGTCGATGGTCGCCCAGGCGCCGTTGGCTTTGGCCAGTGCGGCTTTTTCCTTCGAACTGACGGTACCGATCAGCTTCACGCCCAGCGCCTTGGCCCATTGGCAGGCCAGCGAACCGACGCCCCCGGCGGCGGCGTGGAACAGAATGGTTTCGCCAGCCTTGAGTTCATAGGTCTGGCGCAGCAGGTATTGCACGGTCAGGCCTTTGAGCATGACCCCGGCGGCGGTATCGAAGCTGATCGCGTCCGGCAGCTTCACCAGATTGGCCTCGGGCAAGGTGTGCAACTGGCTGTAGGCACCCAGCGGGCCGCTGCCGTAGGCGACGCGATCACCGACCTTGAACCGGGTGACCTCGCTGCCCACCGCGTCGACGATGCCGGCGCCTTCTGCGCCAAGGCCGGACGGCAGCGCAGGCAGCGGGTACAGACCGCTGCGGTAATAGGTGTCGATGAAGTTCAGGCCGATCGCCTGGTTGGCCACCCGAACCTGATTCGGGCCGGGCGCGGCGGGTTCGTAATCAACAAACTCGAGCACTTCGGGACCGCCGTGGGCGCGAAACTGGATACGCTTTGCCATCTGCCTGCTCTCCTTGGGGCGTTTGTGAGCCCCCTATCCAACTCCCCTGCTTGATCTTCGTCAACTGCGGCACGCTGGCCTGCGGTGTTATGCTACGCGCCCATTTGCGCCGACCCCCGCCTGCGGGGCGCCCGCGTAGCTATGCCCTGATTCAAGGTGAAGCCATGACGACCCGCACCGACGCCGTAAAGGCCTATCTGCTCGACCTGCAAGACCGCATCTGCGCCGCACTGGAGACCGAGGACGGCGGCACGCGCTTCGTCGAAGACGCCTGGACCCGGCCTGCCGGTGGTGGCGGTCGCACCCGTGTGATCGAAAACGGCACGTTGATCGAAAAGGGCGGCGTCAACTTTTCCCATGTGTTCGGCAGCGGCCTGCCGCCGTCGGCCAGCGCCCATCGTCCGGAACTGGCCGGGCGCGGCTTCGAAGCGCTCGGCGTGTCGCTGGTGATTCACCCGCACAACCCGCATGTGCCGACCTCGCACGCCAACGTGCGTTTTTTCATCGCCGAGAAGGAAGGTGAAGAGCCGGTCTGGTGGTTCGGCGGCGGCTTCGACCTGACCCCGTATTACGGCAACGAAGAAGACTGCATCCACTGGCACCGCGTCGCCGAGCGGGCCTGCGCGCCGTTCGGCGCTGACGTCTACCCGCGTTACAAGGCCTGGTGCGACACCTACTTCCACATCAAGCATCGCCACGAACCGCGCGGCATCGGCGGACTGTTCTTCGATGACCTGAACGAGTGGGACTTCGACACCAGTTTCGCCTTCATGCGCGCGATCGGTGACGCGTATATCGACGCTTATCTGCCGATCGTGCAACGCCGCAAACACGATGCGTTCACCGCTCAGCAGCGTGAATTCCAGGAATTCCGCCGTGGCCGCTATGTCGAGTTCAACCTGGTGTACGACCGCGGCACCCTGTTCGGCCTGCAGTCGGGCGGGCGTACCGAGTCGATCCTCATGTCGCTGCCACCGCAAGTGCGTTGGGGCTACGACTGGAAAGCCGAGCCGGGCAGCGAAGAAGCGCGCCTGACCGAGTACTTCCTGCAAGACCGCGACTGGCTGGCTCAGGCCTGAGGATTGCTGATGGATCGTTACGTCGTTTTCGGTAACCCGATCGGTCACAGCAAGTCGCCGATGATTCACAAGCTGTTTGCCGAGCAGACCGGGCAGTGCCTCGACTACAGCACCCTGCTGGCGCCGCTCGACGATTTCAGCGCTTGCGCCACGGCGTTCTTTCAGAACGGTCGTGGCGCCAACGTCACCGTGCCGTTCAAGGAGGAAGCCTATCGTCTGGCCAACAGCCTGACCGCCCGTGCGCAGCGGGCCGGTGCGGTCAACACCTTGAGCAAACTCACCGACGGCACGCTGCTCGGCGACAACACCGATGGTGCCGGACTGGTGCGCGACTTGACGGCGAATGCCGGGGTCAGCCTGCGCGGCAAACGCATCCTGCTGCTCGGTGCCGGCGGCGCGGTGCGTGGCGCGCTGGAGCCGCTGCTGGCGGAACAATCGGCGTCGGTGATCATTGCCAACCGCACGGTGGACAAGGCCGAGCGCCTGGCCGAGTTGTTCGGTGATCTGGGGCCGGTGTCGGCCAGTGGTTTCGACTGGTTGCAGGAGCCGGTGGACGTGATCATCAACGCCACCTCCGCCAGCCTCACCGGTGACGTGCCGCCGATTGCGCCGAGTCTGATCGAGCCGGGACGCACTCTGTGCTATGACATGATGTACGGTAAGGAACCGACCGCGTTCTGCCGTTGGGCGTCCGAACATGGCGCGGCGGTGTCGATGGATGGCCTGGGGATGTTGGCCGAGCAGGCGGCCGAGGCGTTTTACCTGTGGCGCGGTGTGCGCCCGGATACGGCGCCAGTGCTGGCTGAGTTGCGTCGACAGCTGAAGGGCTGAAAATCAAAAGATCGCAGCCTTCGGCAGCTCCTACAGAGTGAACACCAGTCCCCTGTAGGAGCTGCCGAAGGCAGCGATCTTTTCAATCCTCAAACCGGATCGGGCAGTGCTCGGCCCCTTCCAGCTTGCGCAACTCCTCCACCACCTGCGGCCGTGCCCGGCGCAGTGTCAGGCTGCGATTCTGGCGCAGCAGACGGCGCGCCTCCTGGTGCAGCATCTCCACCCCCGAATAATCGATGAAGTTGATCTGCTGCGCCTCGATCACCACCCGTGCGCCATGCAGCCGTTGCAGGCGCACCTGCAGGTAGTGGCTGGCGCCGAAGAAGATCGAGCCGCCGACCCGCAGCACATCGTCCTCACCATCGCGCCAGTGCTGGACCCGAGGTTGTGAGGTGCGCTTGAGGTAGAAGAACAGCGACGCCAGCACCCCGGCATAAATCGCCGTCTGCAACTCCAGCAGCAAGGTCGCGAGGCAGGTCAGGGCCATGACCACGAATTCGGCGTGGCTGACCCGCAGCAATGCGCGAATGCCGCGATGGTCCACCAGCCCCCAGGCGATCAACAGAATGCTCCCGGCCATGGCCGGAATCGGAATGTGCGCAATCAGACCAGCGCCGAAGATCGCGAACAACGCGACCCAAAGCGCCGAAAACACCCCGGCCAGCGGCGAACAGGCGCCCGCCTCGTAACTCAGTCCCGAGCGGGTGAACGAGCCGGCGGACAGCGATCCGGAAAAAAACGCGCCGACGATATTCGACAACCCCTGTGCGCGGACTTCCTGATTGGCATCGAGCATTTGCTGTGAGCGTGCAGCGATCGAGCGGGCAATCGACAGACTGGTGACCAGTCCGAGCATGCCCACCGCCACCGCGCTCGGCAGCAAACGCAGGATCAGATCCACATCCAGCGGCAAGCCACTGAACGGTGGCAAGCGCCCGACAAAGGCGCTCACCCGTTGCACATGGCCGAACATCGCCGGCCACAACCACACCACGGCGCTGGCCAGTACCAAAGTGATCAACAAGGTCGGCCAGCGCGGTAGCAGCTGTTTGAGCACGAAACCGACGATCACCGTGGTCACGCCCAACACCAACGAAGGTTTATCCACAGCCCGCAGGTGTTGCAGCAAGTCGGTAAGGCTGGCCAGTGCCGTGGCGTGCGCCGGCAGGTCCAGACCCAGCAGGTTCGGCAGCTGGCCGATGGCAATCACCACCGCCGCGCCGAGGGTGAACCCCAACACCACCGAGTGTGAGACGAAATTTACCAGCGCACCGAAGCGTAACAAGCCCAGCAACCATTGGAAGATCCCGGCGAGGAAGGTCAGCAGCAGGATCAGTGTGATGTAGTCCTGCGACGAGGGCACTGCCAGCGGACTGACGCTGGCATAGAGCACAATCGAAATCGCTGCGGTCGGGCCGCAGATCAGGTGCCAGGACGATCCCCACAGACAGGCGATCAGCACCGGGATGATCGCGGCGTAGAGACCGTATTCGGGAGGCAGGCCGGCGATCAGTGCGTAGGCGATCGACTGCGGTAACGCGAGAATGGCACCGCTGAGGCCGACGAGCAGATCCCGTCCGACGCTGGCGCGGGTTTGCCGCGGTAACCAGGTGAGGAAGGGGAACAGTGAGTGGCGACTGGGGAAGGCCATGGGGTCTCGCGATGGGGATTTTGGTCAAGGTTATCAGGGTGACGGCGGGAAAAGCCCCTCACCCTAGCCCTCTCCCAGAGGGAGAGGGGACTGACCGTGTCGTTCTGTCGAGGTTCATCGACCTGAAAGTCCTGAGCCGAGCTCAGGTTCTGAAAACCATGAAGGTCTGCTCCCTTCCCCCTCTCCCCCCTGGGGGAGAGGGTTGGGGTGAGGGGGCAAAAATCTCAAGCCACGCCCAATTCCAGCAACCCAACAATCAGAGCTTGGTTTTCACCGCCGCCAACGCATCCTTGCCATCCACCGTCTTCACCCCCTCTAGCCACTTGTCCAGCACCGCCGGATTGGCCTTGATCCACGCCTTCACCGCCTCGGCATTGCTGACCTTCTTGTTCACCACCTCAGCCATGATGCTGTTCTCCATGTCCTGAGTGAAGGCCAGATTGCTCAGCAACTTGCCCACATTCGGACACGCCTCGGCGTAGCCCTTGCGCGTCAGGGTGTACACGCTGCCGGTATCACCGAAATACTTCTCGCCGCCCTTGAGGTAATGCATCTTCAACTGCACGTTCATCGGGTGCGGGGTCCAGCCGAGGAAGGTGACGAATTTCTGTTTCTTCACCGCCCGCGACACCTCGGCGAGCATCGCCTGTTCGCTGGACTCGATTAGCTTCCACTGGCCGAGGTCGAAATCGTTCTTCCTGATGATCTCCTGCAACGAGGCGTTTGCAGGCGCACCGGAACCGATGCCGTAGATCTTCTTCTCGAACTTGTCGGCGTATTTGTTCAGGTCGGCAAAATTGTGCACACCGGCGTCCCACACATAGTCCGGGACCGCCAGGGTGAATTCGGTGCCGTCGAGGTTCTTCGCCAGTTGTGTCACATCGCCAGTGGCAATGAACTTGTCATAGAAGCCCTGCTGCGCCGGCATCCAGTTACCGAGGAACACGTCCACCTGGCTATCCTTCAAGCCGCCGTAGGTGATCGGCACCGCGAGGGTGTCGACCTTGGCCTTGTAGCCCATGCCGTCCAGCAGAAACCCGGCGATGGCGTTGGTCGCGGCGATGTCGCTCCAGCCCGGATCGGCCATCTTCACCGTTTCGCAGCTTTGCTCGGCGAATGCCGAGGCGCTGCCCAGGGCCAGCAGGCCAATCGTCAGTGCTGTGGATAACTTGCGCATGGACTTCCCCTTAACATTATTGGTTTTGGCAGGGTTGTGGATAACGGGCCTTGCGCTCCAGATCATCAAGGTCGATGTGGTTGCGCATGTATTGCTGACTGGCGTCGACCAGCGGCTGGTGATCCCAGCTCTTCAGCTTGCCGAGGGTCAGTGCCCCGGCGACAAAACGACGGCGGCGCTGGCTGGCCAAGACATCGCGGTGGATCGCCGGAATGTCCCATTTGGCACGCGCTTCGGCGAGAAAATCGTCGAACAGCTGGCGATGTTGCGGCGACTGGCTGAGTTCTTCGAGTTCACGCGGGTCGTTGTGTACATCGAAGAGTAGGCAAGGGTCGCTTTCGCTGTAGACAAATTTGTAGGCACCACGGCGAATCATCATCAGTGGGCTGACGGTGCCTTCGGCCATGTATTCGCCGAACGCCTCATCGTGCCCGCCCTGCCCTTGCAGATGCGCCAGCAGCGAACGGCCATCCAGCGGAAGGTCAGGTTCCAGTGTGCCGCCAGCCAGTTCGACGAAGGTTGGCAGCAGGTCGGCAGTGGATACCGCAGCGCTGACCCGGCCGGCAGCGAACTGCCCCGGCGCACTGATCAACAGCGGCACCCGCGCGGCCATCTCGAACCAATGCATTTTGTACCAGAGGCCTTTCTCGCCGAGCATGTCGCCGTGGTCGCCGGAGAACACAATGATCGTGTCATCAATCAGCCCGGTATCTTCGAGGGTTTGCAGAAGTTTGCCGACATTCGCGTCGATATAGCTGCAAGCACCAAAGTACGCCCGTCGAGCATCACGGATCTTATCCACAGGCAGCGGCTTGTCCCACAGGTCGTAGACCTTGAGCAGGCGTTGTGAATGGGGATCGAGGGAATGTTGCTCGGGGGTTGTCGGCAGCGGGATGTCGCCATCGTCATACAAATCCCAGAACGCCTTGGGAATGGTGTACGGGTCGTGCGGGTGAGTCATTGATACGGTCAGGCAGAACGGCTGGTCGCCGTCCTCGCGGATGTGATCGAACAGGTATTGCTGAGCCTTGAACACCACCTCTTCATCGAAGTCGAGCTGGTTGGTGCGCACGCATGGCCCGGCCTGCAGCACCGAGGACATGTTGTGATACCAGCTCGGGCGTACATCCGGTTCGTCCCAGTTCACTGCCCAGCCGTAGTCGGCCGGGTAGATGTCGCTGGTCAGGCGTTCCTCGTAACCGTGCAATTGATCCGGGCCGCAGAAATGCATTTTGCCCGACAGCGCCGTGCGGTAACCGAGGCGGCGCAGGTAGTGGGCGTAGGTTGGAATGTCGGCGGGGAAATCGGCGGCGTTGTCGTACGCGCCAATCTTGCTCGGCAGCTGGCCGCTGACCAGGGTAAAACGCGACGGCGCGCACAACGGGCTGTTGCAGTAGGCGGCATCGAACACCACGCCTTGAGCGGCGAGGCGTGAGATATTCGGCAGTTTGATCGGCGACGGACCGTAGATCGGCAACATTGGCGCGGCCATCTGATCGGCCATGATGAAAAGAATGTTCTTGCGCTTCATGTGATCGCGGCATTCCATAGTGAATATTTATGCGACATTGCTGCGATTGAGCATGGATTCCATGCCCTGCCGGGTAAAGCCCGCGCCGGACAATGACTAGGATAAGCGCTGCTTATGTATGAAGCCCTCGGTAACCTATCCCTCGATCCGTTGCGCGCCTTCGAAGCGGCGGCACGCCGTCGCAGCTTTACCGCCGCGGCGGTAGAGCTGGGTACCACGCAACCTGCGATCAGCCAGCAGATCAAGCGTCTGGAAGAACAGCTGGGTGTGCGGCTGTTTGACCGCATCTACCGGGGTATCGAGTTGACCGAGAGCGGGACGATTCTGTTTGAGCAGGTTCAAATCGGTTTGCAGCAAATAGATGCAGGATTGAGCGCAATCAGCGCTCAACAGCAGCATGAGGTGTTACAGGTCGCCACCGATTTCGCTTTCGCCGCGTATTGGCTGATGCCCCGTTTGCAGCGCTTTCACCAGGCCAACCCGAACGTCGACGTCAGCCTGGTGACCAGCGAGCGCAACCACAACATGCTGCGCACCGACATCGATGTCGCCATTTTGTTTGGCGACGGGCGTTTCAAGCAGGGCGAAAGCCATTGGCTGTTCAGCGAGGAAGTATTCCCGGTGTGCAGCCCGCAGTTGCTCAAGGAGCGATCCCTGCCCTTGCCCGCCCAAGCGTTGCTGGAGTTTCCGCTGCTGCACCTGCGAGGCGAACACAGCAGTAACTGGTTTGACTGGAGCGGACTGTTCCGCGAACTGGGCATCAGCACCCCGCCGGCACCGGGGCAATTGCGTTTCGACAATTACACGTTGTTGATTCAAGCGGCGATTGGCGGCCAGGGCGTCGCCATCGGCTGGCGGCACCTTGTGGATAACTTGCTGAATCAGGGCTTGCTGTGCCGGCCGATTGCCGAAACCACGCTGTCGCGCCTGGGTTATTACGTGGTGTTGCCGCAACGCAAACGCCGGGGGGCGTTGATTCAGCAGTTTGTCGACTGGTTGATGGCGGAGCAGGCGAGCAGTGCCGAGTCGCTCGCCGGGGTGGCGCTGCCTTCGATTGCGGTTTGAAGAGCAAAAGATCGCAGCCTGCGGCAGCTCCTACAGTTGGCGAGCATTTATGTATCTGAGGCGGCGACGAAATTCACGTGCTGGCCCACATGCAGATTCAGCCGCAGCTCATCGGCAATCCCTACCGCGACGCGGTTCAGCCGTTCCAGCGGCTCCGCCAGCCCCGGCTCGAGATTGCCACCGACCTGGCTGAAATGTTCGATGGTCAGCCCGGCTACACCGTGCGGCGCGTTCACCAGCGTCCACTGCAGCGGGCTGCTTTGCAGGGCTTCGCGGATTTCTTCGGCAGCGTGGCGCTGCAAAACGTCATCCAGCTCCGGCTCGTCGAGCACGGCGAAACTGCCGACCAGAAACAGTCGCGATACGTTGGCCGCTTGCAAGCCGTCGACCAGGGCGTCGACCGCCAGCACCTGTTCCACCGGCCCCAGCACCACCGAGCGTTCCACATGGTCGCTGCTGAATGGCAGGCCCGGCGCGTTCAGCAGGCAGATCACCGCCGAGCTGCCCGCGACGCTTTGCTTGACCCGCTCGGCGTCGAACAGATCGCCGCTCTTGGTGCGCAAGCCCGGACGCGGCGCGAGTGCGGTCAAGTCGTCAAGAATCGCGATAACCTCATGCTGACGCCGCAGCAATTCAGCCATCAACGCACCGCCCAGGCTGGCCATGGCACCATACAGCACCACTTTTACCGTTGGGGTTTCGGCATTTTTCATGGCTGAGCCCTCTTCTTATCCGTTTGTATGACGTGTGACATACGCGCAACGCAGAGGGTTCGAACCGATTTGCGAGGGTTTCAGATGCAAGTGATCAAGGGCTACCACGCTCACGTCTATTTCGACGCCAGTACCATCGATCAGGCGCGCGCCCTGTGTGAGCAGGCCGCGCAACTGTTCCCATTGAAAATGGGTCGCGTCCACCAACGCCCGGTCGGCCCGCACCCGGACTGGAGCTGCCAGTTGGCTTTCGGCCCGGAGCTGATCGGTGAAGTGCTGCCGTGGCTGGCGCTCAATCGCAACGGGCTGGTGGTGTTCTTGCACCCGGACACGGGCGACGATTTGCGCGACCACACCGAGCATGCAATCTGGATGGGTGCGATACGTCCGCTGGATCTGTCTGTTTTTTGATCAGAGCGTTTCTTGCGGCTCGCCCGGCAGATGCTCATCCAGATGCAGCCAGGGCAGTCGGCTGTCGGTCCAGATATGCCGCTCGGCCGGCGCCCGCTCCGGGTGATCCAGCGTGGCAATGGTCACATCGATGCTCTCCGGGCTTAGTTGAGTCACCAGCGCCAATTGCGCCCCGCATTGCGGGCAGAAAAACCGCGCGCAGCTGACCGACGAGTCATAGCGCGAAGGCGTGCCGGCCAGCCACTGAAAGTTGAAGGCCGGCACGCTGATCCAGGTGGTGACGATGCCGCCGCTGACTTTGCGGCAAATCGAGCAGTGGCAATGCGCGATGTCATGCAGCGGCCCGCTGAACTGATAGCGGATGTGTCCGCAATGGCAGCCACCGCTGTGCATGTGTTCCATGTCCGTGCCCTCCCGTCCTCGAATTGCTTGACTCTAGCCGCATCCGACGGCCGGTTGACCATTCGTTCGAAGCTTTCTGCGGCGAAAGGTAGTTGAAAGGTTGCCCGATTAGGATCGCCGCCACTACCGGCAACAGACCGGTTGGCCTACACGTGTGATCGCTCGCACGCCAGGCCCAATTAACAACAACAATGGTGATTCTGATGTCCTCTGTAGCCCGCCCTCTCGCTGTCACTCCGCCCGTACGTCTCGTGCTTGCCGTTCTGCGCTGATCCAGCCCGATCCGCTCACTCAATTAGCCGCGCTACGCCTGGAGTATTTCTATGCTGACTTTCCTTGGCTTCGCCATGGTCATCACGTTCATGTTCCTGATCATGACCAAGCGCCTGTCCGCGCTGATCGCCCTGATCATCATCCCGATCCTGTTCGCCCTGTTCGGTGGCTTTGCACCGAAGATCGGTCCGATGATGCTCGAAGGCATCACCAAACTCGCGCCGACCGGCGTGATGCTGATGTTCGCCATTCTGTACTTCGCCCTGATGATCGACTCCGGCCTGTTCGACCCGGCCGTGCGCAAGATCCTCAAACTGGTCAAGGGCGACCCGTTGAAAGTTTCGGTCGGTACCGCCGTGCTGGCGCTCGTCGTTTCCCTTGATGGTGACGGCGCGACCACTTACATGATCTGCGTGGCTGCCATGCTGCCGCTGTACAGCCGCATCGGCATGAGCCCGCGGATCATGGCCGGTCTGATCATCCTCGCCGGTGGCGTGATGAACATGACCCCCTGGGGCGGCCCGACCGCCCGTGCCGCCAGTGCGCTGCATGTGGACCCGTCGGACATCTTCGTGCCGATGATCCCGGCGATGGCTGCCGGGGTGGTGGCGATCCTGATCATTGCCTACTTCTACGGCAAACGTGAGCGCGCGCGTCTGGGCGAGCTGCAACTGATCGGCGACGAGATCGATCACAGCGAAATCAGCGTGTCGCAGTTCCCGGATGCCCGTCGTCCGAAGCTGATCTGGTTCAACGGCCTGCTGACCCTGGCGCTGATGTGCACACTGATCGCCGGCCTGCTGCCGCTGCCGGTGCTGTTCATGGTGGCGTTCAGCATCGCGATGATCGTCAACTATCCTTGCCTGCAAATGCAGAAGGACCGGGTTGCGGCCCACGCCGGCAGCGTGCTGTCGGTGGTCAGTCTGATTTTCGCCGCGGGCATCTTCACCGGTATCCTGTCCGGAACCGGCATGGTCGACGCCATGTCGAAAAGTCTGCTGGCAGTGATTCCGGATTTCCTCGGCCCGTACCTGGCGGTGATCACGGCGCTGGTGAGCATGCCGTTCACCTTCTTCATGTCGAACGACGCGTTCTACTACGGCGTGTTGCCGGTACTTTCCGAAGCGGCCAGCCATTACGGCATCACCGCGGTGGAAATGGCCCGTGCCTCGATCGTCGGTCAGCCCGTCCACTTGCTGAGTCCGCTGGTGCCGTCGACTTACCTGCTGGTGGCGCTGGCCGGTATCGAGTTCGGTGACCATCAGCGTTTCACCCTGAAGTGGGCAGTGCTGGTCTGCCTGTGCATACTGGTGGCCGCCTTGCTGCTGGGGACATTCCCGCTGTTCAGCACGTTGTAACGGCATTCATTCACCCTGACGCCAGCTGCTTGCTGGCGTCATGGTTTAACACTCGCTCAAAGGAATACACATGGATTGGCTGACCAACCCCGAAATCTGGGTTGCCTTCTTTACCCTGACCGCCCTGGAAATCGTTCTGGGCATCGATAACATCATCATGATTTCGATCCTGGTCAGCCGCATGCCCAAACACATGCAGCAACGCACACGGATCTTCGGCCTCGGCCTGGCGATGATCACGCGGATCCTGTTGCTGCTGTCGATCACCTGGGTCATGCGCCTCACCGCCGACCTGTTCGTGGTGTTCGGCCAGGGCATTTCCGGTCGCGACCTGATCCTGTTCTTCGGTGGTCTGTTCCTGCTGTGGAAGAGCTCGCAAGAGATGTACCACGCGCTGGAAGGCGAAGATGAAAGCGGCGACGAGCCTTCGGGCAAGGGCGGCAACTTCCTCTACACCATCATCCAGATCGCGATCATCGACATCGTGTTCTCGCTGGACTCGGTGATCACCGCCGTCGGCATGGTGTCCCACGTGCCGGTAATGGTCGCGGCAATTGTCGTCGCAGTGCTGGTGATGATGGCGGCTTCGGGCAAGATCAGCGAATTCATCGACAAACACCCGTCGCTGAAGATGCTGGCGCTGTCGTTCCTGCTGGTGGTCGGCACCGTGCTGATTGCCGAGTCGTTCGACGTGCATGTACCGAAGGGCTACGTCTACTTCGCCATGGCCTTCTCGCTGGCGGTGGAAGCGATCAACATCAAAATGCGCACCGCGATCGCCAAGAAGAAAAAACAGCAGGACCCGGTGAAACTGCGCAAGGATGTGCCGGGGCAGTAATCCGGTAGTCCATACGCAATACCCATTGTAGGAGTGAGCCTGCTCGCGATAGCGGTCTGTCAGTCAACATCAATGTTGAAGCTGATGGCCCTATCGCGAGCAGGCTCACTCCTACAGTTGTTTAGGGGGCGCGAGCAGGCTCGTTCCTACAGGGTTTCGAGTGTTTTGAAGAGATGTGGATGAACCCATGTTCATGACAGTTTTGTTTCAATCCACCGTTTAGCTGTGCAATGCTGGCGCCCAGACCGTTAGCCAACTACAGCTTAAGTATCAAAAACGTAGAAACCGCGCGGTACCGTCAACTTGCCTCTCTGGGGCACTGAAATACAGGGGGTCTGTATGCTCACCCTGCTCGATTTGCTGTCCGCCGTGGCCCTGCTGATCTGGGGCACGCACATTGTCCGAACCGGCATCCTGCGGGTGTACGGCACCAATCTGCGCCATGTGATTGGCCAGAACATGTCCAAACGCTGGCTCGCGTTCATCGCCGGCATCGTCGTGACCGCGATGGTGCAGAGCAGCAACGCCACCGCGATGCTGGTCACGTCCTTTGTTGGCCAGGGTCTGATGGCGCTGACCCCGGCGCTGGCGACCATGCTCGGTGCCGACGTCGGTACCGCGCTGATGGCGCGGGTGCTGACGTTTGACCTGTCGTGGCTGTCGCCGCTGCTGATTTTTCTCGGGGTGATTTTCTTTCTGTCGCGCAAACAGACGCGGCTCGGGCAGATGGGCCGGGTCAGCATCGGTCTGGGGCTGATCATTCTCGCGCTGCAACTGATCGTCGAGGCCGCCGCGCCGATTACCCACGCCCAAGGGGTCAAGGTGATCTTCGCTTCGCTGACCGGCGACATCCTGCTCGACGCCCTGGTGGGCGCGCTGTTCGCGATGATTTCCTATTCCAGCCTCGCCGCCGTGTTGCTGACCGCGACCTTGGCCGGCGCCAGCGTGATCAGTCTGCCGGTGGCGATCGGTCTGGTGATCGGCGCCAACATCGGCAGTGGCGTGCTGGCGTTCATGAGCACCAGCATGCAGAACGCGGCCGGGCGGCAAGTGGCGCTGGGCAGTCTGCTGTACAAGCTGATCGGGCTGCTGCTGATCATTCCGGTGCTCGATCCGCTGGTGCACTGGATGGACGGCCTGGATTTCAGCCCGCAGGAAATGGTCATCGGTTTCCACCTGCTCTACAACACCGCGCGCTGCTTGATCCTGCTGCCCAGCGTCTCGCCGATGGCGCAGCTGTGTGCCTGGCTGCTGCCGGAGCGCCCCGAAGTCAGCGGCACCGCCAAACCCCGGCATCTCGACCCGACCGCGCTGGTCACGCCCAGCCTGGCATTGGCCAACGCCGCCCGCGAGACGCTGCGCATGGGCGATCTGATCGACAACATGCTCGACGCCACCCTCGACGTGCTGCGCGGCAAGCAGACCGCCGTCACTCAGGAGATGCGCCGACTGACCGATGACGTCGAAGCGCTGTACAGCGCGATCAAGCTGTACCTGGCGCAGATGCCCCGCGAGGACCTCGGCGAGCAGGACAGTCGGCGCTGGGCAGAGACCATCGAACTAGCGATCAACCTGAAACTGGCCAGCGACCTGATCGAACGCATGCTGCGCAAAGTGCAGCAGCAGAAGACCTCGCAACGACGCTCGTTCTCCGAGGACGGCCTGGAGGAACTGGCCGGGCTGCAGCAGCAACTGATCGCCAACCTGCGCCTGGGGCTGTCGGTGTTCCTCAGCGGCGACAGGGAAAGTGCCCGCCAGTTGTTGCGCGAAAAACGTCGCTTCCGCGCCCAGGAACGCCGTCTGGCCCACGCGCATGTCAGCCGGTTGCAACGCAAGATCGTGCAGAGTCTGGAAACCAGTTCGCTGCATCTGGAGCTGATTGCGGATATGAAACGCTTGAATTCGCTGTTCTGCAGCAGTGCTTACGTGGTGCTGGAGACGGCGGATACCGGGGCGCTGGAAGCGGATGATATTGCCGATATTACGCATTCGCCTTGAACGACTGCGGCTGGGGTCAGTCCGTTACACATAGTTCAGCCTCAAGGCCGCCTTCGCTGGCAAGCCAGCTCCCACAGGGTTTTGTGAGCGCCGCAAATCCTTGTGGGAGCTGGCTTGCCAGCGATGGGGTCATGACTGACGACGCGGATCTCCAAATCAGCCGTACGGAAGCCTGTTATGCGTTGCCTGTTGTTCGCCTGTCTGTTGCTCGGTTCCCTGCCCGCCTTCGCCGTTGATCGATTTCAGGTCGAAGGCTATGCGCTGCCCAACGGTTTGCAGCTGTTGCTCAAACCCGGCACCGAACGCGGGCATGTGGCGATCCGGCTGGTGGTGGGCGTTGGTCTCGACGATTTCGACTGCAATGAAAAAGAGCTGCCGCACCTGCTCGAACACCTGCTGTTCAGCGGCGTCGACGCCACCGGCGAAGGTGGCCTCGAGGAGCGCATGCAGGCGCTGGGCGGCGAGTGGAATGCGTTCACCAGCAACGCCGACACCACCTTCGTCATCGAAGCCCCGGCGAAAAACCAGCGCAAGGTCCTCGACCTGTTGCTCGGCCTGCTCACGCAGACGCGCATCGACGACAATGCGATCAACGCCGCCAAACGCGTGGTCGAGCGCGAGGACGGTGGGCATTACACCCGTCTGCAACGCTTTCTCGACCGTCAGGATCTCGGCCACACCGCGAGCAATCAACTGGCGGTGGAGCTGGGCCTGAAATGCCCGCAGCGCGCCGAGGTCGGGCACCTGACCCAGCAGCAACTGGAAAAGGTGCGCAGCACCTGGTACGCGCCGAACAACATGACCCTGATCGTCGTCGGTGAGCTCGACAAGCTGCTGCCGGCCTACCTCGAACGGACCTGGGGCGCGCTCGAAGCGGTGGACCCGGCCGAGCACCGTGAGCTGCCGGACATCCGCACCAGCGCTGCCCACGAACGCACTCTCACTCGCGGCTTCATCGGCGACAGCGCCAAGTTGCACTGGCTGGTGCCGGAACCGGTGCTCGACGATCAGTACGATGAAACGTTCGACATCCTCAAGGACTACCTCGATTGGGCGCTGTACCGGCAGATCCGTCTGAACCACGGCTTGTCCTACGGGCCGTGGGCCGAGCGTGAAGTGTTTGGCGGGGTCGGCTTCATGAGCCTCAACGCCGACGTCGATCGCGATGACCTCGCCGAAGCCCGGCAAGTGCTGGAAGACCTCAAGGCCGACCTGCTGAAAAACGGCCTCGACCCCGACACCTTCGCCCGGATCAAACAGGCCGCCATCGCCCATCAGGCCTGGGCCGTGCAAGGCAACAGCGCGATGGCCGATTACTACTGGAGCGCGCTGGGCGACTACGAGGACGGCCGTTTTGCCAATCCGGCGCGGGAGCTGCAGGGCGTGACGCTGGAGACGGCGAACAAGGCCATGCGCCAGTTGCTGTTGCAGCCGGGGTACCTGCGGATCGAAAAGCCGTTGCTCAGTGATGATGAGGTGTTGTGGTTGATCGCCGGCGGGTCGGGTGTCGTGCTGCTCATCCTCGTGGGTTGGCGCTTGCACCGCCGTAAGCCAGTCAAACACTGAACCTGTGGGAGCGGGCTTGCTCGCGAATGCGGTGTGTCATGCAACACATGCACTGACTGATACGACGCCTTCGCGAGCAAGCCCGCTCCCACAGGGATCTGTGGTGATTTTACTGACCGGGAGCCTCGCCACAGGGAACGGCGGACGTTACTCTGTCGAGGTTTTTTTCCTATCCAGTCGTGAACCGCCAACATGCTGAAAATCCCCGTCCTGATCCAGCGCATTATCGAGCTGATGAAGCGCTATCCCGGGGTCATTGCGCTCGGCGGTTTCATCTCCGGGGTCGGCAGCTTCATTCTGGTCGATCGCCAGCAGGGGCTGGCGAGCTGGATCACCATCATCATGCTGCTCAGCTGGATCTGGCTGATGCTGGAAAACACCCTGACCGGGCTGTTCACTCGTATCTTCAAGCGCGAAATTCCCCAGCCGCTGCTGCGTTATGCGACGCAGATGATCCACCAGGAAAGCCTGTTTTTCGTTCTGCCTTTCTTCTTCATCACCACCACGTGGAACAGCGGCCAGCTGATCTTCACCGGCCTGCTGTGCCTCGCCGCACTGATTTCGATTGTCGACCCGCTCTACTACAAATGGCTGGCGCCACGGCGCTGGGCGTTTCTCGCGTTGCACACCCTGACGCTGTTCGCCGCCCTGCTCACCGCGCTGCCGGTGATCATGCACCTGACCACCGCACAGAGTTTCAAATGGGCGCTGGGGACTGCAGTGGTGCTGTCGTTCCCGAGCCTGGCGTCGATCTTTCCGATCCGCACCGTGCGCAACGCGCTGGCGATCCTGTGTATCACTTTCGGCATCGGCGCGGTCGGCTGGACCCTGCGCTCGTGGGTGCCGCCGGCCACGTTGTGGATGACCGATGTGGCGATCAGCACTCAATTGCAGGATCGCACCCCCGGCGACAGCCTCGACGAGGTCAGCGCCGAGCAGATCCGCAGCGGCGGCCTCTACGCCTATACCGCGATCAATGCGCCGCGCGGGCTGGATGAGCGGATCTACCATGTGTGGCAGTTCAACGGTCAGGAAGTCGACCGCATCGCCCTCGACATCCATGGCGGGCGCAAGGAAGGCTATCGCGCCTGGACCCACAAGCAGAACTTCCCCGGCAACCCGGTGGGCAAGTGGCAGGTACGGGTGCTGACCGAAGACGGTCAAGTGATCGGTGTACTGCGTTTCGAAGTGAAGGACAGCACAGCGATCAAAGAAAAGTAATCCGGTTCGTGGTATTACGTCAGTTCGCTCAATCGCCGAACAAGCCCGGAGCTTATGACCAGCAGCTCGATGACCGGTAATGCCCGTCTGGACACCTCGCTCAACCCTGCCCGCCTGCGGGTTTCGGGCGACTGGACGCTTGCCCATTACGCCGACCTCAAGCACCTGACCGAACAGCTTCGCGGCCAGTACGACGGCAATACCGTGGTCGATCTCAACAGCCTCGGCGCCCTCGACACTGCGGGCGCGTCCCTGTTGGTGGAGTTGCTCGGTTCCGAGCGGCTGGGTCGATCCGCCGAACACCCTGATTGCACGATTTCCCCGGCTGACCGCGCATTGCTGCAGACGGTGTACCGCTCGCTGACTGACTTCTGCGTGCCGCTCAAGGAGCCGGAAGTCAGCGTCAGCGTGCAACTGCTGACGCGCATCGGGCGCGCGGTGGAAACGGTCTGGCAGGACACCCTGCAAGTGCTCGGCTTCATCGGCCTGATCCTCGAAACCATCGCCCGCAGCCTGTTGCGCCCCAAGCGCTGGCGCATCACCCCGGTAGTTGCGCACATCGAACAGACCGGCCTCGATGCCGCGCCCATCGTGGCGCTGCTGACCTTTCTGGTGGGCGCGGTGGTAGCGTTTCTCGGTGCGACGGTGCTCGCCAGTTTTGGCGCAACGATCTTTACCGTGGACTTGGTGGGGTTCTCCTTTCTGCGCGAGTTCGGTGTGTTGCTTACGGCGATCCTGATGGCCGGGCGTACCGCCAGTGCGTTCACCGCGCAGATCGGCTCGATGAAGGCCAACGAGGAGATCGACGCGATCCGCACCCTTGGTCTCGACCCGATGGAGCTGCTGGTGGTCCCGCGGGTACTGGCGATGCTGGTGGCGCTGCCGATGCTGACCTTTCTGGCGATGCTTTGCGGGATCATTGGCGGCGGTGTGGTGTGCGCGGTGTCGCTGGGGATTTCGCCGGCGATGTTCCTCTCGCTGCTGCAAAGCGACATTGGCATCCAGCACTTTCTGGTCGGCCTGGTGAAAGCGCCGGTGTTTGCCTTCCTGATCGCGACCATCGGTTGCCTGGAAGGCTTCAAGGTCAGCGGCAGCGCCGAATCGGTCGGGGCGCACACCACGTCCGCCGTGGTGCAGTCGATTTTCGTGGTGATCGTGCTCGACGCGGTAGCTGCGCTGTTCTTCATGGAGTTGGGCTGGTGAGTCGTCTACCCCGCGCGCCCTCGGAGGCGGTGATTGAAGTCCGTGGCCTGTGCAATCGCTTTGGCAGGCAGAGCGTGCACGAGAACCTCGACCTGGATCTGTACAAAGGCGAGATCCTCGCTGTGGTGGGCGGCTCCGGCAGCGGCAAATCGGTGCTGCTGCGCAGCATTGTCGGCCTGCGCCGGCCCAGCGAGGGCGACGTCAAAGTCTTCGGCCAGAACCTGCCGAGTCTGGCCGAGCATGAGCGCTCGCTGGTCGAGCGGCGCTTCGGCGTGCTGTTCCAGAAAGGCGCGCTGTTCTCCTCGCTGACAGTGACCGAGAACGTCGCCCTGCCGCTGATCGAACACGCCGGCCTGAGCCGCAACGACGCCGAGCATCTGGCGGCGGTGAAACTCGCCCTCGCCGGGCTGCCGCTGTCGGCGGCGGACAAATACCCGGCCTCGCTGTCCGGCGGCATGATCAAGCGCGCGGCACTGGCCCGGGCGCTGGCGCTGGACCCGGACATCCTGTTTCTCGACGAACCCACCGCCGGCCTCGATCCGATTGGCGCGGCGGCGTTCGATCAATTGATCCTGACCCTGCGCGACGCGCTGGGCCTGAGCGTGTTTCTGGTGACCCACGACCTCGACACGCTTTACACCATCACCGACCGGGTGGCGGTGCTGGCGCAGAAGAAGGTGCTGGTCGCCGGACCGATCGACGTGGTCTCGGAAACCGACGACGCATGGATTCACGAATACTTCCACGGCCCCCGCGGCCGCTCGGCGCTGGACGCCGCCCAATTGCTCAACGAGGTCTGACATGGAAACCCGTGCCCATCATGTGTTGATTGGCCTGTTCACGGTGATAGTGGTGGCTGGCGCCCTGCTCTTCGGCCTGTGGCTGGCCAAGTCCAGCGTCGACACTGAGTTCAAGGATTACGAAGTAGTGTTCAACGAGGCGGTCAGCGGCCTGTCCAAGGGCAGCCCGGTGCAGTACAGCGGGATCAAGGTCGGCGACGTGGTCAGTCTGCGCCTCGACCCGAAAGACCCGCGCCGGGTCCTGGCGCGGATTCGCCTCGGCGGCGACACCCCGGTCAAGGAAGACACCGAGGCCAAACTGGCGTTGGCCGGGATCACCGGGACTTCGATCATCCAGCTCAGCGGCGGCACCCCGGCGAGCCCGAAACTGCGCGGGCATGACGGCGAATTGCCAACCATCGTCGCGGCGCCCTCGCCCATTTCCCGCCTGCTCAACGACAGCAACGACCTGATGACTGGCGTTACTGCACTGCTGAGCAATGCCAACCAGATGTTTTCTTCGCAGAACGTCGAGCGTGTCAGCAAAACCCTGGAGCATCTGGAACAGACCACCGGTTCGATCAACGATCAGCGCGGCGACTTGCGTCAGGCCATGCAGCAACTGGCGAGTGTCGGCAAACAGGCGGGCAACATGCTCGAACAGACTACGGCGCTGATGCGCAACGCCAATGGCCTGCTCAACGATCAGGGCAAACAGGCGCTGGGCAGTGCCGAGCAGGCGATGAAGTCGCTGGAACAGAGCAGCGTCACCATCAACGGCTTGCTGAGCAAGAACCAGAACTCCCTCGACAACGGCATGCAGGGCCTCAACGGCCTGGCGCCGGCCATCCGCGAACTGCGCGAGACCCTGACCTCGCTGCGCGCCATTTCCCAACGCCTGGAGGCCAACCCCAGCGGTTACCTGCTGGGCAGTGACAAGAACAAGGAGTTCACGCCATGAAGCTGACGCACCTCGCCCTCCTCGCCAGCTTCACCTTGAGCAGTGCCTGCTCGATCTTGCCCAAGGCCGAGCCGTCGGACGTGTATCGCCTGCCCGCCGCGCAGGCGCCCGCCTCGGCCAGCACGGCTACGGCCCAGCACTGGTCGCTGCGGCTGAACAAACTGCAGGCCAGCGAAGCTTTGAACCGGCCGAACATCGCGGTGATTCCACAGGGTGACGTGATCAGCAGCTACAAGGCCTCGCGCTGGAGCGATCCGGCGCCGGTGCTGCTGCGTAATCGCCTGCTTGATGGCTTTGCCCGTGATGGTCGGGTGACGCTGCTCAGCACCGACGACAGCAACTTCGCTGCGGACCTGGAACTGGGCGGCAACCTGCAGGCGTTTCAGACCGAGTATCAGGGTAGCCAGGCCAGTGTGGTGGTGCGGGTCGATGCGTTGCTGGTGCGCGGCTATGACCAGAAGATCCTCGCCAGCCGTCGCTTCGAAGAGCGCCAGCCGCTGAGCGATGTGCGGGTGCCGGCGGTGGTCGCGGGCTTTGGTCAGGCCAGTGATCGGCTGACTGCGAAGGTTGTGGCGTGGGCGGTGGAACAAGGTCGGCAATTGGCTCCGGTTAAACCCTGAAGTCGCCAAGATCGCAGCCTTCGGCAGCTCCTACAGGGTCGTGCGTGCCTCTGTAGGAGCTGCCGAAGGCTGCGATCTTTTGCTTCAACCAAAGAACCAGTAGCAGACGCCAATCGCGCCAAGCACCCCGGCCAGCTCCGCCAGCAACGCACACCCCACCGCGTGCCGCGCCCGCTGAATCCCTACCGCGCCGAAATACACCGCCAGCACGTAGAACGTGGTTTCGGTGCTGCCCTGAATCGTCGCTGCCACCAGCGCCGGGAAGCTGTCGACTCCGGAAGTCTTCATGGTCTCGATCAGCATTGCCCGTGCGGCGCTGCCGGAAAACGGTTTGACCATCGCTGTCGGCAGCGCATCGACAAACCGCGTGTCCCACCCGGCCCACTGCACCAGATGACGGATGCCATCCAGGCCAAAGTCCAGCGCCCCGGAGGCACGCAGCACGCCAATCGCGCACAGCATCGCCACCAGATACGGCAGCAGGTTCTTGGCGACGTCGAAACCCTCTTTGGCGCCCTCGACGAACGCCTCGTAAACCTTGACCTTGCGTAACGCGCCGATCACCAGGAACAGCAGGATCAGCCCGAACAGCGTCAGGTTGCCGAGGATCGACGACAACCCGGCCAGTGCCGTGGCCGACATCGTCGCCAGCAACGCCATGAAGCCGCCGAGGATCAGCGCCCCCGGGATCAGGTAGGCCAGTACAACCGGGTCCCAGATGCGCAGACGCTGCATGAACGCCACCGAGAGGAAGCCGACGATGGTCGAGCAACTGGTCGCCAGCAGGATCGGCAGGAACACCAGCGTCGGGTCCGGCGCGCCCTGCTGGGCGCGGTACATGAAGATCGTCACCGGCAGCAGGGTCAGCGACGAGGCGTTGAGCACCAGGAACAGGATCTGTGCGTTGCTGGCGATGGTCGCGCTGGGGTTGAGCTCTTGCAGCGCCTTCATCGCCTTGAGGCCGATCGGTGTGGCGGCGTTGTCCAGGCCCAGGCCATTGGCGGCGAAGTTCAGGGTGATCAGGCCCAGTGCCGGGTGCCCCGCCGGGACTTCCGGCATCAGCCGCAGGAACAGCGGCCCGAGGACCTTGGCCAGCCATTCGACAATTCCGGCCTTTTCGGCAATGCGCAGGAAGCCCAGCCACAGGGTCAGGGTGCCGAACAGCAGCACCATCACCTCGACCGACAGCTTGGCCATGGCAAAAATGCTTTCCACCATCGCCGCAAAAATCCCGGCGTTGCCGCCCACCAGCCACTGCACCAGCGCAGAGATGGCCGCCACGACAAAGAAGCCAAGCCACAGGCCATTAAGCATCAGTCAAATCCCCCGGAAGATGCGGCGAATGATAGCGGGGTCGCCAGAAACGACAAACCCCGGATTGCTCCGGGGTTTGTTGGTAAGCCTTGCATCAATCACTGTGGGAGCGGGCTTGCTCGCGAAGGCGGTGTGTCAATCAACATAATTGTTGAATGTGCCGGCCTCTTCGCGAGCAAGCCCGCTCCCACAGGTTTTTGCATTACGGCTTCGAGATTTCACCAGCCGGCAGCTTTTCCTTGCTGCGCCAGTGCGGCAGCGAGTTCCAGTAGCGCTGGCCCTTGGCGTCGTCGTACATGCCTTCCCAGCGGGCGATAACCAGTACCGCCAGGGCGTTGCCGATCACGTTCAGTGCGGTACGCGCCATGTCCATGATGCGGTCGACACCGGCGATGAATGCCAGGCCTTCCAGCGGGATGCCGACGCTGCCCAGAGTCGCCAGCAGCACCACGAAGGACACGCCCGGTACACCGGCGATGCCTTTGGAGGTGACCATCAGGGTCAGCACCAGCAACAGTTGCTGGCTGATCGACAGGTCGATGCCATACAGCTGGGCAATGAAGATCGCCGCGATCGACTGGTACAGGGTCGAACCGTCGAGGTTGAACGAGTAACCGGTTGGCACCACGAAGCTGCAGATGGCTTTCGGTGCGCCGTAGGCTTCCATCTTCTCGATCACCCGTGGCAGCACGGTTTCCGAGGAGGCGGTGGAGTAAGCCAGGACCAGCTCATCCTTGAAGATGCGCATCAGCTTGATCACCGAGAAGCCGAACAGCTTGGCGATCAGGCCCAGCACCACGAAGGCGAAGAAGGCGATGGCGACGTACACCAGGATCACCAGCTTGGCCAGCGGCAGCAGCGAGGCGAAGCCGAAGTTGGCGACGGTCACCGCGATCAGCGCGAATACGCCGATCGGCGCATAGTTCATTATCATATGGGTGACTTTGAACATGCTTTCCGAGACGCCCTGGAACATCTTCACCAGCGGCTCGCGCAGATCCGACTGCAGGCTCGACAGACCGAGACCGAACAGCACGGAGAAGAAAATGATCGGCAGCATCTCGCCACGGGCCATGGCCGCGAAGATGTTCGACGGGATCAGGTTGAGAATGGTCTCGATGAACGCGTGTTCATGCTGCACTTCGGCGGCGGTCGCCTGGTACTTGGAGATGTCCACCGTACCCAGAGTGCTCATATCGATACCGGCACCCGGATGGAACAGGTTGGCCAGCAACAGACCGACGATGATCGCAATGGTGGTGACGATTTCGAAGTAGATGATCGTCTTCAGGCCGATACGCCCGAGTTTCTTGGCGTCGCCCACACCGGCAATGCCGACGATCAGGGAAGAGATGACGATCGGGATCACGATCATCTTGATCAGACGGATAAAGATATCGCCTGCCGGTTGCAGGACGTTGCTGATCCACCAGGCCTTCTCGGCACTGAAGTGGTTGAGCAACGCACCAATCGCAATCCCTAAAACCAGACCGATGAGGATCTGCCAGGCGAGGCTGAGTTTTGCCTTCTTCATTATCTTTACCCTTACTTGCGTTTGACTCAGGCACATGCAGGAACTGGAACGCTCATTAGCGGAAAAGTCTGTGCATCTGCCTCCGTATAAGGTGCCCCGAAGCGCGTGTTACCGCTCTTCGGCAGGCGAAAAAAGGCGCAACTATTCCGACGCAAGCTGGCGCCGTCTAATGCCGTAAACGCCTACCCTATGCCGTATCGGCATGAGATTTTTTTTGTGATACGCGCGTCCCAACCGGTTCGATTGCGACATTTCAGCCGGCATAAGTGCCGTGAACCGGCCATTACAGCGTGGGCTGGTTATTTTTTGAGCAAAAAACATCGACTGAAAATTTGGGAAAATGCGTACATTTGCAGACTAGAAGTCCCATCGGTAGCCAGAACTCTTTGTCGATATACGGTCGCCCCGAAACACCGCGAAATGTTTTCGCGCGCAGTGTGAGGCATGGAGAGACGAGCAGGACGCTCTGGATCTATGTTTTGTCGCGGACAAAGCTCAGCGCAAGTCCGTCGAGCCGCTTGGGGGTCGGCAGACCTGCGTTGCAGCTTTTCCCCTGACCCGGCCCTCGCGCAGGCACTCCCTGTACCCGTAGGTCACTCCGACCTTGCAACAGTCAGAACGTCCCGGCCCCCTGGTCATGCGCCGACCTTCCTCAGGCGGGCGCAATAAAGGGCAGCGGGCGCTGCCCTTATGTTCGAATCAGTACCAGTTCGGATCTTTCTTCAACGTTTCCATCAGCAGGTTCTGCATGCCCTGATCCGGTTTGCCGAGGAAGCGGTAGGTGGCATGTCGCGTCGGCGACTTGTCAGCCGGCAGTCCCTCGGGCACATCGACGAGCATGGCGTAGGCATCTTTCTTGTCGAAGCTGAACGCTACGATCAAGCGGTGGTTGAGGCATTTGTCTGCGGATTCGCAGAGCGGCCCGACCAGATACTTGTCGCCATCCTCGGTCACGGCATTCATCTGCTGTTCTGGCGTGCCGGACAGGTTCATCACCCATTCCGGCAGGCGCTCTTCATGCTTGACCACGCCTTGCCAGGTTTCCCGGTATTGCGGGTCGGAGCTGAGCAGGTCGTTGACCCGCGTCTGGCCATCATTGGCCGCCAGCGCCACGGCACTACCGCCCATCAACAGGGCGGCTGCCAGCGTCTTTAACGAGATCATCGTTAACCTCGGCCGCGACGGCCAAAGAAGAAGGAAGCGATGAACATCACCAGGAACACGACAAACAGAATCTTGGCGATACCCGTGGCGGTGCCCGCGATACCACCGAAGCCCAGAACGGCGGCGATGATGGCAATGATCAAGAAGGTAATTGCCCAGCTCAACATGGTGATTCTCCTTACTTCTCTATTTAGGAATGGTGCATGTCCCGGCGCGATGCGCCCGAATTCGTTGGTTGCCTAGAAAACCCAGCGCTCTTCGCGTGGCAGTTGATCCAGCGGTTGTGTCTGATCGACGGCCATCATGTGCATCGAGGCGCTCTCGGCCTGGCTGCTGCTGACAGCGCTGAAATGCGTTTGCGTGCTGTGTTGCATCGAGATCAGCGGCTCAGGCTTCCGGCTGTTTTCCCAGCTCAGGTATTGCTGACAAGCGATCAGGGTGATCAACAGTGCAAGTACGCCAAACAGGCCTTGCTGGATATGCAGTGGCGAGATACGCAGTTGGGCGGCACGTTGGCGAGTCATCCTGGGTTTCCTCACTCTTGTTCGGTTGGGGCAATGGAATCTGCCCGGGCTGAATGAGGTATTGCAGCCTGCATGCCAGTTTTTCAGTTGAAAAATATTCAATAAAATCAATAAGTTATAAATGAAGAGAAAATGATCTGCGACGCATCCTGCACGATGGGCCATATGCGGTCGTGCGAAATGCATGATTATTTCGTAGGAGAATTCATTCTTATGGAATTGAGAGCAGGTTCTGGATGTCAGAAAACTACGTGGGCAACCGTCTGCGATTCAGTGATTGTTTAAATATTCAACAAAATCAATGGATTGGCCGTTAAGGCGGGAGAGGGCTACCCTGCTATGGGCAGCATCGTTCAGAATCGACCATGCAACTTGCCCGATTTTTCCGGGACTAACCAAGATCAATCACTTATGGAGCGTAGGAAAAATGGAATCTGCCACTGAGCAACAAGGCCGCATTCTGCTGGTGGACGACGAGTCCGCCATCCTGCGAACCTTCCGTTATTGCCTCGAAGACGAAGGTTATACAGTGGCCACCGCCAACAGCGCGGCGCAGGCCGAGGCATTGCTGCAGCGCCAGGTGTTCGATCTGTGTTTCCTCGATTTGCGTCTGGGCGAAGACAACGGACTCGATGTATTGGCGCAGATGCGCATTCAGGCGCCGTGGATGCGCGTGGTGATTGTCACCGCGCATTCGGCTGTGGATACCGCAGTCGATGCAATCCAGGCCGGTGCCGCCGATTATCTGGTCAAACCCTGCAGCCCGGACCAGCTGCGCCTGGCGACCGCCAAGCAACTGGAGGTGCGCCAGCTCTCGGCACGCCTGGAAGCGCTCGAAGGCGAGATCCGCAAACCCAAGGACGGCCTCGATTCCCACAGCCCGGCAATGAAAGTCGTGCTGGAAACCGCGCGCCAGGTGGCGGGCACCGATGCCAACATTCTGATTCTGGGTGAATCCGGCACCGGTAAAGGTGAACTGGCTCGGGCCATTCATGGCTGGAGCAAGCGCGAGAAGAAATCCTGCGTGACCATCAACTGCCCGTCGTTGACGGCGGAATTGATGGAAAGCGAGCTGTTCGGTCACAGTCGCGGCGCCTTTACCGGGGCTAGCGAAAGCACCTTGGGACGGGTCAATCAGGCCGACGGCGGCACGCTGTTTCTCGACGAGATCGGCGATTTTCCTTTAACGTTGCAACCAAAGTTGCTGCGGTTCATTCAAGACAAGGAATATGAGCGGGTAGGCGATCCAGTCACTCGTCGCGCCGATGTGCGCATTCTTGCCGCGACCAACCTCAACCTCGAAGACATGGTGCGCGAGGGTCGCTTCCGTGAGGACCTTTTGTATCGTCTGAACGTAATCACCTTGCACCTGCCGCCGTTGCGCGAGCGCTCCGAAGACATCCTGACCCTGGCCGACCGTTTTCTCGCGCGTTTCGTCAAAGAATACGCGCGTCCGGCCCGGGGCTTCAGCGACGAGGCACGGGAAGCGCTGCTCGGCTATCGCTGGCCGGGCAACATCCGTGAGCTGCGCAACGTGGTCGAGCGGGCGAGCATCATCTGCCCGCAGGAGCGCGTGGAAATCAGCCACCTCGGCATGGCCGAGCAACCGGCGAACAACGCCCCACGGGTTGGCGCCGCGCTAAGCCTCGACGAACTGGAAAAGGCCCATATCGGCGCGGTGCTCGCGACTGCCGGCACCCTCGATCAGGCAGCCAAGACCCTCGGTATCGACGCCTCGACCCTGTATCGCAAGCGCAAGCAGTACAACTTGTGAGCGCCCGCGGATGAAACTGGCGATGAAGTTGCGCACGCGCTTGTTCCTGAGCATTTCTGCGCTGATCACCGTTGCCTTGCTCGGGCTGTTGCTCGGGCTGGTCAGCGTGATGCAGATGGCCGGGACGCAAGAAGCGACGATCCGCCATAATTTCGTCACCCTCGATCTGGGCCTGAAACTGCGCCAGACCCTCGGCGATCAACTGGTGTTGATGCTGTCGGAGAAGCCCGATCCCGTCGCATTCGAAGCATCCAGAAAACATTACCTGCAACTGCTCGATGAAGGCATCGCCCAAGAGGAAGAGGGCGATGGCCGGCATTACGGCTTTTCTCAGGCCAAGGCCGACTATCTGAGTTTCCTGCAGGCGTTCGAATCGTCGCGTGACCCGGGTAACGTGCTCAGTGGCAACACTGACCTGCGGGAGCGCTTCAACACCTTGCGCAACGGTTTGATCACCGAGCACAAGCACGCGCTGGACAACATCAATGCGGTCCAGCATCACGCCCGCGAACGGGCACTGCTGGTCTCCGGCCTGCTCGGCCTGGTAGGGCTGGCGGTGCTGATCATCGGCTTTGTTACTGCCCATGCGATTGCCCGGCGCTTCGGCGCACCCATCGAGGCACTCGCGCAAGCCGCGGACAACATCGGCCAAGGCAATTTCGAGGTGACCCTGCCGATTTCCTCGGCCATGGAAATGAACCAGCTGACCAAGCGCTTCGGCTTGATGGCTGAAGCCTTGCGTGAGCATCAGGCGACTAACGTCGATGAACTGTTGGCCGGTCAGCAGCGGTTGCAGGCGGTGCTCGACAGCATCGATGACGGCTTGCTGATGATCGACCGCGAAGGGCATCTGGAACACCTCAACCCGGTGGCCCAGCGGCAACTGGGTTGGGACAGTGATCGCTTGGGCCAGGGCCTGGGCACAGCGCTTCAGCGTCCGGAGCTCGACGCGCAGCTGCAACTGGTCCTGCGCGGCGGCACGCTGGAGCGAGCCCCGGAAGATTTGAACATCGAAGTCGATGGCGAAGCGCGTTTGCTGACCTACAGCCTGACGCCGGTCAGCCACACCCAGGGACATATCCTCGGCGCAGTCATGGTGCTGCACGACGTTACCGAGCAGCGCGCGTTCGAGCGCGTGCGCAGCGAGTTCGTGTTGCGCGCCTCTCACGAGTTGCGCACGCCGGTGACCGGCATGCACATGGCGTTCGGCCTGTTTCGCGAGCGCGCAAAGTTTGACCCGGATTCACGCGAAGCTGATCTGCTCGACACGGTCAACGAAGAGATGCAGCGTCTGATGCAGTTGATCAACGACCTGCTCAACTTCTCGCGCTATCAGAACGGTTTGCAGAAGCTCACGCTGGCACCGTGTTCCGTCGAGGACCTGCTGGAGCAGGCGCAAGCGCGCTTCGCTGATTACGCCGCCAGCAAGGGCATCGCGCTCAGCGTCGAAGTGCAAGGTCCGTTGCCGCGCCTGCAGGCCGATCAGGCGCAACTCGAACGGGTGCTGGATAACCTGATCGACAACGCCCTGCGCCACACCGCCCGTGACGGGCAGATTCGCCTGCAAGCGCGCCGGCATGGCGAACGGGTGATCATCAGCGTCGAAGACAACGGCGAAGGCATCGCCTACGGTCAGCAAGGGCGGATTTTCGAACCGTTCGTGCAGGTCGGACGCAAGAAGGGCGGCGCCGGGCTCGGTCTGGCGTTGTGCAAGGAAATCGTCCAGTTGCACGGCGGGCGGATGGGCGTCTATTCGCGGCCGGGGCAGGGCACACAGTTCTACATGGCGCTCTCGGTCTAGGCTTCGTCATCCAGCCGGCGTCCGGCCAGGCGTCGTCCACGGGTGATCAGTTCGATGAACTGCACCGCACTCATGGCTTGGGCGAACAACCAGCCCTGACCGAATTTCACCCCTTCGCTGCTGAGAAACACGGCTTGCGCTTCGTGCTCGATGCCTTCGGCGATCACCTTCAATTCCAGTGCCTGCGCCATGTGAATGATGTGCGGTGCGACGCCGCTGCTGGCGGCGTCATGCCCGAGTGCATCGATGAACGCCTTGTCGATCTTCAAGCAGTCCACCGGTAGCGTCTGCAGGTAGGCGAGGCTGCAATAGCCGGTGCCGAAGTCATCGATCAGCACCTGATGGCCGACGTCGCGCAAGGCTTGCAGGTTTTCCCGCGCAACCACCACATCGATCAGTCCGCGTTCGGTGACCTCGAAGGCTATCTGCCGCGCTGCAACCCGGTGCAGGCTCAACAACCGCGCCATGACCTGGCCGATGCGCGGCACCATCACGTCGCACGCGGCGAGGTTGACCGAGATGTACAACTGCGGATTGGCGCGCAGCACCGGCGCCAATTGCTCCAACAGCCGTTGCAGGACGAAGTCGGTCATCTGCCGGATTTGCCCGGTGTTTTCCGCCATCGGAATGAACAGATCGGGGCTGGTCAGCGTGCCGTCCGGGCGCCGCCAGCGCAGCAGGGCTTCGGCGCCGACGCAGTTACGGCTGTCGAGGTCGAAGATCGGTTGATACAGCACCTGCAGCTCGCCACGCCGGATCGCGCCCTGGAGTTCGGCGTCCAGCGACTGGCGCTGGCGCACCAGCAAAAACACGCAGAACCCGCAAAACGCCGCCAGCAGCAGGCAGACCGGCACCATCCACCACCAAACGGACGGAATGTGCAGGAGGCTGCGCGGCGTGATCAGCACCAACTGGTATTCCGGGTTGTTGGTTGGCATGCGGTAGATCAGCCGTGACTGCGTGACCTGCAAGGCTTCCCGGCTTTTCGGCGGCCAGGCCTCAGTGGGTGGCCAGGTCTGAGCGGTGCCGAGTACCGGAATTGCCCGTTTGCCATGGTCCAGCACCACCAGCAGGCTGCTGTCCGGTGGCAGATCGACCATGTCGGTCAAATGTCCGCGCGAGGTCGCCACACGAAAATTGCCGCGCCCCAGCATCAGTGCTGCGCGGTTTTCATCGGGTTCGGTGGTGGTGTTGAGCCAGTAGCTGTAGGTCGGCCCGCGGATGTCCGGCGCGCGAACGACCGACAAACCTTCCTGTCGAGGCCGGTTGGAGCAGATCCGTGTACCGTCCATATAGGCAGCTTCGTAGACGAAGCGATAGTTGAAGGTGACCTGCTGCAGGGTGGCGATCATTTCGTCATCGCAACTGCGCAACGGCTGTGCTTCAAGGTCGTCGAGACTTTCCCGAAGTTGGCCGAACAATTGCTCGAGCCGTGCCAGAAAACGTTCGCCCTGCGCGTTCATCTCCTGGCTTTCGCTTTGTTCGATCTGACGCATGGCGACGAACGTTCCGCCGGCGATCAGCAGCCCCGCACTGAGGACAGCCGCGATCATCGCCAGAAACCAGGGGCGATAAAACCAGCTACGCAGGGTCTCTCGGGTAGCAACCATCATGGAATATCCGAAGAGTTACCAATGAGTTATAGCTGCTGATTGCGATTTCGCCCTGACCGTCGGGCGGGCGTCATTATTTTGTCTGATTGAGCACCAGCAGCAATGCTGCCGTTTGCGCGTCCGGCGTGCCGTCGAAGCGTGAAGGGCGGAAGTGCATCTGGAAGGCGGCCAGTACGTGGCGGGTCGCAGTGTCCAGTTCGCCGGTTTGCGGGGTGTCATAACCGACGCGCGCCAGTTGCGCCTGGAACCAGCTGATGCTCGGCAGCTCGGCGTTGAACTGCACCTGCTGGCGCGCGACCGCCTGTTCATTGGGCCATACGCCCAAGCCTTCTGCGGCGAGACGCTTCCATGGGAACAGCGGGCCCGGATCCAGCTTGCGCAGTGGCGCGATGTCGCTGTGACCAATGATATGGCGCGGGCTGATGCCCTGACGCTGGCTGATGTCCTTGAGCAAGACGATCAGTGACTGGATCTGCGCCTCGCTATACGGGTACCACAGGCGCCCGGTCGGCGTGTCCTTGAAGCCCGGGTTGACGATTTCGATACCGATCGAGCTGGAGTTGAGCCAGGTGCGACCCTGCCATTGGCTTTCGCCGGCGTGCCATGCGCGCTGGTTCTCATCCATCAATTTGTAAATGGTGCCGCGCTGGTCGTCGCCAATCAGGTAGTGGCTGCTGACTTCGCCGTGGGTGAGCAATTGCAGCGAGCGCGCCAGTGAGGCGGAGGTGTAATGCACAATCACGAACTGCACGCGGCTGTCGTGATTGGCCGAGGGATGGCTGGTGTCGTAACGCGGGCCGCTGGCACAACCGGCCAAAACGAGCAGCGAGGCGAGGAGGGCAAAAAATTTCATGGCAAAAGGCAGTACACGCAGGACAATATGCAACAGTGTAACGTACTGTCCTGCGAATCGAAGGCCAGCCGGCCGATTTAAACAAAATGGCACAATTGCTCAGCCCAGCTCGACCCGGTTGCGCCCCGCGTTTTTAGCCCGGTACAGCGCCTGATCGGCTCTTTTGAGCACCAGATCGCTATGTTCTCCCGGCCGGAATGACGCCAATCCCATGGAAATGGTGATCGTCACGCGTTCACCCTTGAAGTGAAACGGGCAGGCTTCGATGGCCGCGCGCAAGGCTTCCAGTAGTTTGGCGCCCACTGCAGGTGTGGTAGCGGGCAACAGCAGAACGAATTCCTCACCGCCAAACCGGGCAATGAAGTCCGCCGCGCGCAGGCGTTTGCGCAGCACTGTGGCAATGATCTTCAATACCTTGTCGCCAGCCAGATGGCCATAGTTGTCGTTGATCCGTTTGAAATGATCGAGGTCGAGCATCGCCAGGCTCAAGGTGTTGCCGTGCTGCTGCCACTGCTTGATCTCGTGTTCCAGTCGTTCGCTCCAGGCGGCACGGTTAGGCAACCCGGTGAGCGGGTCGATCAAGGCTTTCTGCCGTTGTTCTTCCAGGTGTTCGCGGAAGCCCAGGGCTTCCTGCTCCATGTGCGCCACGCGCTCGGCCAGACCTTTGAGACGTGCCGCGACTTCCTGCTCGCGGGCGTCGCGTTGCTTCTGGTGCTGGTCCATCGTGCCGAGCAGCCCTTCGAGGTGATTCTCCAGCACTTGCTTGAGGTCATCCAGATCGGCCGCTTCCTGCACGCTGGTCTGCAGACCATCGACCTGTTCACGGATCTGCGTGTCCATCGCCCGCGCTGCCGAGCTGTTGTCGGCGTGGCCTTCGCTGGCGGCCTGCAGATTGCTCTGGAACGCTTCGAGGCGCTCGTTGAGTTGCTGCAGATACACTTCGAATTCGTGTTGGCCGCTGTCAGTGATCGCCAGCATCAAGGTGGCAAGATCGTCGAGGATCGGCAGCAGTTCGTACCAGTTCAGCCCGTTCTTCAGCCGCTCGCGCATGGCCTCGGCCTGCGGGCGATGACGCTCGGGCAGGGTCAGATCGTCGAGCAAGCCGATCAGCGTGTCTTCGATGTGCTTGGCCACCGAGCTGTAGGACGGCTCCGGCGAATCGGGCAGGGCGTAGAGGATGTCCTGCTCGGATTGCTCCGGGTCGATGGTGGCCAACGCCTGGGCCATGGGCTCGGGCAGGGGCAGGCTGTCGAGGAGTAGGGGAGTCGGCTCCGGGCTGTCGCCGGGATGGATCAGCTCATCGGGGTTGATCGGCGCTGTGGGGGCTGGCGCGGTGATCGGAGCAGGCGCCGGCTCGGGTTTCGGTTCGGGCGCCGTTAGCGTGGGGGCGACAACTGCCTCGATAACGGCATCGGCAGCGATGACGGGCGGTACGAACGAAACCACCGGCGGTTCGGCCGGGTTGGGCGCAGCTGGCGCCGGCTGAAGGGGCGCTTCAGATGTTTGTGCAACTGGCGGCGCGATGACCGGAGCCGGAAGAGGCGCCTCGACTGCCGCCGTCGGCACTGGCTCGGGCACGGGCGCCGGTTCTGCATCGGGTGCCGGCGTTATGGATGCGGATAGTTGAGGCTGATCCGCTTTCAGCGGTGTCACAGGCGTTGGCGGCGACTCTTCATTCTCGCGGCTGCCGAACAGGCGCTGCAGAAAGCCCGGGCGGTCCGGTTCGGCGGGCGTTTCCAGCTGGCTCAAGGCCTTGCCTTGCAAGCCGCTGAGCTCGCTCAGCAGCAGCGGCATTTCCCGTGCCTGACCGACCCGGCTGTCGAGCTGTTTTGCGAACTTCTTCAGCGGTTGCGCCACTTCCCTCGGCAGCGGCAAGGCCTGCAACTGGGTGACCAGCGCGGTCAGCGCCGTGCTGACCTGCTCGATGCGGGTCTCGCGGCGCTGCTCGGAATCGAGTACGGCTTTTTCCAGGCGCGGCAGCAGGGCGGCGAGGCCGGCGTCCATGTCGTCGGTGCGCACCACCTCGCGCATCTCTTTCATGCATTGATCAACGACCTTGTCGGTGCCTTCGGCCGCCAGGGTGCTGCGCACCAGACCGCGACGCAGCAAGTCGAGCCTGGCGGCCCAGCGCCGTTCGAGCTTGTCTTGTTGCTCGATGCTTTTGAGGTACTTCTCTTTCCAGCGCTGGGCGTCGTCGCTCATTCAGGGGTTCCGCGGGGGGGCAGGACTCAACGCGGGCAATGCATCGGCCGTGAGCGAACCCGGCAGACGAATCTCTACCGCGACCGGCAGGTGATCGGAAATCGGTTGGGCCAGCACTTCGACCTTTTCCAGGGTCAGGGTCGGGCTGAGCAAAATATGATCAAGGCATCGCTGTGGCCGCCAGCTGGGAAACGTGGCTTGCATCTGGGGAGCCAGCAGGCCGAGATCGCGTAACGGTGACTGTTGTAGCAGATCGCTGGCATGGGTGTTCATGTCACCCATCAATACCTGGTGCTTGTAGCCGCCGATCAGGTCGCGAATATAGCCCAGCTGCAGGCTGCGCACCCGGGCGCCAAGGGCCAGGTGCATCATTACCACCACCAGCGCTTCCGGGCCTTCGCCGAAGCGCAGCAAAATGGCGCCGCGGCCTTTCGGGCCGGGCAGCGGATGATCCTCGATCGCCGACGGCTTCAGGCGGCTGAGCACGCCATTGCTGTGCTGGGCCAGTCGGCCGAGGTTGCGATTGAGTTGTTGATACCAGTAGGGGAAGGCGCCGAGATGGGCCAGATGTTCGACCTGATTGACGTAGCCTGAACGCAGGCTGCCGCCATCGGCTTCCTGCAAGGCGACCAGATCGAAGTCGCCCAGCAGATCGCCGATCTTCTGCAGATTGCTTGAGCGCCCGGTATGCGGCAGCAGATGCTGCCAGCTGCGGGTCAGGTAATGCCGATAGCGCTCGGTGCTGATGCCGACCTGGATATTGAAACTGAGCAGGCGCAGGCGCTGGTCTTCGGGCAGGCCCGTGGACTCCAGATGATGCTCGTTGACCTGCGGATCATGCAGGCCAACGATGCGTTCGGTGCCCCAGCGGCGCATGGCGATGACCGCGCTTAGTTGGCGGCTGCCTTGTTGGCCGCTCGCTCTTTGGCGACCAGTTGATCAGCCAGTTTCAAGGCTTCTTCGGCACCACCGGCGGAGCCGATGTCGAAGCGGTACTTGCCGTTGACGATCATGGTAGGCACGCCAGTGATTTCATACTTCTTCGCCAGTTCGCGAGCCTTGATGATCTGGCCCTTGATGGCGAACGAGTCGAAGGTGGCGAGGAACTTGTCCTTGTCCACGCCTTGAGTGGCGAGGAAGTCGGCCATGTCGTTCTTGTCGGTCAGCTTCTTGTGTTCTTTCTGAATCGCATTGAATACCGCGGCGTGAACCTTGTGCTCGACACCCATCGCTTCCAGGGTCAGGAACATCTGGCCGTGAGCGTCCCACGGGCCGCCGAACATGGCAGGAATGCGCACGAAGTTGACGTCCGACGGCAGTTTTTCAACCCATGGATTGATCACCGGCTCGAATGCATAGCAGTGCGGGCAGCCGTACCAGAACAGCTCGACCACCTCGATCTTGCCAGGCTCTGCCACCGGCACCGGGTTGGCCAGCTCGACGTAAGGGGCGGCTGGTGCTTCGGCGGCCTGGGCGGTCACGCCGAACAGGCTGGCAGCGACGAGAGCGGCGCTGATGATCAGATTACGCATGCTTTACTCCTGACAATTTTGGTCGCCTCGCGCGACCTGTTTTCAGACAGGTCCTGGCGGGCATGAGTTCTGTAGTGTAACGGTAGCGGCCACAAAAAAGGGCGGCCTAAGCCACCCTTTTTATACTTGCTGCGCCGGATTAATCGAGCGTTAACGTTGCAGGAGATGTCCGCCGCTGCATTGAACGGCGTAACCCCCTGCAGGAGCTGCCGAAGGCTGCGATCTTTTGACCTTCAGCTAGCTCAACGCCCGACGCGACGCGCTTAGTGCAGACCTTGGATATAGCTGGCGACTGCAGCGATGTCTTCGTCGCTCAGTTTGCGCGCGATGGTGCGCATGGTCATGGCATCGCCATCATTGGCGCGTCCGCCTTCTTCCTTGCGGAAATCGGTCAGTTGTTTGGCGATGTATTGAGCGTGTTGGCCACCCAGGTGCGGGAAGCCGGCGGCTGCGTTGCCGGCGCCATTTGGCGAGTGGCAGCCGGTGCAGGCTGGCAGGCCTCTGTCCAGGTTGCCGCCACGGAACAGGGCTTCACCGCGGGCGACGATTTTAGGATCGGCGGCGCCGACGCTGCCTTTCTGGCTGGCGAAATAGGCGGCGATGTCGGAAAGGTCCTGATCGCTCAGGTTGGTCAGCAGGCCGGTCATTTCCAGAACGGTGCGTTTGCCCGACTTGATGTCGTGCAGCTGCTTGGTCAGGTAGCGTTCACCCTGTCCTGCCAGTTTTGGAAAGTTTGGTGCCATGCTATTGCCGTCCGGGCCATGGCAGGCTCCGCATACGGCAGCTTTTGCCTGGCCGGCTGCTGCATCACCTGCAGCATGGGCGATGCCGGAGATTCCCACGGTCAACAGCAGACTCACGATCAATTTGTTCATCAGCTAATCCAACTACGGCTAAGGGTTAAGAGTTATGGACCGGGTTTACTCTCGCTCATCCAAAGGATGATGGCCTGGTAATCCTCGGCACTGCAGTCCATGCACAAACCACGCGGCGGCATCGCCTTGAAACCCTGGGTCACATGTTGCACCAGCGTCTCCATACCTTTCGCCAACCTCGGCGTCCAGGCTGCCCGATCGCCTCTTTCGGGCGCCATGGGCAACTGGCCGGAATGACAGGCAGTACAAACACGGTTGTACACGGCTTCCGGTTCCTGTGTAGCCTGTGCGCCGTAAAGCGGTATCAGGACTCCGGCAGCCAGCAGCCATTTCGTCATAAAACGACCTTTTCAGGGTTGAGAGCGTTCTGCGTTCTGATGCGCAATCAAGGTCTTTGGCTCTCGTGAACTTCATCCTTCGCTGGGACAAAGCACACACAAAATCTGCGGCATTATATACTGGCGTCACTGAAACGGAAGCGACACCGCGTTCCGCGCCCAATCCCGGCGCCGCCCACATCGGAAATCCCATGCAACTCAAGAATCCCATCCTCGGCCTGTGCCAACAGTCCACGTTCATGCTCAGTGCCGCCAAGGTCGATCAGTGCCCTGACGACGAAGGCTTCGAAGTGGCGTTCGCCGGTCGTTCCAACGCCGGTAAATCCAGCGCGCTGAACACCCTGACTCACGCCAGCCTGGCGCGCACCTCGAAAACCCCGGGGCGCACACAGCTGTTGAACTTCTTCAAGCTAGACGATGAACGGCGTCTGGTCGACCTTCCAGGCTATGGTTATGCAAAAGTCCCGATCCCGCTCAAGCAACACTGGCAGCGTCACCTCGAGGCATACCTCGGTGGCCGGGAAAGTCTGAAAGGTTTGATTCTGATGATGGACATCCGTCATCCAATGACCGACTTCGACCTGCTGATGCTCGACTGGGCCGTCGCTGCCGGCATGCCGATGCACATTCTGCTGACCAAGGCCGACAAGCTGACCTACGGCGCCGCCAAGAACACGCTGCTCAAAGTACAGTCGGAAATCCGCAAGGGCTGGGGCGATCTGGTGACCATCCAGCTGTTCTCGGCGCCAAAACGCATGGGCCTGGAAGAGGCCTACACTGTGTTGGCAGGCTGGATGGAACTGGCCGATAAAGGCGCGGAAGCGCCGGCTGAGTAAGATATCTTCAAA
Source organism: Pseudomonas sp. Eth.TT006 (assembly GCF_054456575.1). Lineage (NCBI taxonomy): Bacteria > Pseudomonadati > Pseudomonadota > Gammaproteobacteria > Pseudomonadales > Pseudomonadaceae > Pseudomonas > Pseudomonas sp. Eth.TT006. The sequence goes on along the minus strand of NZ_JBTJEN010000001.1, from coordinate 58,534 downwards.
ACTGTCTGTGGTGCTGGCAGGCAAGGCAAAAGCATCGCTAAAACGGCCGGGGTCGCGCTCGACTTTAGGGGACCTAAATGAGCATTTTTAGCGATGCTTTTAACGCAGCCTGACGGCGCCACAGCCAGTTTTGGGGCAAAAAAAAGCCCCGGACTTCATTTGGGGAGGTAGAAGTTCCGGGGTTTAAGTTCCGAACCGCTAGGGCGGGGTTCAGATATCTGCCAACACTTAACACAACATAGGAGCATTGAAGGGCTTCACCAGCCATTCAGTATCTCTGAGTACCGGGTTGCCAGATTAGTTCAGATTTTTTTCAAAAAGCTTTGGAATAACCCCAAGCGCGTTTCGCGATAAGCGTATTTACAGCGTTTGCCGCGACAGCGTGTCGCAGCAAACGCCCGGTGCAGACGCCTTAGTGCGCTTCATCCCAGTTGTTGCCAACGCCCACTTCCACCAGCAATGGCACGTCGAGCTTCGCCGCTTCGCTCATGTGCAGGCGGATTTCCTGACTCACCTGATCGACCAGGTCTTCGCGCACCTCCAGCACCAGTTCGTCGTGCACCTGCAGGATGACTCTGGCGTCCAGCCCGGACACGGCCAGCCAGTTATCCACCGCCACCATGGCTTTCTTGATGATGTCGGCAGCGGTGCCCTGCATCGGCGCGTTGATCGCCGTGCGTTCGGCGGCGGCGCGTTCCTGCGGCTTGTTCGAGTTGATCTCCGGCAGGTACAGACGGCGGCCGAAGAATGTCTCGACATAGCCTTGATCGGCAGCCTGCTTGCGGGTGCGCTCCATGTAGTCGCGCACGCCCGGATAGCGTGCGAAGTAAGTATCGATGTACGCCTTGGCGGTTTTGGTATCGACGCCGATGTCCTTGCCGAGTTTCTGCGCGCCCATGCCATAGATCAGGCCGAAGTTGATCGCCTTGGCGCCACGGCGCTGGTCGGAGGTCACTTCATTCAGCTCGACCTTGAACACTTCGGCGGCGGTCGCGGTGTGCACGTCCAGATTGTTGCGGAAGGCATTCATCAGGCCTTCGTCTTTGGACAGATGGGCCATGATCCGCAGTTCGATCTGCGAGTAGTCAGCCGCCAGCAATTTGTAGCCTTTTGGTGCGACGAACGCCTGGCGGATGCGCCGGCCTTCAGCGGTGCGCACCGGAATGTTCTGCAGGTTCGGATCGCTGGACGACAGGCGACCGGTGGAGGCCACGGCCTGATGGTACGAGGTGTGGATGCGCCCGGTGCGCGGGTTGATCTGCTCCGGCAGGCGATCTGTGTAGGTGCTCTTCAACTTGCTCATGGAGCGATGCTCCATCAGCACTTTCGGCAAGCGGTGATCGTCCTCGGCGAGCTTCGCCAACACTTCCTCGGCGGTGGATGGCTGGCCCTTGGCGGTTTTCTTCAGCACCGGCAGGCCGAGTTTTTCGTAAAGGATTACGCCCAACTGCTTCGGCGAGCCAAGGTTGAATTCTTCGCCCGCGATCTCGAACGCTTCGCGCTCCAGCGCGACCATCTTGTTGCCGAGCTCGATGCTCTGGATGCCGAGCAGTTCGGCATCAACGAATGCGCCCTGACGCTCGATGCGCGCCAGCACCGGCACCAGCGGGATTTCGATGTCGGTCAGCACGCTGGCCAGGCTCGGGATCGCGTTGAGTTTGGCAAACAGCGTCTGGTGCAGACGCAAGGTGATGTCGGCGTCTTCGGCGGCATACGGCCCGGCCTGTTCCAGGGCGATCTGGTCGAAGGTCAGTTGCTTGGCGCCTTTGCCGGCGATGTCCTGGAAGCTCACGGTGGTGTGATCCAGGTACTTCTGGGCGAGGCTGTCCATGTCGTGACGGGTCGCGGTGGAATTGAGCACATAGGACTCAAGCATGGTGTCGAAGGCGATGCCACGCACGTTGATGCCCTGGCTCTGATCGCCACCGATGGCGCAGTTGGCCAGAATGTTCATGTCGAACTTGGCGTGCTGGCCGACCTTGAGCTTGTTCGGATCTTCGAGAATCGGCTTCAACGCGCGCAGCACGCTGTCGCGATCCAGTTGCTCCGGCACGCCGATGTAGGAGTGGGTCAGCGGGATGTACGCCGCTTCGTTGGCCTGCACCGCGAACGACAGGCCGACCAGTTGCGCCTGCTGCGCGTCGATGCCGGTGGTTTCGGTGTCGAAGGCGAACAGTTTGGCGTTCTGCAGTTTTTCCAGCCAGACGTAGAAACGCGCCTGATCGAGGATGGTTTCGTAAGCGGCCTCAGCAGGGGCGGCGGACGCCTCGGCTGGCGGCGCACTGAACAGATCGCCGGCCGGCGCAGGCTCGGTGGCAGCGCTCAGTTCCTGACGCTTGGCGTCGCGATCCAGATCATTCAGCCAGCTCTTGAATTCCAGCAGGCTGTAGAGCTCGTAAAGCTTGGCCGGGTCTTCCGGGCCCATCTGCAGGTCGTCGAGGCTGATGTCCAGCGGCACATCGATCTTGATGGTCGCCAGTTGATAGGAGAGGAATGCCATCTCCTTGTGTTCTTCTAGTTTGGCCGGCAGGGTTTTCGCGCCGCGAATCGGCAGGGTCGGGACCATGTCGAGATTGGCGTAAAGCTCGGTCAGGCCGCCGTTGACGCCGACGAGCAGGCCAGACGCGGTCTTCGGGCCAATGCCAGGAACGCCCGGAATGTTGTCGGAAGAATCGCCCATCAGTGCCAGATAATCGATGATCTGCTCCGGAGCGACGCCGAATTTCTCCTTCACGCCCTCGACGTCCATCGAGCTACCGGACATGGTGTTGACCAAGGTAATGTGGCCGTCGACCAGTTGCGCCATGTCCTTGTCGCCGGTGGAGATGATCACCGGGCGATCCGCCGCCGCGCTGCTGCGGGCGAGGGTGCCGATCACGTCGTCAGCCTCGACGCCTTCCACGCACAGCAGCGGGAAGCCGAGGGCGATCACGCTCTGGTGCAGCGGCTCGATCTGCACGCGCATGTCGTCGGGCATGCTCGGGCGGTTGGCCTTGTATTCGGCGTACATCTCATCGCGAAACGTCCCGCCCTTGGCGTCGAAGACCACCGCGAACGGGCTGTCCGGGTACTGCTTGCGCAGACTCTTGAGCATGTTCAGCACGCCTTTGACCGCGCCGGTCGGCAGGCCTTTGGAGGTGGTCAGCGGTGGCAGTGCATGGAAAGCGCGGTACAGGTAGGACGAACCGTCCACCAGGACGAGGGGGGCTTGGCTCATGAGCAGAATCAACCTTTTCGGCGGGCCCGGCGCTAGAATAGCGGGACCGTTGACGACAAAGGGACAAGGTTATCATGCGTACGTTAAATCGCTTGCTGCTGGTCGGGTTGATTGCTGTCTCACCTTTGGCCGCGATGGCGGCGGATGATTCACCGTCGGCGGAGCCGGAAGTGACCATCAACACCCACACCGAAGGCGACAAGGTCATTCAGGAATACAGCCGCAGTGGCTTCGTCTATGCGATCAAGGTCACGCCCAAGGGCGGCAAGCCGTATTTTCTGGTGCGCGCCGATGGTTCGGACGCGAACTACATCCGCTCTGACCAGCCGGATATGCTGATTCCGTCGTGGGAAATCTTTACCTGGAAGTAAGTTTCCCGACTTTTAATCGGCGCCGCTCGATCGCGGCGCCCGCACTGAGCAGTTTTTAACCATGTCTGTGTTCACCCCCCTGGCTCGGCCCGAGCTGGAAACCTTTCTCGCCCCTTACGGGCTTGGCCGTCTGCTCGATTTCCAGGGGATCGCCGCCGGCAGCGAAAACACCAATTTCTTTATCAGCCTGGAGCAGGGCGAGTTCGTCCTGACCCTGGTCGAGCGCGGCCCGGTGCAGGAGATGCCGTTCTTCATTGACCTGCTCGACGTGCTGCACGAAGCCGATCTGCCGGTGCCTTACGCACTGCGCACCACCGACGGCGTGGCGCTGCGTGAGCTGAAGGGCAAGCCGGCGCTGCTGCAGCCGCGGCTGTCGGGCAAGCACATCAAGGTCGCCAACGCGCAGCATTGCGCGCAGGTCGGCGAGTTGCAGGCGCATCTGCACCTGGCGACCCAGGGCGAGCGGATGATCAAGCGCAAGACCGACCGTGGCCTGGACTGGATGCTGGAGGAGGGCAGCGACTTTCTCTCGCACCTGAGCGACGAGCCGCGTGCGCTGCTGCACAAGGCGCTGGAAGAAATCACCGCGCAGAAAGAGAAAATTCTCGCGCTGCCACGGGCCAACATCCACGCCGACCTGTTCCGTGATAACGCGATGTTCGAAGGCACGCACCTGACCGGCCTGATCGACTTCTACAACGCCTGCTCCGGGCCGATGCTGTATGACGTGGCGATTGCCTTGAACGACTGGTGTTCGGACGAGGAGGGCCTGATCGATGGCCCGCGTGCTCGCGCGTTCCTGGGTGCCTACGCGGCGCGGCGGCCGTTCACGGCGGCAGAGGCCGAGCTGTGGCCGACCATGCTGCGCGTGGCGTGTGTGCGGTTCTGGCTGTCGCGGTTGATCGCCGCCGAGCAGTTTGCAGGGCAGGATGTGTTGATTCACGATCCGCGGGAGTTCGAGTTGCGGTTGGCGCAACGGCAGCAGGTGAGTACGTCGTTGCCGTTCGCCCTCTGAGTTAAATTCTGAAAGCTAACTCGATCCTGTGGGAGCGGGCTTGCTCGCGAATGCGACGGCACATTCAGCATATGCGTTGACTGGCCCACCGCTTTCGTCGGAGCGCCGCCCGGAGCAAGCTCGCTCCCACAGGGTTTTGTGGGGTTACAACGATTCCAGGCACCCGGCCAGATCATTGCCCAACTTCTCCAGCACCTGCTCATATCCCTGAGCCGTCGCCGGGGTGTATCCGCCCAGCGCATCCAGCTCCGCCAGTTTTACCGGCAGGCCGGCCACGAGGGTTTCGGCCAGACGCGGTCGCAGCGGCGGCTCGCTGAACACACAGGTCTTGCCCACTTCCTGCAAGCGTTTGCGCATTGCTGCGACATGCTGCGCGCCCGGCTGCACTTCGGCGGCGACGCTGAACACGCCGGTGTGTTTCAGACCGTAAGCCTCTTCGAAGTAATCGAAAGCCTCGTGGAATACGAAGTACGGCTTTCCTTCAACACTGGCCAGACGCTTTTTCAAGCGTGCATCCAGCGCATCGAGACGTTCGTCGAAAGCCTTGGCGTTGCTTTGATAGCGTTCGGCATTGGCCGGATCGGCCGCGCTGAGGTCGACGGCCATTTTCTCGGCGATCACCCGCGCGTTGACCGGCGATAACCACAAATGTGCATCAAGGGTGCCCGGACGGTGATCGTGGTCATGCTCGTCGGCGTCTTCAGCGTGGGAGTGGCTGTCTTCGGCGAAGCGACGCAGCTTCATGCCCGGCAGATCCTGCACGGCCACGCTCGGCAGGGTTCGGCCGTTGAGCACGCGGGGCAGGAAACCTTCCATGTCCGGGCCGATCCAGTACAGCAGATCCACCGATTGCACCTTGCGCACGTCGGACGGACGCAGCGCGTAGTTATGCGGCGAAGCGCCCGGCGGCAGCAGCACTTCCGGGATGGCCACGCCGTCCTGCACGGCCGCCGCAATCAACTGCAGCGGTTTGATGCTGGTAAGGACCTTGACCTCGGCCTGAGCCGGACCGATCAGCAGAAAACTGGCGACAAACGCCACAAAAACAGAAAAAAGTCGAGACACGATGACCACTCAGGTAGGCGAGAACGGGTAACATAATAACGTCTCTATCAAAACTCGTCGCCGCCCATGCCTATTACACCGATTGCCAGCCGTCCCCACGACCACTCTCATTGCGTACACAGCGCACTGACCGAGGCCGATACCCTGTGCGCCCAGAAAGGCCTGCGCCTGACTGCGTTGCGCCGGCGGGTGCTGGAACTGGTGTGGCAGAGCCACAAGCCGCTGGGCGCTTACGACATTCTCGCCGTACTGAGCGAGCAGGACGGTCGCCGCGCGGCGCCGCCCACTGTGTACCGCGCGCTGGATTTTCTTCTGGAAAACGGTCTGGTGCATCGCATCTCTTCGCTCAACGCCTTTGTCGGTTGCGTGCATCCGGAGCATGCGCATCAGGGCCAGTTTCTGATCTGCCGCGATTGCCACGCGGCGATCGAGCTTGAGCAAAAAGTGATCAGTGACGCGATCATCAGCAGCGCCAGGGACGTCGGTTTCATCGTCGAAGCACAGACCGTCGAAGTCGTCGGCCTGTGCTCCGGTTGCCAGGGGGCCTGATGAGCAACCCGTTGATTCGTCTGCAGCAGGTCGCCGTCACCTTTGCCGGGCAGACTGTGCTCGACAACATTGAGCTGAGCGTCGAGCCGGGGCAGATCGTCACCCTGATCGGCCCCAACGGCGCCGGCAAGACCACGCTGGTGCGCGCCGTGCTCGGGCTGTTGAAGCCTGACAGCGGCAGTGTCTGGCGCAAGCCCAAACTGCGTGTCGGCTATATGCCGCAGAAGCTGCACGTCGATCCGACCTTGCCGCTGTCGGTGCTGCGCTTCCTGCGTCTGGTGCCCGGCGTGGACCGCCCGCGTGCATTGGCCGCGTTGAAGGAAGTCGGCGCCGAACACGTCATCGACAGCCCGGTGCAAAGCGTTTCCGGGGGCGAGATGCAGCGCGTGCTGCTGGCCCGGGCGCTGCTGCGCGAGCCGGAGTTGCTGGTGCTCGATGAGCCGGTGCAAGGCGTCGATGTCGCCGGGCAGGCCGAGCTTTACAGCCTGATCACCCGCCTGCGTGACCGTCACGGCTGCGGCGTGCTGATGGTGTCGCACGATTTGCATCTGGTGATGAGCACCACCGATCAGGTGGTCTGCCTCAACCGCCACGTCTGCTGCTCCGGGCATCCCGAGCAGGTCAGCGGCGATCCGGCGTTCGTCGAGCTGTTCGGCAAGAACGCGCAGAGCCTGGCGATCTATCACCACCATCACGACCACGCCCACGACCTGCACGGGTCGGTGGTCAAGGCGCCCGCTGCGGGCCACACCCACGTTCACGGAGACCACTGCAAGCATGGCTGATTTTCTGTTGTATGCCCTGCTTGCAGGTCTGGCGTTGGCGGTGGTGGCGGGTCCGCTCGGCTCGTTTGTGGTCTGGCGGCGCATGGCCTATTTCGGCGACACCCTGTCCCACGCCGCGTTGCTCGGTGTGGCGCTGGGCTTTCTGCTGGATGTCAGCCCGACGGTTGCGGTGACGGTCGGCTGTCTGCTGCTGGCGGTGCTGCTGGTGACCTTGCAGCAGCGCCAACCGCTGGCGTCTGACACGCTGTTGGGAATTCTCGCGCCGAGCACGCTCTCTCTCGGCCTGGTGGTACTAAGCTTCATGCATGAAGTGCGGATCGATCTGATGGCCTATCTGTTCGGCGATCTGCTGGCGATCAGCCCGACCGATCTTGGGTGGATTCTAGGCGGCAGCGCGGCGGTGCTGGTGCTTTTGGTGACGCTGTGGCGACCGCTGCTGGCGATCACCGTGCATGAGGAATTGGCCAGGGTCGAAGGCCTGCCGGTGGCGGGCTTGCGCATGGCGCTGATGCTGTTGATCGCGGTGGTGATCGCGGTGGCGATGAAAATCGTCGGGGTGTTGCTGATCACTTCGCTGCTGATCATTCCGGCGGCTGCGGCACAGCGTCACGCCCGCTCACCGGAGCAGATGGCCCTGGGCGCGAGCCTGCTGGGCATGCTCGCGGTGTGTGGCGGGCTGGCGCTGTCATGGTTCAAGGACACCCCGGCGGGGCCGTCAATCGTTGTGACGGCGGCCGCACTGTTTCTGCTGAGTTTTGTTCTGCCCCGTCGTGGGGTGTAGACTTGGCCGCTTTTTGCGCAATTAGAGAGTCGCAGGAATGAAGCCGTTCGCCTCCCGTTATCTGCTCCTTGTCGCATTTTCCGTGCTACTGGGCGCCTGCCAAAGCACGCCGCCGGTGGCCGAAGCCCCCGACGCGCGGGCCACGGCCATCGCACAGCTGGAACAAAGCCTGGCCAGCAGCGAGCTGGCCACCGCCGAAGACCAACTGGCGGCTTTGCAGAAAGACACCCCCAACGATCAGTCCCTTGAGCAGTACCAGCGGCAGTTGGCCGAGGCCTATCTGCGCCGCAGCCAGATCGTGCTGCAGAAGGGTGATGTGAACGCTGCCGCCACCGCGCTGAGCCGCGCTCGCGTCCTGATGCCGAAGGCGCCGGCGCTGACCCGTGGCGTCAACGGTGCCATTACCGAAGCCCGCAAAGCCGAGCTGGAAAAGGCCGAAGCGGCACTGCTGGCGGCTGAAGCCAAGCCAAAAGCCAAGGTGATCGATCCGACCGCCGAAAGCACCACGGTGGCGCTGAACATCAACGACAGCCGCAAACTTCGCCGGCAACTGGATGCGATTGCCGCCGATGTGGTGAATTATGAGTGTGCGGTGAGCATTCAGGCGCCGCGCACGAATGACTATCCATGGTTGGCGACGTTGCTGACTAAACGGGTGAAGAAATTAAACCCGGATTTTGATCTGCAGATTGAAAAGCAGATCGTGCGCACGGTACCGGCGCAGATAGTTCTTAGTCCGCGTAAACCTTAAAAGCTTCGCGAGCAAGCCCGCTCCCACAGGTACTGCGTGAACCCTGTGGGAGCGGGCTTGCTCGCGAAGGCGTCCTTCAGGCAACCAACAACTTAAGCTGGAACGGCCTTCGCCTTAGGCTCCCGCGCCCAGACCCGATGCTGCCCGATCGCCGCAAAGAATGGCTTGGTCAATCCCGGTACATCCTTGCCCTGCAGCAATCCCGCATCCGCCTCCAGCTTCAGCAGATCCTGCAACTGCTTGGCCTCGCCGTGCAGCGCAATCGCTTTCAGGTGCTTGTACGCCTCCAGCAGGTAATGCAACGCCACACCGTCGCCGCTCAATGCCTGAATCGAGGCCGCGCCACCCGGCACAAACACTGCATCGAAGATCACCGACGGCATGCCTTCCATCGACGCATCCACCGCCAGGGTTTTGCCGTCAGCGGTTTTCACCGGTGCTGAAGTCGGACCGAGCAATTTGGCGTGTGCACCTTCAGCTTCCAACGCCTTCTTCATCGCATCAATCGCCGCACCATCGACGCCGTTCGCAGCAAGAATCGCCACTTTGCGCGTTTTGATGTTTTCCGGCAGCAGATTGGCCTGGCTCAGCGCTGGCGAATGATCGAGCGACGTCTGGCGCGCTTCGACCGTGCCTTTGCTTGGCGCTGGCAAGCCCAGATTGGCCGCGACACGTTTGGCCAGTTCCAGATCGATGTTGGCGAGAATCTCGTTCACCTGCCGTGCGCGGATGAACTCGCGTTCAACCTTGCCCAGCTCGAAGCTGTAGGCCGCGATAATGTGCTCTTTCTCGTGCTCGCTCATGCTGTTGAAGAACAGCCGCGCCTGAGAGAAATGATCGCCGAACGACTCGCTGCGCTGGCGAATCTTGTGCGCGTCGATGCGCTCTGGATAACTTTCGAAGCCACCGTCCTGTGCCGCTGGCGGAGTCTCCTTCGGCCAGCCGCCATCAATCGAATTCGGCTCGTAGGACGCGCGCCCCTTGTCGATGACGGTGCGGTGCTGCGCATCGCGCTGGCCGTTGTGGAACGGTGCCACCGGACGGTTGATCGGCAGCTCATGAAAATTCGGCCCGCCAAGTCGGCTGATTTGCGTGTCGGTGTAGGAAAACAGCCGACCTTGCAGCAGCGGATCGTTGGAGAAGTCGATGCCCGGCACGATGTGGCCGGGGCAGAACGCGACCTGTTCGGTCTCCGCGAAGAAGTTGTCCGGGTTGCGGTTGAGGGTCATCTTGCCCAGCGGGGTGATCGGCACGATTTCTTCGGGGATCAGCTTGGTCGGGTCGAGGATGTCGAAATCGAAGTCGTGTTCGTTTTCCTCTTCGATGACCTGCACGCCCAACTCCCATTCCGGGTAGTCGCCCATCTCGATGGCTTCCCAGAGGTCGCGGCGGTGGTAATCGGTATCTTTACCGGCAAGCTTCTGCGCCTCGTCCCACACCAGCGAGCAAGTGCCGGCAGTAGGGCGCCAGTGGAATTTGACGAAGCGTGATTTACCCTCGGCGTTGATCAGGCGGAAGGTGTGCACGCCAAAGCCCTGCATGCTGCGCAGGCTTTTCGGGATCGCCCGGTCGGACATTGCCCAGATCACCATGTGCGCCGATTCCGGCACCAGCGAGACGAAATCCCAGAAGGTGTCGTGGGCCGAGCCGCCGGTAGGAATTTCGTTGTGTGGCTCTGGCTTCACCGCGTGGACGAAGTCGGGAAACTTGATCGCGTCCTGAATGAAGAACACCGGCATGTTGTTGCCGACCAGATCGAAGTTGCCTTCGTCAGTGAAGAATTTCACCGCGAAACCACGCACGTCACGCACGGTATCACCGGAGCCGCGTGGCCCCTGCACGGTGGAAAAGCGCACGAATACCGGGGTCTTTTTCCCCGGATCCTGCAGGAAACCGGCCTTGGTCAGTGCCGAATGATTCTCGTAGGTCTGAAAGAAACCATGCGCGCCAGTGCCCCGTGCGTGGACGATGCGCTCCGGAATGCGTTCGTGGTCAAAGTGCGTGATCTTCTCACGCATGATGAAGTCTTCCAGCAGCGACGGCCCGCGCGGGCCTGCCTTGAGGGTGTTCTGGTTATCGGCAATCTTCACACCCTGATTGGTGCGCAGGGCCTGGCCGGTAGCGTCGGAGCGAAAGGTCTCCAGGCTGTCGAGTTTGGCGTTGGTGTTGGCGCGATCCTTGGTATCGGTGCCGGCCAGTTCACTTTTGCCAGGGGCAGGTTTCTTGGTACTCATCAGACGTAAACTCCTCGGTTGACCCCTTTCAACAGGGACTCTTGAGCGTTTTCCGGGCGCGGTTACCCAGGTTTCAAGTCGCTCAAGTAGTGACCAATGAGCAGGAACGCGCGTTCCTTTTTTATGACCTTTGATCCTGTTATTGCCAAATCGAAGGTCAATTGCGAAATAAATGCTAAGAACCTCTATACGGACAGGCTAAAATGCGCGCCCGGCTAACCGCTGATCCTTTTCTAACGCGCCCCACAAGGTTCGCTACGTGATCGAGTTTCAAAACGTCCACAAAACTTACCGCGTCGCCGGTAAGGACATTCCCGCCCTGCACCCGACCAGTCTTTCGATTGAAAACGGTCAGGTCTTCGGCCTGATCGGCCATTCCGGTGCGGGCAAAAGTACCCTGCTGCGGCTGATCAATCGTCTGGAAGACTCCACTGGCGGCAAGATCATCGTCGACGGCGAAGAAGTCACCGCGCTGGACGCCAACGGCCTGCGCCGTTTCCGCCAGCAGGTCGGGATGATCTTCCAGCACTTCAACCTGCTCGCCTCCAAGACCGTGGCCGACAACGTCGCGCTGCCGCTGACCCTGGCCGGCGAACTGTCGACCAGCGAGATCAATCAGCGCGTCGCCGAGTTGCTGGCGCGGGTCGGTCTGTCCGATCACGCGAAGAAGTACCCGGCGCAGTTGTCCGGCGGCCAGAAGCAGCGGGTCGGCATTGCCCGCGCTCTGGCGACCAAGCCGAAGATTCTGCTGTGCGACGAGGCGACCAGTGCCCTCGACCCGCAGACCACCGCGTCGGTCCTGCAACTGCTGGCCGAGATCAACCGTGAGCTGAAACTGACCATCGTCCTGATCACCCACGAGATGGACGTGATCCGTCGCGTCTGTGATCAGGTGGCGGTGATGGATGCCGGGGTGATCGTCGAGCAAGGTTCGGTGGCCGATGTGTTCCTGCATCCGCAGCACCCGACCACCAAGCGCTTCGTCCAGGAAAGCGAGCAGATCGACGAAAGCGAACAGCGTGATGACTTCGCTCACGTGCCGGGGCGCATCGTGCGTCTGACCTTCCAGGGCGAAGCGACCTACGCGCCGTTGCTCGGTACCGTCGCCCGGGAAACCGGGGTCGACTACAGCATCCTCGCCGGTCGCATCGACCGCATCAAAGACATTCCGTACGGGCAATTGACCCTCGCCGTCACCGGTGGCGACATGGAAGCGGCGTTCGCCCGCTTCACCGCCGCTGACGTTCACATGGAGGTATTGCGCTAATGGAAGACCTGATCAGCTTCTTCACCAACATCGACTGGTACGAAATCTGGCTGGCCACCGGCGACACCCTGCTGATGCTCGGCGGTTCGCTGCTGTTCACCGTGCTGCTCGGCCTGCCGCTGGGCGTGCTGCTGTTCCTCTGCAGCCCGCGGCAGTTGCTGGAAAGCCGCGGCCTCTACGCCTTCATGTCGCTGGCGGTGAACATCCTGCGCTCGCTGCCGTTCATCATTCTGTTGATCGTGATGATCCCGTTCACCGTGCTGATCACCGGCACCTCGCTCGGCGTGGCCGGGGCGATTCCGCCGTTGGTGGTGGGCGCAACCCCGTTCTTCGCGCGTCTGGTGGAAACCGCGCTGCGTGAAGTCGATCGCGGCATCATTGAAGCGACCCAGTCGATGGGCGCGACCACCCGGCAGATCATCATGAACGCCTTGCTGCCGGAAGCCCGTCCGGGCATCTTCGCCGCGATTACGGTGACGGCAATTACTCTGGTGTCCTACACGGCGATGGCCGGTGTGGTCGGCGCCGGAGGTCTGGGTGACCTGGCGATCCGTTTCGGTTACCAGCGTTTCCAGACTGACGTGATGATCGTCACCGTGGTGCTGCTGCTGATTCTGGTGCAAGTGCTGCAAATGGTTGGTGATCGACTGGTCGTGCATTTCTCGCGCAAGTAACCGGTTTTGGTAATCAAGAAATGAGCCGGCCATTCGCTGGCAGGCGCCAGACGGGCGCCGCAAAAGGAGTTAGCTGAATGAAAAAACTGATCGCTGCATTCGCTGCCGTAGCCGCTTTTTCGGCCCACGCTGAAACCCTGACCGTTGCCGCCACCCCGGTGCCGCACGCGGAAATCCTCGAATTCGTGAAGCCAGTGCTGGCCAAAGAAGGCGTGGATCTGAAGGTCAAGGTGTTCACCGACTACATTCAGCCGAACGTACAGGTGGCCGAAAAGCGTCTGGACGCCAACTTCTTCCAGCACCAGCCGTACCTCGATGAGTTCAACAAGGCCAAGGGCACCAATCTGGTGGCCGTGACCGGTGTGCACCTGGAACCATTGGGCGCCTACTCGAGCAAGATCAAGGATCTGAAGGACCTGCCAAGCGGCGCCAACGTGGTGATCCCGAACGACGCCACCAACGGCGGCCGTGCGCTGCTGCTGCTGGCCAAGGCTGGCCTGATCACCCTGAAGGACCCGACCAACATTCTGTCGACCCTGAAAGACGTCGCGCAGAACCCGAAAGACCTGAAAATCCGTGAACTGGAAGCCGCGACCATCCCGCGTGTGCTGACCCAGGTCGACCTGGCGCTGATCAACACCAACTACGCGCTGGAAGCCAAGCTCGATCCGTCCAAGGATGCGCTGGCCATTGAAGGCAATGACTCGCCGTACGTGAACATCCTGGTGTCCCGTGCGGACAACAAGGACAGCGATGCCATGCAGAAACTGGCCGCCGCCCTGCACAGCCCGGAAGTGAAGCAGTTCATTACCGAGAAGTACAAAGGCGCGGTATTGCCGGCGTTCTGATTGATATGGCTGCAACGAAAAAGGGGACGCCATGAGCGTCCCCTTTTTTTGTGTCTGGTGTTTGGCTTTGCAACTGCTGTGAAGCTGCCCCTCACCCCAGCCCTCTCCCGAGGGAGAGGGGGCCGACCGAGGTGTCTTGCGTTCTACATCGACCTGACAGACCGAATTGATTATGGATTCAGCGGATAACTTTCAGGTCGGCGTAACTCTTGAATATCCCCCAATCAGTCCCCTCTCCCTCTGGGAGAGGGCTAGGGTGAGGGGCTTTTCGCTCTTCAGCTTTATTTGCGGTTAAGCATCACCGGCAGCTGCGCCACCAGCTTGGCATTGTTCAACGGCGCCCGAATAAACCCCCGCTGCGTCCCGTCCGGCCCGATCACCGCGAGGTTGCCGCTGTGATCCACCGTGTAATTCGGCTTGCTGGTATCGGCCGGGATAAACGGAATACTCACAGCATTCGCCACTTTCTGCAGCTCTTCGATCGACTTCGGCGTCAGGCCGATGAACTGCGGATCGAAGTAGCCCAGGTACTGCTTCAACTGCTGCGGGTTATCGCGGTTCGGGTCGACGCTGACCAGCACGATCTGCAACTTGTCCACCGCGTCTTTGGGCAGCTCGCTCTTGATCTGACGCAACTGGGCGAGGGTGGTCGGGCAGATGTCCGGGCAGAAGGTGTAGCCGAAGAACAGCAGGCTCCACTTGCCCTTCAATTCGTCGATAGCGACCGGCTGGCCATCCTGATTGGTCATGGTTACGCCCGGCAGGGTGCGGCTTTGCGGCAGCAGGATGATGCCGGCGTCGATCAGTGCGGTGGGATCGCCCTGGCCCTTGCCGCTCAGCACTTTGTTGACGGTCAGTCCCAGGATCAGCGCGATCACGGCGACGAGGATGAAGACGGTTTTCTGGGTTCGGGTCATAAGTTCAACAGTAAGTAGTGGTCTACGAGCAGGGCGATGAACAACAGGAACAAGTAATAAATAGAGTACTTGAAGGTGTTGATCGCCGCGTGCGGCCGAGTGCCACGGTACAGCACCACGGCCCATTGCAGAAACCGTGCGCCCAGCGCGAGGGCGCAGAGCAGATAGAGCACGCCGCTCATGTGGATCACGTACGGCAGCAGACTCACCGCCAGCAACGCAAAGGTGTACAGCAGAATATGCACTTTGGTGTAGTGCTCGCCGTGGGTCACCGGCAGCATCGGGATGTCGGCCTTGGCGTATTCCTCCTTGCGATGGATCGCCAGCGCCCAGAAGTGCGGCGGGGTCCAGGCGAAGATGATCAGCACCAGCAGCAACGGTTCGGCGCTGACATGGCCGGTGGCAGCGGTCCAGCCGAGCAGCGGTGGTGCCGCGCCGGCGAGGCCGCCGATGACGATGTTCTGTGGCGTCGCACGCTTGAGGAAACCGGTGTAGATCACCGCGTAACCGAGCAGCGAGGCGAGGGTCAGCCAGGCGGTCAGCGCATTGGTGAAGCTCAGCAGCAAGGCCTGACCGAGCAGTGCCAAAACCAGCGCGAAGGTCAGTGCCGCCGCTGGCGAAACCCGTCCTTCGGCCAACGGTCGTTTATGCGTGCGCGCCATCAGCGCGTCGATACGTCGGTCGACCACATGATTGACCACCGCCGCACCGCCGGCACACAGCGCAATCCCCAGATTGCCGAACACCAGCACGGTCCACGGCACTCCGGCACGGGTCGCGAGGAACATCCCGACCAGCGAGGTGATGAGCATCAGCACCAGCACTTTCGGCTTGGTCAGCTCCAGATAGTCACGCCACAGCGCCTGCGCCGGACGTTCGCCGATCAGAAGCGCCATGGTGTTTCTCCTTTTATCGTGACGGGCGCGGCCAGGTGTTTGCGCGGGCTCAGACGCCAGCGTGCCAGTACCGGCTGTTTGACCCGAACCAGACTGGTCCGCGCGTGGTAATTGACCAGCACCATGCTCAGCAGCAGCGCGGCGCCGCCGGCGTTATGCGCCACAGCCACCGGCAGCGGCAGATGGAACAGCACGTTGCTGATGCCGAGGCTGATTTGGGCACCGAGGGCGACCAGTACCAGCCCGGCAAGCCGGGTCATGCCCACCGCCCGAAGTTGCCAGGCCAGACCGAGCAGCACCAGCGTGACCAGCAGTGCGCCAATGCGGTGAGTCAGATGAATCGCGGTGCGCGCATCGCTGTCGAGTTGGCCGCCGAGGTAGTTCGGGCCGATGTGTTGGGTCAGGTGAAAACCATTGGCGAAATCAGCCGGCGGCAGCCATTGGCCGTGGCAGGTCGGGAAGTCGATGCAGGCCACGGCCGCGTAGTTGGAACTGACCCAGCCACCTAGCGCGATCTGGCCGATCACCAGCAACAGTCCCGCCGTCGCCCAATACTGCAGGCGCCTGGGCACGCTCAGCGCCGGCAGCACGCCGGACAACCTCAAGGTCAGCAGGAACAGCAGGCTCAAGGTCGCAAAGCCGCCGAGCAAATGCCCGGTGACCACTTGCGGCCATAGCTTGAGCGTCACCGTCCACATGCCGAAGGCCGCTTGGGCGAAGACCACCGCCAACAGAAACAGCGGCAGCTTCAATGGCAGACCGGGATGCCGGCGATTGACCCAGGCGCGCCCGGCCAGGATCGAAATCAGCAGGCCAAGGGTGCCGGCGAAGTAGCGGTGGATCATCTCGTTCCAGCCCTTGTGCGCCACCACCGGCGAGTCGGGGTAATGCCGTTCGGCATGGGCCAGTTGGGCTTCGCTGTTCGGCACGCTGATAAAACCGTAGCAGCCCGGCCAGTCCGGGCAGCCCAGGCCGGCGTGGGTCAGGCGGGTGTAGGCGCCGAGCAGCACGACGATCAGTGCCAGCAGGGTGGCAAACAGCGCGAGGCGAAATCCAGGTTTGGCCATGACGATGTCCTCATCCGATGTTCGACAGTTTCAGCAGGTGGCGCAGGTCGTTGAGCAGGTCCTTGCCCTTCACACTCGGGTCGTAGCGCAGCACCAGGTTGCCGTGCGGGTCGATGATCCACAGCTGCGGCGTGGCCTTGTCGCCGGTGGTCTTGCTGAAGGTCGTGGCGTCCAGCGGGTAGCGTTGCAGTTGTGGGTATTCGCGGCTCAACTTGGCTTCGTAGTCCGCGCCCAGCGGTTGCGCAGCGGCGAGGGCGTGGCTGGCGCGCCCGGCATCGCGGCCGAGGCCGATCTGGATCTGCCGGGCGAGGTACACCAGTTGCTGGCAATCGACCGCGCACTCCTTGGGCGCGGTCACCAGCATCTGCCAGCGCTGCTCATCGGCCTGCACGCCGAGATCGGCGCGGGACTGGCCGTTGCCGATCAGTTCGCCGTGGTAGCTGCGTCCTTCCGGTACCCAGAACTGCAATTTGTACATGCCGGTGGCGAGGATCATCGGCCCGACCACGCCAAGCACAATCAGCAGCAGCTGGATCCGCCCACGGCGCCGGCTGGCCGGGGTTTTTGCCTCAGACATGCTGGGTGGATTCATGGCCGTTCCCATGGTGTTTCTCCTTTGCGTTGTGCCATCCAAGGTAGAGATAGAGGCCGAGCAGGGCGGTGGCCATGGCGAACCACTGCACGGCGTAACCGAGGTGTTTTTCCGGGCCCATGGCGACCACCGGCCAGTCCGCTTCATAGCTGGCCGGGCCGGGTTCGGCGCGCAGTTCGTAGGCGAAACCGTCGCGCTCGAGGGTTTTCCACAATCTGGCCGGCTCGACGGCGGTGATGGTTTGCGGCCAGGTGCTGCTGACGGGGTCGGCATGCAACTGGAAGGTCGCACCGGGGGCGACGTAGACCCAGGCGTCGAGACTCAGCGTGTCGCTTGGGGTAGTGAATTGTGGTGGAACTCGGCGATCCGGCCACGGCAGCCAGCCGCGATTGACCAGCAGCCACAGGCCGCTGGCGCGATCCTGAAACGGTTGCAGCAGTTCGACGCCGACCTTGCCGTTGCGCTGACGGTTGTCGAGCAGCAGGCTGTGGGCACTATCGAACTGGCCGAAAAGATGCACGCGGTGATAGGCCGGGTCGCTGCTATGGAGCAATTCGCTGCTGGCCATCGGTTCGGCGGCGCGGCGTTCGGCGTAACTGGCGAGCAGCGCGGTTTTCTCCGCCCCCCGGCCCAGTTGCCAGAAGCCCAGCGCCACCAGCAGCGGCAACAACAGCGCCACCACCACGCTCGGCACCACGCCCGGGCGAAAGCGCTTCATGGCCGCGCCACGAAGGCAGTCGTCGCGCTCGCTATACTCAACTGCATCGCCTGTCCCCCGGAGTCTTCCCATGCTCAAAGCAGCG
Source organism: Pseudomonas sp. Eth.TT006 (assembly GCF_054456575.1). Lineage (NCBI taxonomy): Bacteria > Pseudomonadati > Pseudomonadota > Gammaproteobacteria > Pseudomonadales > Pseudomonadaceae > Pseudomonas > Pseudomonas sp. Eth.TT006. The sequence continues at coordinate 40,702 of NZ_JBTJEN010000001.1, read as the reverse complement.
ATTGTCGTGCTGCTGATTGCCACGGTGATCAGCCTGTTCAGCGGCCTGTTTTTCCTGGTCAAGGACGACAGCAGTTCCAATCGCCTGGTGATCGCCTTGAGTGTTCGGGTGGCATTGGCCGCCGCCACCGTCGGCTTGATCGCCTGGGGCTTTTACAGCGGCCAACTGGTGTCCCAAGTGCCTTGGTAGCTGCAAGTGGTCAGCTGCAAGCTGCAAGTAGAAGCCTTACAGCCTTGAACTTGAAGCTTGCAGCTAGCAACTTGCAGCTGCCCTCAAAGCACATAAACGAAGATGAACAAGCCGATCCACACCACATCGACGAAGTGCCAATACCAGCTCGCTGCCTCGAAACCGAACTGATGCTCGGCATCGAAATGGCCCCTCATGATGCGCATCAGCATCACGAACAGAATGATCGTGCCGATGGTCACGTGGGCGCCATGGAAGCCGGTGAGCATGAAGAACGTCGCGCCGTAGATGCCCGAACCCAGGGTCAGGCCCAGTTCGTGGTAGGCGTGCATGTATTCTTCAGCCTGCAACGCAAGGAAGCCGCAACCGAGCAGCACGGTAATCGCCAGCCAGACTTTCAGCGCGCCGCGATGGCCCTTCTTCAAGGCATGGTGGGCGATGGTGATGGTCACGCTGGAGCTGACCAGCAGGATCGTGTTGATCAGCGGCAGGCCCCACGGGCTGATGACTTCCTTGGGCGGCGGGAACAGTTTCGGGTCCGGCGTGTGCAGCAGCGGCCAGGTGAACTGGAAGTTCGGCCAGAGCATGTGGGCGATGCCTTTCGGCCCTTCGCCACCCAGCGCCGGCCCGGATACATGGCGCACGTAGAATAGCGCGCCGAAAAAGGCGACGAAGAACATCACCTCGGAGAAGATGAACCAACTCATGCCCCAGCGGAACGAGCGATCCAGCTGCGGGCTGTAGAGCCCCGCGCGGCTTTCCTTGATCACCGCGCCGAACCAGCCGAACAGCATGTACGCCAGCAACAGTCCGCCGACGAAAAAGATCAGCGGGCCGTGGGATTCCGGGCGCGCTGCCTTCAGATCGTTGAACCAGGTCGCCAGGCCGTACACGGTGACGAACATGCCGAGCGTGGCGACGATCGGCCATTTGCTCTGGGCCGGGACGTAATAGTGCTCATGAGTTGCCATGTATTGTTCTCCTTATCGGGCACGCTTAACCGCCAGTGTTTGCAGCCACCGGAGGATGTCGGGCGGTGATATCGAACAGCGTGTAGGACAGCGTCAGGTGCTTCACGTCCTTGGGCATGTCGCGGTCAACGATGAAACGCACCGGCATTTCGATCTGCTGACCCGGCTGCAGCACCTGCTGGGTAAAGCAAAAGCATTCGGTCTTGTGGAAATACGCCGCCGCTTCGCTGGGCGCGATGCTTGGCACGGCCTGGGCGCTCATCGGTTTGTCGGTGGGGTTGCGCGCGACAAAGATCATCTCGTTGACCGCGCCGGGGTTGGCCGTCAGTTCGTCATGTTTGGGATAGAAATCCCACGGCATGTCGATGTTGTTGGTCGACAGAAACTGCACGCGCACCTGCCGCGACTCATCCACCACCTGCTCGCCTTCGTACTGCCCGGCGGTCTTGCCGTTGATGCCGAAGGCCTTGCACATCACGTCGTAGATCGGCACCAGGGCAAAGCCGAAGACAAACATCGCCAGCACCACCCCGAGCAGGCGGGTGACGAGTTGTTTCAGCGAGATCGCGTCAGCCATGGTTCATGCCTCCCTCGTGATCAACTGTGCCTGGCGATGACTGTGGTGAGGGGATTTATCCCCGACCGGCTGCGCAGCAGTCGTAGAGCCTGCGTATGTGGTGTGCCTGATACACCTCGTAGGCAGGTTTTGGGGCTGCTTCGCAGCCCATCGGGGATAAATCCCCTCGCCACAGGGGGTGCGTTAGCAGAAGAGTGTTTCATTTCACTTCCGGCGGCGTCGTAAAGGTGTGATACGGCGCCGGCGACGGCACGCTCCACTCCAGGCCTTCGGCGCCATCCCACGGTTTGGCCGGGGCCGGGGCGCCGCCGCGAATGGTCTTGATCACGATGAACAGGAAGAAGATCTGCGTCGCGCCGAACATGAACGCGCCGATCGACGAGACCATGTTGAAGTCGGCGAACTGCAGGTTGTAGTCCGGGATTCGCCGGGGCATCCCCGCCAGCCCGACGAAGTGCATCGGGAAGAAGGTCAGGTTCATGCCGACGAACGACAGCCAGAAATGCAGCTTGCCGAGGGTTTCGTCGTACATGTGCCCGGTCCACTTTGGCAGCCAGTAATAGGCCGAGGCGAAGATCCCGAAGATTGCCCCCGGCACCAGCACGTAATGGAAGTGCGCGACCACGAAGTAAGTGTCCTGGTACTGGAAGTCCGCCGGGGCGATGGCCAGCATCAGCCCGGAAAACCCGCCGATGGAAAACAGGATGACGAACGCCACGGCAAACAGCATCGGCGTCTCGAAGGTCAGCGAGCCTTGCCACATGGTGCTGGCCCAGTTGAACACTTTGACCCCGGTCGGCACGGCGATGAGCATGGTCGCGTACATGAAGAACAGCTCGCCCACCAGCGGAATACCGACCACGAACATGTGGTGCGCCCAGACGATGAACGACAGAAAGGCGATGCTCGCCGTCGCATAAACCATCGAGGTGTAGCCGAACAGCGGCTTGCGCGAGAAGGTCGGGATGATCTGGCTGACCGCGCCGAACGCCGGCAGGATCATGATGTACACCTCGGGATGGCCGAAGAACCAGAACACATGCTGGAACAGCACCGGGTCACCGCCACCGGCGGCACTGAAGAAACTGGTGCCGAAATGGATGTCCATCAGCATCATCGTCACGCACCCGGCCAGCACCGGCATCACCGCGATCAGCAGGAACGCGGTGATCAGCCAGGTCCAGACGAACAGCGGCATTTTCATCAGGGTCATGCCGGGGGCGCGCAGGTTGAGGATGGTGGCGATCACATTGATCGCGCCCATGATCGAACTGATCCCCATCAGGTGGATGGCGAAGATGAAATAGGTGACGCTTTCCGGCGCGTACGTCGTCGACAGCGGGGCGTAGAACGTCCAGCCGAAGTTCGGCCCGCCACCGGCGGTGAACAGGGTCGAGACCAGCAGCAGGAACGCCGCCGGCAGCAGCCAGAAGCTGAAGTTGTTCATCCGCGGCAGGGCCATGTCCGGCGCGCCGATCATCAGCGGGATCATCCAGTTGGCGAGGCCGACGAACGCCGGCATCACCGCCCCGAAGACCATCACCAGGCCGTGCATGGTAGTCATCTGATTGAAGAACGCCGGTTCGACGATCTGCAGCCCGGGCTGGAACAGCTCGGCGCGGATCACCATGGCGAACGAGCCGCCGAGCAGGAACATGCAGAAGGCAAACCACAGGTACAAGGTGCCGATGTCCTTGTGGTTGGTGGTCAGCACCCAGCGCATCAGGCCTTTGGCGGGGCCGTGGGCGTGGTCGGCATGACCGTGGTCATCGATGACAGCGCTCATGGCCGGTCTCCTTTACGTGAGTGGACGGGGCTGGCCGGGGCGCGCTGCCCCGGCCGGTTCACGAAGTACGCGATAGACCGGCTCATTTGCTTTCCGCCTGTTTCAGCTCCAGCACTTCTTTTGGCGTGACCATGTCGCCCTTGTTGTTGCCCCAGGCGTTACGTTCGTAGGTCACGACCGCTGCGATATCGACTTCCGACAACTGCTTGCCGAACGCCGCCATCGCGGTCCCCGGCTTGCCGAAATACACGCGGTGCAGGTGGTCGGCTTTTGGTCCGGTGGCGATCGGCGAGCCCTTGAGCGCCGGGAACATCGGCGGCAGGCCCTGGCCTTCGGCCTGGTGACAGGCCACACAGGTGGTGTGATAGATCTTGTCGCCGCGCTCTTTGAGCTCGTCCAGGGTCCATTCCTTGCTGGTCAGCTCCTTGAGCTGAGCGGCTTCGGCCTTGCGATCCGCCAGCCATTTGTCGTAGTCAGGCTTCTCCTTGACGTCGACCACGATCGGCATGAAGCCGTGATCCTTGCCGCACAGCTCGGCGCACTGGCCACGATAGAGGCCGGGCTTGTCGATCCGCGTCCAGGCCTCGTTGACGAATCCCGGGATGGCATCGCGCTTGACTGCAAACGCCGGCACCCACCACGAGTGGATCACGTCAGCGGAAGTCACGAGGAAGCGCACCTTGGCACCGACCGGCAGCACCAGCGGCTTGTCGACTTCGAGCAGGTAGTGCTCGCCCTTGGCTTCCTTGTTGTGAATCTGCTCGGCGGGGGTGGCCAGGTTGCTGAAGAATTCGACGTCCTGACCGAGGTATTTGTAGTGCCACTTCCACTGATACCCGGTGATCTGGATATCGATATCCGGCTCACTGCTGTCGTACATCTTGATCAGGGTCGCGGTTGCCGGAACGGCCATTGCCACCAGGATCAGCAGCGGTACGACGGTCCAGAGTATTTCGACGGTGGTGCTTTCGTGGAATTTGGCGGCGACCTGGCCGGTCGAGCGGCGGTGCACGATCATCGACCAGAACATGGCGCCGAAGACGATGATCCCGATCACCACACAGATCCAGAAAATGGTCATGTGCAGGTCGAAGACTGCGTGACTGATTTCAGTCGCTCCAGGCGCCATATTCACAGTCCAGGCCGCGTTGGCCTGGCTGAAAATCGACCACAACAGGAGGCCCATCCAGACGTGTGGATGTCGCATCATTGCGGGTTCCCCTTATCGTTCTTGTTATCCCGGAGGCTTTCGCCTGCGGCAAGGGAGCGGCTGCATCAGACTACGAACTTGAATTGCCGGGCCTTGCTGCGGGTGCAGTCGGGCGTCATCAGCTAACTCCATTCAATGGCGAGTATAGACAGCCACCGGGAATTGCAATGTCGACGCGTAAATGATCTGAAACAGCCCGGGCTTGCGCTCAAGGGCAGGAATGGAGAAGGATGCAGACGAGTGGTGGCACACAGATATAACGCCGGTGCATCAAGGATGAAATAATTATGACAAATGCGTCTTAGCATTTTTCGTAAGCCAGCTAACTTATGTCTTCCCTATTTCATTGCCTTGTACCCTGGAGTTTTCATGAACACCGCCGCATTGCGCGAGCAGATCCAAAAAGCCCGACAAACCGAACGTGAAACCGGACGGCTCCAGCGTCAGCTGCAAGCCAAGTTGCCTCACCTGCATTCGGCTATCCAATTGCCGGACGCCAACCGTGAAGAAGCGTTGACCAGCTTCGTCACCGCCTACATCGACGAAGTACCGGACATGCTGGATGCAGCCAATGAAGTCGCCAGGGAAGCGGGCATCGAATCGCAGATCAAACCGGTGCTGAAAATCGCCGAGCAGTACTTTCTCCAGCCGCCGGTCGGCCTGGACAGCCTGCTCGACGAAGCCTATCTGGCGCACCGTTTTGTCGAAGAGGTCAACGACCTGTACATCAAGCACCTCGGCCAGCCACTGATCCCTTTGGACATGACGGTCGCCAATCTGATTGCTCACCAATTGCTCGGTGAGGAATTTGCCAATCAACTGGACGAAGTCGTGCATCACGCCATTGATGAAATGCTCGACGACGAGAGTTTCGCGCTGGAATCGGTAGAAGCCTACCGCGACAAACTCAGCAGCCCGGACACTGGCGCTGCCTGGAAACGCTGGCCGTGCATGGGCCGCCGCCTGGGTGTGGGTCTGGAGCTGGATCAGCCGGCTGCCTGAGTAACACCCGATCCAATGTAGGAGCTGCCGCAGGCTGCGATCTTTTGATCTTGATTTTAAAAACCACGTCAAAAGATCGCAGCCTGCGGCAGCTCCTACAGGGGTTGAGTTCAACCGGGAAATTTACCCGGCCGCACCGATCCCGGTATTGGTCCGAACCCGTCCCTCAAGCCTGCGCTTCAACCCACGCGACTCGATCAACAGTTTCGAGCCCTTCGCCGCATTCGCCCGGCCCCATTCTTCCAGCAACTCCAGACACGAATGGTCGATGTAGCTCAGGTTATTGAGCGGCACATGCACCGTGGTGCCTGCGGGAATACTGCCCAGTACCTGGGTCAGCGCCGGGACCTTGAGGAAGGTTGCCGCGCCGACCAGGCGCAACTCCATTTCGCCCTCTTGTGGCAGGTCGATCAGGCTGATTTTCAGGCGTGAGGCCTTGAACGCCAGCTTCAACATGGTCAGGCCGAAACCGATCAGCACACCGGTCAACAGGTCGGTGAAAATGATCGCCAGCGCCGTGGCGGCGTAGGTGAACATCGGCATCCGCCCGTAGCGGCCCAGACCGCGAAACGCCTTGAGGTCGACCAGTTTGAAACCGGTGTAGACCAATACGCCGGCCAGACTCGCTACCGGAATGCTTTGCAGCACGCTCGACAGCAACAGCACGAACCCCAGCAGCCACAGACCATGGAAGATCGTCGAATAGCGGGTGGTCGCACCGGCCTGCACGTTGGCCGAGCTGCGCACGATCACCCCGGTCATCGGCAGCGCACCGACCAGACCGCAGAGCATGTTGCCGACACCTTGTGCCGACAGCTCACGGTCGAAATCCGAGCGCACACCGCTGTGCATGCGGTCCACCGCCGCGGCGGAGAGCAGGGTTTCGGCGCTGGCGATAAACGCCACGGCGAAAGCCGCAATCAGCAGGGTCGGGTCAGCCAGGTTCATCAAGTCCGCCGGCTTCAGCCAGTCGATGGCTTCGGCCAGATTTTCCGGCACCTCGACCCGTTTCACCTGCAACGCCAGCAGCAGACTGGCGCCGGTGGCCAGACCGACACCAAGCAATGCACCGGGAATAAACCGCAGCGAGTGTGGACGGAGTTTTTCCCACAGCCACATCACCGCAATGGTCGCCAGCCCAAGCAATCCGGCCTGCCAGCCGAACGACGGCAGGGCTTGCGCCACCGCGCTTGGGAACGCCGTGAGGTTATCCAGACCGGAGGCCTGCGGCTTGGCATCGAGCATCACGTGCACCTGTGAGAGCACGATCAACACGCCAATCCCCGCCAGCATGCCGTACACCACCGCTGGCGCTGTGACCCGAAACCAGCAACCGAGCTTCAGCCGCCCGGCCACCAGTTGCAGGAAACCGGCGAGCAGCAGAATCGGCCCGAGCATCTCGATACCGTGCTGGCGCACCAACTCGAACACCAGCACCGCCAAACCCGCCGCCGGCCCGCTGACCTGCAATGGCGAACCCGCCAGCCAACCGACCACCAGACCACCGATGATCCCGGTGATCAGGCCTTTGGCCGGCGGCAGCCCTGACGCAATCGCAATACCCATGCACAGTGGCAGGGCGACCAGGAACACAACCACCGAAGCCAGCAGCTCCCGTGGCAACACCGCTTTCAATTGAGCCGCACGCATGGCGATTCTCCCGAAATTTTCTTCAGGCGTGGCTGCGCCGAACCGCGGAAGCAGCGGACGGCGACCAACCACACAGATGTTTAGGAGGATTTAGAAGCGCGCTTTGGGCGTCGCCACCGGAATCGGCTGGCTGCCGTCGAGCGGCAGGAAGCGTCCCTGATCCGCGTCGTAGGCTTTGATTTCACTGGTTTCGATGTTGTAGACCCAGCCATGGATGAACAGCTGACCGTTCGCCATGCGCGAGGCTACCGAAGGATGGGTGCGCAAGTGCTGCAGTTGGGCAATGACGTTCTCCTCGGTGAGGATCGGCATGCTGTCTTTTTCGTCGATGCAGTTGCAGTTGTCATGCACCATGCTCTTTGCCACTTCCGCATGACGCAACCAGGCTTTGACCGTCGGCATTTTTTCCAGGCTGTCTGGATTGAGCACGGCACGCATGGCGCCGCAATCGGAGTGGCCGCAGATGATGATGTGCTGCACACCCAGCGCCAGCACCGCGTATTCGATGGCGGTGGAAACGCCGCCGTTCATCTGGCCGTAAGGCGGTACGACGTTGCCGACGTTACGGGTCACGAACAGATCGCCGGGCGAACTCTGGGTGATCAGTTCGGGGACGATGCGCGAATCGGCGCAGGTGATGAACATCGCCCGGGGCGATTGCGCCGTGGCGAGTTTCTTGAAGAGTTCTTCCTGCTGCGGGAAGACCTCATGATGAAAATGCAAGAAGCCGTCAACGATGGTTTTCAGCGCTGCATCGGCGGATGCCGCCCCAGGGACGGCTTGCGCCGACGCAGCCAACGGCTGTTTATCCTTGTCACTCATGATTCATCCTCTTTGGCGGATTCGGGGAGTCATTCCCGTGTGTTCCGGTGTAAAGCCAGTGGCTGTTCAAAACATCCGGGTCATCCAGACCCATCAGTCACTCGCTGAACAAGGTAGCCGCCGAAACTTAACTGAAACTGAATCAAGCGCTCTAGAACGTGTGTTCCAGGTCACAAAAACGTGACTGTGCACGTCGATGAAAGGAGCCGGCCCTGCAACCAGAATTGACCATCGCTAGATCAGCGACATCTGCCGACCCGGTGGACAGAAAGCCGTGCAATCGAGGTTGTAGCCCTCGCGGTGATTCAGGCCGAGGCGCTTGATGGCTTTGGCGAAACGCTGCGCGAGCAGGTCGGCGAACGGCCCTTCGCCGCGCATCCTCACGCCGAAACGGCTGTCGTAGAGTTCGCCGCCACGGCTCTGACGCACCAGACTCAACACGTGGGCGGCACGTTGCGGGTAGTGCGCCTGCAGCCACTCCTCGAACAGCGGCGCCACTTCCAGCGGCAGGCGCAGCATCATGTACGCGGCACTTTGCGCGCCGGCGGCCTGCGCCTCGGTGAGCAGGCTTTCGATTTCGCTGTCGTTGATCATCGGAATCATCGGAATCATCGGCGAGCACAGCACCCCGACCGGAACTCCCGCTTCGCGCATGACGCGGATCGCCCGCAACCGGGCTTTCGGCGCAGCGGCTCGCGGCTCCAGAATGCGTTTGAGTTCGTCGTCAAGGGTGGTCAGGCTGATCATCACCTTCACCAGCCGTTGTTGCGCCAGTTCGCTGAGCAGGTCGAGGTCGCGCAAGATCAGCGAACCCTTGGTGACGATGGTCACCGGATGCTTATAGCGCAGCAGCACTTCGAGGGTCTGGCGGGTGATCCGGTGTTCGCGTTCGATAGGCTGATACGGATCCGTGTTGGAGCCGAGATTGATCGGCGCGCATTGGTAATCGCGTTTGCTCAACTGTTCTTCCAGCACCTGGGCGGCATTGCTCTTGGCGATCAGCCGGGTTTCGAAATCCAGCCCCGGCGACATGTCCCAATAGGCGTGGCTGGGCCGCGCGTAACAGTAGATGCAACCGTGCTCGCAGCCGCGATAGGGATTGATCGAGCGGTCGAAGGGCAGGTCCGGCGAAGTGTTGCGGGTGATGATGGTTTTCGCGGTTTCGATCATCACCTCGGTGTTCTGCGTCTCGGGCACTTCCTGGTACCAGCCGTCATCCTCGGCCACCGAGCGATTCGGCGCGAAACGGTTGTGCGGGTTGGTCGCGGTGCCGCGTCCGCGTGGTGGCAATGGCGTGTGCATCACAGTGATCCTGATGGCTGTATGGGTATACAGTATCGGGCGAGCAAGCAGACGACCAGTGCCGTTCGGCGATTCGCTTATGGAAGTCACTTGCAGGGTTATTGATCGCATTGGTTTATTGCAATTCGGAGACACATCTTTCAACTGGCGGTGCAACTTGTTAGGTCGTTAATATTCGTCGCGTTGTACGTTTGCTATTTAGTATTTAAAAGGAATTAAATGTGTCTAACTTCAATCGGCGTGGCATCTTTTTACAAAAACTTGGCCCAACTCCGGTGGATCCGGATGAAGTGCTGGTGTCCATGCAGTTTGCGTTGAAAGAATCTGGCTGGGACGCAGAAAAGGCAGAGTCGACCGACTCCCTGCTGGATTCGCAGATCATCATTGCGGCTTCTTACGACGGTGGCCAAACTTTCGATGTGCGCAATCAAAAGGATATCGATGGCGACGGTGATATTGATGCAGATGACAAGGCCAAGTTGCTGGCGCTGGCCAAGGCTTATGTAAATATCATGAATCCTTAATCCGGATTAAGTGCTGCATAAGTTGTGGCGAATAACAAAAAAGCCCTGTGTGAATGAATGCGCACAGGGCTTTTTATTTAGTTATGGTGGGTGACCTGACCCAGGTCATCCGCCGAGGTGCTCGTCATGTCGCTGGTGCGTAAATGACTGACATCGTCAGCGCTGACCGGCGCGCCTTTATTACCCCAACTGCCACGAATAAACGTCACCACATCCGCCACTTCCTGATCCGACAGGCGCCAGGCGAAACCCGGCATGGTGAAGGTCGATGGCGCGGTGTGGGTAGCCGGCAAGGTACCGCCCTTGAGCACAATGTGAATCAGCGAGGTCGGGTCTTGGGTTTGCAGCACCGGATTGCCCGCCAGTGCCGGGAACACTCGGGTGTAGCCATGGCCGTCGGTGCGGTGGCAGGCCGCGCAGTTGTCGATGTACACCGCTGCGCCGCGTTGGCTGTCGTCGCCATTCCACAAGGCTTTGGCGACTTTCTCGTCGTACTGGTGCGGCTGATCGTTCGGATCCGTTGCGGGCAGTGACTTGAGGTAGCGAGCGATTGCGGTCAGGTCGGCGTCGGTCATGTATTGCATGCTGTGGGTGACCACGTCACTCATGCCGCCAAATACCGCGCTGCGGTCGCTGCGTCCGGTTTTGAGGAACTGCACCAGTTGCGCTTCGCTCCAGCTGCCCAAGCCGTCCTTGTGATCACCGCGCAAGCTCTTGGCGATCCAGCCTTCCAGCGGCGCACTGCCGGCGAGGAAGTTTTTCCCGTCAGTCGCGCTCAGGGATTTTTCCTGCATGGTCAGCGCCCGCGGCGTATGGCACGCGCCGCAATGGCCGAGGCCTTCAACCAGATAGGCGCCGCGATCGATCACCGGATCGTCCGAGGTCGCCTTGTAGTCTTCGACTTTTGGCGCGAACAGCCAACGCCAGCCCATCAGCGGCCAGCGCATGCTCAGCGGCCAGGGAATGTCGCTGGCCTTGTCCTCTTGCGCGACCGGTTCGACGCCGTGCATGAAATAGGCATACAGCGCCTGCATGTCGCTTTCGCTGACACGGGCGTAGGACGGATATGGCATCGCCGGGTACAAGGTACTGCCGTTTTTGGCGACGCCATGGCGCACGGCCTTGTCGAAATCCTCGAAGCTGTAATCGCCGAGTCCGGTTTTGTCCGGGGTGATGTTGGTTGAGTAGATCGTGCCGATCGGGGTTTCCATCGGCAGGCCGCCGGCGAACGGCTTGCCGCCCTTGGCGGTGTGGCAGGCCACGCAGTCGCCGGCACGGGCGAGGTATTCGCCTTGTTTGATCAACGCTGGATCGACGTCGGCAGCCTGTACAGCGACGCTGCCGAGCAGGGCCAGGGTAGCGATAACAATATTCTTCATGATCATCGCTCCTTATGCCTGAACCAGCGGGCCGGGGTTTTTCAGGTACTGCTCGCGGATCGCCTTGGCCGACCAGTAGGTCAGCGCTGCCACCAGACCGGTCGGGTTGTAACCCAGCCCTTGCGGGAATGCCGAAGCACCCGGTACGAACACGTTGTGCACGTCCCAGCTCTGCAGGTAGCGATTGAGTGCGCTCTTCTTCGGATCGGTGCCCATGATCGCGCCACCGTTGAGGTGGGTGGTCTGGTAGGAGGCGGTGTTGAAGTGATCACCGACCTGTTTGCCGATCACCGCGATGGCTTTCGGACCCATGGCTTGGGCGACCTTGCCCATTTTCTCGACCATGAAGCGGTTCATCTTGATGTCGTTTTCCTGCCAGTCGAAAGTCATGCGCAGCAGCGGCAAGCCGTAGGCATCGCGGTACACCGGATCAAGATCAAGATAGTTGCCGCGGTAGGACTGATGCGCGCCGTGGGCGTCCATCGACACCTGGTGGGTGTAGTAATCGGCGGTCGCACGTTTCCACGCGCTGCCCCAGGCCGGAGTGCCCGGCGGGTTCGAGGTTCCGGCAATCGGCCGGCTGCCGGCCTGGTTGACCCACATCGGCGAGCCGCCGACGAAGCCGTGCGGGCCGTGGTCGAAGTTGTCGGCGTTGAAGTCGTCCAGCGCCACGCCGTTGCCGCCGGCACCGATGAAATTGTTGGTGTGCGTGTCCTTGTCGAAGAACGCCTTGATGGTCGCCATGTTCTGGTAGGCAAAGTTGCGCCCGACCACGCCTTCGCCGCTGACCGGATCGTACGGCTTGCCGATGCCCGACAGCAGCATCAGGCGCACGTTGTGCAACTGGAAGGCGCCGAGGATCACCAGATCCGCCGGCTGCTCGATCTCGCGGCCCTGGCCGTCGATGTAAGTCACGCCGGTGGCTTTGGTTTTGCTGCTGTCGAGGTTGACCCGCAGCACGTGGGAATTGGGCCGCAGCTCGAAATTCGGCAGCGGCTTGAGTGCCGGCAGGATGTTCACGTTCGGCGAGGCCTTGGAGTACATGTAGCAGACGTAGCCGCTGCAGAAACCGCAGAAGTTGCACGGACCCATCTGTGCACCGTAGGGATTGGTGTAAGGCCCCGAAGTATTTGCCGAAGGCAGGTTGTAGGGTTTGTAACCGACTTCCGTCGCCGCTTTGCCAAACAGCTGTGCGGAAACCGTATTCTTCTGCGCTTCCAGCGGGAACGGATTGGAGCGATCCGGCGCGTAAGGGTTACCGCCCTTGCCCTGACCGACCAGTTGGCCTTTCACGGTCCAGGCCTGGCCGGAGGTGCCGAAGACTTTCTCGGCGAAATCGAAGAACGGCTCCAGCTCTTCATAGCTGACGCCGAAGTCCTGGATGGTCATGTCCTTGGGGATGAAGTTTTTCCCATAGCGTTCTTCGTAGTGGCTGCGCATGCGCAGTTCGATCGGGTCGACGCGGAAATGCACGCCCGACCAATGCAGACCGGCGCCGCCCACGCCATTACCCGGCAGGAACGCGCCCAACTGGCGGTTCGGCAAGGCGATGTCATTGACACTGTGGCGGATGGTGACGGTTTCTTTCGAGATGTCCTGAAAGAGTTTTTTCCGCACGCTGTAGGTGAGTTCGTCGATCACCTGCGGATAGTTGCCGTCGGGGTAAGTGTCCTGCATCGGCCCGCGCTCCAGCGCCAGCACGTTGAGCCCGGCTTCGGTCAGCTCCTTGGCCATGATCGCGCCAGTCCAGCCAAAACCGACGATCACCGCGTCGACCTTCTTCATTACGGTTGCCATGCTCACGCCCTCTCGCCGCGAATCGAAACTGCCGGGAAGGGGTATTGTTCGTTGCGTTCCACCCAATCCATGAAATCGGCGCGGGCGCCGGGGAAACCGATCATGGTCCAGCCGACCATGCCTTTATTGCCACCGTGGATCGGGTCGCAGAAGAACCCTTCCTTGGTGTTTTGCAGCAGCAGATTGAAGAAAATCTTCGGCGGAACCGCATCGAACTGCGGTTTGCCGGCTTCGAGTTGCTTGAGCAGATCGTCTCGGGTAGCGCTGTCTTGCTCGGCAAATGTTTTACCGTTGAGCGATTTTGTCCACTGTTCCGTGGCGGCGATGCCGAGGCGATAGATGTCTTTGGGCACCAGTTTGCTCTGCCAGCCCATTTCCGGCGCAGCGTCGGCGTTGAATGGACCTTGCATGTACCACAGCGCGCCGGCGGCGTACGAAGTATTCATCTGGCGGTCGATGTATTCCGGCACGCCGGCTTCGAGGGCACCCGGGCCTTGATCGTCGTTGGGGATCAACTGCGCCACCGCGGCGTTGATGAAGGCCCATTCCTCGGCGGTGAAGTAGCTCGGCTGATAAGCGCCAGCTTCGGTTTTCGCCGGGGCGGCAGCGGGTGCCGCCGGGGTGGCTTCAGGTGCGGCTTGCAAGACGCTGCTGCCCAGGCCAGTACCGGCAAGGGTGACCACCGGGATCAGGGTCAGGGATTTGCGCAAGAACTCGCGCCGCGGGTTGTCTCGATCTGCATCAGACATGGGAGTGCACCTCATCAGGCATTGATGGTGGTCCGTTTCTGCGAACGGCTTGAGCATTTTTTCGTCGCGGCGAGGGGCCCGTTTGACCGGGAAAAGGGGGACGCCTGCAACATCGTGTGACAAATGGTAGCAGGCTAATCATCGGGATGAATCGATTCTGCGGGAAAAGGCCGGTTTTTTTAGACGATGCTCGATGAAATCGCACCGATTCACGATTCTTTGACAACTGCCTCACAGGGCTTTGACTGCCGGACCTAGAAGCTGCGGATTCTTTCATTGATGAATCCCGATACGGTCGATCAGCATGTCCCGAGTGCGTGTTTTCTCTGCTTTGTGTTTATCGCTGGTGGCCTTGCTGCACTTGATGCCGGCCCAGGCTGACGCCGCTGTAACATCGCGCCCGCCTGAGTGGGCCACACCGGTGGAAGTGCAATACAACCTGTTCCAGATGTCGCCGACGCTGTACCGCAGTGCCTTGCCGGACGGCGGCGCGGTGCCGTTGCTGAAGAATCTGAAAGTGGCGACGGTGATCAACTTCTTGCCGGAAGCCGACAGCCGCTGGCTGTCCGAGCCGGGCATCACCCAGGTGCAACTGCCTTATCGCACCAATCATGTCGATGACGCCGATGTGCTCAAGACCCTGCGTGCGATTCAGGCTGCCGAAGCCAATGGCCCGGTGTTGATGCATTGCAAGCACGGTTCCGACCGCACCGGTCTGATGGCGGCGATGTACCGCATCGTGGTGCAGGGCTGGAGCAAGGAAGACGCACTGAATGAAATGACCCAGGGCGGTTTTGGCGAAAGCGGCCATTTCAAGGATGGCGTGCGCTATGTGATGCAGGCCGATGTCGACAAACTGCGCACCGCCCTGGCCAATGGCGATTGCAGCACCAGTGCGTTTGCCACCTGCTCGATGAAGAGCTGGTTCCAGTCGGTCAACCTCAAATAAGCCAAACCCTCCACGGCGTTGCACCGTGGAGGGTAATTCGCTGGCTCAGTCTTCGGACTTTTTCTTCAGTTTCGGATTCGGGAAGAACTGCACGGCCTGGACCTTCTTGTCCGGCGCCGGCTTGAGCGCGCTGGTATTGACCCGCGTGCCCAGCTCCTTGGGAACCGACAACCCCTGCTCGTTCAGCGTATCCGCGTAGCCGCAAGCCACGCATTCGCGGTGCGGCACGTCATCCTCGCTCCACATCATCAACTTGTCCGGCTCGCTGCACGCCGGGCAGACGGCCCCGGCGATAAAGCGTTTCTTGGTAATCACAGGTGCCTCACTCATGCTGCTGCGTCCTCACTCAGGCCGCTGTGGCGCAAGAGTGCGTCAATCGATGGCTCGCGGCCACGAAAGTCGACGAACAGCACCATCGGCGCCTGCGATCCGCCACGGGCCAGGATCGCCTCGCGGAACGCGCGACCGGTTTCAGCGTTGAGCACGCCGTCTTCTTCAAACTTGGAGAAGGCATCCGCCGACAGCACTTCCGCCCACTTGTAGCTGTAGTACCCCGCGGCGTAACCGCCAGCGAAGATGTGCGCGAAGCTGTTGGGGAAGCGGTTGTACGCCGGTGGACGCATCACCGACACCTCGTCGCGTACGCCTTCCAGCACCTGGGCAACGCTGCGCCCGTCACCGTGAGTGGCGTGCAGTTCGAAGTCGAACAGCGAGAACTCCAGCTGGCGGACCATCATCAGTCCGGACTGGAAGTTCTTCGCCGCGAGCATTTTTTCCAGCAGGTCCTGTGGCAGTGGCTCGCCGGTTTCGTAGTGACCGGAAATCAGTGCCAGGCCTTCCGGCTCCCAGCACCAGTTTTCCATGAACTGGCTCGGCAGCTCGACCGCATCCCACGCCACGCCGTTGATCCCGGAAACGCCGGCATGCTCGACGCGGGTCAACAAGTGGTGCAGGCCGTGACCGAACTCGTGGAACAGGGTGGTCACTTCATCGTGGGTCAGCAGCGCCGGTTTGCCGCTGTCGGCCGGGGTGAAGTTGCACACCAGGTTGGCCACCGGGCTTTGCAGCACGCCATTGATGGTGCGGCGACGGTCGCGGGCACCGTCCATCCATGCGCCGCCACGCTTGTTGGCGCGGGCGTAGAGGTCGAAGAAGAAGCGCCCGACGTGCTGGCCGTTTTCCTTGATCTCGAACAGGCGCACGTCCGGGTGCCAGCTGTCGAAACCTTTCAGTTCGGTGATTTCGATGCCGTACAGACGCTGGACGATCGCGAACAGACCGCCGAGGACCTTGTCGATCGGGAAGTAGGCGCGCAGGGTTTCCTGAGCGACGCTGTAGCGTTGTTCGCGGAGCTTCTCGCCGTAGAAACCGCTGTCCCAGCTTTGCAGGTCGGCGCAGCCCTGTTCGGCAGCGAAGGCGCGCAGTTGTTGCAGATCCTGGGCGGCGAACGGTTTGCTGCGCTTGGCCAGGTCGCGCAGAAAACTCAGCACCTGATCGCTGGACTCGGCCATCTTGGTGGCCAGGCTCAGCTCGGAGAAGCTGGCGAAACCGAGCAGTTTCGCCAGTTCCTGACGCAGATCGAGGATCTCTTCCATCACCGGGCCGTTGTCGTTCTGACCGGCATTCGGGCCTTGGTCCGACGCACGGGTGCAGTAAGCGGCGTAGACTTCTTCGCGCAGGGCGCGGTCCTGGGCGTAGGTCATCACCGCGTAGTAGCTGGGGAATTCCAGGGTGATCAGCCAGCCATCAAGGCCTTTGGCCTGAGCAGCGGCGGCCATTTGCGCCTTGGCCGAATCGGTGAGGCCGGCGAGGGCGGCTTCCTCGGTGATGTGCTTGGTCCACGCCTGCGTGGCGTCGAGCAGTTGGTTGGAGAAGCGGCTGCCCAGCTCGGACAGCTTGCTCTGCACTTCGGCGTAGCGCTTCTGTTCGGCTTCCGGCAGGTCGATACCCGACAGACGGAAATCGCGCAGGGCGTGTTCCAGAATGGTTTTTTGCGCCACGTCGAAACCGGCGGCTTCCGGGCTGTTGGCCAGCGCCTCATAGGCCTGGAACAGTTCGCGGTTCTGACCCATCTCGGTGGAGTAGGCGCTCAGGGCCGGCAGGCACGACTCGTAGGCTTCGCGCAGTTCGGCGCTATTGCACACGGCGTTGAGGTGGCTGACCGGGCTCCAGGCGGCGCCGAGGCGATCATTGAGTTCGTCCATTGCCAGGACCAGGCCGGCCCAGGTCGGGTTCTGGCCTTGGGTCTTGAGGATTTCGGCAATGGCGGCGCGGTTGTCGGCCAGAATGGTTTCGATGGCTGGCAGCACGTGTTCGGCACGGATCGTGGAGAACGGCGGCAGGTCGTAGGACTGCAGAAGAGGGTTGTTCACGCTCACGGTTGGCACCTTGGCTGAAAGAAACATGCATTTAGGAACATGGCCCCATCTTAATTACAATCGGCAGCGACCGCAGCTATCGGCAACAGAGAGAGAAATAATCGTGTCCGTTCGCAAGTACCAGAATCACACCCCGCAGCTGCGCAAAGGCGCGTTTGTCGACGCCTCGGCGGTGGTGATCGGCGACGTCGAAATCGGCGAAGACAGCTCCGTTTGGCCGCTGACGGTGATCCGTGGCGACATGCACCGCATCCGCATCGGCGCACGCACCAGCGTGCAGGACGGCTGCGTGCTGCACATCACCCATGCCGGGCCGTTCAACCCGGACGGTTTTCCGCTGCTGGTCGGCGATGACGTGACCATCGCCCACAAGGTCATGCTGCATGGCTGCACCGTCGGCAGCCGCGTGTTGATCGGCATGGGCAGTATCGTCATGGACGGCGCAGTGGTCGAAGACGATGTGATCATCGGCGCCGGCAGCCTGGTGCCACCGGGCAAGCGCCTGGAAAGCGGTTTCCTGTATGTGGGCAGCCCGGTGAAACAGGTGCGTGCGCTGACCGACAAGGAGCGCGCGTTCTTCACCTACAGCGCGGCGAACTACGTGAAGCTCAAGGATCTGCATCTGGCCGAAGGCTACGACCAGCTCTGAATTGCCTTACACCTGCCCAGGATTTCTCATGCATTACCAGACCGTACTGTTCGACCTCGATGGCACCTTGACCGACCCGCGTGAGGGCATCACCCGTTCCATCCAGTTCGCCCTTGGCAAGCTCGGCATCGACGAGCCGGACCTGACCAGACTCGAGCATTTCATCGGCCCGCCGCTGCTGCAGGCGTTCATGCAGTTCTACGATTTCGACGAGGCCAAGGCCTGGGAAGCGGTGAATTTCTACCGCGAGCGCTTCAAGGTCACCGGCCTCTACGAAAACCGCGTGTTCGACGGCGTCACGCCAATGCTGGAAACCCTGAGCGGCCAAGGGCGGCAGTTGTATATCGCGACTTCCAAGCCGTGGGTGTTCGCCCGCGAGATTGCCCGGCACTTCGACTTTGCCAGACACTTCAAGGTGATCTACGGCAGCGAGCTGGATGGCACCCGGACCAACAAGGTCGAGCTGATTGCGCATCTGCTGGCCGAGGAAGGGCTGGACCCGGCCAACACGCTGATGATCGGCGACCGCAAGCATGACCTGATTGGCGCGCGCAGCAACGGGCTGGATGCGGCGGCGGTGGGGTATGGGTTTGGCAGTTTTGAAGAGTTGAGTGCCGAGGCGCCGGCTTATCACTTTGAAACGTTGGCAGAGTTGCATCAGGCATTTTTGCGGCGCTGATGAGTCAGTCTTCGCGAGCAAGCCCGCTCCCACAGGGAGAATGCATTTCAACTGTGGGAGCGGGCTTGCTCGCGAAGGGGTCGGCTCAGCCCATGCGAAATCAGGATTCTGCCAACGCTCTAAGTGAAGCTTTACGCTCAGTCAGCGGCAGCTCACCCAGCTTCTCCACCTCGGCATAAAACCTCAGCCAATCCCCGCCAACCTGCCTGAACAGCGCCGCAAACGCCGGAACCCACTGGTCATACAGGCCGAACGGCAACAGCCGCGCATTGTTCAGCGGCATGTTCACCCATGCGTCATAACGCTTGTCCCCGGCCCACTGAGTGTCGCGCATCACACGATATTCGCGACGAAACAGCTCGAATGTTGCCGCTTTGCGCTCGCGCATCTGTTCGGCGGGTAGTGGCTGGGCGTAGAGCTTTTCCAGCCGTGAGC
This sequence comes from Pseudomonas sp. Eth.TT006, assembly GCF_054456575.1. Classification (NCBI taxonomy): domain Bacteria; kingdom Pseudomonadati; phylum Pseudomonadota; class Gammaproteobacteria; order Pseudomonadales; family Pseudomonadaceae; genus Pseudomonas; species Pseudomonas sp. Eth.TT006. The sequence continues at coordinate 21,654 of NZ_JBTJEN010000001.1, read as the reverse complement.
GGGTTTGCAGCACCAGTTCGATGAACTGGTCGCGCTGCTGGAGCCGCGAATCGGTATCCGGCGGCAGGCCACGGAACGCGCGCCATTGGCGGGTGCCTTCCTGCTCGACAAACGTGGCAAACGACTCGTTGAACTCGGTGTCGTCCTTCACGTAGAAACGCTGATGCGCCAGCTCATGAAAGATCAATGTGGCCAGGCGCTCGTCGCCCCAGCCCATCATCGAATTGAGAATCGGGTCATTGAACCAGCCGAGGGTCGAATAGGCCTCGACGCCGCCAATCGACACGTCCATGCCCTGCAGGCGCTGGATCGCCGCTTCGCCACGGGCGGCGCTCTGGCTGTAGTAGCCGCGGTAGGCCACGCAGCCGGCGATCGGGAAGCAGTGGTTCTGCGGGGTCAGGGAAAACTCCGGGGTGGCGAACACATTCCACACCACGTAGGGCCGGCCGATGTCGGCGTACAGGCGATAGCTCTGGTTATCCGGCAGGTGCAGCTGTTCGCTGGCGAAGCTGCGGGCCTTCTGCGACTGGATCAGGTGCGTACGCAGCGACGCGTCGCGGCTGGGGTCGGCAATCACCTTGGCCACCGGCTCGCGCGCGCGCAGCAACTGCAACTGGCCACTGGCCAACTGGCTGTAATAGCTGACGCTGGAACAACCGTTGAGCAACAAAAACATCGCACCCGGAAACAAAATCCGGAAAACGCGATCAAGTAACCCATGGCTTGAAAGCGGCCTGCTCACAATAAAAATCCTGTGGAAAGTCTGCCCGCAAGACTATCCCGCCATTCGGAGCTTCGCTATGCGCATGTTGTTGCTGACTGGAGGCCTGCTGACGCTGGCCGGTTGTGCCGGATTCGGAATGCCCGACCCTGACCCCTCGCAAGCCTGGATCGATCTCGATGCCCGGCAACAGGATACGGCGCTGCAAGCGCTGCAGGTCGATAGCCGGAGCACGGTCGACAAACGTTATTTCGAAGTGCAGCCCGGCAGTCATGAGTTGAAGGTGCGTTATCAGTTCCCGGTCGCCGCCAGCAACATCGGCCCCGACGCCGAACCGTTGTGGCGTGACTGCCAGTTGAACGTGAAATTCAACGAGTTCAACGCCGGTCAGCGCTATCAACTGCAGGCCGGCAGCATCGGATTCCGGCCTTGGGCAAAGCTTTATGACGAGCAGCGCAAAGTGGTCGGTCAAGGTACCCCGGCAGGCTGTCAGCGCACTTGATCGGCGCTATGCTGGAGGTCTGAACCCTTGGACATCCATCATGCGCAAGTCGCTGTTGTTGCTCGCGGTCGGCGTTCTCGCCGGCTGCCAAACCCCGCTGCCGCCGGTCGATCCGAACATGGCCTGGGTCGATTTCTCGACTCCGACCCCCGGCGGCAAACTGCTCATGGCTGAGCGCCTGGATAACGTACGTCTGAATGACGGCAGGTTTTTCCAGGTCACGCCCGGCAGTCATGAGCTACGGGTGCGTTTCGACTTCGAAGTGTTTGGCGGGGGCGGCAGTCTGATGACCGGCCCCATCGAGCGCCTGTGCTATCTGTACATCCGCTACGACCATTTCGAGGCCGGTCAGCGTTACCTGCTGGAAGGGCGCTCTCTGGGATTCATCCCGAGTGCGCGGTTGTACAACGCCAAGCGCGAGATCGTTGCCGAGGATCGGGACATGGACTGTCTGATCTGAGGCGACTCAGTTTTCGTTTTTCTGGTAAATGATCGCTTTGGTGCCGTACTCGCAGGTACCGACGACCATGGCTACATCGTGTTTTTCGGCCTCTTCCTTGCTGACGATTTCCAGCGTGTAGGAGGGAATGGCTTTCGCCTGGATCTTGACCTCGATCTCTTTTTTCAATTCTTCACAGTCTTTCGGTGCGGCAAGAACCGTTGTGGCCAGTGCACTGCAGAGAATCGCCAAGCCAATACGTTGCATAGTTGAAGCTCCTTGGAGCAGCGCGCACGGGCGTGCGCTGAACCTGCTGTCACTTATTCGACCATATTTTGCTGACGCCGGTTCTGACTTTGCTCACATCTTCAGCGCTGCGGTGAATCCTGAATCGCTTTCGCGAGCAAGCCCGCTCCCACATTGGGCGTGTTAGCAACACAAACCTCGTGTGGGAGCGAGCTTACTCGCGAATAGGCCCGTCAGCGATGCCTCAACTGACTAATGAAGCCTCAAGGGTAATCTTCGCATTCAACACCTTGGACACCGGGCAGCCTTCCTTGGCCTTGTTGCTCAGTTCCTCGAACTGCGCCTGGGTGGCGCCCGGGATCTTCGCCTTGAGAATCAGTTTGATCGCCGTGATGGCAAAGCCGCCGTCCACCTGGTCCAGGGTGACTTCTGCCTGCGTGTCGATGCTGTCGGCCTTGAGGCCGGCGTCGCCGAGGATCATCGAAAACGCCATGGAAAAACAGCCGGCATGGGCGGCGCCGATCAGTTCTTCCGGGTTGGTACCCTTGCCACCTTCAAAGCGGGCCTTGAAGCCGTAAGGCGCTTCTCTGAGGACGCCGGTCTCGGTCGAGATCGAGCCGATGCCGGTTTTCAGATCGCCTGCCCAATGCGCGGATGCTTTCTTCACGATAGCCATGTCTGCCTCCTCAAGATCTGGCGCGGGACGCCGCACCGTGGTGGTTTTTGCTTGCAAGGCTTCTGAGGATAGACGTCGCGACAAAGTTCAGCTCAGGTGAATCGTTGACTTTTTTAGTAGGATTTTCCCCTCAGCTATTGAAACTCGGGTATATGCCCTCATTGCACAGAAGACGCTTATGCATTTGGCAGGTTTTCGTTCGCAAGAAAAACCTGCCTCCTTATTCGGAGACGCAGGTTTATGAAGCAACTGTCCGACGTAAAGTTTTCTACCCTCGATCTGGTGCCCGTGCGCGAGAACGGCAGCCCGGCGCAATCGCTGCGCAACTCGCTGGACCTGGCGCAACACGTCGAGAAATTCGGCTACACCCGGTTCTGGGTCGCCGAGCACCACAACATGGACGGCATCGCCAGTTCCGCCACGTCGGTGCTGCTGGGGTATCTGGCCGGTGGCACCTCGACGATTCGCGTTGGCTCCGGCGGGGTGATGCTGCCCAACCATGCGCCGCTGGTGATCGCCGAGCAGTTCGGCACCCTGGAGAGTCTGTACCCGGGGCGCATCGACCTCGGCCTCGGCCGTGCGCCCGGTTCCGACCAGATGACCGCCCGCGCCCTGCGCCGTGAGCGCTCCGGCAGTGCCGATGATTTCCCGGAAGACGTCGCCGAACTGGTGCGCTTCCTCGGCCCGCGTACCCCGGATCAACGGGTGATCGCCATGCCTGGCACGGGCACCAATGTACCTATCTGGTTGCTCGGCTCCAGCCTGTTCAGTGCGCAACTGGCCGGTGAGCGCGGCTTGCCCTACGCCTTCGCCTCGCACTTCGCCCCGCGCTACATGCACGAGGCGATTCGCGTCTATCGCAACCACTTCAAGCCATCGGCGGTGCTCGACAAGCCGTACGTGATGCTCGGTGTGCCACTGGTGGCGGCGGATACCGATGAGCATGCCGACTACCTGGCGACTTCGGTGTACCAGCGCATCCTCGCGCTGATGCGCGGGCAAAGCCTGGTGCAGCGCCCGCCAGTAGCAAGTATGGACGGCCTGTGGTTGCCGCATGAGCGCGAGGCGGTGGGGGATTTCCTCGGTTTGGCGATGGTCGGCAGCCCGCAGAAGATCCGCGCGAAACTGGAAGTGCTGGTCGAGCAGACCCAGGCAGATGAGCTGATTTTCACCTGCGACCTGTATGAACACGCCGATCGCCTGCATTCCTACGAACTGCTGGCGCAAGTGATGAAGGGATAACGCCGGCCCCCGTAGGAGCTGCCGAAGGCTGCGATCTTTGATCTTTGTTTTTCAAAGCAAAATCAAAAGATCGCAGCGTGCCGCAGCTCCTACAGAAAATCAGCGCCCAGAAAAAAGCCGACGCTTTCGCGTCGGCTTTTGCATTTCAGGCGTAGATCAACCGCGTTTGTAGACGATTTCCTTGGTGCCGCCTTCACAGGTGCCGACGACCTTGCCGTCAGCAGCAGCGCCCTTGTCGACAATCTCCAGCGAATAGCTGGAGGCACCCTTGGCATCAATCTTCGCCGCGATCTCGCTTTTCAGCTCCTCACAAGGCTTGCCAGCAGCAAACGCGCCACCCGCAAGGCTCAACAAACCTACTGCCAATATGAACTTCTTCATCGGTCGCACTCCCTGGTCGGATTAAAAGAGGCGGGCATCGGGTATCCCGATGCGCTCACCTTGTAGCGCATTGCCATTCCTATGGCACTCGGCCAGCGCGCAAGTTCAGAAGCGTAGCCCAAACTCAGCTGCTGGCAATCCGGAAGCCGACTTTCAGGGTCACCTGGAAATGTGCAGCCTTGCCGTCCTTGATGTGGCCACGGGTCTCGACCACTTCAAACCACTCCAGGTGCTTGATGCTCTTGTTCGCTTCGGCCAGCGCGTTATTGATGGCGTCTTCGATGCTGCTGGTGGACGAGCCGACCAGCTCGACTTTCTTGTACGTGTGGTGGTCACTCATGGCGATCTCCTTGGCGTGTGGAATTGAGACTAGCAGTGAATCTGCTCTGCTGAATTCGGTGCCAAGGCGCAAGTGAAGTTCAGATTTTCTGCACTTTCTCGAACCGCTGAAGTCCCAACCAACACACGCCACTCATCACCAATGCAGGAGAGTCACCATGGCCAACAACTCGTTACGTAAAGCCTCATTGCAAAGCATGGAAGCCGAGATCGAGAGTCTGCTCAAGTCGCTGGAAAGTCTGAAAGACGACGCGTCCGACGAGTCGCGCAAGACCCTCAAGGCGCTGAAAAGCAATGCTGAAAGCGCGCTGAAGCATTCACGCAATCTGCTCAGCGATGCTTACGAAGAGGTCAAAGTGAAAACCCGTGAGACCAGCATCGCCACCCGCGATTACGCTCAGGAACACCCTTGGACCACCGCCGGTGTGGCCGTCGGCGCAATCGGTCTGCTGGCCGCCTACTTGCTGTTCAAACGCGGCGAGTGATCCGTCTGGCGCAGCTCGTTCTTGAGCCACTGCGCCAGTTGCCGGGCGCGCCCGTCCGCGGCGCGCTTGGGTAGCCACAACGCCAGTTGCGCCGGGGTTTCACAGAAGCCCCACGGCGCAACCAGGCGACCGGCCTTCAGATCCTCCGCGACCAATGGCTCTGGCGCGATCGCCACACCGAGTCCGGCCACGGCGGCTTCCAGCAAATAATATAAATGCTCAAACCCTTGCCCGAGCTTCAACGCCTTGGCGTCGAGGTGGTTTTGCTGTGCCCAGCTCGGCCAGGCTTGCGGGCGCGAGGTGGTGTGCAGCAGCGGTTCGCTGAGCAAGGCTAGCGCCGGCGCGGACTGCAGGCGCTGGTAACCGCTGAACCGCGGACTCATTACCGGCCCGATACGCTCTGCCGCCAGCTCGTACACTTGCATGTCGGCCGGCCACGGCGGTTCGGCAAACAGCAGCAAGGCGTCGAGTCCGGGGCGCCGTGGATCGAGATCGCCTTCGCCGGCCGACAGGTGCAGACGCAGGTCCGGCAGATCGGCATTCAATCGTCCCAGACGGGGAATAAACCAGCGCGCCAACAGGCTTCCCGAACAACCGAGCACGAACGGTGCGTCGGCGGTGTTTTGCGTCAGCTCGGCACACACGCTGCGCAATCGATCAAAGGCCTCGCCGCTGGCGTCTCGCAGACGAATGCCGGCATCTGTGAGTTTCAAGCCGCGTCCATCCTTGACGAACAGACTCACGCCTAGGTGTTCTTCGAGTACTTTAAGCTGGCGGCTCACCGCGCCGTGGGTAACGTGCAGCTGTTCGGCTGCCTGACTGACACTGTTCAGCCGGGCGGTGGCTTCAAAGGCACGCAAGGCATTCAGCGGGGGAAGGTCATGGCTCATGGTATCTGTGAGATTTCCTGACAGGTTGTGGCGATCTTATCGGTTTTCAGCTTGGAAGGTGAGCGGTAGAGTGGCGTCATTGTCTTCTGACCCGAATTCACCTGGAGCACCCCATGAGCCAGACTTCGAACACTTCCAATCTGCGCAGCGGCCCTGATGATAATGGCCTGTTCGGCGCGTTTGGTGGGCGCTACGTCGCCGAAACCCTGATGCCGTTGATCCTCGATCTGGCCCGCGAATACGAAGCGGCCAAGGAGGATCCGGCGTTCAAGGAAGAGCTGGCTTACTTCCAGCGTGACTACGTCGGGCGTCCGAGCCCGCTGTATTTCGCCGAGCGTCTGACCGAGTTCTGCGGCGGCGCGAAGATTTACCTCAAGCGCGAAGAGCTGAACCACACCGGGGCGCACAAGATCAACAACTGCATCGGCCAGATTCTGCTGGCGCGGCGCATGGGCAAGAAACGCATCATCGCCGAGACCGGCGCCGGCATGCACGGCGTGGCGACTGCCACGGTCGCTGCACGCTTCGGTCTGGACTGCGTGATCTACATGGGCACCACCGACATTGAGCGGCAGCAGGCCAACGTGTTCCGCATGAAGCTGCTGGGCGCCGAAGTGATCCCGGTGGTGGCTGGCACCGGCACCCTGAAAGACGCGATGAACGAAGCGCTGCGTGACTGGGTGACCAACGTCGACAGCACGTTCTACCTGATCGGCACCGTGGCCGGCCCGCACCCGTACCCAGCAATGGTGCGCGACTTCCAGGCCGTGATCGGCAAGGAAACCCGCGATCAGTTGCAGGCTCAGGAAGGGCGTCTGCCGGACAGCCTGGTGGCTTGCATTGGCGGCGGTTCCAACGCCATGGGTCTGTTCCATCCGTTCCTCGATGACAAGAGCGTCGAGATCATCGGCGTCGAAGCGGCCGGTTACGGCATCGAAACCGGCAAGCATGCGGCCAGCCTCAACGGCGGTGTACCGGGTGTGCTGCACGGCAACCGCACCTTCCTGCTGCAGGACGACGACGGCCAGATCATCGACGCCCACTCGATTTCCGCCGGCCTCGACTATCCCGGCATCGGCCCCGAGCACGCCTGGTTGCATGACATCGGCCGCGTCCAGTACACCTCGGTGACCGACGACGAAGCCCTCGAGGCGTTTCACAAATGCTGCCGCCTGGAAGGGATCATCCCGGCACTGGAAAGCGCGCATGCGCTGGCAGAAGTATTCAAACGCGCACCGACACTGCCGAAGGATCACTTGATGGTGGTCAACCTCTCGGGCCGTGGCGACAAAGACATGCAAACCGTCATGCACCATATGGAACAGCCAAAGCAGGAGAAACACTGATGAGCCGCCTGCAAACCCGCTTTGCCGAACTCAAACAGCAGAACCGCGCCGCGCTGGTGACCTTCGTCACCGCCGGTGACCCGGACTACGCCACCTCGCTGGCGATTCTCAAAGGTCTGCCGGGGGCTGGCGCCGATGTGATCGAGCTGGGCATGCCGTTCACCGACCCGATGGCCGACGGCCCGGCGATTCAACTGGCGAACATCCGTGCGTTGGGCGCCAAACAGAATCTGGCGAAAACCCTGCAGATGGTTCGCGAATTCCGTGAAGGCAACAGCGACACGCCGCTGGTGCTGATGGGCTACTTCAACCCGATCCACATGTATGGCGTTGAGCGGTTCATCGCTGATGCCAAGACAGCGGGCGTCGATGGCCTGATCGTGGTCGACATGCCGCCAGAGCACAACGCCGAGCTGTGCGATCCGGCGCAGGCTGCCGGTCTGGACTTCATCCGTCTGACTACGCCGACCACTGACGATGCGCGTCTGCCGAAAGTGCTCAACGGCAGCTCCGGCTTCGTTTACTACGTGTCGGTGGCCGGTGTGACCGGTGCTGGCGCGGCGACGCTGGAACACGTCGAAGAGGCGGTGGCCCGTCTGCGTCGGCATACCGACCTGCCGATCAGCATCGGTTTCGGCATTCGTACCCCGGAACAGGCGGCGTCCATCGCCCGCCTGGCGGATGGTGTGGTGGTGGGTTCGGCACTGATCGACCACATCGCCAATGCGAGCACGCCGGACCAAGCCATCGACGGTGTCCTGAGCCTGTGCTCGGCCTTGTCCGAAGGCGTGCGTAAGGCTCGCGTCAGCTGAGGGTAAAGTTCCTGATACAGAGGAATTAGCGTCTCGCTGCACAGACTAAATCAGCAAGATCGAGGGCTTCAGGACTACGTTCTGAAGCCCTTTTGCTGTCAGTGCAGTGAGGAAAGACCCGATGAAAATGCCGAAACGTCTGATTGCCGGACTGGGTGTGCTGATGATCAGCGCGACGCCGCTGCTGGCCAGCGCCGATCCACGCGACGATCGCGACCACGGCGGCCCGCCACCGGGCCATTTCGACAACCACGGCGACGATCACCGTGGCCCGCAGAACGACCACCGTGGCGGCCCGCCGCGGGATTTCGGGCCGGTGCGGCAGACCATTCGCGACAACCACGGCTATTTCGTCCGTGGTGCACCGCCACCGCCGGGCATTCATCTGGAGCGCGGCCGGCCGCTGCCCCACGGCTATTATGGTGAGCGGCTGGATGGTCGGGCGCTGAGTCGGCTGCCGGTGTACCCAGGCTATGAGTGGCGTCGGGCCGGGGGCGATATCGTGCTGATCGCCGTGGGTACCGGGATTGTTTACGAAATTCTGGACGGTGTTCTCTACTGATCGACAGGTAACAAAAAGATCGCAGCCTGCGGCAGCTCCTACATTTATCCCTGTAGGAGCTGCCGCAGGCTGCGATCTTTTGCTTTAAGGCAATTCGAGGCCGCCAGCGGCCTTGTGCAGTTTGCGCAAATGCTCGCCAATCTGCTTCACGTTGGCTTCGCTGGCGGCAATCTCCGCCGCGCGCTTGGGTTCCAGCAGCTTGCGCACTTCCTTGTCCAGGTCGCCGCTCAACGCCAGCAGTTGTTTCTGGCGTTGGCTGCTTTCATCTTGCAGGCGCTTGAACTCACTCGGTTGCGGCAGGCCATAGCCGCGACTGTCGAGCAGTTCTGCCGGGCGACTTAGGAAACCACTGTTGGCGAGAATTTCCTGCAGGGTCGCGTTGGCCTTGTCCATGCCGCCGTTCTCCAGCTCGCGGGCGCCGAGGTAGCGCTGCTTGACCTCATCCTGAGCCAGCAACAACTGGCGGCGATAGCTCGCCTGTTCCAGCAGCAAGAGCGCGGCACTGGTGCGCAGGTCGGCGCGTTCGAACCATTGCCGGCGCTCCTCGGCAGACAGCGATAGCCAGTCCTCGACGGTGGTCTGTTTGATCGGCAACTGCTTCTTCAACACATCGAACATCGCCTGGTAGCGATCGCGGAACGAGTCGAAGCGATAGCCCAGGCGCAGCGCTTCCTTGGAATCGTCGAGCACGCTGGTGTCGGCCAGGCCGCGGCCCTTCAATACCTCGAGCAGACCGTTGGGCATGATGCTGTCGAGGCCGACCAGTTGTTTGTTGTTGCTGCCACTGCGCAGCAGTTTGAGGCTTTCCACCGCACAGTTGTTGGAGAGGAAGAAGTAGTTGCCGTCATAGCTCCAGTGCATCTCGGCAGCGTGTTCGACCACTTCTTCAATCTCGTTGCGTGAGAGATTTAGCGGTACTGACGCCAGGCTGCGCAGTTCGGTCTTGGTGTACTCGTCGATCACCTGAGCCAATGGCAGCACGAACAGCCGCGACGGGTACTTGCCGACCAGCCCGTCCCAGCTCGACAGCTGCACGTCACCGACAAAGGCGCGGTAGGACAGCACCAGATGCTGGTCCAGATCGAGTCGGCAATCCGGCCCCCGTGGTCGCCCCGGGGCGCAGATCACCAGACGCAACATGCTGTGGCCCCAGCGGCTGACCCAGTTCTGGTTGGCCTCGGCCAGCAGGTAGTCGACGGCGTACACCCGCTCCGGATCGACCTGCCCCAGTGGCTGTTTGGCGAAGTCGTTGCCGGCATTGAGGAAGGCGAAGGTGTTGCTGCAGGTGTCCTTGGCCGGCGGCGCCCAGCCGAAGCGCTCCTTGTAGTAGCGATAGAGCGCCGGACGGCGGCAGGCGTAGCTCGGGTCGAGGAGGAAGTACTCCATGTTGACCGCGACAAACTCTTTCGGGCTGGAGATCTCGTACAGGTCCGGGCTGCGGGCCACCTGACGGTTGTGCTGCTCACGTTCACCGCGGCGCCCGACATACTGCTGCCAACCGGCGAGGTCGAGCAGACGCGGGTCATCGCTCAAGGTGAAGCGCCGCTCGGTCTGACCGCGACATTCATCGGGAATGCCGACCAGGCCGGCGCTGTTGCTGCGGCGGGTGCAGCGCTGGATCAGCGTGCGCTCGGCGGCAGGCCACAGGCGCGCGCGGTCATAAATGTGGGTCAGTTCGTGGAGCACTGTCGCCAGCAATTCCTGGCGTACGGTGCCGTGCGGGCGATTGGTTTGCTCTTTGGCCGCGCTGCCGTCGGTGAGGCCGGCCAGCAGTTTGCGGTTCAGGTCGAGTTCGGCCACCAGGGTCGCCTGGCCGTAGGCGTTGCCGGGCATATCGTCGGTCCAGCCGACGTCGATACGTCGGTCCAGCTGCTCGACGAAGCTGGGCGGCAGTTTCTGCATCGCTTCATCAAGCAGCGCCTGGCTGGCCTGTTGCTGGGCGGGGCTCAGGCCGTCGGTCTTGAGCCGCAGTTGCAGGCTGGCGTGGGCGCTGTTGCCAAGCAGCAACAGTGCCCCGGCCAGCAGCCAGGCGCCGAGTGACCTCACAGTGCGAGGATGGCTTCGGCAAGCACCTGATCACTGGCATCGCGGGCTTCCGGCACGCGCGTGCGCAAGGTATTGAGCGCAGCTTCCAGATGCGCACCACGGATGTCGCCGTTGGTGGCCACGAAGCTGGCTGCGTCGTCGTGGGCTTCGCGGATGATTTTCGAGTCGCGAATCGACGTGGTGGTGTCGGAGGTGAAATCGATGGTGCGCTGGGAGGCGCGGACAATGATGTTACTGGTGGCTACCAGGGTGTGCGCCTGGGCCACATCGGCCAGCAAAAACAGGCCAAGGGCGGCAGCAATCAGCGGGCTACGCATGGAACGACTCCGGAAGGACAATGTTAACGAAGGACTGGGATAACTATTGGACGAGAATTGCCTGTGCCAGTTCAAGGTCGCTGACATGAAGTTTTGGACGGGATTTGCGCAGGTAATGCAGTGCGGATTCAAGCTGTGCGCCACGCCATTCACCGTCACTGGCAACAAACGCCGCCGCATCGTCGTGAGCAGCGAGCAACAGTTTACGGTCGAACGGCGCCGAAGACACCATGCCGGTGGCCCAGACCGTCACCACGGTGTTCTGCGTGGAGACATCAAAGGCGTCGACCGAGGTCGCCCAGCAGGCGCTGATCAAGGCAGAAGGGATAAGCAGATGGGTCAGAAAACGCATGGGACTCGATAATGGTTAGCGAATCTCAAGGCTAGCGTAATGCCCGGGCCAGAGCCAGCGGCGAAACATCGGGACACGACTGGCGTGTCCCGTCCGGCTAAGCCAGGTCAGATCGCCAGAATGGCTTGCGCCAGCTGGGTGTCGGTGGCTTTCAGTTGCGGAGCCTGGTGGCGGATCAGGTCCAGCGCACTTTCCAGCTTCACGCCGCGAATCTGGCCCTGGCTGGCAACGAAGCTGGCTGCGTCGTCACGGGCGGCGATCACGACTTTGTTGTCGCGCAGTGAAGAGCTGACATCGGACGTGGCGTCCGAGGAGGACTTCAGCGCGCCGACCACGGCGTCGGTGGTCACGATGAAGCTGGTGGCGCTGGCGTTGGCAGCCACGGCCAGCAAGGCGGCAGCGCTGAGCAGGCGAAGACGGGTCATGGTGTATCTCCTGAAAGTAAACCGTATTGAGAGGTGGCTTGTGTCTGATCAGTCAGACGCGAGTTACAGAAGATTCGCCACGTTCTGCCGTGGATATTAGGCTTGCGCGCCGGGTTCGGACAGTGGGCAGAATGCTAGCGCCAGAAAGGTTTCTCCAGTTCGTTGCGCCTGTCAGCGTGGCTGAGGCCCAGGTCCGCGAGGTCGCGCTGATCGAGCTGAGCCAGCAGACGCCGCGTTCTGGCGCGCTCCAGACCTTGCCATAAGTCACGGAGCAGGCGGCGCAGTGGGTGCGAACGGACATGCGGGTGAAGTGAAATGGTTGAAACATCCTGTAAGTCTTTCATGGCGCATTCCCTAAACCGAGGAGGAGTAAGGGACATGCTGCGCCGGATGAATTGTGAGCAGCAGATACACCGAAGCAAAATTGTACTGGTTCAGATTTATAATTATTAGAACTGTACCTGTCGTTGCTACAAGTCGCTGTATGGGCGCTTTTCAAACCCCGAAACGACAAGACCCGTCGCGGTTTCCCGCGACGGGTCTTGTGTGTTCAATTCGGGTTGCTGGCGGTGGGTCTAACGACCAGAGCCAGCGACGCTACTTAGCGCCAGAACGGCTTGCTCAGCTCTTCGTAGCGTTGTGCTTCGCTGATACCGGCGTCAGCCAGCAGACGCGAATCCAGACGAGCCAGTTGGTGGCGGCTGGAGATGCGGCGCTGCCACAACATCAGGTTGGCGATAACGCGCAGAGGCAGGGAAGCCTGGTTTTTTGCAGCTTTGTCTTCGAAGAACAGTTCGGAACTGAGTGTACGTTCCATGGTTGACATCCTTCCGCTTGTGGCGGGATCAGGTAGTGGTTTGACTGGTGCCCATGATCCTCTCCCTTGCCTAGTCTCTCTAGATACAGTTCAACTGTATTGTGAGTGTGCAGTTAACTGTTTATAGGCAGTGTATGGGTCAAAATTGAGCAAACTGTACCTGTCCGCACTTAAGTGGTGCGTTTTTGTTCAAATCGAAGGGTGAGGTAGGCAAACGCTGTAGGAAAACACCGGTACAGCAGTACAGTTTTTTCCAGATTGGGCGGGGTGAACAAGCCGCTGACACAAACTGTGTTTGCGTCAGCGGTTGACTGTGAAAGTTAAACCCCGAGCATGCGCCCGGTTTCTTCCAGATTAATGTGCCAGCTCAGGGCTTGGCGCAAGATGTGCGGGGTATGACCACCGATGGCGCAAGCGGCAGTGAAGTAGTCATTCAGTGCCTGACGGTAATCAGGGTGCACACAGTTATCGATGATCACCCGTGCGCGCTCGCGTGGGGCCAGGCCGCGCAGGTCGGCCAGACCGACTTCGGTGACCAGAATGTCGACGTCATGCTCGGTGTGGTCAACGTGGCTGACCATCGGCACCACGCTGGAGATCGCCCCGCCCTTGGCGATCGACTTGGTCACGAACACCGCCAAGTGTGCATTGCGCGCGAAGTCGCCGGAGCCACCGATGCCGTTCATCATCCGCGTGCCACAGACATGGGTGGAGTTGACGTTGCCGTAGATGTCGAACTCCAGCGCGGTGTTGATGCCGATGATGCCCAAGCGGCGCACCACTTCTGGATGGTTGGAGATTTCCTGCGGACGCAGAACCAGTTTGTCCTTGTACTTCTCCAAGTTGCCGAACACATCGCTGTTGCGCCGCTCCGACAGGGTGATCGAGCTGCCCGAGGCGAAGCTCAGCTTGCCGGCATCGATCAGGTCGAAGGTCGAGTCCTGCAGTACCTCGGAGTACATGGTCAGGTCTTCGAACGGCGAATCGATCAGGCCGCACATCACCGCGTTGGCGATGTTGCCGATCCCGGCCTGCAACGGACCGAGCTTGTTGGTCATGCGCCCGGCGCCCACTTCCTGCTTGAAGAACGCGATCAGGTGCTCGGCGATGGCGTTGGTGTCGACGTCCGGGGTCGACACCGTGGACGGCGAGTCCGCCTGCTGGGTGATGACGATCGCGACAATCTTCTCCGGCGGAATCGGAATCGCGGTGCTGCCGATGCGATCGTCGACCTTTACCAGCGGGATCGGCGTGCGCGTCGGGCGATAGGTCGGGATATAGATGTCATGCAGGCCTTCGAGGTTGGCGTTGTGTGCCAGGTTGATCTCGACGATCACCTGCTTGGCGAAAATCGCAAAGCTTGCCGAGTTGCCCACCGAAGTGGTCGGTACGATGTGGCCCTGTTCAGTTATGGCGACGGCCTCGATCACAGCGATGTCCGGCAGCTTCAGTTGCTGGTTGCGCAACTGTTCGACGGTTTCCGACAGGTGCTGATCGATGAACATCACTTCGCCGGCGTTGATTGCCTTGCGCAGGGTGCTGTCGACCTGGAACGGCATGCGCCGCGACAGTACGCCGGCTTCAGTCAGTTGCTTGTCTAGGTCGTTGCCCAGGCTGGCGCCGGTCATCAGGCTGATCTTCAGCGGCGTGACCTTGGCTCGCTCGGCCAGTGCGTGAGGGACGGCTTTGGCTTCGCCGGCGCGGGTGAAGCCGCTCATGCCGACGGTCATGCCGTCTTCAATCAGAGCGGCGGCGTCGGCGGCGCTCATCACTTTATCCAACAACGAAGGCAGGCGAATACGGTCACGGTACATGGATTATTTTCTCGGGAAGCGAGTAGCAGGATGCGCAGTCTAGTGAATTTCGCGGGCGCCTGTCCCGCTACCAAGGTCGCAAACGAGGCGTCTATTTGGCGGGTTTGAAGTAAAACACCGTTACCGGATGTGCAACAACGCGGCAAATTGTCCGACGCTTTGCGCAAACGAAAACGCCCCGACAAGTCGGGGCGTCCGGTACTGCAGCGCTGGATTACTCGACCGCTTTGACCATGTCTTCGATAACTTTTTTCGCGTCGCCGAAGACCATCATGGTCTTGTCCAGGTAGAACAGTTCGTTGTCCAGACCGGCATAACCGCTGGCCATCGAGCGCTTGTTGACGATGATGGTCTTGGCCTTGAATGCTTCGAGAATCGGCATGCCGGCAATCGGCGATTTCGGATCGTTCTTCGCGGCCGGGTTGACCACATCGTTGGCGCCGAGCACCAGCACCACGTCGGCCTGGCCGAACTCGGAGTTGATGTCTTCCATCTCGAACACCTGGTCGTAAGGCACTTCGGCCTCGGCCAGCAGCACGTTCATGTGCCCGGGCATGCGCCCGGCCACCGGGTGGATCGCGTACTTCACGGTCACGCCACGGTGGGTCAGCTTCTCGGTCAGCTCTTTAAGTGCATGCTGCGCACGCGCCACTGCCAGACCGTAACCCGGGACAATGATCACGGTATCGGCGTTGGTCAGCAGGAAGGTCGCGTCGTCGGCCGAACCGGATTTCACCGGACGGGCTTCTTTGGCGCCTGCCGGGCCAGCGTCGGCGGTGTTGCCGAAACCGCCGAGCAGTACATTAAAGAAGGAACGGTTCATCGCCTTGCACATGATGTACGAGAGGATCGCGCCGCTCGAACCCACCAGCGAGCCTGCAATAATCAACATCGAGTTGTTCAGCGAGAAGCCGATACCCGCTGCGGCCCAGCCCGAATAGCTGTTGAGCATCGACACCACCACCGGCATGTCGGCGCCACCGATCGGGATGATGATCAGCACGCCCATCACGAACGCCAGAGCCAGCATCAGCGCGAACGCGGTGAGGTTACCGGTGAGCATGAAGGTCACGCCCAGTACCAGTGTCGCCAGGCCCAGTACGGCATTCAGCTTGTGCTGACCGGCGAACTGTACCGGCGCACCCTGGAACAGGCGAAACTTGTACTTGCCCGACAGCTTGCCGAACGCGATCACCGAGCCGGAGAAGGTGATTGCGCCGATTGCCGCGCCAAGGAACAGCTCCAGACGGTTGCCCGCCGGAATCGAGTCGCCCAGTTGCTTGACGATACCCAGCGATTGCGGCTCGACCACCGCAGCAATTGCGATGAACACCGCCGCCAGACCGATCATGCTGTGCATGAAGGCGACCAGTTCCGGCATCTTGGTCATTTCAACGCGCTTGGCCATGATCGAACCGGCGCTACCGCCGATCAGCAGGCCGACGATCACGTAACCAATGCCGGCAGTAGCGAGCTCGGCGCCCAACTTATAGATGAGGCCGACAGTGGTCAGGATTGCCAACGCCATGCCGAGCATGCCGAACAGATTGCCGCGTCGCGAAGTGGTCGGGTGCGACAGACCTTTGAGGGCCTGGATGAAGCAGATCGACGCGATCAGGTAGAGCGTCGTGACGAGATTCATGCTCATTACTTCGGCGCCTCTTCTTTTGCTTTCGGGGCTTTCTTCTTGAACATCTCAAGCATGCGGCGGGTGACCAGGAAGCCACCGAACACGTTGACCGCTGCCAGTGCGACGGCGAGGGTGCCCATGGTCTTGCCCAGCGGCGTGACGGTGAGGGCGGCAGCCAGCATGGCGCCGACGATCACGATTGCCGAGATGGCGTTGGTCACCGCCATCAACGGCGTGTGCAGCGCAGGTGTAACGTTCCAAACCACGTGGTAACCGACATAAATCGCCAGCACGAAGATGATCAGGTTGTAGATACCGGGGGAGATAAGCTCTTCCATCGTCTGAATCCCTGCTTAGGCGTTTTTGCGGATGACTTGGCCGTCGCGGCACATCAGGCACGCGGCGACGATGTCGTCTTCGAGGTTGACGTCGAACTGGCCTTCTTTGGTGAACACCAGCTTGAGGAAGTCCAGCAGGTTGCGCGCATACAGCGCCGAGGCGTCTGCCGCGACTTCACCGGCCAGATTGGTCGGGCCGGCGATAGTCACGCCGTTCTCGACCACTACCTGATCGGCCACGGTCAGCGGGCAGTTGCCGCCCTGGGCCGCAGCGAGGTCGATGACCACCGAGCCCGGTTTCATCTGTGCCACGGTGTCCGCGCTCAACAGCGTCGGTGCCTTGCGGCCCGGAATCAGTGCGGTGGTGATGACGATGTCTGCCTGTTTGGCGCGTTCGTGCACGGCCAGGGCCTGACGCTGCATCCAGCTCGCCGGCATCGGGCGCGCGTAGCCGCCGACACCGACCGCGCATTCGCGCTCTTCATCGGTCTCGTACGGCACGTCGACGAATTTGGCGCCGAGGGACTCGATCTGCTCCTTCACTGCCGGACGCACGTCAGACGCTTCGATAACCGCACCCAGACGTTTCGCCGTGGCAATCGCCTGCAACCCGGCCACACCTGCGCCGAGAATCAGCACGCGCGCCGCTTTCACGGTGCCCGCGGCAGTCATCAGCATCGGCATGAAGCGTGGGTAGTAGTGCGCGGCCAGCAACACAGCCTTATAGCCGGCAATGTTTGCCTGCGACGACAGCACGTCGAGGCTCTGTGCGCGGGAGGTGCGCGGCGCCGCTTCAAGGGCGAATGCGGTAATCCCGGATTCGGCCATTTTCGCGATGGTTTCGTTATTGAACGGATTGAGCATCCCCACCAGCACCGTGCCGCGCTTGATCAGCGCGAGTTCGGCGTCGCTGGGGGCGACCACTTTGAGAATCAGCTCGGCACCGAACGCATCATTGGCACTGCCAATGGTTGCGCCGGCTGCTTCATAGGCACTGTCGACCACACTGGCTTTAACGCCGGCGCCGGTTTGCACAGTGACCTTATGACCTTGGCTGATCAGCTTCTTAATGGTTTCCGGGGTTGCAGCAACCCGTGTTTCACCGGTCTGGGTTTCGAGAGGAACACCAATGTGCACGTCAAATCTCCTGCGTGATCTTATTGAGTAAACCCAGGCACTGCGGATGGTGCGACTGGGGCGGCCGATCAGCACAATCCCGCCAAATCAGAGCGGGGCGCGGCATTTTGCAGGCGAACTATATGCCCTTCAAGGGATTATGACGGGTGACGGAAAATTAACTACAAGTCATGCCGTGACCGAATGTCGCAGATGGCCAGTTGAATCCCTTGCGGGCCGTGCCTTGCAAGGATTCTGGCCGAATTTTAAAAAAATTCGCATCGGCGGCGTGAATAGGCAGTAATGAGTCGCGAATGGAGGCTCAAAGCCACGTCCGCAGGCGCTTGTGGGACGTCTGTACGACTTTCGGATACAGTCTGCGATTTTGCGACAAATACTTATATCTGTAGGGCTTTGGATTTTCTGACTACCGGGTTAACAATTGCTGCAACCCTTTATTCTTCGAGGTTGTAGCTGTTTGCCTGTTTCACCAGCCAGTCGCGAAATGCCTTGAGCGATGCCGATTCCACTTTTCGCTCGGGAATCATCAGGTAATACGCCTTGAGACTGGAGAGCGCATTCGGGTTGGCGATCACCAGGCGATTCTCGGCCAGTTCGCGCTGGATCAGGAACGGTGGGATCAGCGCAATGCCCATGTCATGCATGGCCGCTTGGGCGAGCATGGAGAATAGCTCGTAGCGTGGGCCTGTCATGTCACGCGGGATGTTCAGGTGTTGCGAGTTGAACCATTGACGCCAGGCGTAGGGGCGGGTGGTCTGTTGCAGCAGTGGCAGCTCGGCAATCTCGCCGGGTGTCAGATGTGTCTGGCTGCCGAGTAGGGCGGGGCTGCACACCGGCATCGGATTTTCGCCCATCAATCGGTGGGATTCGGTACCCGACCAATCGGCGTCGCCGAAGTAGATGGCCGCGTCGAAATCGGTGTCGGCAAACAGGAATGGCCGGGTGCGGTTAGTCAGGTTGACTGTGACTTCAGGATGCTTGAGCTGGAAATCCTTGAGCCTTGGCAGCAGCCATTGCGTGCCGAAGGTCGGCACCACTGCCAGTTCGATCACGTTGGTGCCCTGCTGGCCCATGACCGAGAGCGTGTCGCGCTCGACGGCATCCAGTTGCGTGGCGACCCGACGGCTGTAGGAAAGGCCGGCTTCAGTCAGCTTCACCCCGCGTCGCGAGCGTCGGAACAGTTCCACACTGAGGAACTCCTCAAGGCTGGCGATCTGTCGGCAAATCGCGCCTTGGGTGAGGGAAAGTTCTTCGGCGGCCCTGGTAAAGCTTTCGTGGCGCGCGGCGGCTTCGAAGCTGATCAGGGCGGCGGTGCTGGGGATCTTCCTGCGCATGTACATCAACCTCACTAATACGCCGCATAAAAGGCATTCAGCGACGTTTCGGAGTGAGAAATTAGCACAACAGGATGCAAAATCCTCGTTTGCCGCGATGGCGAACCGGGCCTAGGATCAATCCCACGTCAATTCACCGATTTGCGAGGACACACTCATGGGCGCTAAAGCTAGCTTCAACTGGATCGATCCCCTGTTGCTGGATCAACAGCTCACCGAAGAGGAGCGCATGATCCGCGACACCGCCGCCCAGTTCGCTCAGCAGAGTCTGGCGCCACGTGTCCTCGAAGCTTTCCGTCATGAGAAAACCGATCCGGCGATTTTCCGCGAAATGGGCGAAGTCGGCTTGCTCGGCGCGACCATCCCTGAGCAGTACGGTGGCAGCGGTCTGAACTACGTCAGCTACGGTCTGATTGCTCGCGAAGTGGAGCGTGTCGACTCCGGCTACCGTTCGATGATGAGTGTGCAGTCCTCGTTGGTGATGGTGCCGATCAATGAATTCGGCACTGAAGCGCAGAAACAGAAATACCTGCCGAAACTGGCGTCCGGCGAATGGATCGGCTGCTTCGGTCTGACTGAGCCGAACCATGGCTCCGATCCGGGCGCGATGATCACTCGGGCGCGCAAGGTCGACGGCGGCTACAGCCTGACTGGGGCCAAGATGTGGATCACCAACAGCCCGATCGCCGATGTATTCGTGGTCTGGGCCAAGGACGATGCCGGCGACATCCGTGGCTTCGTGCTGGAGAAGGGCTGGAAGGGCCTGAGCGCTCCGGCGATTCACGGCAAGGTCGGTCTGCGCGCATCGATCACCGGCGAAATTGTCATGGACAACGTTTTTGTGCCTGAAGAGAACATCTTTCCCGATGTGCGTGGCCTGAAAGGTCCGTTCACCTGCCTGAACTCTGCACGTTACGGCATTTCCTGGGGCGCATTGGGCGCTGCCGAATTCTGCTGGCACACCGCTCGCCAGTACACCCTGGATCGTCAACAGTTCGGTCGTCCGTTGGCTGCCACTCAGTTGGTCCAGAAGAAACTGGCTGACATGCAGACCGAGATCACGTTGGCCCTGCAAGGTTGTCTGCGCCTGGGGCGCATGAAGGATGAAGGCACGGCGGCGGTCGAGATCACTTCGATCATGAAGCGCAATTCCTGCGGCAAGTCGCTGGATATCGCTCGGATGGCCCGGGACATGTTGGGCGGCAACGGTATCTCCGACGAGTTCGGTGTGGCCCGTCACCTGGTCAACCTGGAAGTGGTGAATACCTATGAAGGGACGCACGACGTCCACGCGTTGATCCTCGGTCGCGCGCAAACCGGTCTGCAGGCGTTCTATTAACAGGAGAGCGACGATGGGCGCGCTGTCGCATCTGCGGGTTCTGGATTTATCACGGGTACTGGCCGGGCCGTGGGCCGGGCAGATCCTCGCCGACCTTGGCGCCGAGGTGATCAAGGTCGAGCGCCCGGGTAATGGCGACGATACGCGCGCCTGGGGGCCGCCCTTCCTTAAAGACGCTTATGGGGAGAGCACCAGCGAGGCGGCCTACTATTTGTCGGCCAACCGCAACAAGCAATCGGTGACCATCGACTTCACGCGTCCCGAGGGGCAGCAGCTTGTGCGGGATCTGGCTGCAAAGTCGGACATTCTCATCGAGAATTTCAAGGTCGGTGGCCTGGCGGCGTATGGACTGGACTATGCGTCGCTGAAAGCGATCAATCCGGACCTGATCTACTGCTCGATTACCGGATTCGGTCAGACCGGGCCGTACGCCAAGCGTGCGGGTTACGACTTCATGATCCAGGGGCTGGGCGGGCTGATGAGCCTGACCGGACGCCCCGAGGGGGATGAGGGCGCAGGGCCGGTGAAGGTTGGGGTGGCGCTGACCGATATCCTGACGGGTCTGTATTCGACGGTTGCGATCCTTGCGGCTTTGGCGCATCGGGATCACGACGGCGGTGGACAACATATCGATATGGCGTTGCTGGATGTCCAGGTTGCGTGTCTGGCCAATCAGGCGATGAACTATCTGACTACGGGCAATGCGCCCAAGCGTCTGGGTAATGCTCATCCGAATATCGTGCCTTATCAGGACTTTCCTACGGCCGACGGTGATTTCATTCTTACCGTGGGGAATGACGGGCAGTTCCGCAAGTTTGCCGAGGTGGCCGGGCAGCCGCAGTGGGCGGATGATCCGCGTTTTGCCACGAACAAGCTGCGGGTGGCGAACCGGGCGGCGCTGATTCCGCTGATTCGCCAGGCGACGGTGTTCAAGACCACAGCCGAATGGGTCGCTCAGTTGGAGCAGGCAGGCGTGCCGTGTGGGCCGATCAATGATCTGTCACAGGTTTTTGAGGATCCGCAGGTAAAGGCGCGTGGTTTGGCGATTGAATTACCTCATGCGCTGGCGGGTATGGTGCCGCAAGTGGCCAGTCCGATACGTCTCTCGGAGACACCGGTCGAGTATCGGCGTGCTCCGCCATTGCTGGGCGAGCATACGCTGGAGGTTTTGCAGCGGGTGCTGGGTCTGGGTGCTGGAGCGGTGGCTGCGCTGAAGGGCGATGGCGTGCTGTGAGCTTCCCTTCTATATAGAAGCGCGCTGATTCCTTCTTCTATATAGAAGGGATTGGCTTCTTTTTAGCCTGCCTGCAAGTTATTGAAAGAAAACTGAAATTAACGGTTGACGGCAGATCCAGGAGGTCTATAATTCGCCCCACTTCCGGCGCAGTCGAAACGGAAAACTCCTTGAGATTCAACGAGTTACGCAGTTTTCGGCAGCGGCTTGCTTCAGTTCATCGAAGCCTC